>NZ_CAKRNY010000054.1 GCF_934371575.1 uncultured Blautia sp. | reverse complement strand
ACAGATGTCACGATCAGTTCCTTTAATCCATCTTTGTTAATATCCCACATTCTGTAATATCCGTAATTATTTTTCTGAAGAAATTTCTTGAACGCCTTTTTTGCCTTATTCTTCGTGCTGGCGGATGCTTTTGCCTGTACCTCTTTTACACCAATGGATACTGGGGAAGACGGAATCACTCCCAATAACAATATGGTGCATAGTAACATAAAACTCCACTGTTTTAACTTTTTCATTTTGCTTTTCCTCCTGCTTTTTCTTTAATTATTTATTACTTTATTAAATTCACCTACAAAAAGTACATTCTCCGGATATTCCGTTATAACATTTCCATGTTCATCAAAAAGAGTGCTTTTACCATCCATCTGATGTACAGAGATATACTTTCCATCCTCGGACACTGCACAATCATAAAAATCTCCTGTTATTTTTTCACCATTACAATTAATGAGCACACTGCCATAATAGTCCGGATTGTAAAATAATCTCCATTCATCAGAGACATATGTGCTGTCGAAATAACGGCATTCAACAATTTCATTTCCAGATGCATCAATTGCACCATAATAACTGTCAGTTCCCACACATATCACATTTTCTGAATTAAAAAACAAGCCATACATACGATATGAGGTGTTTATTGTATTTCCTTCTTTGTTTATTAGAATTCCATTCCCTCCATCGTTTCTCCAATTGCCCGAATAATAGAAATCATTTGACCTACAGTCCGAATATACCGGTTCTATCAGCCAGCCTCCACTTACATTCATAATTCCTGTGCCATCATAGCTGATTACTGCGATATGATCATCATCCAGATAGTCTCCACTCCCATCAGCTATATAGGTTTCATTTCCATCTTTGTCAACCAAAAAAACCATATCATTTACGTTTACACAGGCTTCTCTTCTGTTTTGGAATTCTATAGCATAATAGCCCTGATTATATATACATGGCACCCTTTCGATTCCCTGTAAATCTACCAGTCCCCAGAAACCTTCATTATTTTTCACAGATATCATTCCCTGTTGAACTTCTGGATCAATTTCAACGTAATCATTAAAGCTTACAAGCAGGTCACCCTGCATATTTATAATGCCCGAATAACCGCCTTCCTGATAGTCACAAATAGCGGCGAAAACGTACTCTCCATTAATTTTATATGGCTGGGAATTTTCAGTAAGCACTTCCAATTCACTGTGGCGGGCATCGCATACCCATTCTAATGAACTGTTTACAATTCCATAGCGTTCCTGGTCAGCACTTTCTGCTATAAAATAGTCGGAATCTCCAATCCTTGATAAGCTGTTGCATTCAGAAGAAAGATAAATATTTCCAGATTCATCTACAATACCTTTATAATAACTCACTGGATCTGTATTTCTATAATTTCCGATTTTTATATATTCATTTCCAGTCAAATCATAGTCATACTGTATAATGTCATATTCACATGGAATTATTTCATCTCCATTTTCATTGATCATTCCGTACCTTATACCTGAACCATTTTGCGCCTCTTGTGAATTCATCCCCACGCGGGCAAATCCATATACTCCAAAACCATCCGCCGCATCATATTTACACTCAATTACTACATTTCCTTCTGGATCAATATATCCCCACTGTCCATTTTCGTTTTTAAACGGCGCCAGATAATTTTCTGTATAAATTTGAATATCTTCATCAGAAGAATCTTCAACCTGCTCCGCCAGTTCCTGATCTGTCTGATTTTCTTCATCAGGAGTGCCATCATTTTGTTCTGAATTATTCTGTTCTGAATCACTTTGTGAAGTCTCATTTTGAGGAGCTTGTTCTGGCTTCTCTTCAGCACTGTCCTGCGAAACTTCTGCTTCTTGTTCCTCTTGTAATGCTTCTTTTTCTTCATAAAGTCTGCTCTGGAAAAACATTCCCAAAGCACCTCCGCCAAGAAGCAAAAGCACAGCTGCCAACACCCATATTACAGGTTTCTTTCCTTTCTTTTTTTCCTCAAAGTGAATCTCTGGTATCTCTTCCCCACACCATATGCAAAATTTAGCCTCATCCCGATTATCCTTACCACATTTTGGACATTTCTTCATACAGCCTCTCCATTCCATCACTTATGTGATCTTTAATTCACCTTTGTGCCACACTTGCTGCAATATACAGCACCATTTACAAAATTTCCGCATTTCGGACAATATTGATTTAAATCCTTCCCTGTATTATCAGGCCTTTTTTGTAACACTGTCTGTGAATCAGATTCAGGTTCTGCAAATTTTCGTCTGGTAATTCCTTCTGTGTTGAGATTTCTTCTTAACTCTTCTTTTTGATTCCATAAATGGTCACATTCAGCTTCAAGAATTCTGAGTTCCTCTTTTACCTCTAATATTTCATTCTCAAGATCTCTTTTTCCGGTCTCGTACTCTTTTAATAACTCATTTTCCATAGTCATGCCTTTCTTTCCTTTCCACACAATGGGCAGGTATGTAATTTCTGAGAATAGATTTGTCCGCAGCTGCACTGACGATTCTCTCCCAGCTCTTTTTCCAAACAGAATACTGGTGTTTTTTCTGATCTTTTTAATTGTTTCAACTCATCTGCAGTATAATCTCCCAATATAGAATAGCCACTTCCAAACTCTACATCTCTTTTGTTATTGCCATATATCATATATTTCATTATGTTGATCCTGGCTTCAGAAACAGCTTCAAAATCATAGTTTGCATCTGGAAGCTCTGCTCGGAATATATGGTTTCCACATTTATTAAATGCTACATTCCGTGCAAAGGTTTCCACACGTCCAGTACTTCCAATTAATTGGATTCCTGCTACAAGCTCTTCAATATATGTCCAGTCAAATTCATTAAAGGACAACTCTAATTCCAGATTATCATTTCGCGTAACTGTTAATTTATCAAATCGGATAGGCAAAACAGGATCAAAATTGGTTATATCCACAGACAGCACTTCCAGATTTTTTTCATTTTGCATTTCTTTAGATGCATATCCAGACGCTGCTGCCATTGCAATTCCCGAAGCCAATATAAACCATATTCCCATTTCCTGATGTAAAGACATTATTCGCCAGTAGTCCTCTTCCATACTCTGATTAATTCCCCACACCATCAAAAACATAAAAACAGATAATCCAATGGCACTCCATCCAGCCAATTCCGCCTTAAATACCAGTCCATCATACTTCTTCTGTATAACACTGATAAGGAAATAAATATTGCTTCCTATGACACATATATTCAAAACGGCAATCAAAATAAGAAGATTTAATATTCCACTTAAATCTTCTGCCCATTGACTGTAGTTTGACACTTTTTGTATCAGTTCAAAAATGCTTCCACAGCTAACAGACATTCCCTCAATAACATCCCCATAGTAAATTGACACCCAGGGAATAAATCCTGCAACAATTTCCACCAGTGATATAATTGCCATAATATACCAGATATTGTTTGTCTCTTTTTGAGCAATTGTCATATCTGGAGCATCTGTATTTTTACTGCAATTTGGTATCTTTCCAGCCCGCAGATTTTCATAATTGCCTATTTTCAACATAAGGCTTTGCTTTTTTTTCAACAGTCTGGTCTTTTTATTTTCCAATTCTTTTTTCTCGGAAGCCATTCTTTTTAATTCAGTAGAATATTCCTGTTTTCTTCTCTCATATTCCTCATCGAACGACCGGTTACTATTACTTGTTCCGTTCTCATTAACGGAGATTCTGTTCCCACAAAATGGACAAAATTTTCCCTCTTCCTGTATTTCATTACCACATTTTGAACATCTTATTAATACGGCCATAAAATTCCCCTCCCCTTTCAATCAAGAGCTTTATGGTTCTATTTTAGAGTTTATAACTCTATTTGTCAAGATAACCAGCTCTTTCACTTATACTATTTTTGAGGTGGCAATATATGAAATATAACGAACGAATAAGAGAATTACGAGAGGATCATTCTCTTACACAACAGAAAGTCGCTGACCTTCTACATGTAGGTCAACGCACATATGCCGATTACGAAAGCGGAAAAACCCGGATTCCAATAGATAACATTATGATTCTTGCAAAATTTTATAATACTTCTATGGATTACATTACAGGAGCAAGCAACATCCAGAAACCATATCCAAAGAAATAGGCAGCGGAATAATACACCAAAATTCCAGCTGCCTTTTTATTACTGCTGTTTATTTACCTTTCCTTCTGCTGTCAGTTTATCCATACAGATGATTATTTCACTTACATTTTTCAAAACACAGCTAAGAGATCCCTTTATAACCGTCAGCAGGCTTTTCTCTTTAAATGCAGTTTCTTCACTATAAAAATGCTCCAATTCATCCAGTACATATATAATTGCTTTCATTTTGTATTCCACATCCAGAATATCAGACATGATTTTATAGTATTCCTCCATTCGTCATCCTTTCATTTTTAGCAGTTAACTGTTTCTTTTTTATTATATTGCTTTGTATACTAAAAGTAAAGTTTTATTATATATATAATTTTTAAGTAACGATAAAAAGGCTGAAATCCAACTTTCGGATTTCAGCCTTTTGGGTTTACACATATTCAAAAGTAAAACGTTCACTCCAATTTCACAAGCTACCGCTACTTATTTCTCCTCAGCAGCTCCCTCAGCCTCTGTATCTGTCTCAGTCTCCGGAACTACATTGTGTACAGGAGTTACCGTTGCGATGACAGCTTCCAGATCTGTTGAAATATGAATATTCTTATTCTTAGCAATCTCAAGGTCTTTCACACGAAGAGTATCACCAATCTTCATACCAGCAACATCAACTTTGATCTTGTCAACCAGATCTGCCGGAAGGGCTTTATATGCAACCTCTTTCAACTCATCCTGCAGAACACCGGACAAAACTTTATCTTCATTTTCCAGGATAATCTCAGCAGTAGAATGTACCATTTCATTGCTTACCAATGCCTGGAAATCCACCTCTTCCACAACATGTGCAAGTGGATTATAATCAACTTCCTTGATCAGTGCATCGTAAGTCTTTCCATCAAGCTCCAGCATTACCTGGCTTCCTTTATTGTTGTTCTTTAAAAGAGTCTCAATTTCTTTCTTAGTAAACTTAAGGGGAATGGAGCCTTCAATTTCTCTGCCGAACAGGTTTCCTGTTACAAATCCTTCTCTTCTTAATTTCTTTGCTTTGACATCCATGCTTCTTTTTTCAGCTTTTAAAGTATTCATTTATCTTTTCCTCCAAAATTCTGAAACGCTTAGCAGCCTTCAACAAAGAGGTTTTGTTAAGTACTTCTTTTTTCTTTTTACGTCCCTTATTATAGTCATCTGTTCCGATTATGATTAACCAAATTTATTTTTTTTCAGGTGAATTTTTTGGTAAAATCTGCTCTTGTTTTTTTTCACAAATGAGCTCTCATCTCACTCCAATACTGCCTCCACCAGTTTCTTTGTATACTCTTCCTTGGGCTCATTGATAATATCATCAGGACGTCCGCTCTCTACTACCTTTCCATCATACAGAACCAGCACCTTGTCACAAAACATCTGCACAAGTGCCAGATTATGGCAGATAAAAATAAAGGATAGTCCATGTTTTTCCTTCAGTTCCTGCAGAAGCTCCATGATCTGCTGCTGAATCGTAACATCCAGTGCACTGGTAGCCTCATCACAGATCAGTATTTTGGGCTCTACTGCCAAAGCCCTTGCAATAGCAGCTCTCTGGCACTGTCCACCACTTACTTCGTGAGGATATCTTCCTGCAAAACCCTCATCAAGGCCACACTGCTCCAGCAGTTCTTTCACTCTTTTTGCAACATCCTCTTTCTTCATTCCCCGGTTTCGAAGGCTTTCTCCGATTCCATCTCCCAGGGGTCTTCTTGGATCAAAAGAACCTGCCGGATTCTGAAATACCATCTGAATATTGCCATAGATATCTTTCATCTGCCTTTGCTTCAGTTTTGTGATATCTTTTCCCTGAAATTTCAAGGTCCCATCTGTAATGTCAGTCAACCGGGTGATCAACTTCGCCAGTGTACTCTTTCCCGAACCGGACTCTCCCACAATTCCAAGTGTTTCTCCTTCTTGCAGAGAAAAGCTTACATCATCCACAGCTTTAAAAGATTCTTTTCCCCTCTGGGTAAATACCTTTGTTAAATGCTCAGCCTCCAAAAGTGCGTTCATGCTTTTTCCTTTCTCTTAAGCCTGGGTACTACTGATAATAGCTTCTTCGTATACGGATCCTGCGGATCATTCAAAACCATCCCGGCATCCCCGTATTCTACTGTTTTTCCATCTTTCAGAACCAGAACGGTATCGGCCATAGCACGAACCACACCGATATCGTGTGTCACAATTACAATTGCCGTTCCAAAAAGCTCCCTAAGTCTTAGCATCTCTTTTATTACCTGACGCTGAACCGATACATCCAATGCACTTGTAGGCTCATCAGCAAACAGAATCGGGGGATTCATCAGCATGGCAATGGCAATTCCCACTCTCTGGTTCATTCCACCGGACAATTCAAAAGGATAACTGTCCCACACTCTCTGGCTGTCCTTGAAATTCAGTTTGTCAAACAGCTCCATAGCGCGTTCTTTTGCCACACTTCTGCTCACTTTCTCATGAGCACGCATACTTTCATAAATCTGGTCGCCAATTGTCCGAATGGAACAAAGCGAGGCTCCTGCATCCTGAAAAATCATGCCGATTTTTGCGCCCCGGATTTTTCTTTTTTCTTTCTCTGAAATATCCAGAATATTCTGCCCCATATAGCAGATATTCCCTCTTGTCACAAGGCCATCAAAGCCAAGAAGTCCCATAGCAGCCTTGATCAGTGTGCTCTTACCGCTTCCTGATTCTCCTACAAGCCCCAGGATTTCTCCCGGAGCAAGAGAAAAACTTACATCATGGACTACCGCTTTTCCATCAAAGGATATTTCCACAGAATCATAGGTCAGTATTTTACTCTCCATCATACACTTAGTTAATATCCAGATCTGCAGTGAGCTCATAATAATCACAAGGATGAGCCACAAGACCGGTTACATTTGACTGCATGACCATACTCATTTTAAGATGAGAACAGAACACATAAGCATTGTCATCCAGAATGGTCTGCTGCATCTGAATGCCCAGCTCAGAACGTTTTTCCACATCAAATTCTTTTCCCAGCTCTTTTGCAAGCTCTTCCAGCTTATCACTGTGATAATGTCCGTTATTGGAAGCAGACTCATCAAGAGCACAGGTTGTGAAGAAGTTCTCCGGATCTCCTGTTGGCGCTGTTACCATGGCACTTGCGTATACATCCCACTGTGTAGGATCTTTACGAATGGTATTATTATCAGATGTACAGTTAACCTGAACATCCATACCAATCTCTTTCAGAGTTGCCTGCGCTGACTCAGCCAGCAGCGGAAGTTCCTGACGGCTTGGATAAGTAAGCCAGCGGATCACAAGCTTCGTGCCATCCTTTTCACGGATTCCGTCACCATCTGAATCAACCCAGCCAGCATCCTCCAAAACCTGTTTTGCTCCATCCGGATCATAGCTTTCTGTAGTCAGATTCTGTCCACCAAATGAAAAAGTATCCGGGAATGCACCCACTGCCGGATATCCATATCCATTCAGCAATACAGATACAAAGCTCTCTTTGTCAATTCCCATAGCAATGGCTTTACGCACTGCCAGATCAGATGTTACAGGACTTTCAAAGTTCATCCATGCATAAAATGCACGGCTTGTTGCAACACTTGAGAATGTGAAATCGTCATTTTCAAATAAAGGATAGCTTGCATATGCCATACCATAAGCAGCATTGATTTCTCCTGCCTGAAGGGCAAATGCCAGTGTATCGCCATCGGAAATCGTGCGGACAGTAATTTCATCTACATTTACATCACCGTTCCAGTAGTTTTCATTTTTCACAAGATCAACATGATCGTCCGTCACAAGGTCTGTAGCCACATAAGGACCTGTACCGATCACAATGCCATTGTCGGTAATTCCTGCCTGTACGTCAATAATACATCCATAAGGATCACACAGATAATTGATCAATGCTGGCTTCGGCTCTGTGGTCTTGATTGTAACCACATTTCCATCTGCTTCAATGGTATCAATGCAAAGATCACCTGCCGCTCTTTCGTGATTTGCAATAAGAGACTCCAGGCTTTCCTTTACTGCCTGTCCATCACAGGCACGGCCATTGGAAAATACAACACCATCATTCAAAGTAATTTTCCAGGTGAGCTCATCTACATTTTCATATTCTTTTGCGATCCATGGTTCAATTTCCATGGTATCGGAATAACGAAACAGTGTTTCTCCCACACCGTAACGAATGCACGCCCATCCGGCATAAGTATTCTGAGGATTGATATCAGCCTCTTCATTCTCTGCGTTAAAGGTTGTATCACCAAATACAAATGTTTTCTTCTCTTCTGCCATTGTCGGCATCGCAGTTAAGCCCATTGTCATACCCACAGCTAATGCAATTGCCAGAATCTTTTTTGTTTTCATTTACATTCCTCCTCTTCTTTTTGAATGACTATTTTTCGGATCCAGATAATCGCGTACAGTATCACCCAATAGATTAAAAATAACTACAGATACAAAAATTGCAACTCCCGGGGATAAAACAATCCACGGATAGGTCTGGATCATACTTCTACCACTGCTCATCATACTTCCCCATTCTGCCATAGGAATCTGGGCACCCAGTCCCA
This sequence comes from uncultured Blautia sp., assembly GCF_934371575.1. Lineage (GTDB taxonomy): Bacteria > Bacillota > Clostridia > Lachnospirales > Lachnospiraceae > Blautia_A. Next base: position 13,754 of record NZ_CAKRNY010000054.1, on the reverse strand, counting down.
AAAAGGACAGCCCGGCCAGTTCCATCATCATGGTTCCGATATCCAGCATGGCCGTAACAAGAACAGGTCCCAACATATTGGGAAGAACATGTCTTACCATAATCTGGACAGAATTATCACCTGCCAGCATTGCAGCATGGATATAGGGTTCGTTTTTTAATGACAGTGTCTGGCCTCGTGCAATTCGGGAATACTTCGGCCAGCTGATCACCGCCAGTGCAATAACCGCATTCTGGATGCCACCGCCGAGAACTGCTGCAATTGCCATAGCAAACACAAGTCCCGGAAAAGCCAGGCACACATCGGAAATCCGCATCATGACAGCATCCAGGATTCCGCCAAAATAACCACAGCATACTCCCACAATGGTTCCAAATATGAAAATCACTGCCACTAATATAAAAGTAGAAAAAATACTGGCTCTTGCTCCGCTGATCACCCGAGACAGCATATCCCTGCCATAAGTATCCGTTCCCATGGGATGCTGAAGACTAGGTGCCTGAAGAGCACAGGAAAGATCCTGGGCATATGGATCATAGGGACATAGATGATCTGAAAATATTGCCAGAAGCACCAAACAGGCTGCCAGTATACTGAATATTATCAGCTTCTGCTTTATATGACTTTTCCGGACTTTCTGGACACGTACTGTTATCTCACTCATTTCCTTCACCTCCCAGGCGAATTCTGGGATCCAGAAAACGGTAAGAAAGATCTGTAAGCAGATTTACCAGAACATAAATAATCGCCATCCACATAACATAAGCCTGGATAATCGGATAGTCACGCATGGAAATAGCATCCACCGCCATTTTTCCAACACCATCCCACATAAAAATAGATTCCACAATAGCGGTACCGCCAAGAAGATTTCCAACTGACAGCATTAATAATGTAATAATTGTAACAAGAGAAGCTTTCATAATACTTTTCCATAGTGTAACAGAAAACTTCACACCACGAGCCCGGGCACCAGTTACATAGTCTTTATTAAGCTCATCCAGAATTGTGGCTCTCACCTGGCGGAGATATTTCGCCGACATTGCAATTGCCAGAGTGATAGCCGGCATTGCAACACTTTTCAGACTGATATCTTTAGAAATAACCGGAAAAATCCTCATTCTGATTGCCAGAAAATACATAAGCAAAAGTGATACAAAGAAATTCGGAAGGCTGTTTCCTATAAAACTGCACAGCCGTATGATATAATCAAGTATTGTATTCTGCTTCACTGCAGACAGAATTCCAAGGGGAATGGAAATGACAATGGTAAGCAAAATTGACGTAACTGTGAGAAGTAACGTAGCCGGAAGCTTCGATAGAAAGGTGTCAAATACCGGAAATCCGGACACATAGCTTTCCCCCATATCTCCCCGAAGTAGTTTCCCAAGCCATACAAAATACTGGGTAAGAAAAGGCTTGTCCAGTCCCAGCTGGGCTCTTGCAGCATTCATTACCTCTTCTGATACAGCAGCTCCTGTATTCTCCATTTTCTGTGTTACAACATCGCTTCCTGCTATTCTCATCATTCCAAAAGACAGGAAGGTAATTGCAAACAAAATGGGAATCAGCTGAAGTATACGTTTAATTACATATTTTTTCATTTGATTGTCTCCATTCCATACTGTACAAGTAGGTTTTTACTCATTCTTTCATCCCGCGCTGTAGTTTAGCAAAATAAAAAACAGCCTACAACCCACCCCGGGGGTTATAAGCCATTCTGTTTTGGAATATTTTTTTATTATTTTGGAATATCTTTTTTATTCCAGATTCTCTGTTTTTAATTTTTCATTCAAAAATTCCAACAGTTCATCGATCAATTCATCCGGATCATCATTTTTTCTTCTGATGTATCCGAAAAAAACCTTATTCTTTCTAAAGTCTAGAGGAATCCCCTTATTTACAGCTTTTTTGTCATCTGATAAATAGCTTCCGCTGATATTACAAAGCTCTGTTTCTTTCAGCATTTTTTCCATAATATAATCACTGTTTGTAATAATGGAAACATCCAGATCCTCCCAACTGAATACACCATGTTTTTCCTTATCATTCAATTCCAGAAATTCATCCCGGAAGTTCTGGATAAAACGGCAATCCTTCATCTGCTCCATATTAGCAGCACATATTTTCTCCTTTTCGGAAGCATTTTTCCACTTATTAAGCGGATTTAATTTTCCCGGATAAAACGTTGCTGTGCTCTCCTGCATAACATTGAAAACCAGTCTGTTTTTTGCCAATTCATACTGAAACTCTTTCTTTTGCGGCTCCATCACATATACAAAACCAATATCTGAAAGATAATCTCTTACACGTTCCATTACTGTCCGTACACCAGCTGTATAGATTTCAAAATGATAATCCTTTTCATAGTTTTCCTTATAAAACTCCACAAACTGGTTGGTAAACCAGGAACTGGGATTCAATGAAATCCGCAGATATTTTGCCATATTCCCATGGCTCATCTCTTCCAGTATCCGGGAATCATTTATGATCCTGCACGCATATCGGTATGCCTCCCGGCCTTTCGCCGTAAGCGCAATTCCCCTTGGCATACGTTCAAACAATACAATCCCCATTTCTTCCTCCAGTGCTTTGATTGCCTTGCTCACACTGGGCTGGGTTGTATAAAGAAGCTTGGCAGCTTCGCTGATAGAGCCAGTTTCAGCACACACTATAAAATATTTCAGTTGTTTCAGATCTAACATATCTATTTCCTCTCTGGCGAAAACTTCATCACGAAAGATACGGCAGCTATTTTTGCGGAGTAATAGCTGCCGTCCTGTATCCCGTTTAGAATACCATATTTTTAAATTCCCGCAAGCCTCCCAGGGGGATAAAATTTCCAGTCCCTTTAAACAGATTATAGTCATTACCTATAACCAGCTATCCTTATTCCATATTAGACAACACCAGATTTCTATGCTATCATTCAATCCATATTAATCCTAGTTGCTAAATAGGAAACATAAATAAGAGGAGGATACAATTATGAGAAAAAGCATCTTGACTTTAGGAATTGCAGCAGTATTAACAGGAGTTCTGGCAACATGCAGTATGGCTTATGCAGCTGATGACGAGCTTGCACAGATTCAGGAATCAGGAAAACTGAAAGTCGGTGTGGAAGGAACCTATCCTCCATACACCTATCATGACGATAACGGAGAACTTACCGGATTTGATGTGGAAGTAGCAAAGGCAATTGCAGACAAGCTTGGTGTGGAAGCAGATTTCACAGAATCTGACTGGGATTCCCTTCTTGCAGGAATCGACAGCGGACGTCTTGATACAGTTATCAATGCAGTAAGTATCACCCCGGAACGTGAAGAAAAATACGATTTCGCAGGACCATATTTCTATATCACACAGCAGATCGTAGTAGCCAAAGACAATGATGATATCGTAGATATGGCTTCCCTGGATGGCAAAAAAGTAGCAAACACTGCCACAACCGCTTACCTTGATATTCTGGAAGACGCCGGTGCATCTCTTGTACAGATCAGTACAGCAGACGAAGCAGTTTCCCTGATTGAATCCGGACGTGCCGACTTCACAACCTTTAACTCTGTTGTATTCAATGAATACCTTCAGCAGCACCCGGATGCAAATCTGAAAGTTGCTTTCGTAATTCCGGACGTTGTAGATACCTACGCTGTCCCGATCAAGAAAGGGGAAACAGCTTTATATGATGCAGTTCAGAACGCTATTGACGAACTGAAAGAAGACGGAACTTTAAGCAAACTTTCTGAGGATTACTTCGGCACAGACTTCACACAGCCGCAGGATGAAAATGCAGCCAATTAAGAGGAACCAATTATGAGTGAACGTTTAGCAGGGATTCTGGTATCTTCCTTTACCAGAATCCTCATACCCGGAATAAAAGTTACAATCCCCCTTACTTTATTATCTTTTGTTTTTGGCTGTATCATAGCTCTTTTTCTTGCCCTGGTACAAATTGCCAACGTAAAAGGACTGAAACAGTTTGCCAGATTTTATATATGGATTTTCCGCGGAACTCCACTTATCGTACAGCTGTTTATCATTTTCTTCGGTCTTCCCTCAGTAGGGATCATACTGGACGCTTTTCCGTCTGCGGTTATTGCATTTGCCTTAAACCTTGGCGCTTACAATGCTGAAATTTTCCGCTCTGCGATTCAGGCTGTACCGGAAGGACAGACGGAGGCAGCGTACATGATCGGGCTGAACTACCGTCAGACCATGACACGAATTGTAATGCCCCAGGCATTCCGGATTGCTTTTCCGCCACTGTTCAATTCCCTGATCGGACTGACCAAGGATACCTCACTTGCATCAAGTATTACAGTTGTAGAGCTGTTCACCACCGCACAGCAAATCGCAGCCAGAACCTACGAGCCTTTCGCTTTGTACTGCGAGGCCGCTGTCATCTACCTTATGATCTGTACTGTCCTTACATGGGTACAAAACTATTTTGAAAAAAGGCTGGTATGGAATGCTCCAGCGCCAGTGAAAGGAGAATAATCATGTCTTATATTTCCAAAATCAACCCGGAAACAGCCGGTGAAAAAGAGAAAGAAGTAATCAAAAACCATCTTGCACAGGGCTACAGACTTACCAATGAAAAGCTTACTCTTCTTCATAATGCAGAAGCCTTCAAAGCCATTGAAGACAGCTCCTATTCCCTTGACCGGGAACTGCAGCGGCTGATTGGAAAAAGAGCCGGTGACTTCTTTGAATATGCAATTTCCGAAGAAAATGACTGCCTGGTATGCAGTACTTATTTCAGAAAGCTTCTGAAAGATAATGGTATTGATTTCGACAATTTTCAATTTACAAAGAAGGAAGAATTACTTATTTCTTTTGGCCGCGCTCTTGCAAAAGATCCGAAAAACATTCCTGATGAAATCTATACTGAATTAAAAGAAGAATTTACAGAAGAAGAAATCGTAGTTATCACAGCTATGGGTGTGCTGATGGTTGCAAATAACTACTTTAACGATATTTTAAAGGTCGAAGTATAATCAGTCTCTATCTATAACAATATTGACATTTTATTATTAAGAATGTGAGAAAAAAGTATGCTGGAAGTAAAGAACATCCATAAAAAATTCGGATCAACTGAAGTATTAAAAGGTGTTGATTTTAAAGTTGAAAAAGGATCCGTAATCGCAATTTTGGGAAACAGCGGTTCCGGAAAAACCACCCTTCTCCGCTGTATCAGCTTTCTGGAGCAGGCAGATAAAGGAGAAATTACCTTTGATGATTTCCATAAGAATATCACTGCTGTTACCAAAAAAGAAGTTCGACAGCTGCGAATGAAAATGGGCTTTGTTTTCCAGGGATACAATCTTTTCCGCAACAAAACAGCCCTTGAAAATGTTCTGGAAGGACTTACCATTGCCCGTAAGTATTCCTCTGAGGAAGCAAAGAAAAAAGCCATGGAAATGCTGGATAAAGTCGGCATGGCAGACCGTGCTGACTTCTATCCGGACCAGCTCTCAGGAGGTCAGCAGCAGCGAGTTGCCATCGCCAGAGCCATCGCTTACAATCCAGAAATCGTTCTTTTTGATGAGCCAACTTCAGCCCTTGATCCAAGACTCACAGGGGAAGTTCTGGATGTAATGCGAAAGCTTGCTGACGAAGGAACCACCATGGTTGTGGTCACCCATGAGATGGATTTCGCAAGAAAAGTTGCCAACTGGGTAGTCTACATGGAGGACGGAGTCATTGTGGAAGAAGCCCCTTCAAAAGAGTTTTTCTCCTGTCCAAAAAATGAGAAAACAATGGCATTCCTCCATATGACCAGCTCCGATTTTGTGATTTGATTGACGTCCCTTAATTTTGAGACTTCTTCGCCCCGATCACAAACATCGGAGTAGGATTATAGAATTCATCTTTTTCTTTATATATCCGTTTGCTGATGCCAAGATCAATGGCTAATTGCTCCACTCCCAGTTTTCCAAGCTCTTCCACATCCCAGGCAGGACGGATATAAGAGCTGATGGGCAGCTGGCGTTTAATGTCTTCACATTCCTGCATCAGGGAATTTCCAAGCTGATTGTGGGCATGATTTTCCGGGAGACCTGAGGTCTCAGCAAAATTTGTGGCTCCGTAATTGGCATCAAAATTCAACAGCAGTCCACCTGGCTTCAGCACCCTTATCCATTCTTTATAAGCCTGGGCAGCTTCCGGCAGGGTCCATGTAAGATTACGGGAAATGACTACATCGAAGCTTTCATCCGAAAAGCCCAAATGCTCCGCATCCATGACCTGGAAATCGCAGGTCACATGTTCTTCTTCCCCGAGAATACGGGAGTTTGCAATCATATCCGGAGTAAGATCAGTACCAGTCACCTGATGTCCCTGCTTTGCAAGAAGAATGGTAAAAAAGCCGGTTCCACAGCCTACATCCAGGATTTTGAGTCTGCCATTTTCCGACTCATTTTCAGGCAGATATTTTCTGATTTCTTCCATCCATCTATCTGCCAGCGGACTATGTAATTCAGCTCTTCTCTGCTCCAGAAAACTGTCACTTCTCTTCGTCCAGTAGGCTGCTATCTTCTCCTTCCTGTCGTCTTCCTCGTAGCTGATCCGTCCGTAAGCTACCATGGGGCCATCCTTGATTACCTGGAGAGAGCCTGTCTGATACAGAATCACTCCATCCCCATAAGAGATACAGGTTTCCAGAATATTGTCCTCATAATCCTTTATATAGCCCAGAACCTCTCCTTCTGTAAACAGATCGCCAGCCTTCTTCTGTGGATACCAGAGTCCCGAATAAGAGGCAGACTGATACTGCACCTGAGTCACATTTAAAGGATAGTATTTCCGCATGCTTCTGTGGCCATCATAGATTCCCAGAAAGCGAAGAATACTGCGCACATCCCGCTTCATAGAACGCACTTCCTCAGTCTCCCAGGCACCCATTCCACCTCTTTCCAAAAGAACAGATGGAATGCCGCAGGCAGCTGCATAATTATAGCTTCCGCCAGATGCAACTTCAGATTTCACCATATAAGGAACATCCACCTGCTCTGCCATCTGACGTGAAAGTTTTACCACTTCAGGGGAAGCTTTTCCTGCATAATACACATAAGGAGTCAGCTTCTCATAATCATCTCCACTGTGAAGATCAATATAATAATCAGCTGCTTTCTGCAGCTCTTCCACTACTGCATAAGCAAGCTTTTCGTACTTGGTTCCATCCTTTTTTCCCGGAAAAACACGATTCAGATTCTCCTGATTTTCCCTGCAAAGAGAGCCATAACGGTTCTCAAATTCCTCTCTTCCAACTACCTTTACAATAATTACCGTTCCGGTCATTTTCTCGATTTTCAAATCTCTTCCAAGCTCTACTGCACTCTGAATTCCCACATATTCTCCTGCATGGATACCAGCTGTGATAAGAGCAGTTTTCCCTGGCTTTTCTCCCCGTATAATGGTCGCCGGAAGAGAAAATTCTCCGTTTCCAATAGTAATAAAACCATGAACCCGCTGCCCGTGCGCAGCACTTAAACCGCCTATATTTATCATCTCACTCATTCTTTTTCTACCTTTTCCATATAATATAAAAAGCCATAGCCAATGCTTTTCAGCAGATCTAAATTCTGCATATCTCAATATTCTGCACTGTTTATGCTCTTTTGTTACTTTGTAACTTCTACCATAAACATAGGCGTAGATCCATAATTTAACTTTTCTTCCTCACTCCACACCTGTTGCCAGATATCCTCATTCACCTGAATCTGTGCTGCTCCAAGTTCTTCTAATACCTTCACATCCCATCCCGGACGCTTAGTCTCAGACAATGGAACCTGCAGTGCGATTTTTTCCATACGGTCAATATCTGTGCACAGATAATGATCATCCAGGCTTACATTTTCCACATTTTTACGGTCATTCTCATAAGCTTCACGTTTCTCATCATCATAGAGGTAGCCGTACCAGTTAGCGTCAAAGTTAAGAAGCTTTCCACCCGTTTTTAACACTCGAAGCCATTCCTTATAAGCCATTTCCGGGTGTGGCAGATTCCAGGTCAGGTTCCTGGAAATGATCACATCAAAGCTTTCATCTTCAAACTCCAATGCCTGGGCATCCATCCTTTTAAACTCAATGTGATTCTTCTTTTCCCCGATAAATTTCGACGCATTTTCCGCAGCCTTTTCCAACATTCCCGGGGTGTAATCTATGGCTGTTACATGATATCCTGCCTCCGCAAGGATCATAGGGAAAAATCCAGGACCAGTGCCGATATCAAGAATCCGAAGCTGATCTTTTTCTTTTTCTCCAAATCCATGTTCCAGAGTCTCCAGCCATGCCCTTTTTTGCATCCCCTTTAACTCTTTTTCATTCACCTCAGAATACCCTTCTGTACGGGTACTCCAATAGCTCTCTATTTCATCCAGTAATTTATCCAATTGTAATTCCTCCGAAAGTAAATCCTTAAGAATAAAATTTAACAAACTCATTTTATTTCCACAAGCCCCCCGGGGGGATATTATAAAAGCGACAGAGAAATAAATATTACCTGTAAATCGTAATAAATAGTTCTCTGCCGCTTAAGCTTATCTGCCTATATTCTCTTCTGCGATCTCATCAATTCTTGCAAGCTCTTCTTCTGTAAATGGTGCACAGTGGATTGCTTTTATGTTATCAAGGATCTGCTGTGGTCGTGATGCTCCAATGAGTACACTGGTCACCTCCTGCTGTGCAAGCAGCCAGCCAAGAGCCATCTCCGAAAGCTTCTCGCCACGCCCTGCAGCCATATCATTCAGCTCCCGGATCTGCTGCAAACGCTCTGGCGTCAGATTGCTTTCCTTCAAAAATCTGCCATCTGTACGGATACGGCTGTCTTCCGGAATACCATTAAGGTAGCGGTCTGTAAGCTGTCCTTGAGCAAGAGGACTGAAGGTGATCAGACCTTTTTTCAGAATTCCTGTGGTCTTTTTCAGTCCATTTTTCTCCACGGTTCTGTCAAAAATAGAATAACGGTTCTGATTAATTACAAAAGGACAATGCATTTCCTGCAAAATCGACGCTGCCTGTGAAAGTGTTTTTCCATCGTAATTGGAAAGCCCCACATACAGGGCTTTTCCGCTGTGCACTGCACTGGCCAGCGCTCCCATGGTCTCTTCCAGAGGGGTCTCCGGGTCCATTCTATGATGGTAAAAAATATCTACATATTCCAGTCCCATACGCTTCAGGCTCTGGTCAAGACTTGCCAGAAGATACTTGCGGCTGCCCCAGTTCCCATAAGGACCATCCCACATTTCATATCCTGCCTTGGTAGTAATGATCAGCTCGTCCCTGTATTTTCCCAGGTCTTCTTTCAGAATCCTGCCGAAATTAATCTCTGCACTTCCCGGCTCCGGTCCATAATTATTGGCCAGGTCAAACTGTGTGATTCCATTGTTAAAAGCAGTAAAACACAGCTGTCTCATGTTCTCAAAATTAGAAGTATCGCCAAAATTATGCCATAGTCCAAGCGAAACCTTCGGCAGCATAAGTCCACTGTTTCCACAGCGGTTATATTCCATTGTCGCATATCGTTCCTTTGAAGCAGTATACATAATAAAAAACCTCCCGAAAAATTAATTTGTCTTATTATACTCCCCCAAAAATAATTTGTCATTGCCAAAAACAACAATGTACTTTCTTTATTTTTCCAAAAATCAATTGCCCAAATCCCCAAACTATGGTATCCTATAAATACTATACTTGTACCGAGACACAAGCAAAAAATTGAGGTGATCTATTGTGAAATCTAATGAATCCGCTGAGAACTATCTGGAAACCATACTTGTCCTCAGCAAAAAGAAACCAGTTGTCCGTTCCGTTGATATTGCAGATGAACTTGGTTTTAAGAAATCAAGTGTCAGCGTAGCTATGAAGAATCTTCGTGAAAAGAACCACATCACAGTTACTCCTGAAGGATATATTTATCTTACCGAATCCGGACAGAAGATTGCAGATATGATTTATGAGCGTCATGAATTATTATCCTCCTGGCTAATCCGCCTTGGCGTTGATCCGGAGACTGCTACATCCGATGCATGCCGCATTGAGCATGTGATCAGTCCAGAAAGCTTCGCTGCTATTAAAGCACATATTTCTTCCAAAAAATAATTATTAAGACCTGTACTCCAGATAAATCAGCTATCATACAGATTCCTTCAATATAGCATTTTTATCCGGAGACAGGTCTTATTTATATGACGATGATACCAGCGGATTATTTCACCAGATAATATCTCGCTGAGAACGGTCCCATTTTAAATACTGCCTTACCACCTTTGATCTCTTTTTCCTTCTTTGTATAGCGTTTTTTGCCACCATATTTTACCATGTCGCTTGCAAGAAGAAGCTCATATCCTGCATAGTCTTTCTCCAGCGTATATTCCTGAACTTCATCGGAGAAGTTAAATACTGCCAGAATCTTCTGTTCTCCGCTGATTCTTTCAAACAGATACATACACTTCTGCTCCTGGTGACAATCCACCCATGAGAATCCCCCCTGAGTAAAGTCTCTCTGGAAAAGAGCATTGTTTTTCAAATAACATTTGTTCAGATCTGCCATAAATTTATGGAAGGCTTCGTGAATAGGGAATTTCAGAAGCACCCAGTCCAACTCGTCCTTCTCACACCACTCTTTTAGCTGTGCAAGTTCATTTCCCATAAAATTCAGCTTTGCCCCCGGATGAGCATACATATACATGTAAAAAGCTCTTGCTTGAGGGAATTTGCCATCGTAGTCACCGTTCATCTTCTGGGCAATGGTTGCCTTTCCATGAACAACCTCATCATGGGACAACGGCAGAATATAACGTTCCTTATAAAAATACATCATGGAAAAAGTAAGCTTGTGGTATTTTTCCCTTCTTTCATCTGCATCAGCCTGAAAATAGGACAAAGTATCGTGCATCCAGCCAAGATCCCATTTATAATCAAATCCAAGTCCCCCATCCCATACCGGTTTGGTTACTCCCTGATAAGGAGTGGAATCTTCGGCAAAAAGCAGACACTCCGGAATTCGTTCCTTCAGTCCCTGATTCATGGTACGGATAAATTTCAGCGCTGCAAGATTCTCACCGCGGCTGGCATCCCCCTGCCAGTAGATCAGATTTCCTACGGCATCCATACGCAGTCCGTCAAAGTGAAATTCACTCATCCAATAGTAAGCGGAGGACTGAAGGAAACTGCATACTTCTCCTCTGGAATGCATAAAGTTACAGCTGCCCCATTCATTGCGGCCAACTGCCATATTGGGATATTCGTAAAGAGCTGTTCCATCATATTCAGCAAGTGCATAATCATTCACTGCAAAATGTACCGGGACAAAGTCCAGGATCACACCGATCCCGGCCTGATGACACTGATCTACAAAGGATTTCAATTCTTCTGGCTTACCATAGCGGGAAGTTGGACTAAAGTATCCCGTATCCTGATAGCCCCAGGATTCATCACATGGATATTCGCACAGTGGCATGATTTCCACATAATTGTATCCATGCTCTTTCAGATACGCGATCAAAATCGGAGCAAGCTCCTCATATGTATACCAGTCCTCCTGACCTTCCCCTCGTTTTTTCCAGGAACCAAAATGCATTTCGTAAATATTTACCGGCTTATCGTAGGTTGCTTTACGGTTTTTCAGCCATTTGCTGTCGCCAAATTCATAGCCCCCCAGAGCATACGTCTTAGATGCTGTTCCAGGACGCATCTCGCTGTAGAAAGCATATGGATCCGCATGGTCTATAAAGGAGCCGTCCTGACGGTAAATCCGGTATTTATACATCAGATCAGAACCCACACCATTAATAGTACACTCCCAGAAATTTCCGTCGTGAACACGATTCATAGGTGTCTCTGTCCAGTCATTAAACTCGCCGATCACAGACACACGCTGCGCCGCCGGTGCAAAGGTACGAAATGTAGTTCCGCCCTTCCAGACATGCGCGCCAAGATACTGATACGCTTCAAATTCTTTTCCCGTATAAAAATTATAAAAATCCATGTATTTTCCCCCAATTTGTATTGTAAAAAGATATTAGACAGTAGTTGTTTTTCTTTGTATAATAAGTATAATTGTGTGGAGAAAAAAATGCCACCGACGAAAAACGACATTAGTTGGATTTCCAACCATTTCAAGAATGTGTTGGATTTAGGAGATTTCTCAAATGGATATCAGAGTTGAAAAAACAAGACAGAGTATTATAAATGCTTTTATAGAGCTTCGTTCTCATAAAGAACTGGAAAAAATCACAATCAAAGAGCTGTGTGAAAAGGCACAGATCAATAAATCTACATTTTACTCCCACTATCAGGATATTTACGATCTTTCAGATACATTGGAAACAGAGGTGGTATCCTCGATTATGGAAAATCTGAATCATCCGGAAAAAATACTGGAAAATGCGGCCGATTTCTCCCGCGAGCTGTTTATGGGATTTCTTGCAAAAGATTCACTGATTGGGATTCTTTTTTCCGGAAGCAGGAGCAAGTGCCTGGTGCAGAAAATTGAGGTGGCCTTGAAGGAGCTGGTGTTTGGGGCTTATCCGCAGTATGGTGAGGATAAAGATATTAATATTATGCTCACTTATATTCTGTATGGATGTTATTACGCATTTTATGAAAACAGGAAATATGGAGACGTTCCCGTGCTCTCCAGTATTACTGCGCTTACCGGTCAGACGGCCTGCGCCGCATTAAAAATAATAAAGGAACGCTAACTTAAAAGAGGCCACTGCGAACCGTTTTCCAGTTCACAATGACCTCCACTTTAAGGAGTTCGTATTTCACGCTCAATTCTTATATTGCCCCCAGAATCCGTCTGGCATTATCAATCCGTTCCTGTGTTGGAGGTTTCACGCCCTCCAGCGGATACGGAATTCCCAGCTTTTCCCATTTAAAGGTTCCAAGTGTATGATACGGAAGTACTTCCACGCGCTCAACGTTTTTCAATGTCCCGATAAAATCTGCCAGCTGGTGCAGATACTCATCCTTATCACTGCCTCCCGGTACCAGTACATGACGGATCCAAACAGGCTTTTCCATATCGGAAAGCTCACGGGCCATGGCAAGAATATTGGTATTTGTCTGCCCTGTAAGCTTTATATGCTCCTGCTCATTAATCTGCTTGATGTCCAGAAGCAAAAGATCCGTATACTTCATCAGCTCCAGCCATTTGGAATGCCATGGCTCCTTTGTTGTATAAGGATTACCACTTGTATCTAAGGTAGTATGGACTCCCGCTTCCTTTGCCTTGCGGAAAAACTCAGTAAGAAACTCCATCTGTAAAAGGGGTTCCCCGCCGCTCACCGTGATACCGCCTTTCTCGCCCCAATAAGACTTGAAACGAAGGGCTGTCTTAAGAAGCTGATCCGCATCGTATTCTTTCCCCTCTGTCATATTCCACGTATCCGGATTGTGACAGAACTGACAGCGCATGGCGCAGCCGGAAAGAAAAATCACATATCTCACTCCGGGTCCGTCTACAGACCCGAAGCTTTCCAGAGAATGAACATAGCCTTTTATCATTTATAATTCCTTTACAATTACATTCTGTCGTGGCAGGTTCTGGCAATAACATCCAGCTGCTGCTCTCTTGTAAGATCGATGAACTTAACAGCGTAACCGGAAACACGGATAGTGAAGTTTGCATACTCCTCTTTTTCCGGATGCTCCATAGCATCGATCAGTTTCTCTTTTCCAAATACGTTTACGTTCAGATGATGTGCACCCTGGTTGAAGTATCCATCCAGTACGTGAACAAGGTTATC
>NZ_CAKRNY010000053.1 GCF_934371575.1 uncultured Blautia sp. | reverse complement strand
TCAGCAGCCTCGCTCTTGGTTACAGTAACCTTATCCAGATGCCAGATATCATCTACATACTCCTGGATGGTTCTGTCAGAGGAGAATTTACCACTGCATGCAGTGTTCAGAAGTGCCATCTTCGCCCACTTCTTCTCATCCTTGTAAGCTGCCTCCACTCTCTTCTGAGCCTCAGCATAGGATCTGAAGTCTCCGAGAATGAAATACTGGTCTGCTCTGGAGCAGTTCTTAGTGTTCAGAAGAGAATCATAGATATCTCTGAACAGCTCTGTATCGCTGGAGAAGGTTCCATTGATCAGCTGCATCAGTACCTGACGGATCTCAGCATCTGTGTTGTAGATAAAGTCTGGATCGTATCCGCCATGGTTCTCATAGTTAATGATCTGGTCAGCGCTCATACCGAAGATGAATGCGTTCTCCTGACCAACTTCCTCAACGATCTCTACGTTTGCACCGTCCATGGTTCCAAGTGTAGGAGCACCATTCAGCATGAACTTCATGTTACCTGTACCGGAAGCCTCTTTACTTGCAGTAGAAATCTGCTCGGAAACATCTGCTGCTGCAAAGATCATCTCAGCATTAGATACTCTGTAGTTCTCGATAAATACAACTTTGATCTTGCCGCCAATTGATGGATCGTTGTTTACAACATCTGCTACGCAGTTGATCAGTTTGATGATCTTTTTCGCACGCGCATATGCTGCAGAAGCTTTTGCACCAAAGATGAAGGTTCTTGGATAGAATTCCATCTCCGGATGTAATTTAATCTGGTTGTACAGATAGATTACATGAAGGATATTGAGAAGCTGTCTCTTATACTCATGAAGTCTCTTAACCTGCACATCGAAAATGGAGTGAGGATCAACTTCAACACCATTGTGCTCCAGAATATATTTCGCAAGACGCTGTTTGTTCTGGAATTTAATGTTCATAAACTCCTGAAGTGCTTTCTCATCATCAGCGTATACTTTCAGCTTGCCGATCTGGGAAAGATCTGTGATCCAGTCTGGTCCAATATGGTCTGTGATCCATGCAGCAAGATTCTGGTTTCCGTGAAGAAGGAAACGTCTCTGAGTGATACCGTTGGTTTTGTTATTAAATTTCTCAGGCATCATCTCATAGAAATCTTTTAACTCCTGATTCTTCAGGATTTCTGTATGAAGTCTTGCAACACCATTTACAGAGAAGCCTGCAACGATTGCAAGGTGAGCCATCTTAACCTGTCCGTCATAAATGATTGCCATCTTTTTGATCTTCTCATAGTTTCCAGGATATTTATTCTGTACTTCGATGATGAAACGACGGTTGATCTCTTCGATGATCTGATATACACGTGGAAGAAGTCTGGAGAACAGCTCGATCGGCCATTTCTCAAGAGCCTCAGCCATAATGGTATGGTTGGTGTAAGCAACACATTTGGTAGTTACAGCCCATGCATCATCCCAGCCAAGACCTTCCTGATCCATAAGGAGACGCATAAGCTCTGCAACAGCCATAGTCGGATGAGTATCATTCATCTGGAATACGACTTTCTCGTGGAGCTTCTTGATATCATCATGTGTTTTCTTATATTTCTCGATTGCAGCCTGAATACTTGCAGATACGAAGAAGTACTGCTGTTTCAGACGAAGCTCTTTACCGGACATTTTATTGTCGTTCGGATAAAGAACGTTTACGATATCCTTTGCAAGGTTCTCCTGCTCAACGGCTTTCTTGTAATCACCTTTGTCAAAGGAATCAAATCCAAATTCTTCGATAGCAGCTGCATCCCAGATACGAAGTGTATTTACTACATTGTTCTCGTATCCAACGATTGGCATATCGTATGGGATAGCCTTTACTGCCTGGTATCCTTCATGGATGAATTTGTTCTGGCCGGTTGCCTGGTCATATTCAACTCTTACATATCCGCCGAAGTGTACCTCTTTTGCATACTCCGGACGACGGAGCTCAAATGGATAGCCTTCCTCAAGCCATGCATCCGGTACTTCAACCTGGTATCCGTCTCTGATTTCCTGTTTGAACATACCATAACGGTAACGGATTCCGCAGCCATATGCACTGTATCCAAGTGTAGCAAGGGAATCAAGGAAGCATGCTGCAAGTCTTCCAAGACCGCCGTTTCCAAGTGCCGGATCCGGCTCCTGATCCTCAAGTGCATTGATGTCGATTCCAAGCTCTTCAAGAGCTTCTTTCACTTCACCGTATGCGCCAAGGTTTAAAAGGTTGTTTCCAAGGGCACGTCCCATAAGAAACTCCATGGACATATAATATACGATTTTCGGATCCTGCTCTTCATAAGCATTCTGTGTATCAAGCCAGTTATCGATGATTACATCCTTCACTGTGTAGCTTACTGCCTGGAAAAGCTGCTCCTGAGTTGCCTCTTCAAGCTTTCTGCGGTAAAGAAACTTAACGTTGTCTTTTACACTTTTCTTGAAGGTTTCTTTGTCAAACTGTTTGTCAATCATTTTGTTCCTCCTGTTGTATGTTTCATTAACATCTGCCCTGAATCCTGCGGCAAATGCGGTAAACTGTAAAATGTCTCAAAACATAGAACCAAAAGTGAAATTATTGTTAAATCAGAGCTTTGTTACACCAAGAGTTACATGCTCTTTATTGATATTCCACTCTTTTACATAACCATCTGTCTCGCCATAAACGACTTCCTCAGCCAGAACTTCAGATTTGATCTCAGCCTCGTTTGCCTTCATGGTCTCGATAATCTTGTCATTATCTTTTACAGAAACACGGATCTTATCCATAACCTCGAATCCAGCTTCTTTACGCATGGTCTGTACTTTACTGATGATCTCGCGGACAAATCCCTCTTCGATCAGCTCAGGTGTAAGGTTTGTATCCAGAACAACAGCGGTCTCGCCTTCTGACTCTGTTACATAGCCTTCTGTCTGTGCAGTCTCGATGAGCAGGTCTTCCTCTGTAAGCTCAACCTTGTTTCCATCGATATCAAGCACAAGTACACCGTTTGTTTTCAGGTCGCTCATAGCCTTGCTTCCGTTGATTTCTGCAAGTGCAGTACGGATTCCGCCAAGAAGCTTGCCATATTTCGGTCCAACTGTACGAAGCTGTGGTTTGAAGCTGTAGGAAATGAAGGATTCCACGTCATCTGCAAATTTCACTTCTTTTACATTCAGCTCGTCTGCAATAATGTCTGTGAAATATTTATCCATCACCTTCGGAGCTTTTACATACATGGTTCCGATTGGCTGACGGTTCTTGATGTTTGCTGTGTTACGGCATGCACGGCCAAGAACAACAACATCCAGAACTTCTTCCATATTTTCTTCCAGATCTTTGTTGATCCACTCTTCTTTTACTTCCGGGAAGTCGCAGAGATGGATACTCTCCGGAGCTGTTTTATCCAGAGATCTTACAAGGTTCTGGTAAATATCCTCTGTCATGAACGGGATCATCGGAGCTGCAGCCTTGGCAACTGTTACCAGTGCTGTGTAAAGTGTCATGTAAGCATTGATCTTATCCTGCTCCATGCCTTTTGCCCAGAAACGCTCACGGCAGCGTCTTACATACCAGTTACTCATCTCGTCTACAAAGCCCTGAAGTGCTCTTGCAGTCTCCGGAATCTTATAGTCGTTCAGATCCTCGTCAACGGTCTTTACAAGTGTATTCAGCTTGCTGAGGAGCCACTTATCCATAACCGGAAGCTTGTCATAGTCAAGTGTATATTTGGTAGCATCGAAGTTATCAATATTTGCATAAAGTACAAAGAATGCATAGGTATTCCACAGAGTACCCATGAATTTACGCTGACCTTCCTGAACAGCCTTGCCATGGAAACGGTTCGGCAGCCATGGTGCACTGTTGATGTAGAAGTACCAGCGGATCGCATCTGCACCGTAAGTCTGAAGTGCATCAAACGGATCCACTGCATTTCCTTTGGACTTACTCATCTTCTGGCCATTCTCATCCTGAACATGTCCAAGAACGATAACGTTCTTATATGGAGCCTGATTAAACAGAAGAGTAGACTCAGCAAGAAGGGAGTAGAACCATCCTCTTGTCTGGTCAACAGCCTCGGAAATAAAGTTTGCCGGGAACTGCTGTTTGAACAGCTCCTGATTCTCAAATGGATAATGATGCTGTGCAAATGGCATTGCTCCGGAATCGAACCAGCAGTCAATAACCTCCGGTACACGGTGCATAGTGCCTCCACACTCCGGACACTTCATGGTAAGCTCGTCAATGTATGGGCGGTGAAGCTCTACGGTCTTGGCGCGCTCGTCACCAGTTTTCTCATAGAGATCCTGACGGCTTCCAACAGATTCCATATGACCGCAGCTGCACTCCCAGATATTCAGTGGAGTTCCCCAGTAACGGTTACGGCTGATTCCCCAGTCCTGAACGTTCTCAAGCCAGTCACCGAAACGTCCTTTACCGATGCTCTCCGGGATCCAGTTAATGGTATTGTTATTGCGGATCAGATCGTCTTTAACAGCTGTCATTTTGATAAACCAGGATTCTCTTGCATAGTAGATCAGTGGTGTATCACAACGCCAGCAGTGTGGGTAATCATGCTCAAATTTCGGAGCATCGAACAGCTTGCCTTCTTTTTCAAGATCAGCCAGTACCATTGGGTCTGCTTTCTTAACAAATACACCGGCATATGGTGTCTCAGCAGTAAGATCACCCTTGCCATCTACAAACTGTACAAATGGAAGGTCATATTCACGTCCTACACGGCTGTCGTCTTCACCGAATGCAGGAGCGATATGAACGATACCGGTACCATCACTCATGGTAACGTAGTTATCACATACGAGATAATGCGCTTTCTTGCCCTTGGATGCTACATAGTCACCGGTGCATTTAAACAGCGGCTCATATTCCTTGTATTCCAGATCTTTACCTTTATAAGTTTCCAGAACCTCATATGCAGGCTCTTCTTCCTTTGCAAGCTTGCCAAGTACTTTGTCAAGAAGTGCTTCTGCCATATAGTAAGTGTATCCGTCTGCTGCTTTTACTTTACAGTAAGTCTCATCCGGATTTACACAAAGCGCAACGTTAGAAGGCAGTGTCCACGGTGTGGTAGTCCATGCCAGGAAATATGCGTCCTCTCCAACCACTTTGAAACGTGCGATTGCAGAACGCTCTTTTACTAATTTATAGCCCTGGGAAACCTCCTGGGATGAAAGCGGGGTTCCGCAGCGTGGGCAGTAAGGAACGATCTTGAAGCCTTTGTATAAGAGACCTTTGTTCCAGATTTCTTTCAGTGCCCACCACTCGGACTCAATATAATTGTCCTCATAGGTTACATATGGATGCTCCATATCTGCCCAGAAACCAACTGTTGAGGAGAAATCCTCCCACATTCCTTTGTATTTCCAGACACTCTCTTTACACTGCTGGATGAACGGCTCCATACCGTATTCCTCGATCTGCTCTTTTCCATCCAGACCAAGCTTCTTCTCTACTTCAAGCTCTACCGGAAGACCATGGGTATCCCATCCTGCCTTACGCGGAACCATGTAACCCTTCATTGCGCGGTATCTCGGGATCATATCCTTGATAACACGTGTCAGTACATGGCCGATATGCGGCTTGCCGTTTGCAGTTGGCGGTCCGTCATAGAATGTGTAAGTCGGGCCTTCTTTACGGTTTTCCATACTTTTTTCGAAAATATGGTTTTCTTTCCAGAATTCTTCTACTTTTTTCTCGCGATCTACGAAATTCAGATTCGTGTCTACTTTCTGGTACAAAGCTTTTTCCTCCTTAAAAATTATCAGTCGATTGCTGTTGAAATTTCCTATTACATAAAAAAAGCTTCCATCCTGCAAAAGGACGAAAGCTGTCAGCACTCGTTATACCACCTGTTACATTGTACGGGCTTACACATGCAGCCGATACACGCTCCCTGTAACGGGGGAATTCCGTTACCTCCTACTGATTCCTTCAGAGATAAAACTCCGGAGTGATCTTCGGCTGAATCTACTTGTATCGGGCTTACACCATCCCCGTCTCGCTGAAAAGATCCGGGAACGCTTCTCCC
This sequence comes from uncultured Blautia sp., assembly GCF_934371575.1. Lineage (GTDB taxonomy): Bacteria > Bacillota > Clostridia > Lachnospirales > Lachnospiraceae > Blautia_A. The sequence continues at coordinate 17,220 of NZ_CAKRNY010000053.1, read as the reverse complement.
CTGTGATCTTAAACGTTCAAAGCCAGCTTACTGTCTCCATCGCAGTCTTTAACTATTCTGTTTCCTGTCTATTATAAGGGTCTGAATTTCTATATGTCAAGTGTTTTTCCGCCGAAAAAGCTAGGAGAATACGGGGAAATCTGCTGGATTTGTCGATTTTTCCAGATGACAGGAACAATTCACACTCTTTTAATATTTTCATACAGGGAAAAGTGGTATAATAAAATAATATTTCAAGGTGTAGCATTGAAATATTATGCTACGCAAACGTAGCTGCAAGCGGAGTTTGCAGTTCTATATACATTTAGTAAGAAAGGATTTTATATGCGCAGAAGAAATCTTCAAATGAAAATAAAACGAATTTTCTGCGGAGTTCTTGCAACAGGAATGCTGCTTGGGCAAGCTGGCACTGTTCTTGCAGAAGCCACTGACACCACTGCAGCAGATACAACAGCATCTGTTACACCTACTCCCGATCCTCATACACAATACTATGCACAGGCGGCTGACACAGACTCTGTTCAGGACTGGCCGAAGGGTCCCCAGATTGAGGCTCAGGCTGCAGTTCTCATGGATTTGAATACAGAAGCAATTCTCTATTCCAAGAATGCTGACACCCAGCTTTATCCAGCCAGTATCACCAAGCTTCTCACCTGTCTTCTGGGATGTGAAAACCTGGACACCTCTGCACAGCTTACATTATCCCAGCAGGCAGCTTATGGAATTGAAGCCGGAAGCTCCACTATTTATGGTGATGCAGGGGAAGTTTTCACAGTTGAGCAGTGTCTGATGGCACTGATGCTGGAATCAGCTAATGAAATGGCTCTTGGTATCGGCGAAGAGGTTTCCGGTTCTGTGAAGAAATTTGTAGAATTGATGAATACCAGGGCACAGCAGCTTGGCTGCAAAAATTCCCATTTCAATAACCCAAATGGACTCCCGGATGAGACCCACGTTACCACTGCAAACGATATGGCGAAAATAGCCAAGGCAGCCTGGCAGAATCCTCTTTGCAGGAAGTTTTTCACAACAGACCTTTACAACATTCCGCCAACAAATATCTTTAAAGAAACCCGTTACCTTCTCAATCATCACAAAATGATGGCAGGCAGGGATTACGCTTACGATGGTGTTCTCGGAGGAAAAACAGGATATACAGACGCTGCCGGTTCAACACTGATCACCTATGCGAAGCGTGGCAATATGACACTTGTCGCAGTTGTCCTGAATTCTGTAAACGGTGCATGGAGTGATACCAAAAGCCTTCTGGATTACGGTTTTGATAATTTTGAAGACCAGAAGGTCAAAATCAGCAAGAACCCGGTACCTAAGAAAAATCTTCCAAGTGAAGAGTATCTGCTGAACAATTGCGGAAATACCTATCCGTTCTATTACACAAAGAATGTTTACGTCACTGTTCCAAATGGAACTGACCTTGGCACCCTTACCAAGAAGCAGGCTATTCTTTCCAATGCAGTAGGGCCGTTAAGATTGAAGAGTAAATATTATTTCAATGGTCAGATGGTCGGATGGGGAATGCAGTATGAGAGGTCGATTCTGACGAATCTGCTGACGATTCCCAAAGCATAAACGTAATTTCCCAACTACAGACAACGGGCTGGAGCGTATTTGAACGCTCCAGCCCGATCTTTTTCTGTACTTTACTTCTTATACCAAAGCTTTAAACATTTCACTTTAATATTGGATGGATTTGCTATCAATTTTCCTATATTAAGCTTCATCGTCTTGGTTTTTCCTGGTTTTATGTTAACTTTAAAAGTCATGGTTCGTGTCATTTCTTCATTAATGGTCATGGTAAAACGAAGCTTTACTTTGGTAATGGTTGCTTTTGATTTGTTGGTAAATTTTGTTTTGTAATAGGTTTTACCTGAGGTTGGATAATATTTATAACCGACTACTTTTACACGAAGCTGTTTCAGTGTAGGCTTTGGCGCAGGTTTCTTACTTACGTTTACTGTTATGGTTCTTCGCTTGCCATTTACCAGGGCGCTTACCTTCGCAGTGCCTGGCTTCTTCGCAGTAATAAAACCGCCTGTTGCATCAACAATCTTTTTATTGCTGGATTTTACCTTCTTGATTGTAATACTTCCGCCGCCGGTTTTAAATACATAATCAGAAAACCTTGTGGTGTCTCCCACTTTAAGGGAAATGGAATTGGAGACTGTTATAACCGTTTTGCGTACTGTAAATGAAATTTTTTGCGTCTGCTTTCCGTATTTAAAAACAAAATCTGCTGAACCGGCTTTCAGAAAATAAACACTTACATTAAAGCTGTCATTGGAACTGGTCTTAATCTCTGTAACCTTTGCCACTGATGGATCTGAAATACTTACAGAGTATTTCGACGAATCCTTATTTGAAGCAAAAACATACGGATCATCCACTGTTACCAAAAACAAGCCTGTAGTTTTATCATAATTATTTTCCGGCGGATAAATTTTGATATCTGCATTTTTGCGATTTTCCCGAACATTTACTGTAATATTAAAATCCACATATTGTTCCGGAATATAGCCATCGTAAATCAGCCCTATTTCCATAACTTCCAGCTTGCCTGACTCACTGAAGGACTCTGAGCCCCGCGCGCTGTTATCTCCAGTGGGATACAAATAGGTACTGTTATCATCCAGCCATAAGCTTACCCAATTCAGAGACAAATCATCCCTTGAAAAAGTAATGGTTGCGTCCACCTGATAATCCATTGCTTCTTCAGATGGAATCTGATAATTAAGATAATACTTAAATCGATTTCCACTTCGCAGATCCAGAGTTCCGCTTCCACTGATTATAAATCCGTCCTGGGTAGCTTTCTTCGTGATCGCAGCCTGTGTCTGCTCCGGTCCGAAGCAAATTATCATAAGCATTGCAAATATGAACGTTATGATAAACTTCTCCCACTTTTTGAAATACTTTTTCAAAATCATAAAATCCCCTCCTTTTTTTCTTATATACACTGGTAACTTTTCTTATTAATCAGTGTATCTGTCAGGAGAGGATTTTTCTATTAACCAATTGTTAGTTTTTTATTTTTCTTCTTTTTTTACCCGCCTTTTTGCCCGGTGGGCATCACGCTTCTGCCTGATTTCATCGGCTTCTTCAGATGTTATATTCGTAAGCTTCTTAATCACATAGTACATATTGTCTTCCGTCCGTCGGATTCTGATCTTCCCCAATACATAGCCATGCTCCTGACAAAGAGACACGCTGTAATATACCTTGGAATTGTTCATAAACCAACGGACTTTTCTCTTGGCAGGGTTGTGACAAAGAGGACATTTCGTACTGGTCACTTCACGGTCCTTCATTGCCTTCTCCCTGGAATAAAATTCCCTGGAAACGTATTTATCATAGGTTGGATAAGAAATATGAATTTCTTCTCTTTTGCTCTTGGGATTCTGGTACACATCCAGAGAAGAATTGGGAAAAATATACGCATCTTCAATTTTCTGCAAAACACATGCGGTGTAATACGCGTCCCCCAGAGCACGGTGGAAGTCCATCTTTTTTTCCACACCCATTTTGTCAGCGGCAAACTCCAGTGCTCTTCGTTCGCCATTTTCCTCATAGCGGATGGCAAACAATTTCTGCACATCATAATAGGTCACAGGCCCCGGAACCAGGGAAAGCTTGCCGTAATATTTCATATTCCGCTGCAGCTCCATCACATCCTGATTTCCCCAGGTAAAGAAAATATATTCTTCACCACACCATTCCAGAAACTCTGTAACAGCCTGGGAAAAAGGTGTTCCATTCTGCAGGTCCTTATAATTCATGTGAATCACTTCATGGATACTGTCATGAATCCAGTTGTACACCTGGGGTTTGATCAGGCGCTGAAAGCTGTCCACAATTTCTTTCTTTTCATTCAGTTTTACTGCGCCGATTTCTATAATTTCGAAAGGCAGACGACTGTTGGACCATCTTTTTCCTCCCGGACTCTGATTCCATTCCAGGTCAAATACAATGTAGTTCATGATTAACTTCCTTCTTCTATAGTTGCCAAATTCCAGACAAGTATAACAGACCATGGAAATGATGTAAAGAACCAGCTTTTACCGTATTAATTCCTGCGGAATCTGGTCATAATCATACATTACTTCTGAATGATTATCCCGAATGAGCTGTTTGTCTGTTATTTCACCGGTGGCTCTGTCGATCACATTCCGGTAAATCTGTGAAATTCTGAAAAATTTTTCTTTTTCTTTATGGAAATGGTGGTTCTCTTCAATAATTTCATAATAGTGCGGAAATTCCCGCTCGCTTCTCAGCTCTCCGCATAATTTCCCGTTTTCACACCATAACAGAAGCTGTACATTCTGATCTGTATTATTTTTGAACCTGTAGTCTATATAATTATAGCTGACAGATGTCCCGGAACTGAATGGAACACGCTTACCATGATCCGGTGCAAGCGCATCTGAATGGCTGTGAAATTCAGTTACGGTAAGAGGGCTGTGAAGTACAAGAAGATGAATGGTATTTCCAAGATTGCAAAGTCCGCCTCCAAGCCCGGGCATAAGCTTATCTCCTATAATAATACGACCATCCCGGTAGCCCTTTCTCTTTGATGTTTTCCCTACAGTCCTCCAAAACGAAAAAGTCTCTCCAGGATGAATGATCATCCCATTTATCCTGGAAGATGCAAGGCGGATGTTTCTTGCCTTGTTTTTCTGAAGCACGGGATCTATTCCTTTTCCTTTTTTTATGAGACCGGAGTTGTAGCTGAACACCAGATTTGGTAGCTTCTCTTTTTGTTTTACAGTACTAAACTTCTCTTTGCCTGTAAAATCCTGTATATGTCTTTTACATACCTCTTTTGCCTTTGAGATTTCATATGTAAGCGGACAGATCTCACAAAAAAGCTTTTTTTCTTTCTTTTTCTTCATATTTGAGGCCGTTCCTTCTGTATAAATATCACCAATTCTCCTGTAACAGCTTTTATCACGTTTCCAGCATTCCAGGATTGCATATTCAACGTATCTCCGTTTTCCGATCCACTTTTCATTATCCTGCCTGATAAACCTGACAAGAATACTGGCAAGACCACTTCTGTTTGCTCCCAGGATATCTGTAAATACCTGGTCTCCTATAACCACTGTCTCTTCTTTTTTTATATTCAGCATCTCCACTGCTTTCAGATAATTTTGAGGATTGGGTTTATCCGCATCACAGATGTAAGGTGTATCTATATTTTTAATAAATCGTTCCACTCTTTCTCTGTCATTATTTGACAACAGCAATGTTTTCAGACCAAGCCCCTGAATTTTACGAAACAGATCATCAATCTCCGGTGTGGAATCGTCACCATGGTGTACCAGTGTATTGTCTATATCAAAAATAATTCCCCGAAAACCTTTCTGATACAGCTTTTGGTAGTCAATCAAAAACACACTTTTGGCATATTCATATGGATAATATTTTTTTATCATGTTATCTTCTCACCTTTTATGTACTGACAAACTTTATTGATCTGTTCTCCGAAATTACCGTCAAACTTGTTTTCAAAAAATGCACTGCCTATTGTGAATGCCCACGGGTCTGCTTTCCTGATCTCATTCAGTCTCTGATAACCATTGATGCTTCCTGCTATACAGACAGGCGCATCCACAGCCCTTACAAACTCTTCATTCAGCCGGACTGCATCTCCTGTATATCTGTATCCCAGAAGATCAATTCCATAGACGCCTTTCGCAAGATATTCTCTGGCCTGAAGGATCATCTCTTCGCAGGTTCCCTCCAGAATGGACGGGCGATCATGGATTTCTCCCACGAATGGCATATATTTGATTCCGTTTTCCCTGCAAAATTCATTCACAGCATCTGAATAAACAGTCCCCATCAAAAGATCACAGCCGCATTCTGCAGCCATTTTTGCACCTGACATACACTCTGCCTGTGTATATGCAACCACTTCCAGAACTGTTTTTTTGCCACAGCTTTTCATATATGCATAAAGGTCTTTCATCTGGGAAATGGGAAGCGGTTCTTCCTTAAATCCCCAGTATTCTGCATCAGAATCCTTATATGCATCAAAAATTTCATATGCGTTTTGGACAGTCTGATCCTCATGAGTAAGCATCACGATCAATGACGGGGTACGATACCTGTTTGTTATTTTTTTCTCCTTCTCCATACTTACCTCTTTCGTAACCTTTTAACACTCATATCATCCTATATTATACTGTACATTTATTTTTAACGCAAGAAAAGCCTGTCGGCGAAAAGCCGGCAGGCAATAATGAGGGGGTATGAAACAATCTATATCAATTATGAAATTTGCTTAAGCATCATATTTAGCCTTCAATAGAAATAAACTTCTTCTCTTCCGGCTCTTTCTTCTTGGCTTCCTTCGGGAAAGTAACAGTCAGGACACCATTATCATATTTCGCATGAATATCCTCATGCTCTACATCTTTACCTACATAGAAGCTTCTGGAGCACTGTCCGGTATAACGTTCTCTATGGATAAATTTACCATTATTGTCTTTCTCATCTTTATTCTCAGTTCTTGCAGCCTGGATATTAAGATATCCATCTTTCAGCTGAATCTTCACATCCTCTTTATGGAAGCCCGGAAGATCTATGCTCAGTTCATAATTTCCGTCAACGTCCTTAATATCTGTCTTCATCAGCTCTGCTGCTCTGTAGCTTCTGTTATTCTCTCTTTCTGCTGGTAATCTCATCCAATCATCAAATAAATTTTCTCCAAAAATACTAGGCATTAACATAACTCATTCCTCCTTATATTGTGAACATTTCCATGTTTTATTATCATCTTTAACGGAACCGGAAGCTTTTTCTCTCTTCCTTTGTTCTGTATGTAATATAACACGTATTGTTAGCACTGTCAATAGGTGAGTGCTAATTATTTGTGAAGATTGTGTGAACCCAGATTGTGTGAACCCCCAAAAACTGCGCTGTATCTTTTTCGTTATAATTTTATCAGAGATAGTTTCCAAACTGGCAAAAGACGCTGTTTCCCGTCCTTTTTCTCGAGAAACAGCGTCTTTCTCTATTCTGTACAAACACGTTCCAACAAATAACAGCTTGTAAACGCGATTGTGCAATTTCCGTAATAATACTGCAAACCATTAGCCTGGCAAACCTGTGTCACCAGCATTCCGTAAGCCTCCATTGAGGAAAAAGCCTGCTTCGGAAATCTGCAGGGTTCATCCGGATATGTACAGACTTTACATTTCGTACAGCATCCAGCTCCAATTGCCAGCATATCCGGATATATGTCTCTCAGTTTCTTTTCAAATTCAACAAAATATTTCTTATGTCTGGACTCTGTTTCCATCATTCCCTCCCCATCCAGTGCATCCTCCAGTTCTCCCACAGTCTGAACAAGAATTCCATATTTATACTGTCTGACTCTCTTCTCACATTCTTCAAGAGTACCGCATCCAGGTGGACAACTCCAGCATTTATCATATTTATGGCACATATCGGATGCACACATCTGACGAACCTCCGGTTTCAGTTCAATCGTATCACAATCCAGTAAAACAACATGTGAGAATCCCTGCTGTAGTCCAATCTGTTCTATTTTTTTAATATCCATTGTCCTGATCCTTTCTGTCTTAATCTCCGCGTGCCTGTTCTGCTGTCTGAAAATTTAATTCATCTATAAAATAATCCTGAAACTCCGCTGAAGCAGCCAGCTCTGCAAATTCAATCCTTCTCACCAGTTCATCCATTTCCTGCATTTCCTGCTCATTTACCAGCGCAATTCTGGCACCCTCACCCGCCGCATTTCCCACAGGTTTTACCTTTTCTGCTAGTGTCGGAGGCAACAGTCCTGTCTTTCCCGCACTGACCGGATCCATATAATTGCCAAAAGCACCTGCAATATAGACCGAACAAATCTCTTTTTCCGTAATTCCAAGCTGCTTCATAAGAATCTGAATTCCAGCCGCGATTGCAGCCTTTGCCAGCTGAACTTCCCCAATGTCTTTCTGCGTAAGATAAACCCCTCGTTTATTCTCTGTCTGTTCCGGTGGAACCAGCAGAAATACTTTCTGGTTTTCCTGTCCGCTTTTTAATATCCCATTCTCTTCCAATAACCCGGCATCCAGAAGTCCTGCTACCAGATCAATCAATCCAGAGCCGCACAGACCTGCTGCGGGCTTATTTCCCACCGTGGTATAACTCCATTTTCCATTCTCATATTTTACGTGATCTACAGCGCCTGCTGCCCCACGCATTCCACACTCTATTTTAGCCCCCTCAAAAGCAGGTCCTGCCGCAGTGGAACAAGCCACCAGCCTGTCCCGGTTTCCCAAAATCATTTCTCCGTTGGTGCCGATATCGATCATCAGGGAAATCTCCTCTTTCAGATCCTGTCTGACAGCCAGAAGACAGCCACATGTATCTGCCCCCACATATCCTGCAATATTGGGAAGCAGAATCAATTCACCTTTCCTGTGTACATCCAAGCCGTAATCCCGGGCATTTCGCACCAGCCGTTCACTTACAGCCGGTGTGTAAGGTGCATGTACCAGCGATGCCGGAGAGATTCCAAGAAAAAGATGATGCATACAGGTGTTTCCCACAATACACACCTGGAAAATATCCTCTCTCCTGACTCCCACAGTTTCTGTCAAAGCTCCCAGCATCTCATTGACTGTTTTTTGTACACAACTGCTTAATGCCTCAGTTCCATGCTCCATTGCATAATTTGCCCGCATGATCACATCTGCGCCATACTGAACCTGTGGATTTATCCTGCTCTCCACTGCCAAAGTTTTTCCATCTTCACCGTCCAGAAGATATCCCGCGATCGTAGTCGTCCCAATATCAAAAGCTGCCAGGCATCTTCGGCCGGCTTTTCTTCTCAATTCCATAATACGCCGCCTGCTGTAGATCACATACCATTCCTCTGCTTCCATGCGTTTCTCATACAGCTCTCCTGCCAGACCAGGATCCACTTCCATTTTCTCCTGGTCAATCTCGCTATCAACCTCTCCAAGCGCATCCAGAAGCCTTTGCCAGTCCGATTTTTTCTCCCCTGGTCCGGCTTTCAAAAGTGTAAGCCTTGCAATTCGAAGCCCTGGCGCAAATATAACCTCCCGATTATATCCATCCGTCAGGATTTTCTCGTCCCCGCCTTTATCCAGTGTTTCTATTATGTATTCTCTATCTTCACTTACTTTCACCTGACAGGCTTTAACAACCTGTCCATTCATCTTCACCAGGCACTTTCCACACCTGCCCTGTCCGCCACAAGGTGCATCCGGACGCAGCCCTGCCCTGATTTCAGCTTCCAGAACAGTTATTCCTTTTTCCACTTCTATATATTTATTCTCCTGCACAAATTTCAGCCAAGCCATATATACCTCCCATTTTTGCCTTACTCACCTGTCTGCATGATCAATATTATACTACCTGTAGTCCAAAAAAAGAATCCTGGTAGAGAACAAAGCGGACAAGTCCGCTTCAAACTCCCTAAATCCCTCAATCTTTGAGGGACTTGTTACGCTTTGCGCGCCAGATGCAGTCTGCTTTAGCAGACATATTCCACATGCATCTGGTCGCATCCTCGCGGAGCGTTTTTTACTTTATTGGAACATTACGGAGTAATTTCTTATAAAGTAAAAAAACAGTCATAATGAAGTGGTATAAACTTCATTATGACTGTCATTTAGACACCATATCAGCTCAGGAAATTCTCAATAATTACATTCTCTGCCTCTGCCTCTGTCATACCGAGGGTTCTCAGCTTCAGAAGCTGTTCGTCATTGATTCTGCCAATAGCCGCCTCATGAACGATAGCTGCATCCACATGCTTCGCCTGAATCTCCGGGATTGAACCGACTTCTGCATGATCCATGATAATGGAATCACACTGAATATGCGCATGACACTTATTCTTTCCAACTGCCTTAGGATGGAACACCTGCGAAGAATGACCTTTTCCAACAGAACGGGAAATGATCTGTGCAGAAGATCCTGCTCCATTCATACAGACTTCCATATCAGACTCTGCTTTCTGCTCTCCGTCAGTCATCAGACGCTCCAGCACAAACAGCTTGGAATCCGCTTCCATTGAAACATTTGTGGTACGCACAGTGGAATCTACACCCTTGATCTGAACCGTATCCAAAGTAAATACGGAATTTTCACCAAGTTCAATATTTGTTACCGGATTCAGCACCCTGCTTCCGGTTCCATTTCCTTCTCCATAATGCTTCTCTTCATAATGTACATTGGCATTTTTGCCTACATGGAAGGTATGGATTCCATCATGACGGCTGTCATTGCATCCACTGTTATGGATTCCGCAGCCAGCAATAATATCTACGTCAGCACCGTCTGCAATATAAAAATCATTGTAAACCAGATCTGTCATTCCAGACACACTTACGACTACAGGAATAAAAACCTTCTCGCCTTTTGTTTCTCCGTCAATGTAAATATCAATTCCCTGTTTATCTTCTTTTTTCCTGATTTTTATATGTTCGCTGTCTCCATGACAGATGGAAATACCATTCTGACGAAGATTATAGGCACCTTTCTGGGCAAACCCTTCACTGATCTTATCCAGTACTCCCTGGGTTGTCTCTTCTACTTTAATCATTACATTTTCCTCCTTCAGTCAAGCATTTCTGACATTTTTCCTGCTGAAATAAGGTTGGGAAAACGTCTTCTTTGGCACCATATTTTTTCACTTCGCCGTCTTCGATCACCATGATCTTGTCTGCCATATTGATGATTTTTTCCTGATGGGAAATAAGGATCAGACATTCTTTTTTCTCACGGTGGATTTCCTCAAAACGCTTGATCAGCATGGAAAAACTCCAGAGATCGATTCCTGCTTCAGGCTCGTCGAAAATACTCACTTTATGGGATTTCGCCAGGACTGTAGCAATCTCAATTCGCTTCATTTCTCCTCCGGAAAGAGTTCCATCCAGCTGACGGTTCAGGTAATCTTCGGAGCAAAGTCCCACTGCGGAAAGAAGGTCGCAGCTCTCTTCCTCAGTCAGCTCCCTGCCTGCTGCAAGTGCCAGAAGTCTTCTCACTGTCATTCCTTTAAATCGCGGTGGCTGCTGGAATGCATATCCGATTCCCGCATTCGCACGATGATCAATATCATATTCTGTAATATTCTCTTCGTCCAGATAAATTTCTCCGCTGTCAGCTTTCTCAATACCAGCCAGCACCTTGGCCAGAGTGGATTTTCCTCCACCGTTCGGTCCGGTAATAACCAGCATTTCTCCATCCTGAACATCAAAACTGATATGATTTACCAGACATCGCTTTTTCCCTTCTTCGTTCACTTCAAAAGTCAGGTTCTTTACTTTCAGCATATTTATACCTCTTCTGTCTTTTCTGATTCATAATGTCTGCATTCACAGGCACTATTTTCTTTCTTATTGGACTGTACTCCTTACAGTGGAATATGTCAATATTTCCCTGTGGAATTAAGGGAAATAACCTTGCAGAAATAGGAAAATAACTCTTGATAAATACTTCTTTCAGAGTCATAATTGACATATGTCGAAAATAAGGGGATAAATACGAAGTCATCCGTCTGGTAGATCTGGAGAAGAAAACTCACGAACAATGTGCTGCCCAGATGGATATTTCTATAATTCACATCCAGACTTCTTATGATCCGGAGGGTATTCTGACTATAATTTTCTCGCTATTCTTCTTTGCCAATGTGAGTACAGGAATGTGTTTCTTCCTTAGGGTATGCACCACCGGATATGCTGCAAATATATTATCTCCTACAAAAACAGCCTCCGGTTTGTACTTCAAGATCTGCTTTACCTGCTCTTTAACAACAGCCTTCCACTCCTGCTTTTCCATCAGAATTTCCCCATAAATATCCTGCATTTCCAATTCCGGAAGCTGTGGAAAATCAATGTGAACTACCTTCGCAGCCTGTAATTTCGGCAGCTTCAGAAGCAATTCATCCACCTCAGAATCTCCGCCAAAATTAACAATAACCGGCTTTTCATGAAATTGCGCAAGACTGATCTCACAGGCTTTTATCGCATCCTCCAGAGTTCCTGCGGTCATAAGAAAACCACCTTTATGACAGAATCCGGCACTTTCAAGACCAGTTTTCTGAACCAGTTCTTCATTTTCCAGACCTAACCATTCCACTGGAAAACTACATTTATAGTTCAGGGAATACTCTTTTTTCTGTGGCTGAATACAATATCCACCTCTGTTTGATGGAAAAATCACAAAGGCAATTTCTGTCTCTGACAGGCGTTTCTGGCATGGTACAAATTCTGGAAGAACCAGGATTTTTGCCTCTTCTTCTGACTTTTTTCCTGAAGAAATGGCCTCATTATGCATCTCCAGAATTTCTTCCACACGCCTGTCCGCACGCTCATTTCCAAGATAACGCTGAAATTTATTTTCCAGGATCATGCCTGCCACACTCACGGCCTGGAAAAATGCTTCATCACTTCCACCCTGAACATCCCATGCCGGATTAAAATTTCCAATCAGCGTCGCCAGTTCATTTTTTTCACCTGTATTATCATTATTATCCAGTGGCTGAACAAAAGACTGGTCAAACTTTTCAGCCAGTTCCACGCCTAATATCTCCTTACCAAGTGCCTCCCAGAGAAGTCCAAATGCTGCATAAGGCACCCCATTTTCCCTGATTCTGCTGTCCTTCTGATGATGATCGTACTGACCCCGGCCAATATCAAACACAATTCCATCGAATATCTCTGGCACTTTATTTCCCCTGGAAATATTGATTTCCGGGTTTAAATACAGTAATAAAGCAGCCGAAAAAACATCATCTGCATGGAATTTTCCACCGTGGGTAAAAGCAGAAGCATTGTTCTTTTTTATCTGTTCCAGTAAATTATTCATATATTTTTTGCCATTCTTTCCTTTATTTGTTCATAGCCCCAAGCTCTCTTCTTGCGAACAATATTGCCAGTGCAAATGCAGCTGCGTCTGCGATCGGTCCTGCATACATAACTCCGTCAATTCCCATTATCAATGAGAAAACAATAATCAACGGCAAAAGAAACAGCACCTGTCTGGTCAGGGACATGACGATTCCAAGCTTTGCCTTTCCAATAGATGTAAAAAATCCTGAGGACATTGGCTGAATCCCATTTGCAAATGTCATAAACATAAAAATCTTCAGATAGCGTTCTGCAAACTGGAAATAAAGGTCACTTCCAGTTCCGAAAATACTTACAATCTGGTGGGGAAATAATTGAAAACAAAGGAAAAATACAGTAGCAATCGCAGTACATGCAATCATGGAATGACGGTATGCAAGTCTTACCCTGTCGTATTTTTTTGCCCCATAATTAAAGCCCCAGATTGGCTGACAGCCTTGAGAAATTCCAATACAAATCGCCATAAACACCTGGTTTACTTTTGAAATAACTCCTACACAGGCGATTGGAATATCACTTCCATAAATAGATAAACCGCCGTAATAACGTAAAATATTGTTTAGTACAATCTGAACAATTGCCATAGCGATCTGATTAATACAGGACGCCATTCCAAGAGAAATAATGGCTTTCAGGCACTCTGAAGAAGGCTTTAACATGCTCATCTCCAGATACATTTTACGAAATTTTCCAAAATAGATAACCACCAAAATACCGGAAACAACCTGTCCGATCACCGTTGCCCAGGCAGCACCCTTAATTCCCCAACCAAACCCAAAGATGAAAAGGGGATCCAGAATTGTGTTAATGATGGCACCTGTAAGAACACAGGTCATAGAATATGTGGGACTTCTATCTGCACGGACAATATGATTTCCTCCAATGGATAATGCATAAAAAGGGAGTCCCACTGCTGTGATCCCAAGATAATCTACTGCATAGGGCATAACGTCCGTTGTTGCACCAAATAAGCTTAGAAGCGGATGCAAAAACAGAAGTACTGCCACTGCCAGAATCACACCTGTGATCACCAGTGTGGAAAGCGCCGTTCCGGCTATGGAACTTGCCTTCTTCTCTCTTCCGGCACCCATTTCCAGGTTATAGTTAGACGCACCTCCAATCCCCAGAAGCAGTGCCAACGCCGTTGCAATAGTTGTTACAGGAAATGCAACATTAGTTGCAGCATTTCCCAGCATTCCAACGCCTTGGCCAATGAAAATCTGATCCACAATATTGTACATTGCACTAACCAGCATACTGATAATTGCCGGAATTGCAAATTTCAATATCAGTCCTCCTACCGGAGCTGTTCCCAATGGATTTTGCTCCTGACTGATGTTTGTTTCTTCCAAAAAATCTCCTCCCTTACGATCAAGCGGATACTCCAGATCCGCTTCGCTACTTGCTCATAACCGAATGCTGCTTCGCAGCTTATCAGGAGTGGCTTGCACCACTCCTGATGCAAGAATCATAACAAATTCTGAAAAACGATTCAAGATTTTTATGCTCAAAAAGCCCAGCTGCATACACAACTGAGCTTTTTGTATGAATATGGTTATTACTTCGCTACCCGCAGACGCACTGCCATATACTCTTTCCCCGGCAGCTGCACGCGGAATTTACCTTTGTGGATACCACCATCGGTAATGGTCATTTCCCAGGTATCGATAATTTCCACCTGATACTCTGTAGTATCATCAAAGTAGAAATCCCGGAAGCCCGGTCGCATAAAGGAATAATAGTAAATAAAATAATCTTTCCTTGCCGGGAAACCGGCAGCACGGCAGGCAACCTCATCCCATTTGCAAGGCATAGGTTCCACGCCAAGTCCCGGTGTTTCTTCCATGATTTTTGCAAGAAATCTGATACGCTCCGGTGAGGTTCCATGAAGAACGCCACCATGAGACCACCAGAGAATACGATCCGGGCTGAGATAAGTTTCACCGTGTCCCGGATATCCACCACGGCAGAATGCCTCCCAGAATCTTCTCGTCATTTCCTCACCGCTGATATTTCCCCAGCCAAACTGAATGTTGCCCTCATAGCAGATTTCGTCCAGAATTACAGGCTTATGATATTTCTCGCGCCACTCATTTACCAGCTCGGAGGAACGATAGGTCTCCGTTCTCTGGATACTGCAGTGAGTTACCCAGGGCAGGTTATAATCATAGTACGCCTTGCAGTTATGAATGGATCTGAGATGATGGTAAGGATCCTTTTCGCAGATAATGCTGGCATATCTTTCCCAGTCAGAAAGAGTCTTTTCGTGCATCAAATCATACTCATTAGCCAGAGACCACCATACATTTCGGTATGCTGAAAAACGTGCCAGCACATACTTCCAGTAACGGTCATCATCCTCTGCTTTCATCATGGAGAATCCCCATCTGTCATATGGATGCATAACAATCAAATCTGCCTCGATTCCCAGATTCATAAGTGCCTGAATACACTTTTCAATATGCTGGAAATGGGGTGGATTGAATCTGGTAAAGTCCCAGTCATTGCCAGGTGCACAGCCATTATATTCCGCAAAATTACTCTCATTTAACACAGAACTGTCGCAGGGTGTTCCCTCATAAGGATAGGTAATTGGCTCATGAAGATTGTAGTCATAGTGCTTGGGGAAAATACAGAAACGGATCTTGTTAAAGGCATTTTCTTCCAGAGTTTTCAGTGTCTGCTTCTGCAATTCTTCGTTCTGCAGATTCCATACATAACAGGTAGTTCCAATGCAGTGATAGGGTGTTCCATCCTCATAGGCAAGATAATATGTACCCGCAACACGAACCGGACCATGGTTGTCCGCAGAAGGAGAAGTTACAGTAAAGCTTCCGGTCAGCATATTTCTGACTGCATATTTTTCTGCTGCTGTCCCAGCATTTGCATTCCCAGGCTTCTGTTCATGCTCTTCTTCATCCGCCACTTCTGTCCCCACTTTAATATCAAAGGAAGCCTCAATTTCAAAGGTATACACGTCTGTAAAAGACGGCATAAATCTTACTTTATAAACACCATCTCCATCATAAAAACCATCTACAGTTTTCTTCTCATTTTTGCAGCAAAAAGTACCTTTGATCCACTGGTCACAAAATGGATTTCCTTCCTTGGGACCGCTTACAGTTACTTCGAAAATACCCCATTTTTCTATTGTTTTTGCATAATTTAATTTCATTTTCCGTAATCCTTTCTCCTTTTTTAAGCGTTATGTTCGTTTTAATATAAACCTTTTCAAGCAAAAATCCCCATGCTTTCTACTAACATAATACGCAGAAAACATGGGGGTTGCAATATCACTTTATTAAGAAAATGTATGAATTTTTAATCTGCCTAAATACCTTTTCTATTGTTTTTTTCGCGCTTTAACAATCTCAAAATAATCAAAATCCGCATACCGTCTCACCCCAGTCATATCATGACAGTACATTCCGAAGTGAGCGCCAGTGAAGCCTTCGCTTTGCTCGTCGGTGAGGATGTTGGTGGGAACTTCCGCCAGTTCCTGATAGTCTTTTCCATCCAGGGAGTAGAAGAATTTTGCGTAAAGTCCTTCCTGGGTGGTGGTCACGCGCAGATATACAGGGCCGTCTTCCGGAATGGAAATTGCCGGAATCACATCTTCTACATCAAAGTGATCGCTCTTTATCAGGCGCAGCTTTGCAGACTTTTTCAAATCAAGTGTCTGGGAGCCAAACTCTTCTTCTCTGGTCTTTACCAGAAGGTAGAAATTGCCAGTGTCATACATATAGGCAAGTCCTGCCATCTGTTCTTGGCAGGTCGGGGCAAACTCCACACAGGTTTCCACCTGAACATGGCGCTCCTGCTGCCTCCGTGCCACCAGACTTACGTTATAGCAGGAATTCAGGGATTCCTGGCCGTAGAGGCGGAGATAGCCGGGGCGTTCTGTCAGGCTGGTGTAGCTGTCATAGGGCTGGCGCAGGGAAGTATAGCGCACATCTAAGAGCGCAGAGGTCTTCTTCACTGGCACACTTAACTTTTTATTACATTCTTCGTCCACAGCATTCTTCTCATTCAGATACTCTTTTGTTTTCGAAAGAGTTTCAGCAATGTCCGCATTCTTTGCAGTTTCATTATTTCCAGCACTGTCTGCAATTTCTAAATCAAAGTCGTCTTTTCCATAATCCTTCCCCTCTTCCTCCGGGAAAAGATACTCCGAAATACCGGTCGGCTCCTCCGTTTCCCACTGTCCAAATCTTCCACCGCAGGCCAGCCTTAACCAGCCCTCTTTGTTCCATACCATTTTCTGAATTGCGGTTTCGCGGCCAAGCACGCACTGTCTGCTGCCCTTCGGCGGTCT
>NZ_CAKRNY010000052.1 GCF_934371575.1 uncultured Blautia sp. | reverse complement strand
AAAAAGATATGCTGCAAAAAATGACTGTATTTCCTGCCTCATATCTTTCCTTAATCCAACGACAGACAGCCCGAAAAAATCGGGCTGTCTGCTGTTTAGATGGTATCAATCAGATCACTTCCACTAATAATCTGACTCCAGCGATTTTCACGTTTGTCCGCATTTTTCTCAAAGTATGGAAGTCGCGTTTCTTCCAGTTCCTCCAGACATGGGATGCTTCCATCCAGATACTTTTTGATTCTCCGGATGGTACTGTTAAGTCTGGTAATCACAGCTCCCAGTTTCACATCCATCAGTTCGTAGCCAAAGGGCTTTGCCTCTGACATCCACAGGTCTTCTCTTAAGACCTTCATTTCTTCTAAATTCTGAATGGTCTCCGGAATTTCTTTTTCGCAGATTTCTTTTAAAGCCAGTTTCTGGTTCTTATCATAAGATGTTTTTATACGGACACCAAGATCTGCCTTATCGGCCAGCACTGCTGCCAGCTTTTCATAATAGGCAAATAGAGCAGCATATTCCGGGGAATTCTCCTGGCAGATTTCCATCATCTTCTTTAATTTCTCATAATAGGCACCTGTGTCAACGCCGCTCTTCACCACCTCCTGATCAAAAGTACCCGCCATTGGATCCTGGTACAAAAGATATTTAGATGGATTCTGTGCTTCCTGATTTGCCTTTCCATTTAAGAACAATGAGTCGAAAGCATCCAAAGCCATAAAATCTTTCAGATTTCCACCCACACACTCCTTAAACTCTTCTTCCAATACTTTTTCATTGTATTCCAAATGGAAGCCAAGATGTGCAAACAGCGCCACGCCTGGCCATACCGCATCTACCGGAGTTTCTGCGCCATTATCCATCCATGCGGTACAAAGCACCTCTTTCATCAGATATTTTTTGCAGGTCTGAAGGGCAGCCTTTGTGCAGGCAAATGTCTTGGAATAATTTGGTGCGATTCCATTCCAGATCCAGGATCCTCCTGCAAAGATCACATCATCGGATAACTGCTTGTGAATATTCAGCATCTTTTCATAGGATTTCTCATCATCATGATAATAATCCCAGTATACCAGACCAAGCCCTTTTTCCGGTTTTTCCCAGGAAGAGCAATCTGCATCAGCAGGTACTTCGTAATATCCGCCATTTGTATTGGCTGTGATGTACATGTCGCTCCAGATCATAGGCTCCAGGCCAAGCTTCTTGCAAATAGCAAGCACACGTTTGCAATGCTCCCGTATAAGGACAGAACCCTTCTCATAACCGTTTTCTTTTAAGTATTTTCCAAGTCCCAGAAGAACAGCTTCATCCATACCAAGATGTACCCGGCGTGTAGAAAACGCCTCCTTTACACTCTGAAGGAGTTTCTCAATAAATGTATAGGTTTCTTCTTTTCCCACAATAAGAACATCCGTGGAATCCTTAATTTCATTTTTACCCGGCCACTTCAGAGCATTATGCAGATGCGCCAGTGTCTGAATGCAGGGAACCAGCTCGATTCCAAACATGGAAGCGTATGCATCCATCTCCTGGATTTCAGCTTTTGTATAGCGTCCGCGGTAACTGCCGAAATAGGGTTCTCCCGGTACTTCGTAGGTATCTTCTGTATACAGCATCAGTACGTTCATTCCCATTTTGGCAAGTGTCCGAATGACAGATTTTACTTTTTCTACTGTAAACACAGCATTTCTGGAGCAATCCAGCATAAATCCGTTCCGTTCAAAATATACCGTTTCCTGATTTTCATATGTATCTGTGTCTAAATGATGCAGCACCTGGTTCAGTCCCCTATAATAATGGGCTGATTCTTTACAAGTAATCTGAACTTGGTTTCCCACCCGTTTTGCAGTGAGCTGTGGATTCTCGTTAAATTCAACCCTTACTTCCAAGCTCTCCGGAATCTGCTTCATCTCTTCCAGTAATGCCTCTGTTCCCGCCTTTAGTTTTTCACATCCCATAACTGAAGGTGCAAACGAAATCTTCATAGCCTTATTTCTCCTTTTGCCGTTACGTTCTAGTAAATCTGCTTTAGTATATACCAGCATGTTTCTTTTTGTCTATGAACAGAATAATTGGAAATATAGACAAAATGAGAGGCCAGATCAGATTTATTCTGCCCGGCCTACCTTTTCTTCATTTTTTCATTGTCAATCAGATCATAACTCATATCCAGAAAGTCAAGTATCCTGGCTTCTCCCACGGAACCATCCAGTAAAACACTGATCCAGTGCTTTTTGTTCATATGATATCCAGGTAAAAGACCATAAGTCTGTGTGATCAGACTAACCATTTCGGGATCACATTTCACATTCATGATATCGACTTTGCCTTTTTCTGGTAACTCGAGATATTTTCCCTCTACGCACATAAACACAGCATACCATTTCCTGTTTCTGTGTCTGAGTACAGCAGAATTTGGATCTCTTTTCCAAAGATATTCTGGCTCTGTCCCGTACTGCTCTTTTACGTACTTATAAATTGCTTCTTTTGTCAAAAAACTTTCCCCCATTTACGATTATCAATCTCGAACGAAATATAAGTTCATTATAAAGAGGGTGATTAGTCGTGTCAAGAGTTTCGCCGGAAAGGATTGCCTTTATAAAGTAGTATCATCTAGGAAAATCAAACTCTGTTGGTTCATTCGCAGAATAATCATTGAGTGCAAAAGGTACTACGGGAACTGTAGCTTTTTCATGCTGTATTCTCTGTGCATTTCGAATAAACTGAACAGCTAACCAAAATGCCCGGATTACGTTACTCTTACCACCGCCATTTTTTCCATAAATAGCTACACCGGGTAATAACTTCATATTATTTTGTTCGATCAGACAGCTTTTAAACGATGCAAGTCCAACTGCCTCCATAGAAAGAACGGCTTCATCCCTGAAAAATCTATAGTTTTTAAATCGAAATTCTACTAACATATTTTTGCACCTCCGATATTATTACATCCATAATATGCAGGAAATTCAATTTGAATTATTATTATTTTGATTTTTTTCGCCTGAATTTCTTAAATTTTTCTTTATAGTTGTTCTCTTCCTTTTTCCATAATATCATAATATTTGTTCAGAAAGAATAAACAAAAGGAAATTTTTGTGCGTCCAAGCTGGGTTTCGATAGATGCGTATTTATTCAGAAAGTCAATATTCTCATATTTTAAGGCTCGGAGTTCTGAAATCCGGAGCCCAGTTGCTGTTGCCAGCAGTATGGGCAGGTAAAGGGATGGTTCTTCCTGTC
Organism: uncultured Blautia sp.; assembly: GCF_934371575.1. GTDB lineage: Bacteria > Bacillota > Clostridia > Lachnospirales > Lachnospiraceae > Blautia_A. The sequence goes on along the minus strand of NZ_CAKRNY010000052.1, from coordinate 21,007 downwards.
GGCATATGTTTTGGAGACAGTTTAATTGGGCAGCAGAATATACTTTTACAGTCCGTTTCCTAGCAGAGTATGTGTCCATAAGCTGCTGCTCTTCTGCCGGTTTACTTCGGCGGTGATTTTCATGGCAATGTTGTAGGAAATATAGTTTTGTCCCTGGTGACCTGCATGGAACTGCTTGCAATGGCACAGGCATGCTTTCGTACAGTGGGAGACGGAATCCTAAGGAAAACCTGTAAGAGATCTTTCCGTTTCAGGGAAGGCAGAGAAATGGTGCCGAGTGCAGGATCGATGTAATTTAATATGATGTTCCGGTATGTCATGTAAGTATTATAAGAAATAGCTTTTTCGTCCCACATATAATACCAAAGCCAGTAATCATAAAATTCTTTTACGGTATAGGAATATGGGACAAACTGCTTCCGGCAGATCTGAATGAGTGCCTTATCTCTGGCAAGCTGGGCTGCTTTCCGGGTGGGAAAGCTACCGCGCTGGATCGATTTTGAGACTTCCGACTGGAAAACAAGTTCAAAACGGAAACTGTATCTCTTACGGGACTTTATAAAACTTATGCTTCTTCCCTATTTTTCAAAAACTGGGAAACGCAGTTTAGCAAGAAACCTCCAATTCTGGAAACATTAGCATTTCCAAAAATGGAGGTTTTCTCATTCATTTTCAGTCTCCTAGTGTCAGGAGCTCTCCAAAACTCTGAATCTTCACATCAGCAGCCGCATATCCAGCTGCAATCCCAATTCCCACAGCCTGCATTCCCGCGCTCTTCGCTGCGTCAATTCCAGCATAAGCATCTTCCACCACATAACAATCCTCAGGCTTTTCTCCAAGGAACTCTGCTGCTCTCAAAAATACTTCCGGATCCGGTTTGGACTTGGTAATATTCGTTCCATCGGAGATCGCATCAAATGCATCCAACAGTTGAACCTTTTCCAGGATAAATTTTGCGTTCTTACTGGAAGAGCCAAGTGCCAGCTTATACCCCCTGTTATGTAATTCCGCAAGAGTTCTTCTTACATCTTCCGTCACATCAGCCGGTGTCATGGATGCCAGAAGCTCTCTGTAAGTATTGTTCTTACTCTCCATCAGTTCTGCTTTTTTCTCCTTGGAAAGAGCCGTTCCTTCATATCTCTCCAGAATAATTTCCAGACTCTCCGATCTGCTCACACCGCGAAGACGGTTATTTATGGTCTCATCAAAATAAATTCCCATTTCATCCGCCATCTTTTTCCACGCCTGATAGTGAAATTTGTCAGTGAAAACGATAACACCATCTAAATCAAATATAAAAGCTTTCATATATTTCTCCATTCCGTCAACAACTGCAAATAAACCTGCCAGCAATCATCTTAAATATAATTTTTCCCACACAAAGGATCCGCCGGACTTACCCCTGTAAATTCTGAGCGTCCCATAATCTTATCCATTGCTGCCTGAATAAATTCTGGGTTCCCACTGTATGTATTAATGTAAGTTTTCACCATCGGTGCATCAAACAGATGGAATGGATAAGCGGTAGAAATCATCAACGCCGGAATCTCCGAAGCAAACCAGGGTGCATCATCTCCAAGCCCGAAGCACACATTCCAATTCAAGCGAAGAGTGGTATTATTGGAAGCATTTTCCATGTTACAGATATAAACATACAAGTCGTAGTCCTGCTTCATCTCCTCCACACTTCGGTACATTTCGTGCATCAGTTTTCCTTTTTCCGGTGTCATACCTGCCGGATTCACGAAATCTTCCACAGAGATAGATACCCGGCGGTCACGGACCGTCACCTGGAAGCCTTCCTGCTCAAACTTTTCTTTCCATGACTGCACAAAAGCATTCTCTGGATCCAGATCTTTCTGGATTACATTCAGATAAACCCGCTTGTATTTCTTAGGGGAAATTGGAAGCAGTTCCTGCTCATCCCTTACCAGAGTTATTGCCTGGTCTGCCACCTTTTTCGCCCAGCTTTTGTGCTTTTCACAGCCCACAATTTCCAACGCCTCTTTTCCTGGAACCAGAGTGCTCTCCGCTTTCTTCTTATGAAGCCCCAGTGACGCTTTTGTGGCCAGAATTCTGAGAACTGCCTCATCCAGTCTATCCATGCTCAAATTTCCAGTTTTCGCACCAGCCAGAAGATATCCAAAATCCTCTTCCAGACTTTTGTTGAACAAAATCATGTCACAGCCTGCATTGATTGCCTGAACAATCGCCTCGCTGCGCTTCATAGCTGCGGTAAACCCAACCATAGGTGTTGCGTCTGTGCTGATCAGCCCGTTAAATCCCAGCTTTCCTCTGAGAAGCCCAGTAAGAAGCTCCTTGGATAAAGAAGCCGGACGCAGCATCTCTTCCCTGGTTGCCTGGGGATTGAGCGCCTTCACATAAGCAGGCTGGGCAATATGCCCTACCATCACGGTCTTCGCACCTTTCTTTATCAGATTCCCATAAACATATCCATAGGTTTCATCCCATTTTTCTGTAGAAAAAGAATTAACACTTGTAAGAATATGCTGATCTCTTTCATCCACCCCATCTCCTGGAAAATGTTTGATAGCAACAGCCACACCGCATTCATCTGCTCCCTTCATATATTCCAGGGCAAAATCCAGCACCTTCTTTGGATCACTTCCAAAAGTTCTTACATTGGTAATGGGATTGTGAAAATCATAATTAATATCCACAATAGGCGCAAAAGACCAGTTCAGCCCCAAAGCTGCACCCTCTTTGCAGGCGGTATATCCCATTCGGTATCCATTTTCCGGATCATCTGTAGCCGCCACTGCCATAGGTTTTCCGAAGGAAGTTCCCTCATAGGCAAGTCCGTCTCCGCCTGCTTCCGTATTAGCCGCAAGTAGCAGCGGAATATTGGAAAACGCCTGCAGCTTTCTATAAATATCCTGGATATTTTCCGCGCTGTCTGCACGATACATCAGACCACCCACCTGAATATCCTGGGTAAAATGCTTCAGCGTTTCTTCCTCTCCGCTGAACCCCATGGGGCAAAATACCTGTCCGCATTTCTGCTCCAGACTCATATTTTTCCAGGTATCCAGAACCCAATTTTCTCCTTCTTCATCCAGAAAAAAAGGATTTCCTTTCATATCGATCTCTGTCATTATTTTTCCCCTTTCAATGAGCCGTCTGCTGTAAAATACTTTCTAAGAAAATACGCCGGGCCACAGCTCCAGGCATGGCAGTAGCTGTTCACGATGGTGCCGCCATATGGTGATTCTGAAGGGTTTTCCGGATTATATAATTCCCAGAATGTATCCGCTCCCAGATCGGTCATGCCGCCCCAGTATGCTTCCATTTTCTGCAGAGCCATGTTTTTCTCCCCCACAAGAAGCAGCGCCGCAATATAATTGTGATACATGTATGGCGTCACCATTTTTTCAGCTTCCGAAATGGTCTCCACACTGCGCAGAAGATTTACTGCTGCCTGGTCTTCAATCGCCTCTCCCAAAATCATCCACACCTGGGAAGCAACTGAAACCTGTCTTTCTTTTCCACTGATGTAGCACTGTTTTTCTCCATCCCAGAGATATAAATTCGCCGCATTTCTGCACTCACAGTAAAGCTCCGCCAGTTTTTCCTCAGCCATAACATCTCCTAGCACCTGGGCAATTCGGATAGCTGCACTAAGCGCATAAAGAAAAATTCCCTGGGCAGACGCCTGTTTATTCAGATCCAGATTCCAATCCACAAAGCACCAGCCCAGCACATCTGAATCTCTTACCAGCATTTCCTCATCCAGCTGCTCTTCTGCCAGTTCGATCTGTCTTAATGCTACAGGCCATAACTCCTGCAAAGTTTCCTTATCCTTTGTAGCTTCGTAATAGTCCCAAAGTGTGTTTATGAAAAACAGGGAATAATCAAACATCTGGGTATCATCCACTTCCGGTTCCGGAGAAAGAAACAGGCACGCCCCCATCCTTCCTTTTTCCAAAGGAAGTGCTGCAAACAGATACAGGCAGGCTTTCACCATATCATTATTGTTATAAGTTTCATAATTGGTCAGTGCCTGGATACGAAGATCTCCCATCCACAGTCTGCGGTCTCTCTTCGGACCGTCCTCAAACACCTGCTGCATACAATTGTGAAGGGTTCTGCATGCGATCTGATCCATTTTTGCCAGCTTATGATTCTGCGCCTTAAAAGCGGAAAGCTCCTGGTCTTTCGCAGAAGAAACAGCGGTACAAAAAGCATCTTCCACAACAAGATCAAACTTGGAACTAATATCCAGAACCTCGATCATCACATACCTGAACGCATATCTCCTTGGCAGGCGCAGCTGGGAAGGAACCACATCCACATGGAGCTGCTCCTCTTCGATCCACGAAGAACAGATCCAGCCCTGATAGCTTTTTCCATCTTCAAAAAGCTCCGTCGCATTTTCTGCAAAGTGAATCTTCAGCCACACAGGCGCGTCTGGATGACTCCCCCTGTAATTCAGATTTAAAGTCAGATACCCAACCTGATGATTTCCAAAATCCAGGCATACCCGGTTTCCCTTTTTCAAAACTCTCTTTCTGTAATCAACTGCCTGCTCAATGACAATACTGTTATCATTTTTATAAAGTTCTACTGTCTGCACTGCATCTACTTTTGTCTCAACCAGATCCGGAAGCAGATTTAATGCTTTATTCAACAATTTCTGATTTTTCATTTCAGCCATAAAAACCTCTTGTCACATAGAATTTTGTCAAAATTGTTATAAAAATGCGACCCCACGGAGTTTTCCGGCAGGGCCGCTGCAATCTTAGTTATTGTCTGATTTTTCCCGTGAAAATTCTTACCAGTAATTTTTCATTATTCAGATAAATCAGGAATGCCATCAGCAATACTGCATTGATAATAGACTGCATGGAAGCGGTCACCACATTTGAGAGAACTGCAAATGTGGAATTCAGCAAAGACATGCAAACCGCAGCCAGCAAAAATCCAAGTTTCTCATTGCTATACCTGCTTATGTAAGAACCAATAAACATTGGCAAAAATGCTGTAAACATAATGGAAATAGAGCCAAAGTTCAGCTGGCCTCCATTGATGGTCGTACTTCTTGCCGCATTCAAAAATCCAACAATTCCCATCAGCGCACCGCAGATCACATAACAGCCAATGGCATTTGGAATCTCTTTGATTCCTGTATTTACTGCTACCCTCTGCCCATTTTTCAATGCATTATAGTCATAACCAAACCTTGTATAATCAAACAGAAGAATGGAAAGGACCAGTACCACAGCAATAATAATCGCCGCATAAATCCAGGTTCCTACAAAGCCTGACATGGAAGAATTCTGCACCTCTGTCATTACATATTTTCCGCTTGTAATGGTGTACAAAACACCTTCATAGATCAGGGTTACACCCAAAGATGTTATGATGGGCGGAATCCTGAGAGTCACATAAATAAGACCAGATACCATTCCCAGCACAGCGCCGGCCGCAATAGTGGTTACCAGCATAAGTGCTGCACTTCCTGAGCCGCCGCCTAATACTGCATAGCTTATCTTCGCTCCCACTACAGCAGACAGAGAAGCCATGGCTCCAAGTGAAAAATCAAATCTTCCGCTGTTCAGGTTAATGGACAGGGCAATTGTTGTAATCATGACAATTGCAGTATAGACCACAAAATTATCAAAGCCCTTCTGATTTGTTATGATGTTTTCTCCATGTGACAGACAGATCACTTCCAAAATAAGTAAGGTCAGTACAGGGATCGTAAATGTTCCCGCTATTTTCTTAGGGGTGCTCATAAATTCCAGCCTCCATCCAGCCTGTCCGATTTCCTGGATATGGGCATCCAGGGTTATCGGTCAGAGCTTTCATAAATTAATTTCCAGTTATTTAAATTCGTAACTGTTTAATGTCTTCACAGTTACCTGCAAAACAATTACTTAGATTCTACTAATGTTTTTACATCCTCAAATGTAACGTTATCGCCAATAATACTGTCCAGAGTTTCTTTATCATAGATTGGTGCATCACCGCTGTCAGAAACAGAGTATTTATCAAATGTGTCGCTGTCAGTTGCTACCAGATATCCCTGGCTGATAGATGGAGCATTTCCGTCCTCATCTCTGATCACATTTCCATTGATGGCGTTCATTACCAGTGCAAAAACCGGTCCGATAGAAGAAGAATATTTTCCAGCAAGATAAGTAAGGGTACCATTTTTCATAGAGTTTCCGTTGGTCTCAGTAAAGGAATCAATGTCTGAGAAGGAGATTCCTGCCTCACTTAAGGACTGTGCAAAAAATGTGGTTGCCATACCTACGGAAATAAATGCATCCGGTGTTTTCTGGATTGCTGCGTTTAACTCATCCGTTGTGGTGTCACCATATCCCTGAAGATAGGAAACAACCTCTACATCGCCTTCTACTTTAGATAAATCAACTGTCTGATCCTGGAAAATCTGTCCAGCGATAGCGTTCATATCGCTTTCTCCGCCATAGGTGCAGCCCAGTCCGTTAAGGACACCAGCAACACGGTAAACATGCATTGGGTTCGGAATAAAAGCTCCATAGATTGCTACTTTGGAAACACCCTGCTCTTTGTAGTAAGCTCCCATATCTTTTCCAGCTTCAAACTCTGTATCATTTCCAGGTCCTACCTGACCAGCAAAATATTCATAAGTTTTGTAAGTTTCATACTGTGCGTCATCCAGCACACCGGAAGCTACCGCATAGTAAACTCCGTATTTTTCACAAGTCTCAATCTGCTGTACACGATCGTTGCTGGAAAAAGAGATGATTGCCTGACACCCCTGGGAAGCAAACTTCTCAATTGCTGTTTTCTCATCTTCTGCACTTTGCAGCGCATCTGTGTAGTTAAATTCTACGTCATAGTTACCAGCGATATAATTCTCATAATAAGAACGGAAGCCCTGTGCTTCCTCGCCACTTACGTCTGCAACCAGCACACCAATCTTTGCCTTGTCAGCAGCCTTTACTTCACTTGTTCCTGCTCCTGCAAGAACTGCTACAGCCATAGTTCCTGTTAATGCCATGCTTACCATTTTTTTCATTGTTCGTTTCATTAGAATTTCCTCCTTTTTATTTGCAGCGTTATACGCTAATTCACCATTAAAAATCTCATATATCGGCCAGCTATTTCTTATTCTCCATTATCTTGGAAGTATATTTGTCTTATAATTCATGCTTGTTACATATACAACGATCAGGAAAAATACTGCACTGATCACCTGGGTGATTCCATAAGCCGCACTTCCGTCGATTACCAGCTCCAGAATGTCATTGAGCAGGATAAAGGAAAAACCACCAACCAGTGCCGCATAAATTCTGGAACGTGCTCCGCCTGAAATAGGCATTCCGCCAAATACAATTGCAATAAAAATATTCATACCAATGCTGGAGGCCGTAGTGGTTGTTACAGATGGTGTATAAACCAGAGTAAGAAACGCTCCAAGTCCTACGCCCAGGCCAGCCATTACGAAAGCAATAATGGTATATTTGTTGGATTCAATTCCAGTAAGAGCTGCGCACACCGGATTTCCTCCGATAAATTTCTGTCTTCTTCCCACTTTTGTAAGATTGAAAACAAAATAACTGATAATAAAGAAGACTGCCAATACTACGATTTTAAAAACCATATTGTCAAACGGCTTTACCACTACTCCCGAAATACTGATCCCGCCAAGTGCACCACCCTTTGTGGTAATGATCTGTGAGGCAATCGCAGAAAGCACAGACATCATGGCAACTGTAGTAACAAATGCTGGAATATGAAATACCGAAGCCAGCAGGGAATTTACAAGGGAACATGCAACTCCGCTTACAAAGATTGCCAGGATCATTAACACTACATTCTGTGTAGTATTGTAAGTAATCACACCCATGGTTGCAGAAAACAAGGTTGCAGCGCCAAGACTGATATCAAAAGTTCCCAATGTGTAAATGAAAATTGCTCCTGTAGCAATCACCGCCAACACAACACCTTCGTTAAAAACAATCTGCAGGTACATATCCAGCCGATAGCCTTTTGCACTGACTACTGCCAGGAAGATCCCAAATAAAAGCACCAGTGCCGCAAATGGAAGAACCTTTATCGCAGTTTGGGCTGCTTTATATTTATTCATATTATTTTTCATAATCTGATGTTCCCCCTTAAATCATATATCCAATTACATCTGCGTCTGTCAGGCTTTCACTTCGCTTAAATTCACCGGTAATGCTTCCGTCTTTCATAATCAGAAGCCTGTCGCTCATTCCCAGCAGTTCCGGAAGCTCCTCGCTGATCAGCAGGATTGCTTTTCCCTCTTTTTTCAGCTCCATCATCAGCTGATACATGGACTGTTTGACGCCAATGTCAACACCTCTGGTGGGGCAATCCAGGATCAGGATCTCACTTCCACAGCCGATCCATTTTCCAAATACAACCTTCTGCTTATTTCCGCCGGACAGCTGGCTTGTCAGCTGGTCGCCATCAGAACATTTAATAGAAAGCTCTTTTATCTGTTTTGCCACATATTCTTTTTCCTTTTTATTTGTTATAAGGAATCCGTTTACGGCATATTTTTCCATTCCGCCAACTGCAATGTTGTCCTGGATACTTGCGGACAGGCAAAGGGATTCCACATCCCTGTCCTTTGACACATAACCAATCTTGTTTGCAACTGCGATGTGGGGACTGTTGATCTTCGTTCCATCATAAGTGGTTACTTCTCCCTCTTCCAGGGCAAGTGCGCCGAACATGGCTTTTCCCAAAGTGTGCATTCCGCAGGAGGCAAGTCCGCCAATGCCTAAGATTTCGCCTTTTTTCAAAGTAATGCTTACAGATTTTAACTCCTCTTTGTACTTCAGATTCGTGGCTGTTATGGCAGCTTCTTTCTGACTGCTTGGGGTAAAATCACTTCTGTAATAATCTCCCTGAAGCTCGCGGCCAATCATACTTGTACGGATTTCATCCGCATTGAATTCTTCTTTTTTAAACGTACGGATCAGGTTTCCATCACGGAGAACAGTGAGTGTATCACAAACTTCCATAATCTCTTCCAGGTCATGGGAAATAAAGATTATTGCTTTTCCACTGTCCCGCAGCTTTCGGATCAGGGAATACATGATCTCACGTCCATCTTGTGAAAGTGCTGTGCTTGTCTCATCAATTACCAGAATGTCTGGATTTTTCAGCATAACCTTAGCGATTTCTACCAGCTTTCTGGTCTGAAAATCCAGTGAAGCAATAGGCATATCGCCGGTTACATGTTCTACTCCAATGGCTCTCATTGCCTCTGTCGCTTTCTGGTTCATTGCCTTTTTATTGATCATCCCCAGTTTGTTCCGAAACTGGGAAAGCTCTGCCAGAAAAATATTTTCTGCAACGGTTACCCCCGAAATGGTTCCGCTCTCCTGCACAACCATTCCGATTCCATTTTGTAGCGCATCTATCATACTCGCTGGTTCCCAACTCTGCTTTTTGAAAGTCATTCTTCCACTGGTGGCTTTCTGCATGCCAGCTGCAATAGAAGATATGGTAGACTTTCCAGAACCATTTTCACCGATCAACCCTCTTATTTCCCCTGGATATACCTCCAGATCTACATTTTTCAGTGCTATTACGCTTCCAAAATTCTTGGAAATATTTTTCATTTCAAGAATCGGTTCACTCATGTTTACCCTCCGTTCACTTGAAAACTGTTTATGAGATTATTATATTCTTTTCCTTTGCGTTTCAAATTCACAATTTAGCTCAGTTTTATTGATGTATTTGACCTAAGATGTTAAAATACATCATATAAATTGTTTTAATTTAATATTTTGAATTGCATAAAAAGATTTTGTAAAAGGGGGATTTTTATGGATATTGAAGAACTGAGACATCAGATTTATCAGTTTAATGAAGAAGAATTGTTTTACAAAGAACAGTATGAAGCCCGGGAAGCCGGACAGATCTATGCTTATATCGCAAAACAGGATATTCAGGAGGTTATCCGCCGCCACTTACTGATTCCGGAAGTGAAAGAAACCATTCCACCGGAATTTAAAGACTCTTTCTTTTTTGATATGACGGACAAAGACAGCATTGTGGTACAGAAGCATAACCGCTATAGCCCGGCGCTGATTCACTCCCACACATTTTTTGAGCTGGTATATGTTTACGACGGGAAGTGTACACAGGAGATTTCCGGACAGACCATTTCCATGAAAACAGGAGATTTCTGCGTAATTCCCCCTTCTGTAGAGCACTCTATTTCTGTTTATGATGATAGTATTATTATCAACATCATGCTCCGCCGCAACACTCTGCACAGTATGTTTTATAATTTTTTGAATACGCCAAATAAGCTCTCTTCTTTCTTTTTGAATAATATTTATGCAAAAAGAGCAAATGATTATATTCTTTTTCATTCAGGAATGGATTCTTACATCCGGGAATCTTTTTGCTGGATGTTATGGGAAAGTATGAATAAACAGAAATACTCTTATCAGTGCATTACCAATGTGCTGCTTCTGGATTTCTATCTATTGGTACGAAATTACTCGGAATCTGTGCAGATGCCTCTTTTCAACAGCAAGATTGATGTGCAGCGTTATGCGATTATTCAGTATATCCAGGATAATTACAGAGATGTGACACTTTCGACTGTGGCAAAGCGTTTTCATTATTCCAATGAATACACTTCCCGTTTAATTAAAGATCTGATGGGAATGACCTATACAGAAGTGGTCCGTACCGTTCGAATCGAACGGTCCCAGGATTTCCTGGCGAATACAACTATGACTGTGGCAAATATTGCGGAAGCAATCGGATATGATACCACAGAACATTATATCCGCCAGTTTAAAAAACATACTGGGATGACGCCTTCTGCTTATCGAAAACAGGAGGCCAAAAATCGGTTATTTTAATTTTCCATTCTTTTCAGCTCTGGCAGCACCGTCAGCAGCATTGTAACAAAGCATAAACTTCCGCCGATCACGTTGGAAACCGGCTCGGCCAGGAATACGCCGTGGGTCCCCATTTGAAACGCATATGGGAACAGATAAGTCAGTGGAACTACAATGAAAACCTTGCGCAAAAAGGAGAAAAAATCGCCTGTTTCTTCTTGTTCTCTGCCTAAAGAGGAGCAATTCCACCAATGCCTTAACACGTTCTGCGGAGCATTTCATAGTATTTTCGGTATTCCTGGTTTGTCTGAATTTCAGCACCCATTCCCAGCAGAATCCCTGCAATGATACTTCTGTGGCAAAGTTCTTCATCCTCACAGTAGCACCCGAGAACAATATTTTTCCTGCTGCTCTCCCTGCACAGATAGTTCAGATCCGCTTCTTTATTTTTCGCCAGTTCTGCAATGAATTGTGGGACATATACATTTTGGAAAAATTCCGGACCAAATTGTTCGGCATGGAAAGCTTCCCGGTATCTTAGAAACAGCTCCCTAGATGGGGAAAGGGATTGGACCAGTTTTTCTTTCTGCGGCATGATATCTGGGGAACGGACAATCCACCAGACTTCATCATAGTCAGATGTGCAGATGTTTGTAATTCGATCTATATAAATCATAAGCCTTTTAGCTTCCTTTCTCAACGGTTCTCCAGACTGTATTTCTGCAATTTTGACAAACTACATAAATTTTAAACACACCCGGATATAATGGTGTTTTTCAACTCTCTTGCTGCGGCCCCCATAGGATGCTGGCTGTCATATACCAGGCAGATCTGACGCTCCGGGATTTCGTCTTTTAGTGGAATCTGTACGATTTCTTTTTTCAGAAGGGATGGGGCTGCCATTGGCTGGGGTAAAAAGGCAAGGCCAAGCTCACATTTTACAAGCGGCAGGAGCTGGTCCGCAGTGGCAGCTTCCGTATCTGGGGAAAGATCCAGGCCATGGGATAAAAATACACTGTTGTAAAATTTATAGGTCATAGTTTCCCGTCCAAGAGAAATCAGCGGATAGTTTTTTACCTCCCGAAGGGAAAGCTCCTGGCTTCCAAGGGCTGTAAAAGTGGTACCGCCAACCAGGATCTCCTGAAAGGGCATGAGCATGATCTGTTTCAATGGGGAATCCACCTCTGCCGGAGTGGAAACTACTGCAAAATCGATCTTTCCACTTTTTACGGATTCAATGGCTTCCGGGGTGGAATGGTTATAAAGCTTCAGCCGGATTCCCGGATAAGTCATATGGAAATTTTTTAATTTATCAAGCAGAAAAATATTCAGGGCAGTTTCACTGGCACCAATTGCCACACTTCCATGAGAAAGCCCGGAGCTGTCCGCCAGCTCCTCTTCTGCTGCCTGGAACTGTTCCATTGCACCAAGCACATGGATATAAAGCCGTTCTCCCTCCGGGGTAAGCTGTACCCCGCGGTTAGTGCGGATAAATAAAGTGGTATTCAGCTGCTGTTCCAGACAGTTCATAGCCCGGGTGATATTAGGCTGGCTGTTGTTTAACGCCTGGGCTGCCTTGGTAAAGTTGTGGTATTTTGCCACATAATAAAAGATCTTGTAATACTCGAAATTTACGTCCATCCTGCATTTCCTTTTTTGACATATTATACTAATTTAGGGATATTTCTGGTAATCTTATATTCACTCATAATTATTTCCTTCTTGGGCTCTTGATGCGTTTAGTTACCGGATTCTATTTTTTCACCAGCGTCAGAAACTTTTTGTCCGACTGGATGCCCTGGGTCAGGAATTTGCCGTTTCGGAACAGGGCGTAGGTTGTGGCTGGGGCAGGGGTGTTCTGGGCAGATTCTTTGTCTGTGATGTGGATGGCTTTGAATGGGATGCCATGTTCTTTTGCGGTTTCCTGTACTTTTGGTACCCAATAGTATGTGTACGGGCACTGGTCAGTGTAGTAAAGAACGAAGCCATTCTCGGACACCTTGGGCTGCTTGGCGCATTCCTTGAATTTAGGTGGCTCGGCATTGGGTACAAGGGGTAAATACATCAGGTTAATCCCACAATCGGATACATCTGCAGTTCTGAAGCCCTTGTAAGCCAGGAACTTCGGATCGGCGAGAAATTCCCCTTTCCGAATACTTATTTTGTTTCTAATACATTATTTTTCTATATCCAATTAACAATTTATTCTTCATAAAAATCCCTACGGTATTGGGAGGGCGTGCAGCCTTCTGCTTTCTTAAATGCTTTCAAGCTGTCGGCATCATCCTCTGTCCATTTCCTTAAAATTAGTCTTTTTGTTTCCAACATTCTCTTTCACCTCAACATTTATACGATTCAAATTCTCTAAATACTATTTTTCACAACAGATCCTTATCAATGATCTGATAATTTGCTCTATGTATGTACAGTGCCTTTCCATCTACCATAAGCTTTGTCATCTTCGGCAGATCATCTGGGATTTCCCAGTAAACATCATTTCCAGAAAAAGCTGCTATAGGCTGGCCGAGCTGAGATTTTATGACAACGATCCTGGATTTTCCAAAGTCATTTTTGTACTGGTTTAACACTCTGGCGAGCGCTGCATTATCCGTAATTCCATTTCCACGAGCGCTGTCAATTTCATCCAGGGAAAAATCCACTTCCGGCTCCAGTCCTTGCTGGACGAAAACGCAGGTATCTCCACAGCTCTCGATCTCTTTTCCGTCAATTGTGATGGTGATCACAGAAGACAAGTCATATCCGGTTACAGCCTTTCCATTGCTGTCGTAACTGGTTGTCTCAATCTTATTTCCGGTAATACTGATTTTCTTTCCTGAGGTTTTCAGTGTCTGGTTTCCATAATTGTCATAGGTATATATGGTGTAGTTATTTCCAACCAGTGATCCGTGAATATCATTGATAATAGAGCCAAGCTTTGCACAGCCCGTTAATTGAAATACTAAAATTATGGTTAGAACGGTGAAAATTCTTGCTTTTATTTTCTTTGTCATTTGTATTCTTTCTCCTTCTTAGTTTGTATTTTTTTGCCAGTTTAAATTAATTTATCCTTTTTCATGCAACAGATTAAAGTTATAATAGAAATTAAAAATGGAATCATAAACATTACGAAAATCAGTAAAGCTTCTCCAATATCCGGATGGTTTAATTGATATCTTTGCGAAATCAAAAACACTAACATACATATGTAGAAGATTGTTTTTACAAGAGCATCACGTTTCAGTCTTCTTTTTTCTAATAAAGGATTTTTTCCCAGGCATATACAGGAATGGATAAAAATTGCAATGCAAATAGCGAAAGGTATCACAACCGCCATTGCCAGGATTAAAGATACCAGCCAGCTGAAAGTGCTAAACACGGTGAAAAATCCAATGATCGCTGTCATAATTTCATCTACTGCCGGAAGCATGTTGGCAGTTGCAGTTGTCCCATTTTGGAAAAGATAAATTCCGTATACCAAAATCCCCTCAACAAAAATTAAAAATATGCTGTACAATAAAAAATAACCTGTGGTAATAATTGATAAAGTTCTCTCTCTTTTCATCCTTCCCTCCTCTGTTAAACAATTTTGTCCCAAGATCCTCTTCCAGAGCCGCAAGCTGCCTGGAAAGGGTAGGCTGGGTGATATGCAGCTGTTCGGCGGCTTTGGTGAAGCTCTGCTCCTTAGCCACTGTCAGAAAATAGCGTAAGACTCTTAAATCCATAGAACCGTTCTCTCCTAAAAATTTTTATATTGCATTTATGGGAAATGTGGCTGAAAAAGGCTTTCTACAATTCTGCAGAAAGCCCCTTCTGTAGTTAAAAAAACTGCATTTGTATCTGTTTTATCATAGCATATCATGTATTTCCGGGAAAATCCGCAGGCTTCGTTCCAGGGTTCCAGTCACCATAGCGATCACAGTCCCATAATTGGTAAATGGTATTCCCTGATCTACCGTACAGCGCATGCGATACTGAACTTCTCTCTCTGTAAGCATACATCCTCCACAGTGCACAACCAGCGCATACGGACTTACATCCTCCGGGAAATCCCGCCCGGAACAGAATTCAAATTCCAGCTTTTTCCCACTGTACGCTTTCAGCCAGTTGGGAAGCTTCACCGTTCCGATATCGTTGCACTGGCGATGATGGGTACAGCCCTCTGCAATGAGAACCTTATCACCATCCTTCAGATTTTTCAATGCAGAAATCCCATTTACTGCAGTTTTCAGAAATCCCTTGTAATTCGCCATAAGTATGGAAAAAGAAGTCAGTGGGATAGAATCTGGTGTTACCTTTCCTACCAGCGCAAAAGCCTGGCTGTCGGTAATCACCATGGCGGCTTTGCCTCCCAGCTGTCCTAAAGTGGCAGCAAGTTCATGCTCTCGGATCACTACAGCAATGGCTCCAGCTTCCAGCACATCACGGATTGCCTGCTGCTGGGGCAGGATCAAGCGTCCCTTAGGTGCCGACTCATCAATGGGACAGACCAGGATCACCATGTCCAAAGGCTTTAGCAGCTGTCCCACAAGTTTACGTGTCATAGTATCTGTTTTTACCAGGGTCCCAAGACGCTCCTTTAATTCGTAAATATTGGTTCCTTCTGTGGCACTAACCCAGATTTCATTTTCTCCAGCTGCTGGCACATTCTGTATAAGATCCGCTTTATTATACACAACCAGATAAGGAATTTCTTTCTTCTGAAATAATTCCACCAATTCCTGGTCTGCCGTCTGCATTCCAATAGCCCCATCTACCACCAGAACTGCCAGATCCGTTTTATTTAAAATTTTTTTCGTCCTCTGCACCCGCAGCTCCCCAAGCTGCCCCACATCATCAATTCCCGGGGTATCAATAATAACCACCGGCCCCAGCGGCAGAAGCTCCATAGATTTTGTAACTGGATCTGTGGTAGTTCCCTTCACTTCCGACACAATGGAAAGCTCCTGCCCGGTAACTGCATTCACCACACTGGATTTTCCCGCATTCCGGCACCCGAAGAAACTGATATGGAGCCGATTTGCAGAAGGTGTTTGATTTAAACTACTCATATAATAATCCTTCCTGCTGTTTTACTACAACTTTTTAACAACCAGCGATTGTGAAAGCGCGTACGGGAAACAAATTAGAATCTAAAATCCCTCTCTCCCTGCACGATCTTCTCCAATCTTTCTATCACAATTCCCCTTACTTTTTCATTGGGAATGTCATCTAATTGCTCGTGGATCATTTTCTTTCCCAACACTTTTGTTTTCGCAGAAGCATAATCCTGCAAATACTCCTCCAGCGTCATCAGCGCATTTGGCAGACAGCAGTTCTGGATCTGACCAGACTTACAAAGAGACATAAACCGGTCCCCAGTACGTCCCTCCCTGTAACAAGCCGTACAAAACGAAGGAATATACCCCATCTCCATCAACCAACAGACAACCTCATCCAAGCTGCGTCTGTCTGAAATATCAAACTGAACCGTGTCCTCTGGCCGCTCTTCTTCCGTATATCCACCCACACTGGTACGGGAACCACCGCTGATCTGGGAAATGCCAAGATGAAGCACTCGCTCCCTGCACTTCTGGCTCTCACGGGTAGAAACGATCATGCCCGTATAAGGAACTGCAATCCGGATACAAGCCACGATCTTTGCAAAAATATCATCACTGATGGCATTGGAAAAAGTACTTGGATCAATGTCATCTGCCGGACAGATCCTTGGCACAGAAATAGTATGTGGCCCTACTCCGTGAACAGCCTCCAGATGCTCTGCATGCATCAGAATACCGGCAAATTCATAACGATATTTATCCAGTCCAAATAAAACGCCAAGTCCTACATCATCAATACCACCCTCCATGGCACGATCCATAGCTTCTGTATGATATGCATAATCATGCTTTGGTCCCCATGGGTGAAGCTGTTCATAGGATTCCTTGTGATAGGTTTCCTGAAAAAGAATATAAGTACCAATTCCCGCCTCGTGAAGCTTGCGGTAATTCTCCACTGTCGTAGCCGCAATATTTACATTTACACGGCGGATGGCTCCATTTTTATGCTTGATGGAATAAATTGTTTTAATCGATTCAAGAATATATTCAATTGGATTATTGATAGGATCCTCTCCAGCCTCAATCGCGAGACGCTTGTGTCCAAGATCCTGAAGGGCGGCCACTTCCGCTTTGATTTCTTCCTGCGTCAGTTTTTTTCGTGGGATATGTTTGTTGATGGCATGATATGGACAGTAAATACATCCATTTACACAATAATTAGACAGATAAAGAGGGGCAAACATAACAATACGGTTGCCGTAGAAATCCTTTTTGATCTGCTCTGCAAGAGCATAGATTTCCTGAACCTTATCTTCCTGGTCACAGGCAAGAAGTACGGAAGCCTCGCGATGGCTTAAGCCTTTTCGAAGCCTTGCTTTTTCCAGGATTTCATCAATCAGGGGGATGTCATCCTTGTGGGCATCTGCGTAGGCCAGTGAGTCCAGGATTTCCTGGTGGTCAATAAATTCCTCTGCTTTTAATGATTTGGGATCGTACATAAATTAGCTCCTTTCTTTCAGGTCAGATCATTTCTTCCCTGTCAGTAGATTTTCGTTCCGTTGTGAAACGGATAGAGTTATTGAGGCGTGCTTGTTCGTGATTTATGATCTCCCCGGGATACCACAACCTGGTATCCGATGGACTGCATACGGGCGGCAAGGCAGTTCCGGCACTGCGCAGCCTCGTCACCGGTGCATATTTTGTTGTCGTATAAGGCATATTTTTCCCTGACTGCTACAGGAGAAAGATTGGGCATACATACGTTGGCTCCTGCCTGGATCCCCAGCTCCCGTCCCCTTGGATGAATGGTCCCAAGTGCAGTAGTGGCGGGCAAAAGGACCTGTGGGAGCATCAACCGGATAATCCCCAGAAGGAATAAAGTCTTCTCCAGGGTTCCGGCTGTTTCTTTTCCAAATGGCGTGTCTTTTTGTGGGATGAACGGGCCAATTCCAACCATTTCCGGCTGCAATTCATGGATGAAAAGCAGATCCTCTGTAAGCTGGGCGCTGGTTTGTCCCGGGGAACCGACCATAAAGCCACAGCCCACCTGATAGCCGATCTCTTTCAGATCCCACAGACACTGCTTGCGGTGCTGCAAGGATAATTCCGGCGGATGCAAAATCCGGTAATGGCTGTCGTCAGCGGTTTCATGCCTGAGAAGATACCTCTCTGCTCCCGCATCAAACCAGCGCTGATAGGTCTCTTTTCCGTGTTCTCCTACCGAAAGGGTAATGGCGCAGTCTGGAAAATGAGACTTTATGGTACGCACCAGAGCTTCCATCCGTTCTGGTGAATATATGGGATCCTCTCCGCCCTGAAGTACAAAGGTCCGAAAACCAAGCTGATAGCCCTCTTCACAGCAGCCAAGAATTTCCTCTTCCGTCAGACGGTAACGCTGGGCGCTTCGGTTGGAACGGCGGATTCCACAGTAATAGCAGTCGTTTCTGCAATAATTGGTAAATTCAATAAGACCGCGCACATAGATATCTGTACCGTAATTTTCCCTGCGGATCCTGTCCGCTTTGGGAAAAAGATAGGCGGACAGCTCTTCACACTGTCCATCCAGAAGTGCGGACAGTTCCTCACGGGGGAGAATATGCTGTTGCTCCAACAGATTAATCCGCTTTTTGTTTTTTTGAATCATAGGCAGTGTTTTCCTCCTTAATTGAATACGTTACGGATCAGGTCATGAACAGTAACTTGAAAACATCTGCTTCCCCTATCTTCCGCCTCAAGTGTTGGTTTCAGCGTCAGGGAGGCGTAAATTTAATAAAAATGGACAGAAATAAAAAATCAGACTTTGGAATATGCCACCTTGGTAGAAATACCGTCTAATCTTCCAAGTGCACCAGACAGAGCATTGATCTGGTTCATTGGTGCGTCCAGCACCACACAGATAATGTTGATCCCCTTTTCCCGGTGGGGAATGCCAAGGCGTCCGATGATGTATTTCCTATAGCTGTGAAGCAGCTCATTTAACGGCTCCACAGCGTCTGTATCTTCCACAATGATGCTGACCACAGCAACTCGTGTTTCCATAAGAACTCCTTTTTCTAAACAAATAAACCGCAGGATTCTGATATGAAAATATTTACATGGAAATCAGTCCAAATGCATTTGCCACAGAACTAAGCAGGATGATGGCTGCAAAAATCGGGCAAAGATATTTGATCATAAAATTGAATATTTTTTTTCTGCGGAAAGTGCCGCCTTCAGCCACAACCTCTTCTTCAATTTTCTCCACTCCCACTTTTCTGGAAATCAGGATACAGGTTGCAAAGGCTGCGATTGGCATCATTACAGAGTTTGTAAGGAAATCAAAGAAATCCAGAAACTGCATTCCAATAATTTTTACAAATCCTAAAGGACCATATCCAAGGGAGGAAAGGGTTCCAAGAAGGATCATAATTACACCTACCACAACGGTTGCTTTCTTTCTGTGCCATCTCAGCTCATCCTGAAAGGTGGATACTGCACTTTCTGTAAGGGCAATGGAGCTGGTAAGTGCTGCACAAAGTACCAGCACGAAGAACAGGATTCCGATTGGAGTTCCCAGTCCCATGCTTGCAAAAACTTTCGGGATCGTAATAAACATAAGGGCAGGGCCAGCCTGTAAGGTATCCGGATCTCCGCCTGAGAATGCAAACACAGCCGGAATGATCATCAGACCTGCCATGATCGCAATGGCGGTATCAAAAACTTCTACATTCTTGGTAGAGCCTTCGATAGATACCTCCTTTTTCATGTAGGAACCAAAGGTCACCAGAATACCCATTGCAATAGACAGGGAATAGAACATCTGTCCCATAGCTGCCACAACTGTCATCCAGGAGAAATTCTGGGGATTTGGCACCAGGAAATACTTTACACCGGCAAGGGCGCCTGGTCTTGTTACAGAATAAACGGTGATAAGCACAGACAAAAATACCAGGACCGGCATCATAAATTTGGAAACACGTTCTACTCCATTTCGAACGCCCGCATAAATAATTGCAATTGTTAAAAGTGCGAAAATAAGGAAACAGACTTCTGTAGAAGTACCGTTTGAAATAAATTCAGAGAAATATCCATCCTCTGCCAGCTTCTGGCTGTTACCCTTCACATATTCGATCAGGTATTTGATCACCCATCCGCCAATAACAGAATAATAGGGCACGATCAGCACTGGAATAATGGCGTTAATCCAGCCGCCAAGAGACAGCCACTTGGACTTTCCAAATTTACCAAAGGCGCCAACAGGACTTTTTCTTGTCATTCGGCCGAGAGCTGTCTCTGCTACAATCATAGAGTAACCGAAGGTAAGTGCCAGAATAATGTAAATCAGTAAAAAGATTCCGCCGCCGTATTTGGCTGCCAGATAGGGAAATCTCCATATATTCCCCAGTCCTACAGAAGCACCGGCAGCGGACAGTACAAATCCAAGTTTCCCGGAAAATGTACTTCGCTCGTGATGATGTTTTTCCATAAGTTTTCCCTTCCACATACTTTAAATTTGTTTTGCTTCTTGTAAAGTTCAACTCTTATGATGATAACACGGTTTTCTTACAAAGGCAAATATTATATAAAAAAGAACAGAAATTATTGCTTTTAACCAAATATCATTCTATAATGAAAATTATCAATTACCATATATATGTTATGGAGGGTGCGGATTATGAACGAAGAATTATTTAACGAAGCAACGAAATCAAATGTTCTCACGAAGCAACTGATCGACCAGCTTCTGGAGAGCATGACCTACAGCAGTATCTCTTTTATCAACTGGACTATTGAGACTCTGTCACTGATCAAGACCCGTCTGCAGCGCGGGGACCGGATCACAGACGAAGTCAGCGGGGAAGTTTACACCTTGTATTCTTTCCAGCAGTTTGTTGAGAAGAATTTCTCTTCTTACATAGCAAGCCAGGTGTTTAAAGAGACTTCTAAGCCTGAGAAAATTTACTTCTCACTGAAACCATGTGAAGAAGGCTACTCTCTGGTGGCAGCTGACTCAGACAGCAATAAGACATATGCCTGGATTTCCAGCCTGAGCAAACGATTCTCACTGGTAGAAATCTAACCAAAATGGACACAGATCACAATGCCATTACTGGAGGTTCAGTAATAAAGACATTGCAGTCT
>NZ_CAKRNY010000051.1 GCF_934371575.1 uncultured Blautia sp. | reverse complement strand
GAGAAAGATGGTTGTCGGTAACCATCTTTTTTCTTTTTTTGATAAAAAATTTCGGGAGGGTGTGACTCGGTATGAGTTACACCCTCCCTCTCTTAGAACTGTCTATTTCCCGACAGCCCCCGCATACCGCTATAAATATTTTGTATTTTGTAACTATTCACTCCGTAACCAGCAGCGTATCTTTTATAATTTTTGTCCAGCGTCCTGCAATCTGCCTGTGCCCCGCCCCACTGGGGTGTACCATATCCGTAGAAATATAAGCAGGATTATCCAGTAATTGTAATCCGCTTGTATAAAACATATTTTTTGTCGTTGCGTTCCGGTGGATAATCTCCCGAAAGATTCGGGCTCTTTCCTGATTGTCCTGGTTATTCAAAAATATATCTGTTATAAAAACTGGGCGTCCGTCTTTTGCAAAGAATTCCAAAAATTTTATAACCCTCTGCTCATATTCCCCTTCTGACATAGTAGTCCCAAGCATATTTACACCTAACTCTAAAGTAGCAAAATCCCAGTCCTTTCTTGACACCATGTATTCTGCCGCTGGAGCCTCCATAAATGCAGAACCTGCATACCCCTGGTTAATGCAATCCACTCCCAGTGCTTCTGCTATAAGGGATGGATAGGAAAAAGGCAAAGTCAGGCTAAGACTTCCATGAGTAATAGAAGAGCCGTAGGCAAGATAGCACACTAATGGAGTATCTCCTTTCCTTGGCGGCTCTGTTTCACCCTCTTTTCCATAATAATGGCAAATACCACCAGGCAGAAGAACACGCACAAGCCGTGTACGAAACGGAAGATTATGTTCCTCTTCAATCATTTCCAATTTTTTCAGTTCTTCCGGATAACGTATTGAAATAACGGTTTCACCTTCCCCGATCACCTTTGTAGAATGTGTCCATCCTCCAGCAATCGAGCCAAAATAAATCACTGCAACCATAGCTTCTTCCGTTGGTTCAGCAGACAAATGTAATTTTACCTCATCACTTGTCATCCGAAACCGCAGCTCCACTCCCGTAGAAAACCAAGAAAACTGGTCCCTAAGAACTGGTTCCAACTGATTTGCAATCTTACGCGGGAGGCGAGAAAGGCGATAACTTTTTTCCTGAAATTCCATATCTTCTACATCATGAAATTCAATTCCATCATAAATCATATTCTTGCTGTCACCCCCTTACTTTACTTCCGAACCTGTTTGCAATTCAAACGAACAAAGGCTTGTAGTTCCTCCGCCTGCATATGTGAGATACAGTGCCTGTACCCCATCTGGAATGTCAACTTTGGTTTCATATGTCTCCCACACATTAGTGTATTGGATTTTCACCGTTCCAAGAACCGGTCCATCCCAGGCAGTTTTTATCAGAAATGTTCCGTCACCATATCCCCTGGTAGTAATACGCATACCCTGCACATTCTTCATATCAAAATATTTAAAGCCAATTGTGGTAGAATCCTTAATATTTGCAATATATCCCTGTTCCTGATCTCCGTCTTTTCCATCCTGCATTACCCTCGGGTATTTATCCCCGTCTACATAAACAGATGGCTGATCGGTGAATAATCTGCAGGCAATATACGCAGGATACACCCCTTTTCCAGGAAGCGGTCCTCCATTTAAACCACAAGATGTCAGTTCTGCCTGATCAAAACTTCCATCCAGATTCAGGTGTAATTTCTCTGCACACCCCTGTCTGCTGTACCAGGTTCCATTCGTATGGCGATGATAAAAAATATACCACTCTCCATTGATCTCCACAATACTTCCATGATTATTCGCACCATATGCCATAGGTAATTCTGCTGGTTTATCATGGTTAATATGCAGATCACAGTTACTGATCAGAACGCCCCTGTACTGAAAGCCGTCTGTAGGAGATTTACTTGTTGCATAACAAAGCTCATGCATTACTTCTGAAGAGAAAATAAAATAATAAGTGTCCCCAATCTTTCGGATAGACGGAGCTTCAAAAAAGGCATGTTTTTCAAATCCGGTGCCTCTGCTGTATTCACAGCCTGGAGCCACAAATACTGGTGCTTTCTTTATTGTCACCATATCTTTCTCCAGAACGGTTGCCATTGCACCGGTTCTGGACTTATCCCCAATTCCACAAAATCCAGTGTAAAGATATGTAACATCTCCTTCTGTCAAAACTCCTGGATCAAACTGCGGCTGATCCCCTTCTTTTTCCCCAAGAAGAGTTCCATCTGGATAATGAACATATCCATAAAATTCATAACGGCCAGCTGGCTCATCGCAAACAGCAACTGAAACAACCGAAACATGATCCAGAACATAGTACAGATAATACCTGCCATCTGGTCCCACTGTCACATCAGGTGCATATAAACACATTTTGCCGTCTTTATTTAAAGGATCTTCATTGCGCGGATAAATAACACCTTCATATCTCCAGTCAGAAAGATCATCAACCGGTGCTGACCAGCATACGTAATCTCCCATGCAGAAAACATAACCATTATAAAAATCATGAGAACCATAAACATAAACTCTTCCGTTAAATACATACGGTTCTCCATCCGGGATATACTCCCATGATGGTAAATATGGATTAAATGCTTTTCCTTTCATTTCACATGCCCTCTTTCATACTAATATATTTTAGTTTTCCCAGTCTATACTGCACATTTCCAGAACTCTCCCAGCTAATCTTTTGGTCTTTTTCGTTCCAGAACAGATTTGTAATACAGTAATCGCCTTTTTCATAATCATAGCCATCTCCTGCATCCTCATACAGCACCCCATGTCCATCACACCCTGGATATATCCGCAAAATAATATCCTTGTCCTTCATGTCTGCCGTATTTGCCCCAGGCTCTTGTGTCGGAATTACGGAACCGGCACGCACAAATACTGGTATTTGCTCTAATGGCATTTCTGTCTCTATCCACTGTCCTCCAGCATAAAATTTACTGGTATTCCAATCATACCAGTCTGCCCCTGTAGGAAGGTATACCAGTCTCTTTCCTCCAGGATTCACAATTGGGCAGATCAGCAGACTGTCACCCAGCATATACTGGTCTGAAATGCTTCCCACTGTTTCATCCTCTGGAAATTCAAATACCAGAGGTCTCATAAACATTCTGTCATATTTACACGCCATAGCTACCTGCGAATATAAATACGGCAGCAACAGATAACGCCCTTTAATACACTCGGCCGCAGCCTCATAAAAAGGCGTTCCAGCCTCTCCCAATGCCCAGGGTTCTCTTCTCACATCCGTTCCATGCGCCCGGAAAACAGGTAAAAATGCCGCATACTCCATCCACCTTATATAAAGCTCCCGATACGCCGGGTCTTCCATTCCTTTATCAAATTCACCATTCCAGTACCACTGTCTTCCCTTTTTTACAAAAAAGGCTCCTATATCCAGCGTCCAATAAAGCATTCCGCTGGCAGCATACTGAAGTCCTGCACATACCTGATTTTTCAGGCAATCCCAACTAGCAGCAATATCACCGGACCACATAATTGTTCCATACCTCTGGCTTCCAGCCCAACCGCTTCTGGTAAGATTCACAACTCTTTTTTGAGAATACCTGTGACGTTGACCATCCCAGATTGTTTTTGCATGGTACATTCCATAAGCGTTTGCCTTTTCAGGCGGCATCACAGCAAATGAATCCTGAACATACTCCTTATATGCCTGTCCAGCTTCCGGCTCTATCACATGCTCCCATTCCGGAGTAATGGGCTCACTGGAATCAGCCCACCAGCCATCAATTCCATGACATGCAAGCTTAGCTTCCACCTGCTGCCAATAAAGCTGCCTGCCCTTTTCTTTAAACGCATTATAGATCTCCGTTCCTGTGAAAAGCAGTTTCTTTTCTGCAAACTCTTTATAATCTGCTGTAGTGCTGCTCATATTTGGCCAGATAGACAGCATGAAATGAATTCCTTTTTTATGCAGTGTTTCTATCATTGCAGAAGGATCCGGGAATCGGCTGGAGTCAAAGCTCTTCTGTCCCCACAGTCCATCCGGCCAGGACATCCAGTCCAGAACAAGACAGTCTACTCCAATGTCACGTCTTTGGAATTCATCTGCAATTGCCAGAATTTCATCTTCACTTTCATACCGTTCCTGTGATTGGATATAGCCATACGCCCATTTGGGAAGCATGGCAGCTTTTCCTGTAATCCTTCTGAAATCCCGGATCACCTGGAACATATCTCCGCCACCCAGAAAATAATAATCCAGATAGTAGTCTGCCTCTGTCTGTAAATAAGCCCCTGCCTTATTCTCTGTAAACAGAGATGCTGACTGTGTACTTAGCAGAATTCCATACCCCCTACTGGATATCAACATGGGAATTCCGATTTTTCTGTTTGCCTGGTGTATATATTGCGTTGTATTGCGGAGATTCCAGTCCCCATTCTCGTTTTGTCCAAGTCCCAGAAGGATTTCTTCCGGTTCAAAATCAAAATATGTTCTGGTACGGTACCCATATCTGGAAAAAACTTTATCTCCTCCACTTATTTTCCGTTTTACACCATCTGCCGTGACAATTTCCTTTACTTCCAGATTTTCGTTTTCTACAGTCTCATATATTTCAAATTTCTCCAGCATTCTGGATTCTTTCGCTCGCTCTTTTCCCAGAACTGTTCCTGCACCGTCCAGATAGCGTACAGAGCCGGTTGCTTTATCCACTCTGATACTCACGCGCTCGGTTGCAACAATCGTTTCGTTCTGCCTGTCAATCCAGTTCCACAATAAATTCTTTTGCGGCTTCTCATATTCTTTTCCCTGCTCCTGGCAAAACTCTTCCCGATCTGTGTATGAAATCCGAATTGCAGTTTCTGTTTGTGGACAAATACGGATCAGGCTTTCTTCCTGTTTCAGATATACCCCGTCGTCCTGCTGCCAGACTTTAAGAATGCAGCTTTTGGCCGGGTGAATTACGTCCATCATCTTTTTTTCCTCCATTGCATATGTATTTTTACTTTCCAGGTGTTATTTCTTTTTGCTCTCCATTGACATAGACAATAACTTTATCCCCAAAATCACATGGTCTGTCTTTTCTGATTATCCAGTTCGTAACTTCTTTATTTTTCCATTCCATTGACAGAACCAGACCATTCCGCAATCGGATCCCCTCTGCCTTTCCTTCGGAAAATTCATCTGGAAGTGCAGGTAAAAGCCATATACAGTCATCCTCGCACTGTACAAGCATTTCAATCATCGCCGCAGCAGCCCCTAAATTACCATCAATCTGAAAAACATACCCGTCCAACATCGGATGATTATCCATAAGATTAGGAAAGGTACTGCCTGAAAGCAGTGCCTGTAAATTCTCGTATACCTTTTGTCCGCTTCTAAAGTGTGCCCACAGCCCAATGATCCAGGCTCTTGACCACCCGGTATGTCCACCTCCGCTGGCCAGTCTCCTTTTTAATGTAGTTTCTGCCGCCTGCATAAACTCAGGCGTTTTCTTCCAACTGACAGAATGTCCCGGATAAACTCCATATAAGTGAGAAATATGCCGGTGTCCCGGTTCTGCTTCTTCATAATCCTCCTGCCATTCCTGAAGCTGTCCGTATTTACCAATTTTTAAAGGTGGAAGTGCCTTTAATATCTCCTCAGCCTGCTTCCAGAGTTCTCCTGGTTTTCTTAACACTTCGCAGGCTTTTTTATACCCTTCCAGAAGCTCCATGAGAATTTCTACATCCATGACAGCACCCTCACACATACAGCCCTGTCTTCCATCTTTCATAATATAGGTATTTTCCGGCGACACAGACGGAGATGTAACAAGTGTCAGATCATCTGCCCGGATCAGAAAATCTCTAAAAAAGTCCACACTGTCCTGAATGATTTCAAAATTTTCTTCCAGAAATTCCCTGTCTCCGGTATATTCAAAATGTTCCCAGATGTGTGTTGCCAGCCACGCTTCTCCCATAACCCAGAAGCTGGCAGGGATATAAAAATCCTGGGGTGCTGTATCCGCGTAAATATCTGAATTATGGTGTGCCACGGAGCCTTTGCATCCATACATCTCCCGTGCCGTTTTCCGCCCATTCTCACAAAGTCTTTTCAAAAAATTAAAGTATGGCAGATGGCACTCGCTTAAGTTTCCACTTTCAGCAATCCAGTAATTCATTTCTGTGTTGATATTGATTGTAAATTTACTGTCCCAGGGAGGAGTCAGGCTGTTATTCCAGATTCCCTGAAGATTAGCAGGAAGGCTGTTTCCTCTGCTTGATGACAAAAGCAGATATCTGCCATACTGAAAGTACAAGGCATAAAGTGCTGGATCTTCTTTCCCGTTTTTTACTGCTTCAAGTCGCTTATCTGTGGAAGTCAAGTCTGCTTTCTGCTGGTTTTCAGCTCCCAACGTAAGTCTTATCCGTTCTGATATTTTTGTGAAATCTTTCACATGTGTATCCCTGCATTTTTCCCATCCCAGTTCTGCAGCCCGACTGATTTTTTCGCTGCATACTTCTTTAAACTTTTTTTCACGGAAGCTGGTTTCAATATTAATATAAATAACCGCTTCTTTCGCACCTTCTACCAGCAAATGTTCTCCGATTGAGTACACATCGCCTTCATCTGTATACACAGCCAGCTGTACAGAAAAAGAGATTCCTTTTCCTTCATCAACCACAAAACCAATTGTATTTTTCTGTGCCCAGACCTCATCTGTCCTGTTGTGACATCTTTCCAGATGACAACAGAAATCAAGTGTTCCTTTGCCTTCTGCTTTCATATGCAGCACCATCACCTGTTCTGGAAAAGAAGCAAACATTTCTCTTTTATATTTCGTACCATCAACTACATACTGCACGGTACTGATCCCTTTATTCAAATCCAAGGCTCTCCTGTAATTATGCCATTCCCCACCATTTTTAAATTTAATATACAGTTCTCCCGCAGACTGGTAAGCTCTCTCAGAATTAGGTGTTCCTGCCAGAGCCTTTAAGGACAGAGATTCCGCATTTGCAATATTTCCTTGGCGTATCATTTCCCGAATATATGGCAAATACTTTTTTGCATCTGGATTAATTCTGTTCAGAGGTTTTCCACTCCAGATACTATCCTCATTCAGCCAGATAGTCTCCTGATCTGGACTGCCGGCAATCATTGCACCTAGTCTGCCGTTTCCTACAGGCAATGCTTCTTCCCAGTTTTTAGCCGGCTGTTCATACCACATTTCCATATTTCTTCTCCTTCCCAAACGGTCTGCTTTATTATGCATATACATCCATTTTTCTTACACTAGGCTCTTTATCACTTAACAGAAGGCAAATGTATCTGCTTTGTTCTTCCATTTTCAGCGTCAAATGTGTCAAAACTGGACGCTTGTCTGATACATACACTTGTTTTAAATTACCTCTGTCTTCAGCCAAAGCCACTGCAAATTTTGTATAAATCATATCTTCAAAAGCAAGATTTATTTCCCTTATTTCTTTTGTTCCTTCCAGATCCAGCATTAACCAATGTGGATATTCAGTTCCTTCCAGCTGTATTGGTTTTTCCGAATCTCCACAATGCCAGAATGTACCTTCACTTCCATCCGCTATATTTCGTGCTTCATTCCCAACTCTCTCACTGCTGAAAAATACTGGTCTATACATACTTATCTGATTCAGCTGCTCTCGTTTTGGTGCTTCTGTCAGATACGGAGGTGGAAGCAGCAGATTCCAGTTTTCCCTTGTTTTCTTTATCTTTTCGCACTTCTCCTCCGATTGGCCTTCAATCACGTCCAATACCTCTACTTCCAGCTGAGCCACAATTCCAGACTCACTTTCTGCCTGAATGAGAGCTTTCCCCGGGAAACAGGCATGAAGTTCTATTGCTCCAAGACCATCTGCCAAGTTTCCTTTTTCTTCAGACATTACGTATTCCCAGCCAGTGGGGAAACAAATTCCACCATATACAACCGATAAAGTTGCAGTATCCTCGCCACATACCCTCTTGCCTTCCTTATCAGTCAGGCTGACACAAAGCCAGATATCTTCTGTACCATCACATACTATTTTATTTCGATCTGCCTTTAAAATAATCTGATCTGCCTTTTTACGCTGTGCATGTGCCGGAGCAGGAATACCCTTAAATTTTTCTCTGTACCAGTACCATGTATCTAGTGGAATACGGTAATAATCAATCATTCCCATATGCCCCATATCGCCTAAAATACTTCCATGATGAAATCCACACCATATTGATTTTCCTGAACGCCATGGGTAATCAGCTTCTACCCCATCTGTATATCGTGGCTCATATCTTCCCGGTCTGTCAGATACCGTACTTCCATATTCAGATACAAAATTAGGAAATCCCGGATCATGGAAAATGGCAGCACCATCACCATTATATCCAGCAATATCTCCCAGCACATCAAAGCCACCTCTTTGTGCACCACCAATTGCTGCCAGTCTGGTTGAATCCAGTTTATGGGATAAATCAACCAGCTGTTTTAGCAATTCCCGGGTCTTCTGGTCGGTTCCCGCATCCGTAAAAAACGGCTCATTACACATACTCCAGACAATAATACTTGGGTGATTTCTATTTGTACGTATCATTTCCGCCAATGTATTTTTACAGCTTTCCTCAAATGCATTCTCATCTTCCTCATGGACTGGATACGCACTGGCTGTCCAATAGCCTTCCTCTTTCGGTCCTCCGGTTCCCCAGAAGCAGTTTTCTGACCAGAAAAGAATCCCCTGTCTGTCGCATTCTTCTGCAAAATATGTATGATGAGGATAATGAGATCCACGGATAAAATTCATTCCGCACTCTTTTATCATCTGGATATCTCTTTGGATTCCGGATCTTGGCACTGCATCAGCCCATCCCGCGTGATCCTGGTGAACATTTGCACCGTATATCTTGTAGTGACTTCCATTTAAGAAAAATCCTTCATTTGCAGAAAAATGGAACCATCTGATTCCGAACTCCGTTATGCACCTGTCAATTAGCTGGTCTTTCTCATAAAGCAGGCTCTCCAATTCATAAAGTTCTGGATTTTCCGGACTCCACAAATGTGGATTTTCTGTCTGTATTCTCTGCAAAACCTCTGTTTTTTGCAGCTTTCCTTTGTTTTCTGTAAAACAGTTTTCTTCCGCTTTCCCGATTTCTTTTCCCTGAAATCTGATTATTGACACCAGCTGATATTCTGTATCTGTATTTTTTGTGTCATATAAAAGCTGGTTTTCCACTTCCGTACGTATTTCGATCACTGCTCTTTCTCTGGAGATTTCTGGTGTAGTAACCCAGGTTCCATACCATGAAATATGTACTGGTTCTGTTACAATAATCGAAACATCTCTGTAAATGCCGCCGTTAAAAACATGTTCTCCTGCTCTTGGTGCAATTCGTGGATTCCACAGATTATTAACCCTTACAAAGATCAGATTATCTCCAGGCTTCATAAAATTCGTTATGTCTATGACAAAAGCTGTATAGCCGCCTTTATGCTCTCCAGCTTTTTTCTCATTAACATAAAGTTCCATTTCCTGAAAAACGCCTTGAAATTCCAGACTGATTCTTTTTCCAAGCCATTCCCTTTTCATAGTAACATGCTTTCTATAGCATCCGTATCCTACATAAAACTCATTTTCCATAAAGTAGGGAATTCCAAAGGAATGAGGAATACAGATATCGTACCACTTTTTATCATCAAACTCCGGTTTCATCCCCGCTATCCAGTCTCCATGAAGGAACTTCCAGCCTTTGTTCCATAAAATTTTTTCTCTAGCCATCTCTTTTCCTTTATTTCTTTTCATAAATCCATGCTTCTGCAGTAAAATCCTTATCAGCATTTCCGAAATGTTCCAGAATTTTTTTGTTTTCCAGCCTAGTCAAATCTATCTCTTTTGAATTTTCAAATCTGTGAAAAACAGCCAGTCCCATATTCTTCCATTCCCGTAATACTAACTGGCTGCCTTGAGGATTGTTATAACTATTTGTTATATATTCCTGTAAAATCGTACAACCATTTTTGATAATATCTGCAGCCTTTTTATAAAATTCAATTCCCTCACTGACAAGCCTCCACTGTTCCTCTGACAAATCATGAATATCCCCGCTTAAGCACATTCTTCCAAGAAAAGTCGCTGCCAGGGAATAAACAATTCTTTCCCGGCTGTCACCAGCTCGCAGCACGGCCCATATCTGGCTTTGTTCCGGCCGTATAACCCGATGAATATTCGCTGCAATCAACGGAATTGCAGTTGTTTCATGAGCATCAGAAAAGCTTGCCTGGCTTGCCAGTTCCATCATAGAGGAAACCAGTCTATGACCACCGCTGGAACAGTTTTCTATTACAATTTCCGGGATTTCTTCTTTTATTTTTCTAAAGAAGCTTTGTGTGGCTGCTATTTTTTTATATAAACCATCTCCCAGACTGTCACCACCGTCACAGCCCATTCCAATTGTGTCATTGTAATCCACCTTCAGATATCCAAAGCCGCCTTCTTTTAAGGTTCCGATCACCTCTTTTGTAAGATGTTCAATTACCCACGGATCCTCCATATCCCAGAATCTTCTTCCTGAAGCAGTCAACGGCATTCCATCTTTTTTCAGTAAATGCTCAGTCTCATTAAAATATGGGCTGTGGGGGCCTACCACCTCAATTTCAAACCATAACCCGGGGATCATCCCCTTCGAACGGATAAGGTCAGCAGCCTGCTTCATCCCACCAGGAAATCTCTCTTCATTTACCTTCCAATTTCCCACACTTTGCGCCCAATCCTGAGGCATTCCGTACCATCCTGAATCAATAACCAGATACTGTATTCCTTTTCCCTCCAAAACATCACTTATCTGCCTGATACTTTCTATATCTGGATTTCCCCAGCTTGTGCAGTACTCATTAAACATAATTCCCATATGATCATCTACCGGCGAAATCTCAGGGTGTTGGGCTTTTACCAGCTTGTCACAAACCTCATACAGAGAATTTCCTTCCGCAATTACAGCTGCCGGAGTAACAAAGCGCTCTCCTGACGGAATCTTTTTATACCAATGTCCAAAATCTCTATCGGCAATTCCGCCTGTCACCTCAAATTTCTGTGATTCTTTACAGAAAATCTCTATCTGCCATGAGGACGCCATTCCCAGCTGAATTCCTACTATATGCCCTGTTTTGCTGTCCTCCAACGCAACAAAAGGAAAATATTTTCTTACTGGCATAGAACCAACATTTCCAAATTTTTCAATTCTGGAAGCACAGCCATTCCAGGATTTTTCAAGATGCAGATCTTCTATTGTCTCTGTCCGTAGCTTTCCTTCGGCACTCCAAAAGGACTGTAACCGATGGATTTTATCCGCCTCAATATTTTTAAGAGCAAAAGAAGCGATCATTTCTATAGTGACTTCCTGGTTACTTCCATTCACAAATTCACTCCATACTTTTTCTGCTTCTCCATCTAGTTCCCTATGTACTTTTAGAATAAGTCCCGTATTATTTTTATAAATCTTTACAGACTCCGTTTCTCCTTCTATACTTTCAGAAATAGAAAATCCTTCTATAGTTTCACTCCTGCTCATGCTCATGCCACTTGTAAAACCACCGGCATAACCATCTCCCATTAATTTTATTTCTGCATATAATTCCATGTGCTTTTCCTCACTTGATTTTCAAATTTAATCCATCTCCATTTGATAGTTTTGTTTCCAGATTATCTCTGATTGCTTCTTCCCCAGCCAGATATGAATCTGTCAGAAAAACAAACGGTACCATCTGGTCTTCTTCCAGTACATTATACGTTTCAAACATTTCCCGGATCAGCTTTCCATTATCCCCTTCTCTGGAATTCAGGCTTATCAGATGAAAGCTGGTTTCAGTTCCGTTACAATCCAGTATTTCTGGCAGGCTCTCCATAAAAGGCTTTACCCGATTACACTCATCACAGTCTTCCCTGTAAAAATATACTGCTTCCGATTCTCCTACAGCCTGATAAACAGCTGGAAGAAGCTCATTTATTTCATCCTCCCCTTCCAATACATATCCGTTCACCAAAATCACAGGATAATTCAATTCATCCGCTTCCATTTCATTTTCCTGTAAGACTTCAGTTCCCTGAGTTCTTTCTTCTGTTTTAAACATATTATAAAAAGTGACCTCACAAGGAATTTCATCCTTATAAGCACCTGTTTTTTCGTCGATTATTTCCTGCAATTCTTTCTGAACATTGCAGGATCTGCATCCATTTTCATAAAACACCTGCAAGGTTATCGTATCTATCTTTTCAGCTTCTGCTTTTACACTAAAAGCGTTTGCTCCCAAAGCACAAATCGCTGCCAATCCTAATAAACCTGATCTTATTCCCGTTCCCAATCCTTTCTTCATATGCCCACCTCTTAAAAAGCAAGGACGGACACCGTCCTTAACAATGCCCGTCCTTTTAGTTACCATGTCATAAAGCTTTCTCTGTCATTTATTTGTTCTCATAAGCATCATAATAGCTCTGCCATGTAGCAAGATAATTTTCTACACCCATATTATTCAGTTTTTCAATATAAGTATCCCAGTCTTTATCTACATCTAATTCACCAGTAATAAATTGAACAGTTGCCTGATTTACATAACCTCCAATTGTAAGAGTACCCTCAGAAATTGTCTGTGCATCAGCTCCTTCAAATACAAGATCTGGCACAAGTGAATCTAATTCAGGAGAGTATTTTTCATATGCTGATGCAGCTTCCTGCAAATAATACTCTGTATCATGATCCGGGTCATCTACTTTTACCTGGTTTCTCTGCTCAGTATCTCTTGACCAGATACATGCATCAGGCACATATACTGTTTTGGTATATTCTTTGTCAAATCCATTTCCAAGCCAGTCATACTTTTCAGCATCATACTTATGGGTTTCGTAGGCAGGAGTTCCTCCACCTAATGAAGTTCCATCTGTTGTCCAGTCCCAGCCAACGCCCTCCGGACCATAAGCCTGTACATTACTTGCTTCCGGAGATGCCAGGAAATCAAATAACGCTACCGCAATTTCCGGATATTTACAGTTTGCAGATACACTTCCGATACAGAAACCAAAGTATGTCTGAATATTACGTGCCACAAGTCTTACACCCTCTGGACCAGCTACAGGTTCCATAATAGCCCAATCCTGCCATTCACCATCCTGATTTGCCCAGAATTCAGTACCACCTGCATTTGGACCGCCAGCCGCATACATTGCAACTTTATGTCCATTTTCGCTGTTTAATGCTGCGTTAAACTGAGTATTATCCTGTGTAAATGTCTGATTATCAAGAAGACCATCTTTATACAATTTGTTAATAAATCGAAGTGCTTCCTTATATTCATCCTTCATCACAGAATACTCGATTTTTCCATCATTTACTACAAGCCCTGCTCCAACTGTCGGATTTGTGTTGCTAAGTGGGTTATTGCACTGTACAAAAGAGTTAATCAGCCATACAGTAGGATCTGTAGCCCAACCGCCAATGAATCCAGTCATAGGAATTTCATCGGCCTCACCATTCTCATTAGGATCCTCATTCTTAACTTTATAAAGGAAATCATACAATTCATCTGTTGTTTCCGGAACTTTTCCATCGCAGTATTTCTCTACCCATGGCATATAGATCCACATACGATTCTGGAACATGCAGTGAAAGCACTCATTGTCATCACCATAGGTATAAATATTGCCATCACTCATAGTAATGTCATCTTTTCTTGTAGGGCTGACCTCATTCAGACGATTCCAGTTCGGTGCATCTTCAAGATAGTCTCCAAGAGGAACCAGTAATCCCTGCTGTCCATATGACTGGACCTCGGCCTTACTCCAACCGGTAGATAAGAAAATATCAGGAAGACTGCCAGGATCTGTCATTACCAGGTTCAGTTTTGTTTTTGCATCATCACCATCTACATCATACACATAATCCAGATGAATGTTTGTTTTCTCTTCAATCCAGTCTGTAACATAGTTGTCCTGGTAGGTACCGCCACCAGTAGTCGGTGCATTGACAAATACTGTCAGATTCAGCTTTTCCTTCAATGGAAATGTTACATCGCTTACGGAATCAAATGCAAACGGATCTGAATCATCAGCTTTAACCAGCTGTACATTGCTGATGGAAACTCCTGCAGCCATTGATAATGCCATAACTGTTGCTAAAACTTTTTGTAACACAACTTTTCTTTTCATGTAAATCCTCCTTACATACACCTCTTTGTTTTTATAATTCACAGGGAATCTGCAGCCTCCCCGTTTCTTATCCTGTATAAATCATCCCTTTACAGAACCAACCATAACACCTTTTACAAAATATTTCTGTACAAATGGATAAATCACCATTAATGGAAGCGTACTGATAATAATCGTTCCATATTTTAACATTTCACTTAAATACTGATTCTTCGCTATTGTCGCCGGATCTACATTTGATGAACTAAAGTTTACCTGAGACATCAGCAATATTTTTCGAAGAATAAGCTGTAATGGATATTTTTCCTCAGAGTTCATATAAATCATCGGACCAAAATAGGAATTCCACAGTGAAACTGCAACCCACAGGCTAAGTACCGCGATAATGGGGGCTGACAATGGCACAACAATCTGGGAAAAGAATCTGAAATCAGAACATCCATCCATTTCCGCTGCTTCTAAAAGCTCTTTTGGAATATTCTGGCTGAAATAGGTTCTGGCAACAATAATATTATAGGCACTAACTGCTCCTGGTAAAATAATTGCCCAGATACTGTTAAGAAGTCCCATATTTTTTACCAATAGATAACTTGGAATCAGTCCCCCTGAAAACATCATCGTGAACAGGATCAGTCTCATGAACCATTTTCTTCCTCTGAAATCCTCTCTAGACAATGGATATGCTGCAAGTAATGTAAGTACTACACTAAGCACAGTTCCTGCTACTGTATAAATAATAGAGTTTAAATAACCGCTCCAGATAGACTGATATTTAAATACCGCCTTATAACTGTCAAGTGTGAACTCTACTGGCAATAATCTGACTTTTCCAGCCATCA
Source organism: uncultured Blautia sp. (assembly GCF_934371575.1). Lineage (GTDB taxonomy): Bacteria > Bacillota > Clostridia > Lachnospirales > Lachnospiraceae > Blautia_A. The sequence continues at coordinate 10,531 of NZ_CAKRNY010000051.1, read as the reverse complement.
GCGCATTTCCTGAACTAAATGAACAACTGATAATATAAATGATTGGGTATAACACGATCAGAAGAAGCAGTGTAAGCATTATGTAATTGACCGTATATACAACCTTATCCTGTGAAACTTTTTTCTTCATTTCCCTCTCCTCCTTACCTGGACACTTTATAAAAATCCGTTTCCAGTGAGCTTATCTGCTACCTTATTTGTAATAATAATTAGCAAAAGTCCCACAAGTGACTGGAACAATCCAATTGCCGTAGCGTAGGAATAATCGGGGAACGTAGATACCAGCGACACCTTATATGAATATGTACTTATTACTTCAGACATTGCAATATTATTCTGGTTCTGCATTGCAAGAATTTTTTCATATCCAACATTCAGAACGCTTCCCATATTGAGAATCATCATAATCACAGCTGTTGGCATAATTGCAGGCAGATCCACATACCAGATTCGCTGCAGGAGAGTTGCTCCGTCAATGATTGCTGCTTCATGCTGCTGCATATCTACACCAGACAACGCTGCAATATAAATAATCGCTCCAAATCCAATTCCCTGCCATACTCCAGTCCATACATATAAAGATGGAAAAAGAGAAGCTTTTCCAAGAACATTGATTCCCAGATGTTCAAATAAAAACTTTCCAATTACACCCACTCGATTATCAAACATCAGGTTGATAATTCCTACAAATACAATTGTTGAAATAAAATACGGGCAATAACTAATCATCTGCACTGTCTTTTTGAACTTCACATTCTTTGCGTAGTTCAAAGACAATGCAAGAATAATAGAACAAGGCATAGATACTACCATTGAATACAATGAAATTACAATGGTATTTCTCAGACATTCCTTAAAATTATAATTGTTAAAGAATCTAATAAAGTTATTCAGTCCATGATTGGATGTCCATGGGCTGTTCCAGATTCCCAACGTTACCTTATAATCTTTAAAGGCAAGTAAGATACCATACATTGGTACATAAGAAAAAATAATTAAAAGTATAAGCGGCAATGCGATCATAACATATAACTGCCAATGTGCGACCATATACTTTCCCAGGTGCTTATCATTCTTTTTCATATCAGGCACTCCCTTTTGCTTTTTCAGAAGTTTTCTTCCGTGCCCTTATCATTCCACACTTTCAGAAAAAAGTATATATTCCGTTGCTTTTTAGCAGTATTCAATTCTTCACATTGCCGTATTTATCAGCTTTTTCGGTATTCTGTGGTGCTAAGACCAGTCATTCTTTTGAATGCCCTGCAAAAAGAATTTGCAGAATAATATCCTGTTGCCAGTGCAATATCCCCCACTGACATATTGGTTTGTTTCAGCATTTCCTTCGCTTTATCAATCCTTATGCTTCCCACATAGCTGGAAAAATTAATTCCCATAGACTGCTTGAACATAGAAGACAGATAAGGCTCACTAATATTAAATACGCCTGCAACCTTAGCAAGTGATAACTCACCATCTCCATAATTAACCTCAATATATCCTACTATTGCAGGCATCAAATCCTGACAATTCTCGCTCTTCTTTCTTTCATTAATAGCAGAGCAGATATCTTGATACAGATTCAGTGTATTTGTTATCTGTGCAAGCACCGGAATATGCTGATTCTTCTCCATCAGCTCATAATATTTATCATAATCCGCTGTCTCTAGGCCAAGGTTTCCAATTATCCGCAATAAAATACCCTGAAGTTCAGTTACAATTAACTGCTGCAAATATGGCGAAATGCGATTATCCATAATATATTTGGTCATAACCAGTTTCAGCGTATCATGAAGCCCCTGTTCATCTCCAGCAGTCATCACTTTTGTCAAACGGGCTGCCATTTCTGACGACGGGAATATCGGCATCTGACCTTCAGAAGCATGATACCAGATTATGGAACTTTCCACCTCTCCCAGTTCATTCTGAAAAGCAATAGTAGCTGTCTGATAAGATTCGTGTACCTCTCCAAGAGAATCCACGATCATACCACCATAGATAAATATTCTTTCCGCAATATTTCCAGGTAACCCCCTTTTGACGTTCTCCACAACTTTTTCCATCTGCTTTCTCAGCGCATTTTCGTCCTGAGCTTCCATATTCATAATCAGACTTACCTGATTCTCACCAGTATTCGCATAAAGACTTCTCGGAAGTTCCCTTTCCAGCATTTCCATAAGTGATAAAAGGCATGTATTCAGCAATGCCAGCTGCTCCGTCTCTATTTCTTCTGATAAAAGCATTTTAAAAACCAGCACACAAAATTTTCTTCCCTGCTGATAAATCCCCATGTACTCTGCTGTTCTTCCCGTTTCCTTCTCTGAAATAACATTTTCAAATAATATTTTGTATACAAAAGCATTTCGAATATAAACTTTCTGTTCCTCCAGCTGATCCGTTATCTCCTTGTTAACTCCTGTAAGATAACGGAATGTATCTGAAAGACGCTCGAATGCATTTTGATGCCCTTCCTTCTGCTCAATGACTCTGGATGTCTGCTGAAGCAGCTCGTTCAGTGGAGTGGCAGTCCGCGCTGACATGTGAAAACTTAATAATATCCCGACAACTCCAGCCAGCAATATACATACACTAACCATTAAAATACTCGTAAGTCTTCTTTGATACAACTGATTCTTGGGTAGAAGCATCACATAGGTATAATCTTCAGAAGAGTTTTCTCTCAGAAGCATATAATCAGTCCCGCCAACTTTTACAGAATGAATTACCTTATCAGCATCTTTTCCATCCTCGTCCTTGTCGTTTTTGATAATCTTCTGCAGATCTCCAGAAAGTATGTCATCTGTATTATTGCAATATAAAATGTTTCCAGAAGAATCTAATATGTATTGAATTCCATCTGTACCCATTACTGGCATTAATTCGTTCAAAATTCCTTTTTTCAGGAAAATTCTTACCACACCGTTGCTGCTGTCATCACCATTAAAAGGCAATGCTTTTGAATAACATAACAGCTCTCTTTTCTTCTCTCCCAGATACAAATAAGTTTCCTCAGGATGCATTCCTCTGTTCATATTGTCTTCTAATAAGAAGTTTTGCCAATCTTCATAGGACGTATCTTTTTCCCTTCTTAAATGAAGGTCATAAAAGTCTTTATAGTCATATACAATCTCATCATTTACAACCAACTGACTTTTGTCAAAAAATATGTAATATGAAAAAACTGATCTGTTAATATTTTTCACATTCAGTAATTTCTTCTGCAGATCAATTACCTCATATGTATTTGGGTACTCCACCACATTTTTCTGAAACCTGAAAAGATTTACATCCGTTTGCCCAGCCAGTGATTCCGCCAGCGAAGAAACTTCGTCCATCAGTGTATTAATTCTTACAACACTGTGATGTAACTCTTCCTGCTTCGCCTGCATATCGTCTGCACTGATTACCGAAAGAACACGGATATAATAACTACTGCATATAATAAGCGGGATAATTAAAACAATAATATATGTAATCAAATATTGTCTTAGCAGTTTTCCATCCTTTTTCTTTTTTAATCCTTCCATTCCATTTCCCCACCCCCATATATTTCATAACTATTCAGCTTTTCACATAAGATTATCAGAAAATGCCAGGCGCATCTATGTCACTGAACAATTATTATTCCCATTATATCATCTTTTTTTCACATTCTGTAAAAAAATTTATGATAATTTTCTGGATTTCTTCCGTCCAAAATTCACTTCCACCATGGTCTGCGCCTTCCAGCAGGTATAATTGTACATCTTTTTCACACTCTCTTAACCTATTATATATCAGTACACTTACACTGGGATTTATAGTGCGATCCTTTGTTCCATGAAACATTAGCACTGGCGGCAAAGGAGTATTCTCATCAACATTACACTCAACAGACATTTTACGGCACAGTTCCGGATGTTCTCGTAAGTTTATACCTCCCATTTCCAGACCTTCGGGGCTGTCTGGCAGGTGATGGTTAATTGTACTTGGCATACCATCTTCAAGCATTACACTTGACGCACCATAGAAAGAAATAATACCTTTTACATCCGCAGGTACAGCCGGATATAAATTTGGACTCTGGTCATCGTCCTGAATTAACTGGGAAAACAGGGCTGTGTGTCCGCCTGAGGAATCACCACCCACAAATATCTGATCCGTATCAACTTTATATTCTTTCGCATGGATCTTCATAAAACGAATCGCATTTCTAGCGTCAATTGCCTGAGCTGGAAATGGAGCAATTCCAGAATGCCGGTATTCAACAACAGCAATTACATAGCCTTTTTCAGCTAACCGGGCAAGCAGTCCCAGCTTAGAGCTTATATTCTGCTCAAACCAGGCAGAACCCTGAATATAAACAAGACAAGGATACCGATTGTCATTATTCTGGCTGTTTCTTGTCTGTGGGACAATAACCTTCATGTGAAGTGCATGACCACCTATGTTCGCATATTCTATAGTAAAAATATCCGTCCCTTTCTCATCTCCACTTGTTATAATTTTATATGCTCCTTCCACTTCTTCTGAAAAAGAAGGATATTCCTCATAAGTCCAGTTCTTTATTTCCATAAAAAAACCTCCTATAAAATCATTTTGACATTCCATTTAAAGCATGATAATATAATTAGTATAAAAAAGGTGCTACTGATAGACGGTTAGTCCGATTTTATGTATACACAAAGTAGTCGCTCAGTTTGTCGGACCGGGGCGGCTATTTTTGTGGCTTATTAGTATCCCTGCTAAGGGTCACAGTCCCTCTGCCGAAGGACTAACCGCCTACCGTTATGGTAGCACCCAAATATAATTATATCAGTTGTATTTTTCTATTCCCCCAGCGTCAGCATGGTATCAATACAAGCCTTCGCCTTCACTCTCACATTCTCATCCAGCTTGATTTCTTCTCCCCCCTGACCGCGAACACAATTATAAACATCCATCAATGTAGTCAGTTTCATATTGTGACATACACAGTCCTTAGACAACGGATAGAATATCTTATCCGGACATTCAAACTGAAGATGCTGAACAATGCTGTTCTCTGTTCCAATAATAAATTCTTTTGCATCGCTTTCTTTGGCATATTTCATAATTCCGGTAGTACTTCCAATATAATCAGCCATTGCAGAAACCTCTGGCAGACACTCCGGATGAACCAGTAACTTCGCTTCCGGATGGGCATCTCTTGCTTTTTTCACATCTCTCACGTACATTCTAAGATGAGTAGGGCATCCACCATGAACAAACTTAAATGTCTTCTCTGGCACCTGTTTTTCCACCCATGCACCAAGATTGCAGTCCGGGATAAACAGGATCTTGTCATTGTCGATATTCTTCACGATTTTCACAGCAGAGGAAGAAGTTACACACACATCACAGATGGTTTTCAGTTCAGAAGTAGTGTTGATGTAAGCCACAACGGTATAGTCCGGATTGGACTCTTTCAGTGCCGTAAGCATCTCCACATCCAGCTGCTCTGCCATTGGACATCCTGCACCGCTGTTGGAAAGATAAACCGTTTTCTCCGGGGAAAGAATCTTCACTGTTTCTGCCATAAATCTTACACCACACATCAGCACGTTCTTCTGCGGCGCCTTGGCAGCCTGCTGGCTTAATCCATAAGAATCTCCTGTGTAATCTGCTACTTCCAGAATCTCATGGTTCTGGTATGCATGAGCCAGAATGCAAATATCTTTTTCCTTCTTTAAACGCAGAATCTCATCCTGCAGCTGTCTTGTAGTCATCATAATCGTTATTCACTCCTGTTTTTTCACTTATTACGGAACCCTCATTCACTGCTAGAGCGTGTTTGAAAAAGGCTTTCTGCAAGATGCGCGTCACAATTTGTGGTAGATTTCGCTCGGATGAGGGCGCCGTAGCGGGCTACGGCAACCGAATTCGGGTGAAATCTCCCGCAAAGTGGGGCGTGCAGATTGCGGGAATGATTTTTCAAACACGCTCTAATGGCTCCACTCTTTTCAGACATTTTCTTAGGATTATATGCCCTGTCATCCTCACTGTCAAGAAAAAAGTTTACAGCTATCTTGTCAATTGTAAAGTTTGGTGTTATACTACAAGGCATATTGCTCGGCCAGGCAACTAACCGAACATATTTATGCAACCATTCACATGAGAATTTCCAGACTATTCTCTGTGAACGCCAACCTGACTCAAAGTAAAAGGACTTACAATTATGAAAACAGATATCCTGATCGCAGGAAGCGGCTGCTCTGGTCTTTATTGTACGCTTAAGCTCCCTCGCGATAAAAAAATCACTATTATAACCAAATCAGACCTTATCAGCAATGACTCTTATCTTGCCCAGGGCGGCATGTGTATGCTGAAAGAGCAGTCCGACTACGAAAGCTTTTTCGAAGACACCATGAAGGCCGGTCATTACGAAAACGACGAAAAATCTGTAGAAATCATGATTAAGACTTCACCTGAGGTCGTAAAGGATCTGGTCTCCTACGGTGCCCGCTTCCAGCGTAACGAAGATGGCAGTCTTGCTTACACCAAAGAAGGTGCCCACTCTACTAACCGTATTATTTACCATAAAGATGTGACAGGAAAAGAAATCACCAGTTCCCTGCTCCGGCAGGTTCAGGAACTGTCCAACGTAGAGCTTCTGGAATACACCACTCTGGTTGATATTCTGGAAAAAGACAATCACTGCTACGGTGCCGTGATCCGTCGCCCTGACGGTTCTCTTGACACTATCACCGCCACCTACACGGTTATGGCAAGTGGCGGAGTAGGTGGACTTTACAAGCATTCCACAAACTTCCGACATCTTACCGGCGATGCTCTTGCCATTGCCAGCAAGCATGATATCGAGCTGCAGAACCCGGATTACGTACAGATTCATCCAACTACATTCTATACTAAACGCCCGGAGGACCGCAGTTTCCTTATCTCCGAGTCTGTCCGCGGTGAAGGCGCCAAGCTATACGATAAGAATATGAACCGTTTCGTAAATGAACTGCTGCCCCGTGACCTTCTTTCAGAAAAGATCCACGAACAGATGGCAAAAGACGGTACAGACTTCGTCTGGGAAGATCTGCGCACTATCCCTGCTGAGACTCTGCGCCAGCATTTTCCAAACATTATTGAACACTGCAGAGAAATGGGATATGATGTTTTCAAAGAATGTATTCCGGTTGTTCCGGCACAGCATTATTTCATGGGCGGTGTAAAGGTTAATTATGAAAGCCGCTCTTCTATGGAAAATCTTTATGTCGTAGGCGAAGCAGCCTGCAACGGTGTTCACGGCAAAAACCGCCTTGCAAGCAACTCCTTACTGGAAAGCCTTGTCTTCGCAAGACGGGCAGCACAGGATATGACAGAGCATGATCTGGCTTCTCCGGCATCTGTCCAGGCAAATACAGACGAAATTGCCGGTTTCCTCGCTTCCCACACAGATTTTAGCCAATACCAAGATGCACAGGCTCTTGCAGAAACTTATCATCACCTTGCCACACAGGCCATCACTCTTGGCCAGAATACAGAAGGCAGAAAGGAATTTTTATATGTATGATCAGGTAACTCTCGGATTAAATGTTGATCCATTCATTTTAAGCGCATTAAAAGAAGATATCACAAGCGAAGACGTATCCACCAACAGCGTAATGCCAGATTCCACCCCAGGCGTTGTAGATCTTATCTGTAAACAGGATGGAATCATCTGCGGACTCCAGGTTTTTGAACGTGTTTTCACACTTCTGGATTCCTCTACCAGAGCTGAATTCTATGTAAAAGACGGCGATCACGTAGAAAACAAACAGCTTATCGGAAAAATTTACGGTGATATCCGTGTACTTCTTTGCGGAGAAAGAACTGCCCTCAATTATCTCCAGAGAATGAGCGGTATTGCTACCTATACAAGCCAGGTTGCAGCTCTTCTTGAGGGAACCGGAATTAAACTTCTGGACACCAGAAAAACCACCCCGAATAACCGTATTTTCGAGAAATATTCCGTTCGCGTTGGCGGCGGCAACAATCACCGCTACAACCTTTCCGACGGCGTTCTTCTCAAAGACAACCATATCGGCGCAGCTGGCGGCGTAAAACAGGCTGTTTCCATGGCTAAAGCCTATGCTCCATTTGTCCGCAAGATTGAAATTGAAGTAGAGAACCTTGACATGGTAAAAGAGGCTGTAGAAGCTGGTGCAGATATCATCATGCTTGATAATATGACCACTGAACAGCTGAAAGAAGCCATTGACTACATTGCAGGCCGTGCCGAAATCGAAGTTTCCGGAAATGTGACAAAAGAAAACATTGCCAGACTCACCGGTTTAGGTGTAAATTATGTATCAAGCGGAGCTCTTACACACTCTGCTCCTATTATGGACTTATCCATGAAGAATCTTCATCCGGTAGATTGAATATCCGCCGAAAAACCAGCAGACAGGAGATGACATTATGAAAGGTGAAGAAAGAAGAAAACAGCTTTTGAATATCTTATCCTCCAGCAATAATCCCGTTTCCGGCGGTACCTTATCTAAGGAATTAGACGTAAGCCGCCAGATTATTGTCCAGGATATTTCTCTCCTGCGTGCCAACGGAGCCACCATTTTTTCCACCAACAAAGGCTATCTGCTCCAGGAGGACAAGAAATATTCCAGAGTTTTCAAGGTTTATCACACTGATGACCAGGTCGAAGAGGAATTAAGCACTATCGTAGACGCCGGCGGACAGATCCGCGACGTATTCGTTTATCATAAGGTTTACGGCGTACTGAAGGCAGAAATGGGAATTAAATCCCGCCGGGATGTACGCAGCTATATGGAAGAAATCAGCACCGGCAAATCCAGTCTTTTGAAAAACGTAACCTCCGGCTACCACTACCACACCATTGATGCTGAAAGTGAGGAAATCCTGGACGCCATTCAGGCCGAACTGCAGCAGAAAGGCTTCCTCGCGAAATTACAGGACTACGAACCAGTAGATTTCTGGGGAGGACAGGACTAAACATTTTTTAGTTATACCAAGCCCCCTTTCTTCATACATATAAAAGATGTAAGAAAGGGGGACTTTTTATGCACACAAACTATACTCGCCTAATTAACAAATCTTACCCGCTTCCACCTGACTACATTCCTGAAAACCTGGTTGACATCGGCATTCCCTTCGACGCACTCCCAGACGATCCAAAGCGCCTTCTGGAAAAAAAAGCCGCCCAGTCAGTACTTCGCCTTGTAAATGCAGCCTGTCAGGAAGGGCTGTGCCTCTACGGAATCTCTGGTTACCGTTCCTACAAACGTCAGCAGGAGCTTTACACCGGCAGTCCCTATGTGGCTGCTCCCGGCACCAGTGAACACCAGAGCGGCCTTGCCCTGGACCTTTCCTGTCCCGCCATCCGCATGCAGCTCATCCCGGAATTTGCCCACACTCCCGAGGGAAAATGGCTGGCCCGCAACGCCTCCCTTTATGGGTTTATCCTGCGCTATCCCCAAAACAAAGAATCCATCACTGGCGTCCCCTACGAACCCTGGCACATCCGCTACGTCACCCGGGAACTGTCCGGATATCTAAAACTTACGGGACAGACACTGGAAGAATATTGGTATTTTCCAGAAAAATTACAAATAAATAATTACTGAATTTGCCTCACTCTCGCGCATAATTTCCCCATATTTTCACATACTATCCATACCGTACAAAATATGGAAAACCCACGAAAATACAGGAGGAACAGATAAATGAAAGCCACAGGAATCGTGAGAAGAATAGACGACCTGGGACGGGTGGTCATCCCAAAGGAAATCCGCCGGACCCTGCGAATCAAAGAAGGCACTCCCCTTGAAATCTTTACAGACCGGGAAGGTGAGATTATTCTGAAAAAATACTCTCCGATTGGAGAACTCAGCCTTTTTGCCAAAGAATACACCGAATCCATTTCTCAGTCTACCGGAATGCTATCCTGTATCACCGACCATGACCAGGTGGTAGCTGCTGCCGGTCCGGGAAGTAAAGAATTTATTGGAAAAATAATAAGTGATCAATTAGAAAGCATCATTAACAACCGGGAATCCAAATGTCTTAACGCCCGTGACCGGGGCAAAATCCCTGTAGTAGATGAACAGCCGGATTCCATCAATTCTCAGGTGATCCAGCCTATTATTGCCGCTGGTGATGCCATCGGAAGTGTTATTCTCATAGGAAAAAACGACAAAGATATTATGGGTGCCAGTGAAAAGCTTCTGGTTCAGACTGCTGCCGGATTCCTTGGGCGTCAGATGGAACAATAAGAAAAAAAGGGTAATCAAACTTGTTGAGGGTCTCTCTTCGTGAGGGGCAAACTTGAGGGTTTGTCGTGAGGGGCGTTTATGAGGGGCTGGTTTGAGGGTTCTTCATGAGGGTTTCTGCCTGTAATGTAAAAGGATTGATCAGTTTCTTGGCTGACCAATCCTTTTTTCATAAGGATCTCTTGTCCTTTTATCCTTCTTTTCATATGATGTTTTTGCGGAAACTGATGCTAGAATATAAATAGTACAAGCCAAAATGAGAAATCCAAAATACACATAAGCATGATACAATAGAGACATGC
>NZ_CAKRNY010000050.1 GCF_934371575.1 uncultured Blautia sp. | reverse complement strand
TGGTATCAGCAGGCTCTTCTTGCACCCCGGAAAAAGAAAAATGGCGGTTTTTATATTGCGGACAGTCATGATTTTATACCCATCATACAGATGTGTGTATGTCTGGATAAAGCAGGAAGGCACAAGGAGGCGTTTGAATTTCATAAAAAGGCAAGAGCATTAAAGCCTCTGCATCAGGCGGTTGTTCGAAATGAGAAGTATTTCAGGGATGTTTTCGGTTTGGAGTGACAGGAGAAATTCACCTGTATTGTTAGTATTTCATATATTGATAGTGAATATCTAAGCTGTTATGGGGAGAATGCGTATGCTTTTTGACCGTCATAATCAGAAAAATTCTTCTGAAAAGGAAGATTCCAGTGATATCACCTGTACATCCTGTTTTGGAAACAATAATCGCTGCGGCTGTGATTGCTGTTGTCCGGGACAGGGAGCCACAGGACCTCGTGGCGTAACCGGTCCTATGGGACCAGTTGGTCCAAGAGGATGTCCCGGCGTGACTGGTCCTATGGGTCCAAGAGGATGTCAGGGAGCAGTAGGCCCGGCAGGCCCAATGGGGCCGCAGGGAGAACCGGGCATGCCAGGCGTTCCAGGTCCAGCCGGAGCAACAGGTCTAACCGGAGCAGTAGGCCCAACCGGAGCAACAGGCCCAACCGGAGCGACAGGTCCCGCTGGAGCAGTAGGCCCAACCGGAGCAACAGGCCCAACCGGAGCGACAGGCCCTGCCGGAGCAGCAGGTACCGCTGGAGCAACAGGCCCAACCGGAGCAACGGGCCCTGCCGGAGCAGTAGGCCCAACCGGAGCGACAGGTCCAGCTGGAGCAGTAGGCCCAACCGGAGCGACAGGTCCCGCCGGAGTAGCAGGCCCAACTGGAGCGACAGGCCCAACCGGCCCAGCCGGCCCAGTCGGAGCAGATGGTCCTATTGGTCCTACCGGCCCAGCGCCAACTCCGGCAGCGGCAGTGGCAGATGCTACCGGTACAGAGGATGCTGTGACACAGTTAAATACACTTCTGGCAAATCTTCGCGCTGCCGGAATTCTGCAGTCATAGTTTGGAGACGAGGCAAGACGTGTTTTGAAAGTTTTGCCTTGTTGCATATGTAATTGAGAGAAGGGGCTGGAAGTGGAGTGATCCGTTTCCGGTCCTTTTTCCATGCCATCCTGCAGTATATATTCCTTACGAAAGAAAAAGTATGATGCTAGAATTGTTGTCCACAAAATTATTGAGACTCTAAAGTTTTCATGGTATCATTATAAAAAAGAAATATTCTAGCACCAAGTGACACTGTGAATTACCGGGGACAGTGGGAGAAATATAGGGCTATGGGAGTGAGTGGTATCTATTCAGATGCATTGTGAAAGCGAGTTTGGATTCGATTTTAAGGATGATTTTGAAAAAAAGAGAAAGGGGCATTCAAACATGAAAAACTATCGCGCAGAATTAACTGGCGTTTTCGGTGATCCAGTGGATGATAATCCTACTGGTGTAGTTGAGGAGGCTGCATTTGCAGCGAAGAATTTGAATTACCGTTATCTGACCATTAAAGTACTTCCAGAGGATCTTGGAAAGGCAATGGACAGTGTGAAAATCTTTGACATGAAGGGAATCAATCTTACCATGCCCCACAAGATCAAGGTTCTCCCGTATCTGGATGAATTGAGTCCGGCAGCAGAAATTATAGGAGCGGTAAATATCGTTATCCAGAAAGAGGGAAGACTATTCGGTGAGAATACAGATGGAAAAGGTTTTGTAACCGCACTGAAGAATTCTGGTGAGACTCTTGATAAGAAAAATGTGACTATTCTTGGCGCTGGCGGAGCAGCCAGAGCCATAGCTGTTGAGTGTGCATTAAATGGAGCGGCTCATATTAATATTATCAACAGAAGCATTGAAAAAGGTGAGGAACTGGCATCTCTTATTCAGATGAAAACAGGCAGTAGTTCGAAGTATCTTAATTGGAAAAAAAGTATGGCAATTCCATCTGATACAGATGTTTTAATCAATGCCACTTCAATCGGTTTTTCTCCAAATGTGACAGACAAGCCAGATATTGATTATACTACCATCACATCTAAAATGTGTGTATGCGATGTCATATTTAATCCTGTGGAAACAATTTTCCTCAAGACCGCAGCAGAAAATGGTGCAAAAACCATCACCGGACTTGGAATGCTGGTACAGCAGGCTGCACTGAATTTCACCCTCTGGACAGGCTTGGAAGCGCCGGTAGATGTGATGGAGGAAGCGCTGAAGAAGGAATTTGAGTAAGGGAGCCTGGTGTTTTTGAAAAAATTTGTCAGATCGAAACTTTTGGAACAAAAGGATGTGAGACCTTTGAAAATGGAAATAAATTATGAAACTGTCCACTTCAACTATGCAGACAGAATCTCAAATCTGACCGCAGAAGCAATCGGTGTAGTAAAAGGAGAAAAATATTTTCCAGTTTACAGTGGAAATCGGATTTTTAAGCCATTGAGTAAATCCAAGCCTTTTTCTACCCCGCTTTTTGCTTATGCAGAGATGTTCTGGTCAGGAATCATAGATGAATATTTTATGGCTGCACCCAGATATCAGCTGGCTTTTTGTCATGGTTATGAGACCGCGGAACCGAAATATTATGATTATGGTACGGCTGTTCCTATGATCTGTCAGGAGGGAGAACAGCTTTTGAATCTCCTGGAGTTTTTCAGAAAGTATCCGGATGCGAAAGTGGATATAGACCAGTATGAGAATTATTGCATGATGTTTTATGATTATACGGATATTCTGGAGGCTTCCTATTTTCAAACTCATAAAGAAATGGCAGAGCAGCTTGCCATGCAGATCCTGGTTTCCGTGCTGAAAGGTGATCAGAATTATCATTATGAGAATATTGCGTTTGTTTGTAACAAAGACGGAGAAATTCTGAGGCTGGCGCCGATGATCGACCATGAATTTTCCACTTACTTTATGTTTCCGGACAATTCTGCGCAGCATATATACTGGTATAGTGAGTTGATCCGTTCCATAGAGGGGCATGAAGTTCAGGATTATGAATATGATTGTCTGAAGAATCCAAAGGAACGGCAGATGATGGAAAAAAGTGCTGTATGTCTGCACAGAAATCTGGCTTATATCAAGACGCATTTTCCAGATGTTACTGCGGAGTTCCTAAGAAAAATAAATCGGCTGGAACAGGATATGGAAGAGAATCCCTCAGAGTTTTATTTACGGGAGAATAAAGAATATCCAGGCATAGCCAATTCTTACGCTTACATGGCTGGAAAAGCCAGATACAAGGAACATGATGAGGAACAGGCGAAGCTTCTGGAAGAGAAATATGCTGGGAAGGCGAAGCAGATTGATTTTGCAGAATTGAATGTTCAGTTGTTAAAGGAAATCAAGGGGATTATACGGCTGCTGAAGCAGAAACTCTCCAATGAACAGGAGCTTTCTAATGAAAAAGAACTTTCAGATGAACAAAAGCGGGCGCTTGCCGTACTTCAACAGAACTGTAACGAGGATGCTCTTTGGACTGCAGTAGTAGCCTTCCAGAACTACCCATTCCACACTGCTTCCGGCCTCCCATACCAATACAAGTTAAAAATCGGCAAAAACGGAACCTATAACAAGGAACTACTCATCGACCGCCGGGAAAACAGCAAAACTCTGTCCTGGAGCAGCATAAAAATGGCATTTGAAAATTGCCAGAAGACATCCGGAATAGTAAAGCGTCCTAAGGCCCTGGGCGATATTAGGGGGATTTCTTATATTTATCCGTTGTTCTGGAAATTTGGATTGATCGAAGTGCCGGAAGAGACTGCGAAGAAGATGTGTGGAGAATGTGCCTCTGCAGAAGAAAGAAAAAAGCTCTGACAAATGATAATTTTGTAACTATCATTTGCCAGAGCGTATTTTTTAATCAGCTGGATTCTTCAGCTTGTTTTTATTACAGGTTTTTCCCCTGTTCAAATTTCGGCTCGCAGGTCAGTTCTATTCCCAGCTTGCGGAAGGAAAGGAGATCCACAGAAGACAGCATAACAGAAGTATGTGCCTGACAGCCTTTCAGCTTCGGAATCTGCTCCAGGGCAAGGCGTGCGTCAGGATTGGTGGCAGCGCTGATGGAAAGGGCGATCATTGTCTCATCCATATGAAGGCGTGGGTTCTTGCTTCCAAGATAGTCGGTCTTCAGTTCCTGGATCGGGTGAATCGCATCCGGAGAGATTACATGTTTGCTGTGGTCGATTCCGGCAAGCTCTTTCAGCGCGTTCAGAAGAAGAGCTGCAGATGCACCGAGAAGATCAGAGGTCTTACCGGTGATGATCCTTCCATCCTCAAGCTCCATGGCAGCAGCCGGAGCACCGGTAGCTTTCTCTCTTTCAAGAGCAGCCGGAACTACTTTACGTTCTTCCAGAGTTGCATGGGCCTGTTTCAGAAGAAGCTCGATCTTATATACTTCTTCCTCTGTGCCGGTTCCGGCGATGAGAGCGTCCATGCTCTTATAATATCTGCGGATGATCTCCTGACGGGAAGCCTCCTGGCAGACCGCATCATCTATAATACAGTTACCGGCCATGTTAACTCCCATATCTGTAGGAGATTTATACGGGCACTCGCCCATGATCTTCTCAAACATTGCCTGTACAACCGGGAAAATTTCCACGTCACGGTTATAGTTGACAGTAGTTTCGCCATAAGCTTCCAGGTGGAATGGATCGATCATATTGACATCATTCAGGTCAGCAGTAGCGGCCTCATAAGCCAGGTTTACCGGGTGCTTCAGCGGGATATTCCAGATCGGGAAGGTCTCGAACTTGGCATAGCCTGCGCTTACACCTCTCTTATATTCATGATAAAGCTGGGAAAGACAGGTAGCCATTTTTCCGCTTCCTGGTCCTGGTGCGGTGATGACAACCAGCGGGCGGGTAGTTTCGATATAATCATTCCTGCCGTATCCCTCGTCACTTACGATCAGGGAAGTGTTGCTTGGATAACCTGGGATATTGTAAAGCACGTAAACCTTGATTCCAAGCTTCTCCAGACGCTTCTTAAAGGCGTCTGCGCTGTCCTGTCCGGAGTAACGTGTGATGCACACGCTTCCTACATAAAGTCCTCTGCTGGTAAATTCGTTCATCAGACGGAGCACATCCTCATCATAGGTGATGCCAAGGTCACCGCGGACTTTATTTTTCTCAATGTCAGGTGCACCGATTACGATTACGATCTCAGCCTGGTCAGAAAGCTGCATCAGCATGCGGAGCTTGCTATCTGGCTCAAAACCTGGAAGAACACGGGAAGCATGGTAGTCGTCAAACAGCTTGCCTCCAAATTCCAGATAAAGCTTGTTGTCAAATTTGCTGATTCGTTCACGAATGTGCTCGGACTGCATTTTTAAATACTTTTCATTATCAAATCCAATTTTACTCATTCTGCATTTCCTTTCTCTCTGGTAACTCATCCAATAAAAAAAACCATGTTCCTAGTATACTACAGTTCGTCCAGTAAAAAAAGTGTCTATTTGTCCTGAAATGTAAATTTTTATGTTCTTTTTTTCTCAAAAATTCAGAGGGTTTTCACAATATCCAGGTTGATTTATCTGACATTTATCTTTATAATAAAAAAGATAGTAAGGAGGAATGAAATGGATAATAATCTGGATAACAATCAAGGCGGGCGTCGCCCTGATAACAGGGATCCAAGGAGAGATCAGGATCCTAACCGTAATAAGAAGAATCATCAGTCCATTCTGGCTTTTCTGATATGTCTTTTGGTTACTCTGGTGTGTTTCAGCCTGTTTACCAATATGCTGCAGGATAATTCCAGTGAGATTACGTATGACAAGTTTATTGACATGGTGAATAAGGATGAGGTGAAATCTGTCACACTTCAGTCTGATAACCTGACCATCGTGCCGAAGAAGCAGGTGAATCCTTATCAGGAGGTCAGTTATTACACCAATCTGACAGAGGATGAGACAGCTCTTACCAAACGTCTGGAAGGAACTGGTATTATTTTTAAATCTGAGCCGCCGGATGCTTTGGGCGAATTTATGGCAATGATGCTCAGTGTACTTTTACCGTCTGTTCTTCTGTTTGTGCTTCTCATGTTCTTTATGCGCCGCATGAATAAAGGCGGCGGTGGTGTAATGGGCGTTGGAAAAAGCCGTGCTAAGGCTTACGTTCAGAAAGAGACCGGGATCACATTTAAGGATGTAGCAGGTCAGGATGAAGCGAAGGAGTCCCTTCAGGAGGTTGTGGAGTTTCTTCACAATCCGGGGAAATATGTGGAAATCGGAGCCAAGCTGCCTAAGGGAGCACTGCTTGTGGGCCCTCCGGGTACAGGTAAGACACTTCTTGCAAAAGCTGTGGCAGGTGAGGCACATGTGCCGTTCTTTTCCCTTTCCGGATCAGAATTCGTGGAAATGTTTGTGGGTGTAGGTGCTTCCCGTGTCCGTGATCTTTTCGAAGAGGCCAAGAAGAACGCACCTTGTATCGTATTTATTGATGAGATCGATGCCATTGGTAAAAGCCGTGATTCCCATTACGGCGGAGGAAATGATGAGCGTGAGCAGACACTGAACCAGCTGCTTGCGGAGATGGATGGTTTTGATACTTCAAAGGGTCTGCTGATCCTGGCAGCTACTAACCGTCCGGAGGTACTGGATCCGGCGCTTCTTCGTCCGGGACGTTTTGACCGCCGTGTCATTGTGGACAGACCGGATCTGAAGGGAAGAATCGATATTCTGAAGGTTCATGCAAAGAATGTAAGACTTGACGATACAGTTGATTTTGAGGCGGTAGCCCTTGCTACTTCAGGCGCAGTTGGATCTGATCTTGCCAATATGGTAAATGAGGCCGCTATCCTGGCAGTCAAAAATGGCCGTCACGCAGTTTCCCAGAAGGATCTTCTGGAATCTGTCGAGGTTGTTCTTGTTGGTAAAGAGAAGAAAGACCGTATTTTAAGTGCCCAGGAGCGTCGTATTGTATCCTATCATGAGGTAGGACATGCGTTGGTAAGTGCTCTTCAGAAGGATTCAGAGCCTGTACAGAAGATTACCATAGTACCTCGTACCATGGGGGCACTTGGATATGTTATGCAGGTTCCGGAAGAAGAGAAATACCTGAATACACAGAAAGAACTGGAAGCTATGCTGGTTGGATATCTTGGAGGACGTGCTGCTGAGGAGATTGTTTTTGACAGTGTGACCACAGGCGCATCCAATGATATTGAGCAGGCTACCAAGGTTGCCCGTGCTATGATCACACAGTACGGTATGTCCAGAAAGTTTGGTCTCATGGGGCTTGCCACCCAGGAAAACCAGTATCTGAATGGCCGCGCAGTTCTCAATTGCGGTGATGATACAGCTACTGAGGTTGACCATGAGGTTATGGAATTGCTTCGTAATTCCTATGAAGAGGCCAAGAAGCTGATCAGTGGCCACAGAGAGGCATTGGATAAGATTGCGGCTTACCTGATTCGCAAGGAGACTATCACAGGTAAGGAATTTATGATCATTTTCCGTGCTGTTGAGAAAGGTCTGGAGGTTTCAGACGAGCTGGATGCCCAGGGGCTGAAGGCACTGGATGAGGCTGTGAATGCAGACCGCAAAGAGAGTACAGAAGCGACTGAAAACACAGAAGCGACTGAAAACACAGAAGCGACTGAGAACACAGAAGCGACTGAAAACACAGAAGCGACTGAAAACACAGAAGCGACTGAGAACACAGAAGCGACTGAAAACACAGAAGCGACTGAAAACACAGAAGCGACTGAGAACACAGAAGCGACTGAAAACATAGAAGCGACTGAGAACACGGAAGTGTCTGAGAACACAGAAAGTAAAGATACAGCAGAAGTATAACAAAGAACCGGGAGACACGTTTTCCCGGTTCTTTTCAGAAGGAGAGATGCTATGTTCCTGATTGAAGAAGAACTGAAAAAACTGCCTGGAAAGCCAGGTGTTTATATTATGCATGGGGAAAAGGACGAGATCATCTATGTGGGAAAAGCGGTCAGTCTGAAGAACCGTGTCCGTCAGTATTTCCAGAGCAGCCGGAACAAGGGTGCCAAAATTGAGCAGATGGTCACTCATATCACAAGATTTGAGTATATTGTTACAGATTCTGAACTGGAAGCTCTGGTGCTGGAGTGTAACCTGATTAAGGAGCATCGTCCGAAATACAACACTATGCTGAAGGATGACAAGACGTATCCGTTTATTAAGGTAACTGTGAATGAACCTTACCCAAGGGTGCTTTTTTCCAGAACGATGAGAAAGGATAAGGCAAAATATTTTGGCCCATATACCAGTTCTACAGCAGTGAAAGACGTAATCGAGCTGGTCCGTAAAATTTATATGGTGCGTTCCTGCAGCCGTACATTGCCCCGCGATTGCGGCAAAGACCGTCCCTGTCTGTATTATCACATGAAGCAGTGTACAGCTCCCTGTCAGGGAAATGTAAGTGAGGAAGAGTATAAGAAAAACATTGCCAGGGTTCTTCATTTTTTGAATGGAAACTATAAGGAAACCATAGAACAGCTCACGGAAAAAATGCTGGCAGCTTCCGAAGAGATGCGTTTCGAAGATGCAGCCGGATACCGGGATCTGATAAACAGCATTAAACGGATTGGCGAGCGTCAGAAGATCACTGCTTATGGTGAAGAGGATAAGGATATTATTGCGGTTGCCATGGATGAAAGTGAAGATCTTAGGGAGCAGGATGCTGTTGTACAGGTGTTTTTCATGCGTGACGGCAAGCTGATCGGCAGGGATCACTTTTTCCTGCGCGTTGCAAGAGGAGATACAAAGGCTCAGGTTTTATCCAGCTTTCTTAAGCAGTTTTATGCAGGTACGCCTTTTATTCCTTCAGAAATCATGCTGCAGACGGAAATTGAGGATGCGGAGGTGATTGAAGACTGGCTGACAACCAGGCGTAAACAGCGGGTTCATATCCGTGTTCCAAAGAAGGGAACCAAGGAAAAACTGGTGGAGCTGGCGAAAGAGAATGCCAGGATGGTGCTTTCCAAGGACAGAGAGCGTATCAAACGGGAGGAAGGCCGTACCATTGGTGCAGTAAAGGAAATCGAGGGATGGCTGGGGCTTAGAAATATTGTAAGAATGGAAGCTTATGATATTTCAAATATCAGCGGCTTTGAGTCTGTTGGTTCTATGGTGGTTTATGAAAAAGGCAAGCCAAAGCGCAGTGATTACAGGAAATTTAAGATTAAATGGGTACAGGGACCAAATGATTATGCCAGTATGGAAGAGGTTCTTACAAGGCGTTTTACCCATGAAACAAGAGGAGAATATGACAGCTTTTCCATTCTTCCGGATCTGATCCTGATGGATGGCGGAAGAGGTCAGGTGAACATTGCATTGAAGGTACTGGGAGAACTGGGACTTGATATTCCGGTATGTGGTATGGTAAAAGATGATAACCACCGCACAAGAGGCGTTTATTTCAATAATGTGGAAATTCCCATTGATACGTCTGGTGAAGGTTTCCATCTGGTTACGAGAATCCAGGATGAGGCGCATCGGTTTGCCATTGAGTACCATCGTTCGCTCAGAAGCCGGGAACAGGTACATTCTGTTCTGGATGATATTCCGGGAATCGGGGAAACCAGGAGAAAAGCGCTTATGAGAAGGTTCCGTTCTATTGAGAATATCAGGGACGCTTCTGTGGAAGAATTAAGTCAGACAGAGTCTATGAATATGCAGAGCGCAGAGGCTGTTTACCGCTTTTTTCATAACATTCAACATTGAAGTTAAGCGCTGAATTGTGTATAATAAAAAAGAGTGTGGGCTTTGCCTGCAATCAGGATTTCATCAAATGAAAAGAGGAGATAAAAGCATGAAAGGTGTACAGCTTACCAAGCTGGCGCAGGAACTGAATCTGACAAACCTGACGCCTGATATTGACCTTACAGAGATTTATGTGAAGACAGCAGAAATAAATCGTCCGGCTTTGCAGCTTACAGGATATCTGGAGCATTTTGCAAACGAGCGTGTTCAGATCATCGGATACGTTGAGTATACTTATCTGATGCAGTTAAGTGATGAGGAGCGTACATTCAAATATGAGCGCTTTATCTCCAGCAAGATCCCCTGCGTCATCTTCAGTACCATGACAAGACCTTCACAGGATATGATCGATCTTGCTTATAAATATAATGTTCCTACCTTTGTGACAGAGAGGACCACATCCAGTCTGATGGCTGAGATCATTCGCTGGCTGGGCGTTCAGCTGGCACCATGTATTTCCATTCATGGTGTGCTTGTGGATGTTTACGGTGAGGGTGTTCTGATCACAGGTGAGAGTGGTATTGGTAAAAGTGAGGCGGCTCTTGAGCTGATCAAGCGAGGTCATCGTCTTGTAAGTGATGATGTGGTAGAGCTTCGTAAAGTAAGTGATGTTACACTTGTTGGTTCCGCGCCGGATATTACACGTCACTTTATTGAGCTTCGTGGTATCGGTATTATTGATGTCAAGACACTGTTTGGTGTTGAGAGTGTTAAGGATACCCAGTCTGTTGACCTTGTTATCAAGCTCGAAGAGTGGGATCGCGACAAAGAATATGATCGTCTGGGCCTTCATGAGGAGTATACAGAATATCTTGGAAACAAGATCGTGTGTCATTCCCTTCCGATTCGTCCAGGCCGTAATCTGGCGGTTATTGTTGAATCTGCAGCTGTTAACCACAGACAGAAGAAGATGGGCTATAATGCGGCAGAGGAGCTGTACAAGCGTGTTCAGGCAAATATTGCGAAAAAGAGAGAAGAGTGATCTTCTGATTTTTTGGCAGTTATTGCATAGAGTTAGAAAGGATGGAATTTTACAATGGGTATGTATTGTTTTGGAATTGATGTAGGTGGAACTTCCGTAAAATGCGGTCTGTTTCTTACAAACGGAACTCTGGTTGAGCAGTGGGAGATTCCTACAAGACTGGAGAACAATGGTTCTTCAATCCTTCCGGATGTTGCAGATGCAATCAAGACGAAGCTGGATGAGAGAGGAATTACAAAAGATAATGTAGATGGTGTTGGAATCGGTATTCCTGGACCTGTTAATGAGAACGGGGAAGTTCACATGGCTGTTAACCTTCATTGGGGATTTAAGGCCGTAGCAAGCGAATTAAGTGCGCTTACAGGGCTTCCTGCAAAGGCTGCCAATGATGCGAATATTGCAGCTCTTGGAGAGGCGTGGAAGGGAGCCGCAGAGGGTTCCGGAAACGTGATCATGGTAACTCTTGGTACTGGCGTTGGCGGTGGAATCATCATCGACAGCAAGATCATTGCAGGACGTCATGGTGCAGGCGGAGAGATTGGACATGCATGTGTAAACCACAATGAGATTCGCCCCTGTAACTGCGGTAATCATGGATGTCTGGAGCAGTATGCATCTGCAACTGGTATTGTCCGTGTTGCAAATGACATTCTTGAGGAGTGCCAGGAAGACAGCAAGATGCGTCATGTAGAGAAGCTTTCTGCAAAGAATGTTCTTGATTTCTATAAAGAGGGTGATGCTCTGGCTGTTAAGACCATGGAGAAGGTTGGCGATATCCTGGGAAGTGCACTTGCCATGTTTGCATGTGTTACAGATCCGGAAGCAATCGTAATCGGCGGCGGTGTGTCAAAGGCCGGTAAGCCTCTTACAGACTGCATCCAGAAGTACTATCAGAAATATGCATTCCCGTCCTGCAAGAGTACACCGATCATTCTTGCAAGCCTTGGAAATGATGCCGGTATTTACGGTGCAGCCCGTATGGTGATCAAGGACTGACAGTTACATAAACATCTGAATTAAAAAAGCCCTGTTGCAGATTCGAATGAAAGTGATGCATCATTCGATTTGCTTCAGGGCTTTTAATTTATACCTCAAAGGGATATTTACTTTTCGGAAAGGGATGGCTTATTCATAATAGTAGATATCGTCATTGTTATCTCCACCGTCTCCACCATCGCCGCCTTCGCCAGGTGTCTCTTCCTCTCCGCCGTTGCCATCCGGATTCTCAGGTGCGTCCGGATTTTCAGGATCAGGAGTAGGTGTCAGACTTTCTTCTTCGTAGATTTCCATTTCCTGATCATCGCCGTTCTCATCTTCGTCATAATCATAGAAGTGCTGGTCACAGTAATCGGTAGGAATGGTAGCCACATCAAAGTACTCTTCAATAACCGGGCAGCCGGCTCTTGGAAGGAGTCCTGTCTCTGAGCAGACACTGATCTGTTCGATGCCAGAAGGCTGTTCAAATTCCTTATATTCCATACCCTGGTGGATACGGCTCATAACCTTGCGCCATAATGTCTTATGGAAGTTACGGGCATCACCCTCCGGGATTTTCTGGTTGCCGTCGTAGCCGGACCATACTGCACATGTGTAGTATGGAGTGTAGCCTACAAACCAAAGGTCATTATACTTATCTGTGGTACCTGTCTTACCTGCAACTGCCATGTTATCAAGCTGGCATGCAGTACCGGTACCATTCTGTACAACGTCCTCAAGTGCGCTTGTAAGAAGGTATGCGGTAGTTTCCTTGATAACGGAACGTCCGGCTGAGTTGTTCTCAATAAGAACATTTCCGTTATGATCGAGGATTTTTGTGTAGTAAACCGGTTTGATATAATTTCCGCCGTTTGCAATGGCAGCATATGCGGCGCAAAGCTCAACATTTTTAACACCGTATGTCAGACCGCCAAGTGCAGTAGGCAGGTTAGCATCTGTGTAAACATTTCCGTTTGCATCTGTGTCGGCATCTGTGCCATGTGCCAGTGTGGTAAATCCAAAATTGTCAAGATATTTCAGACCAAGCTCAGGAGTTACATCTTCGAAACACTGGACAGCAACTGTATTTACAGAATTTCGGATGGCAGTACGTAATGTAGTAGTACCATTATAATTGCCGCCTGCGTTATTGACAGGAGCTCCGTTTTCGTAGGTGATCGGTTCATCCTCATAGGTGGTAGCCAGTGTCATGCCTTTCTCATTGAGAGCAGGGGCATAAGTGGATACGATCTTAAAGGTGGAACCTGGCTGACGGGTACTGTCAGTGGCACGGTTCAATGTCAGACTGGCTGTCTTGGTTCCACGTCCGCCGATGATGGCTTTCACATAGCCGGTATGCTGGTCGATAATGGTCATTGCGGACTGTGGCTGCGGTGCAAAGCTTACACGTTCTGCCACAACTGTGCTTCCGTCAGAAAGAATATCTGCTTTATAACGGTCAATATAGGTCTGTCCTTCGTCCTGGGAATCAAACAGAAGGTCAAAGGATGGATCCTCGTTCTGGAAGTAAAGCTTCATCATTTCCTTGCTGTAGTTTACCTCCTGACCGTCTGGCTGCTTCACAGTGAGAGCATAGTCAAGATCGTACTGTACATAATCGGGATAGTTGGACGGATCTGAATATTCTTCATCTACAATATTCTGAATAAGAGGATCCTGGGTGGTCATGATCTTCAGACCGCCGCTGTACAGAAGGTTCTGCGCCTGTGTCTTGGTGTATCCCTTAATGTTCATCAGGTCGTTAATAACCTGCTTGGTGAGTTCATCCTCAAAGTAGGTATAAGTCTTGCTGGAAGACTGGGTAGTGTAAGCCTGTGCTTCACGGATGCGGGTGTAAACATCATCGTTGATAGCGTCATCGTACTGCTCCTGGGTGATGTATCCCTGTGTCAGCATATGATCCAGAACTTCCTTGCGTCTCTTGGCATTCTCCTTGGGATTCTCAATTGGGTTGTACTTGGTAGGAGCCTGGGTGATACCTGCAAGTGTGGCACACTCGGAAAGGTTCAGATCCCACACGTCTTTATTAAAATACTGACGGGCAGCAGCCTGTACACCGTATGCACCTGCACCAAGGTTGATGGTGTTCAGATAGTTCTCAAGGATCACGCTCTTGTCATTGATCTTCTTCTCAATCTCAATAGCAAGATACTGCTCCTGAAGCTTACGTGTAAATCGCTCGATCTGAGTGGACTCATTGGTCCAGTTGGTGAAGACGTTGTTCTTCAGAAGCTGCTGGGTAATGGTACTTGCACCCTCGGAAAATTTTCCGCTGGTAAGTGCCTTCACACCTGCACGAAGAATACCTCTCACATCAATTCCATTATGCTCATAAAAACGCTCATCCTCGATAGCCACTACTGCATGCTGCAGATCCTCCGGTATCTGGTCAATGGAGACCGGAAGTCGGTTGGCATTTGGCGCAGCCAGCTTACGGATCTGATTCCCGTTGCAGTCATAGAGGAAAGTGGCATAACCAAGGGGCATAATATCCACTTCATTTACGTCCGGTGTATTTGCAAGTATGCCCCGAATGGAACCGATACCAAGACTGGACACTGCTACGCACAGGGCAATCAGGCCGATGAAAAGGACTCTGATAAACGAAACATGTGCTCTTTTTCCCATCATGGATGAACGGGAAATCAGGGCACTGCGCTTTTTAGAGGCCGATTTTTTTCCGTAGTTCATGATAAACCTCCTTTATAATCCGTTCTATTATATCAAATCTCCATTTGTAAATAAACCCTAAAATCGAATATTTCTGTGAACTCTTTTATATTTTGAAGGGATTTTTTCCAAAATGAAGCAGGTTTATTCTGATTATAGCAAATCACAAGAGGATAACGGGAAAATAAATTTTCCACGGGACTGGAAACCAGGAGCGATTCATGTTAAACTGGGAAAAACGATGGAGATGCCGGTGTATCTTCATCTGCACTAAGATTTTGGAGGTTCCCGGTATGCTGGAGAATTATAAGACCATTTATGCAGGCGGTGAAGGGGAGATTACAGAAAAGAAGTCCCGTTTTATTGCCACTGTGCGCCTGGTAGAAAAGGAAGAGGACGCACTTGCATTTATAGAAGAAATGAAGAAGAAATACTGGGATGCCAGACATAATTGCTATGCTTATTCCATTGGAGAGCACAGGGAGTTTACCAGATGCAGTGATGATGGCGAGCCTTCCGGGACCGCAGGGCGTCCTATGCTGGATGTGATCCTGGGGGAGGATATCTATAATGTGGCAGTAGTGGTCACCAGATATTTCGGAGGAGTACTTCTTGGTACGGGAGGACTGGTAAGGGCTTACTCCGGTGCTGTTCAGGAAGGACTAAAGGAAAGCACAGTGATTGAGAAACATCATGGGATTTCCCTGGCATTGACGGCAGATTATACGTCTGTGGGCAAGCTGCAGTATATTGCGGCAGAGAATCAGCTGCCGGTTCTGGATACCGAGTATACGGACAGGGTGATCATGCATCTTCTTGTTCCGAATGATCAGGTATTAAGAATTGAGAAGGTGGTTACAGAAGCGACCAGCGGACGCGTGAAGATGGAGAAAGAGAAAGAATTGTATTACGCGGTTGTGGATGGGGAGATTAAGGTGTTCGACCACTGAGATATGAAATCTCCTGCGTGAGAGATTATTTATGGAAAAAAGGGCTGGCACACTGGGAAATCAGTGAACCAGCCCCGCTTTTTGTCATTGGTTTATTAGCATTTCTCCGGTTCCGGATAATCTGTGCCGAAGGTTTCGACTGTCATGGATTTGATCTTCTGCTCGTCAAGTGGTCTGTCACTGTAATCAGTGTCAGTTTCTGCAATCTTGTTTACCACATCCATACCCTCGATTACTTTACCAAAAGCAGCGTAAGCGCCGTCAAGGTGTGGTGAATTCTTATGCATGATGAAGAACTGGCTTCCTGCGGAATCAGGATGCATAGCTCTTGCCATGGAAAGAACACCTTCTGTATGTCTTAAATCATTCTTAACACCGTTCTGTGCGAATTCACCCTTAATGCTGTATCCAGGGCCGCCCATTCCGGTTCCGTCCGGGCATCCTCCCTGGATCATGAAGCCGCAGATAACGCGGTGGAAAATAAGTCCGTCATAAAAGCCCTTTTTTACAAGGCTGATAAAGTTATTTACAGTATTTGGTGCAATTTCCGGATATAATTCCGCTTTCATCACATCCCCATTATCCATTGTAATGGTAACAACTGGATTTGCCATAGATTGATCTCCTTTTTCAAAAAGTATTGTATTTCGTTATTCGTTCTATTATAATATGCAAAGAGCAATTCTGCAAGCTAAAAGGAGTTGTAAAGCTATGATAAAAGAAACCTTCAGTCCTGAAGAGACTTTTGCCTTCGGGAAATGGATCGGGGAAAATGCCCTTCCGGGGCAGGTATATACACTGGTAGGAGATCTTGGCGTGGGCAAGACTGTGTTTACACAGGGAGTGGCAGACGGTCTTGGCATCACAGAGCCGGTAAACAGTCCCACTTTTACCATTATTCAGGAATATGAGAGTGGACGTATGCCGTTTTATCATTTTGATGTTTACCGGATCGGTGACATTGAAGAGATGGAAGAGATTGGTTACGACGATTATTTTTACGGAAATGGAATCTGTTTGATCGAGTGGGCAAATCTGATCGAGGAGATCCTGCCGGAGAGTATTATTGAGATCACCATTGAGAAAAATCTGGAAAAAGGATTTGATTACCGTAAGATCACGGTAACAGGACTTCCGGAATAAAGCTGGATAATCCCCTTAAAGTGGGGAAGGTAAGGAGAAATAATGAAGATTTTAGGCCTTGACAGCTCAGGTATCGTTGCGTCTGTTGCAATTGTGGAGGATGCGAACCTGATTGCTGAATATACTGTAAATTACAAAAAAACACATTCCCAGACACTTCTTCCCATGCTGGATGAACTGGCGAAGATGACAGAACTGGATCTGGATACCATTGATGCCATTGCAGTGGCAGCAGGACCAGGTTCGTTTACAGGTCTTCGTATCGGCTCTGCGACAGCAAAGGGTCTTGGTCTGGCACTTAAGAAGCCTCTGGTGGAGATTCCCACAGTGGATGCGCTGGCGTATAATTTATACGATGCCAAAGCACTGATCTGTCCGATCATGGATGCAAGAAGAAGCCAGGTTTACACTGGTATTTACCGCTTTGAAGAGCATAAACTGGTGACTGTGGAAGCACAGATGGCAGTTCCGATGCTGGAACTGATCGACAGACTGAATGCCCGCGGTGAAGAGGTTATTTTCCTTGGGGATGGCGTACCTGTTTTTTCAAAAATGATTGAAGAGAATCTGAAAGTGCCTTATTCTTTTGCACCTGCCCATGTGAATAAGCAGAGAGCAGCAGCGGTGGCAGCCCTTGGTGAAATCTATCTGAAAGAGGGCAGGGAAGTGGCTGCTGTGGATCATGTTCCGGAATATTTAAGGGTTTCCCAGGCTGAAAGAGAACGTGCACAGAAGCTGCAGGCAGAGAAGGCAGCAGGTAATAAACAGGAGACAGTCTAGTATGGTTCTTCGTGAAATGTTAGTGGATGACCTGGAACAGGTTATGAAGATTGAGAACGAATTATTTTCTCCACCCTGGACAAGAGAGGGATTTTTTACTTATCTTACACGCAGGGATGCCATGTTCCTGGTTGTGGAAGAAAAGGGAGAAATTTTGGCGTACTGTGGCCTTATCATGGTTTTGGATGAGGGGGATATTACAAATGTAGCCGTCCGTCCGGACAGACAGAGAGAAGGGATTGGTCATTTTCTTATGGATAGCCTGATTCGTCTGGCAGAACAACAGGGGGTGACAACAATCCATCTTGAGGTTCGGGTTGGAAATGATACTGCGATCCGTCTCTACGAAAGAATGGGATTTACAAGAGACGGGATCCGCAGGAATTATTATACGGATCCCGTAGAGGATGCATTACTTATGACGCGTCATCCGCGTTAGAGCTTGCGAGAGAATTAAAACAACCGCTGCCGCAAGGCTCAGCAGCAACCCAATGGACTTACCGGGCGCATGAAATTCAATTCGGATTTCATGTGCCCCTTTTTGTAGTGGAAAACCAACAAAAGCCTTGTTTACCTGCTCCGTAGCCACTTCTTTTCCATCCACATAAGCGGTATAGCCCCTTGAATAGGTGTAAGAGGTTACGAAATACCCATCCTCTGGCATATTGATCTTTCCATTCACAATTTCAGCTCCGGAAGTGGTATTTTCCTGAAAATCCACCAGTCCGGGATGGGAAAGGGCAGATAATGGAAGGATATAAGCCTTCACATTTTTGATCTCATAATGGCCGTTGGAAAAAGTGATATCCAGGGAATCCATGTCTTCATTGCCTGAGACCATATAATAAAAAGTGTTGTTATTGTTTGGATACGGAGCTTCTGAACCGGAAAGCCGGTTTCGGATTCCGTTAATGATAATGGACATATCCCGTTCTCCATCATATTCCACGTCAAAGGAAAGCAGCAAAATAGTAGAAGCGCTTAAGGGCTCCGGCAGCTTCCGGCAGACCGTTTCATCCTTAGAGGAATCCTCATGATCAAAGAAATCCTCTGGCAGGGTATATTCCCTCATCTGTGAAGCATAAGGCAGAGCTGACTGCGGATTTTCCTCCTGCATTTCCACAATCGTCCGGTTTACAAGCGTATCCAGCGTCTGTGGATAGGAAAGCTGGTCAAAATCATCTTCGCTCATCAGTGCTGTGCTTCCATAAGCCAGTGGCAGCACATTGGGATTCTCTGCCAGTACATGTCCCTCTTTTTCCTGAAGAACGGTATATCCTGCCGGAACCTTGTCGGATTTTGTCTGAATGTACCGTACTCCCATAAGAGATTCCTGGAAAGGATTCAGATCTGCAGTCATGGCAACACGGTTCCGGATGCTGATGGGCATGTGCAAAATATCGTAAAGCAGCGTGTTGTACTGACTGTTGGAAATAGAGGAGTAGATGGTGCTCTTATTCTGATCTCCAGTGATCACATAGTTGGTATTGTTAGAAGGATGCTCGATCACATCAAAACGGGCCTGCAGATTTTCACAGTAGGTTTCCAGGTCTTCCTTGGAAAAATAGTCTCTTGATTCGTCAGAAACAGTGGCATAATGCTCCTCCTGTCCCTTTACCAGATAAAGCTGGGCAGGAACAGCAAGAAGGAAGATCAAACTGAACAGATTGAAAATCCAGGAATTTACCGGCAGTGCAAGCTGCTTTTTTTCTACAAAAATACCTGTAATAACAAGCACCAGCAGGAGAATCAGATCCGTTTCCACAAGTGTCCGCACCTGCACATTCCGAAGAAGAAAAACAAGCTGGACGATCACAGGGACTGCACAAAGCAGAGCCAGAGGCAGACTGTGCCGTATTTTTCCAAGCCGGAGCCCTTCTAGGGCCTGAGCCACAAGGTAAAGGATCAGGGGAAGAAATGGAATCAGGCATTTGGGCCGTACATACAAAGTGGCGTTTAAGATCCAGTAAAAAACA
Source organism: uncultured Blautia sp. (assembly GCF_934371575.1). GTDB lineage: Bacteria > Bacillota > Clostridia > Lachnospirales > Lachnospiraceae > Blautia_A. The sequence goes on along the minus strand of NZ_CAKRNY010000050.1, from coordinate 6,821 downwards.
TCAAAAAAAAGCAGGCAGAAAATGGCAATCGCCAGCTTCCGTGTCCTTTTTTCCCGGATGCAGAGGAACAGGGCGTACAGGCAGAATAAGGTAAGCCCACAGCCATAAGGACTGTAGAGAATGCTGTCCAGCGTTGGATTTACGCCAAGGATCTTAAACAGGGATTCCCCTGCCCCGGTATCTTTTTTGTTTCCAAGGATGGCAAGACCTGTTGGAAGCAGCAGAAAAAGGTTCATAGCTACTGCAAAGGAAACATCCACAATATAATTCCACCATATTTTATGCTTTGTTTTCTTTCTGGCTTCCGCAGGTATCTGCTTCAGATAATCCGGCAGCAGGTGGCAAATATAGAGAATACCTGCCACAAAGCAGGAGGGGAAAAAGTAAAAGCTGTGCAGAATACAAAAAAACAGTGCAAAAATAAGCCCGATATGAGGGCGGAGCTTATATTCTGCCGGTTCCTTTGGCTCCAGGATCCGGTCCAGCATCAAAAAAGCCAGAAGGAGAAAGGGCAGATAATTTACGAACATGATCTGCCTGTGTGCCTGGAAAAAGCAGTTGGCACTTAGATAAAAAAATCCGCACACAAATCCGGTAAAGCTGGAAAAGCCTTTTCTGTGAAGCCAGAAATAAAGAAGCCCTGCTCCAAGAAAAATTTCCAGTATGGCATAGCCCTGGATGAAGTATTCCATTGCAATTCCTGGGAAAAGGTAGGAAACCAGCACATCCGGGCGCATAAATCCATAATAGGAAAGGGAAAAAAAGTTGGTTCCGCCTCCAAGTCCGGTGAAATCAGGGAAAAGCTTTCCAGTAGCATAGAAATTTTCCCGCATGTAATCGGCGATGGTGACGTGCTGGGAATACCAGTCTGTCTCAGAACCAAACCAGGATCCGGATGGAACCAGCTGCCCGATCAAAATCCCTCCTGCCGCCAGAAGCAGCAGGGAGGGAAACAGGTTTCTCCAAGTGAATTTTTGCGGTTTGTTGTTAAAGCTCATAATAAATCCTTCCTGTTACGAAAGCCGAAGCCGTAACATTGGTTGCGTGTATGGTAATTTGGATATCAAAACACATTGTACACGGTTTGTCAAGCTACAATCAGATTTTATTATGAAAAATGTAATAATAAAAAGGATCCGCAAAATAGTTATGCGGATCCCCAAACATACGAAAAGATAATTATAAAGCCTTGACTTCGCAGCGGCGTTTTTGGAATACAAGAACAAGCTTTATCAAAACCAGAAGTGCTGCTGCAAGCCCGCTTACCAGAAAGCCCAGGGTTTTGCCCGGTGCGTGGAATTCAAGCTGGATGCTGTGCGCTCCTTTTTTCAGCGAAAAACCGACAAAGGCTTTATTCACCTGGACAGGAGTCACCATTTCCCCATCTACGTAAGCCTGGTATCCGGATGAGAAGGTGTAGGAGGTTACGAAATACCCATCCTCGGGCATATCAATGCTGCCCTTCAGAATTTCTTTTCCAGAAGTTTCTTCATTCTGGAAATCCACTATGCCCGGATTGGAAATAGCGGACAACGGAATGGTATAGGCCTTTATATTGCTGATACTATATTGGCCCCTGGAAAATTTGACTTTCAGGGTGTCGATGCTTTCGTCAGATGAAATCATGTAGGTAAAGGTTTTGTTGTTATTGGGATAAGGGGCATTTGGACCGGAAAGCCGGTTCTTGATCCCATTTATCGTGATGGTAACATCTCTTTTTCCATGGTTATCCACATCAAAGGAAAGCAGCAAAATTGTGGAAGCTGGTATTTCCTCTGGAAGCTCCTGCTGAATGGTTGCTTTTTTCATTTTGGCAGGGCGGGTAAGGAAATTTTCCGGAAGCGCATATTCTTTCATCTGAGAGCTGTAAGCTTCATAGAAACCGGAACTGCTGTCTTCTCCTGCCGAAGAAGGGACAATGGTCCGGTTGGTCAGGGTATCCAGATTCCGGGGGTAAGAGAGCTGGTCAAAATCATCTTCTGCCATCAGTGCAGTGCTTCCGTAGGCAAGTGGAAGTACGTTCTGGTTTTCTGCCAGAATATGGCTTCCATTCTGCTTCAAAATGGTGTATCCAGCTGGAAGCTCCCTGGGAATTGTACGGATATAACGGACACCCATCAGGTATTCCTGGAAAGGATTTTCTCCAGAGGTCATGGATACACGGTTGTGGATCCCAATTGGCATATGTAAAATATCATACAGCAGTACATTGTAATTGGTATTGGAAATAGAGGAGTAAAGGGAACTCTTATTCTGATTTCCATCAACCACATAGTTTGCATTTGTAGCAAGATGCTCTATAAAGTCGAACCGGTATTGGGAATCTGTAGCGTATTCTTCCAGCTCTTCCTTGGAAAAAGAATCTCTGGAGGAATCCTCCTTGGAAATATAGGTTTCCCGCTGTCCCTGATGGATATAAGACAGCGTAGGAATGGTACAGATCAGAACCAGTCCCACAATCTGTACGGCCAGGGAATGAACCGGTATAGTGATCTTTTTCTTTTCCAACACAATGCAGACAATGACACAGACCAGGAGAAGAATCATGTCTGCATAGACAAGAGGCCGCATCTTATTCTGGCTGTGCAATCCACTTTGAAGTCTTAGGATGACTGGAAGGCAGGCAAGAAGCGCCAGCGGCAGGCTAAGCTTCATTTTTCCCTGGCGGATCCGCTCCAAAGCCTGTGCTACAAGATAGATGATCAGCGGCACAAAAGGAATCAGGCATTTCGGCCGTACGTATAAAGTGATGTTTAAGATCCATTCAAAAATATTAAAGAACAGAAGTACAAAAACAGAAATTGCCAGCTTCCTTGTTTCCTTTTCCTTTATACAAAGAAAAATAGCGTACAGACAGATCAGGGTAAGTCCGCTGTTATAATTGCCGTACAGAAGTCCCTCCATGCCGGTGTTGACACTGAACATCTGGGAAATATTGACAAAACCACCTGTGTCCTTTTTGTTGCCAAGCATTGCAAGACCGGTTGGAAGAATAAGGAAAATACTCATGGCAGAGGCGAAGGATACATCTATAATATAGTTCCACCATAAAGCACATTTGCGCTTTTTCTGTCTGTTGGCAGGAACATTCTTTAGGTGTTCAGGCATCAGATGCCAGAGGTAAAGGATACATGCCACAAAACAGGATGGGAAAAAGTAAAAGCTGTGAAGAATACAGAAAAACAGGGAAAGTACAAGTCCGATATGAGGGCGGAAATGATAGTTTCCTGCTTTTTCCGGATTCAGAATGTGGTCAATGCAAATAAATGCCAGAATGAGAAATGGCAGATAATTTACAAACATGATTTGCTTATGTGCATGATAAAGACAGCCTGCTGTCATATACAAAAAAGCAGAGGCAGTGCAGGTAAAGTTGGAAAAGCCTTTTTGGAAGATCCAATAATAAAGAAGGGCACCTCCCATAAGGATTCCCAGGATCGCGTATCCCTGGATGAAATATGCAGTACCTATACCAGGAAAAAGATAGGAGACAAGAACATCCGGGCGCATAAATCCATAATAGGACAGGGAGAAGAAATTGGTTCCGCCGCCCAGCCCTGTGAAATCAGGGAAAAGATTGCCTGTGGCAAAAAATTGCTTCCGCATGTAATCGGCAATGGTCAGGTGCTGGGAATACCAGTCAATTCTGGAACCAAAATAGAAACCAGATGGAACCAGAAACCGGATCAAAAGAAGCGAGAAAGCAAATAGGAAAAACAGAGTGAGATAGTTTTTCCAGGTGAATTTTGTTTTTTGTTTGCTAAAGATCATACGATTTCCTTCCTAAAACAAGTAGATTAAATACAGCTTTCTACCTTTAAATTAATATTCGCAATTGAATATTGTAATTTATTGTAAAACATTTATCTGGTTCTGGCAATTGATTTTCCAGGAAAATTTCCCTGCTACTTGTTTTAAGAAACTGCTTGTGTTAAACTTTTCCAGAGAATGTTAAATGAAAAGAGGATATTTTAATATATGTTAGATGTTTGTCTGGTAGGAACCGGAGGAATGATGCCGCTTCCAAGGCGGTGGCTTACAGCACTGATGACCCGCTATAATGGTCACAGTCTTCTTATTGACTGCGGCGAGGGGACTCAGGTGGCAATTAAGGAAAAAGGATGGAGTTTTAAGCCTATTGATGTGATTTGTTTTACTCATTATCACGGAGATCACATCAGTGGACTTCCTGGACTTCTTCTTACAATGGGGAATGCAGAGCGTACCGAGCCGCTGACGCTTATTGGTCCAAAAGGGCTGGAGAGAGTGGTAAATGCTCTTCGGGTGATCGCGCCTGAGCTTCCGTTTGAACTGAAATTTATTGAAATTAACGGACCGGAGCAGGTGATTGAGATTAATGGTTACAGAATTACTGCTTTTAAAGTGAATCACAACGTGCTTTGCTATGGATATTCGCTGGAGATTCTTCGTCAGGGGAAATTTTCTTCGGAGCGCGCCCGTGAGCAGGGAATTCCGCTGCGGTACTGGAATCCCCTTCAGAAGGGACAGACTATTGAAGCAGATGGCGTGGTCTATACTCCGGATATGGTACTTGGTCCTGCAAGAAAAGGGCTGAAGGTTACTTATACTACAGATACCCGTCCGACAGAATCTATTTTGAAAAATGCACCCGGTTCAGATCTTTTTATCTGCGAGGGAATGTACGGTGAGGATGATAAGCTGGAAAAGGCGAAAGGGTATAAGCATATGACTTTCCGGGAGGCTGCTATTCTTGCAAAGCAGGCAGAGGTAGGGGAAATGTGGCTGACTCATTACAGTCCATCTTTGATTCGTCCTGATGAATATATGGATATGGTGAGGGATATTTTCCCAAATGCTTATCCTGGTAAAGACGGAAAAACAATGGAAATGAATTTTGAAGAGGATTAAAAAAATGAAAGATACATTAATTCTTGCAATAGAGAGCTCTTGTGACGAAACGGCAGCTTCTGTGGTAAAAAACGGCAGGACTGTATTATCAAATGTGATCTCTTCCCAGATCGCCCTTCATACTTTGTATGGTGGTGTTGTGCCGGAAATTGCGTCACGTAAACATATTGAGAAAATAAATCAGGTAATCGAGGAAGCTCTTTCAGAGGCAGATGTGACACTGGATGATCTGGATGCAATTGGTGTTACTTACGGTCCTGGACTTGTAGGTGCGCTTCTTGTAGGTGTGGCTGAGGCAAAAGCAATAGCGTATGCGAAGAAACTTCCTCTTGTGGGAGTACATCATATAGAGGGGCACGTTTCTGCAAATTATATTGAGCATCCGGATCTGGAGCCGCCTTTTCTTTGTCTGATCGTGTCCGGCGGACATACGCATCTTGTAATCGTAAAAGACTATGGGGAATTTGAAATTCTGGGACGTACCAGAGATGATGCAGCAGGAGAAGCTTTTGATAAAGTTGCCCGTGCTATTGGACTTGGTTATCCGGGAGGACCGAAGGTGGATAAGCTTGCACGAGAGGGAAATCCTGATGCGATTGTTTTCCCAAAAGGAAAATTAGGAGATTGTCCTTATGATTTCAGCTTCAGTGGCGTGAAGTCTGCTGTTCTGAATTATATCAATAATGCACAGATGAAAGGGGAAGAAATCAACCGGGCTGATCTTGCAGCTTCTTTCCAGAAATCTGTTGTAGATGTACTTGTAGAACATACTATGCTTGCTGCCGGGGATTATCATATGGATAAGATTGCCATTGCCGGTGGTGTTGCTTCTAACGGAGCCTTAAGACAGGCTATGACCAGAGCCTGTGAAAAAAGAGGCTATAAATTTTATCGTCCATCACCAATCTTTTGTACAGATAATGCTGCTATGATTGGTGTTGCGGCATACTACGAATACATTAAGGGAACACGCCATGGATGGGATTTAAATGCAGTTCCCAATCTGAAACTGGGAGAAAGATAATGGAACAGGGCAGATGTACAGCAATCGTTCTGGCAGCAGGGCAGGGGAAAAGAATGCACAGTAAGATACAGAAGCAGTTCCTGGAAATCGGAGGAAGGCCTGTTCTGTATTATTCGCTGCAGTGTTTTCAGAAAAGCCCGCTGATCCGGGATATCATTCTGGTTACGGGAGAGGATATGATCTCTTACTGCGAATGTGAAATTGTAGGAAAGTATGGCTTTACCAAAGTTCGTAAAGTGACAGCAGGTGGAAAAGAACGTTACGATTCTGTGTATGCCGGATTATTATGCTGTGAAGATACAGATTATGTGTATATTCATGATGGAGCAAGGCCTTTTATTACTGAAGATATTATTCAGAGGGGGTATGATGCCGTAACGGTTACTGGTGCCTGTGTAATAGGTATGCCATCAAAGGATACAGTGAAGCTTGCAGATTCGTCCGGTTATATTAAAGAGACTCCGGATCGCAAAATTGTATGGAATATTCAGACTCCTCAGATATTTTCCCGTGAACTGATTCGCGGAGCCTATGAAAGTATACGCAAAAAAGATATGTCAGGTGTGACGGATGATGCTATGGTAGTGGAGCAGGAGACTGGAACCAGGATTCTTTTGGTTGAAGGATCTTACCGAAATATTAAGATCACAACACCGGAAGATCTGGCGGTTGCAGAAGCTTTTTTACAGTATTGAATGAATTTTTAGAAAAAAATAAAAATTCTTGTTGACACCAAAGGGTTTTGATGATAGAATACGTTTTGCACTGACAGAGACAACCTCTTGAATGAAGGACAACTCCTGATGTGCAGAACGGTTTTATTTACAATTTTATATGGAGAGATATCGAAGTGGTCATAACGAGGCGGTCTTGAAAACCGTTTGTCCGCAAGGGCGCGTGGGTTCGA
>NZ_CAKRNY010000049.1 GCF_934371575.1 uncultured Blautia sp. | reverse complement strand
GAGCCTGAGAAGACCAGTACACCGACGCCGGAGCCTGAGAAGACCAGTACACCGACGCCGGAGCCTGAGAAGACCAGTACACCGACGCCGGAGCCTGAGAAGACCAGCACACCGACACCGGAACCTGAGAAGACCAGTACACCCACACCAGAGCCTACGAATACCAGTACGCCGACACTTGAGCCTACGAAGACGGCAGCACCAGAAAAGAGCGATGCTCCAGCAGAGAATGCGGGAAAAGAAGCTTCCAGTGAGAGTGTAGAGAGCAGTACATCGAATGGAATGAGTTCAGTAATCTGGATTTTGGTAATTGTAATTCTTATTGGAATAGCAGTTGTAATCTGGCTTATAAAAAGAAACAGCAAGAAAAGCGAATAATAGATAAACAAATACTAAAAGCTCCGTCTGGAAAATTCCAGCGGAGCTTTTTTCATAGGAGTCTGCTATAAAACAGCTTATTAATGGAAAGGTATTATTTGTTGATAACAACACCCTTCTGAAGCATAACATTTGCATAAACAGCTTTCTCGCCTGTTGCAATGATGCAGTATGCTTTCTTTGCTTCCTCATAGAATGCGAAACGCTCAATATTACCTACTGCCTCGGCACCACGCTCGTCATGTTTGGAAACGATTTCTTTGTATGTATCCCAGATCGGAGTTTTGACCGGATCACCAGGCATAACCTCCATTAAAGTTACTGGTTTCTCAACATAAGAGTCAAGAGGGATAACAGTGAGGATAGCATCCAGAAGTTCTGGAACTCCGTGTCCGTCACAGCGAACAACAACAGCATCTTTACCCATGGATTCTACAGGGAAGTTTCCGTCTGCGATAACGATACGGTCACTGTGTCCCATCTCACATAAAACCTTTAAAAGCTGTGGTGAAAGTATTTCTGGAATTCCTTTTAACATAATATATTCTCCCTTCGTTCTTTTTCGAAAGTACAGCGTGCCGGAGGATTAACCTGAATGCTGATTTCGAAAGTATTCTACTCTATAAGTTACCTTTATTTTCGGAATTTTTCAAGGTAAAATTTTACGCAAAAGGATGAAAAATTTACTGTTGACACGAATTGTGAAAAGAGGTAATATGAATTAAAACAGAAACGTTTCGGTTTTGGAAAAATACAGATGATTCACAGCTTGCATAAGCAGGCAGAAGGAGGAAAATATGCCACTTGTTACATCTAAGGAAATGTTGTTGAAGGCTCAGCAGGGAGGTTATGCAGTAGGTGCATTTAATGCGGAGAATATGGAGATGGTGAAGGCTATTATTCAGGCAGCTGAGGAATTGAAGGCACCGGTTATGATTCAGACTACCCCGTCTACCATTAAATATGGCACTCTTGAGACCTATCAGGCAATTGTTGCTGCAGAAGCTGCGAAGGCATCTGTACCGGTGTGCCTGCATCTTGATCATGGCAGCAGCTTTGACCTTGCCATGAAAGCACTGAAGGCAGGGTATACTTCCGTTATGATAGATGGTTCCAAGCTGGACTATGAGGGCAATATCGAAGTGAGCAGAAAGGTGGCTGATGTTGCGGCTTCTATGGGAATTCCATGTGAGGCAGAGCTTGGTAAAGTTGGAGGTAAGGAGGATGATCTGGTTGCAGTTGCAGATACCAATACAGATCCTCAGGAAGCCAGAGAGTTTGTAGAGCGGACTGGCGTTACTTCCCTTGCTGTTGCTATAGGTACGGCACATGGATTCTATGTAGGAACTCCGGTTCTTGATAAAGAGCGTTTAAGTGAGATCCGCCAGGTAGTGGACATTCCGCTGGTCCTTCATGGTGCTTCCGGACTTAGTGATGAGGATGTCCAGGATTGTGTGAAGAGAGGAATCTGCAAGGTTAATTTTGCTACAGAGCTTAGAGCAGCATATTCCAAGGCTGTACGGGAAACTCTGGAAGATGAGGCTGTATTTGATCCTAAGGCCTATGGAAAGGCTGGAATTGCAGCTGTTAAGGAACTGGTAATGGCTCGTATAAAGGTTTGCGGCAGCGACGGAAAGGTTGAATAGAAGGCAGATTTTATGGCGGCGACGATGAAAGACATTGCCAGACGGACAGGACTTGGTCTGGCCACAATTTCCTCTTATTTTAACGGAGGAAATGTAAGAGAGAAGAACCGCATTAAGATTGAAGAAGCTATTGAAGAATTGCATTACGAGGTGAATGAAGTTGCCCGTGGGCTGAAGACCAATGCGACTAAGACGATAGGCGTTGTGATCCCGGAGCTTAACAATGTATTCTGTGCGGAAATTATCAGTGGAATGGAAGATATTTTGCGCAGTCATGGTTACGCAGCTATTGTCTGTGACTGCAGAACAGATAAGAAGCTTGAGAAGGAGGCAGTAGACTTTCTCACCAGGAAACGTGTGGACGGAATTATTAATATGCCCGTAGACATGACAGGCGATCATTTGAAGAAATTTCAGAAGACGGGTAAGCCTATTGTACTTATTGACCGTATGATCCAGGGATTATCCTGTGACTGTGTACTGGTTGATAATGAGAATGCAGCTGAGAAGGCAGTAACTATGCTGGTGGAGCAGCAGCATCAAAAGATTGGTCTGATCGGTGGACCGGATGAAGTATTTACTGCCAGACAGCGTATGTTAGGATATATGAAGGCTCTTGGAACTCATGGAATCCAAGTTGATGAGCGTCTGATCTGCAGGGGAGACTATACGATCCAGGGAGGTGTTCAGGCAATAGAGACGCTGGTGAAGAGGAATCCGGATATGACAGCTGTTTTTGTTGCCAATTATGAGATGACCATGGGGGCTGTGATTGGGCTTAATGAGATGGGAGTATCTATGCCGGATGAAATTTCACTGGTTGGATTTGACAATCTGCCTTTTGCCCGGGCCTGCAGACCTGCCCTTACCATTGTTTCCCAGCCCACAGATACGATTGCACGGGAAACTGCGCAGATTATTCTGGAGCGGCTTGAGGGAGGAGAAAATCTTCCAGAGCACATTATACGGAGACTTCAGACTGATATTTTTATGGGAAAATCCATAAGGAGACAAGGATGAGCAAAGACTATTTATTAGGAATCGATATTGGAACCAGTGCATGTAAGGTTGCCATATTTAATAAAAGCGGGCAGGTGATGGCTTCTGCAAGTGGTGATTATCCTGTTTATTATCCCAGAGAGGGATGGGCACAGCAGAAGCCTGATGAATGGTGGAGTGCGGTATGCGGTGCCATCAGGGAATGTCTGAAAATGGGAAATATTTCCGGTGAGCAGATTGCAGGTATTGGAATTGACGGGCAGAGCTGGTCTGCAATTGCCATTGACCGCGAGGGGAATGTACTAACAGATACGCCGATTTGGATGGACACCAGGGCTCAGGAAATCTGTGACAGACTTAATAATGAAATTGGCAGTGAAAATATATTTCAGATTGCCGGTAATTCACTTCAGCCGTCTTATACCACAGCGAAGATTTTGTGGTATAAGGAGAACATGCCTGAAGTATATGGCAGAATTTATAAGATTCTTCAGTCTAACAGTTTTATCGCATACAGATTGACGGGCGCTGTCACACAGGACCTTTCTCAGGGGTATGGGCTGCATTGTTTTGATATGCGTACCGGTTCCTGGGATGAAAACATGTGTGAGAAACTAGGAATTCCTGTGGAATTTCTTCCGGAAATCGTTCCATGTGATGAAGTGGTTGGAACGGTAACAGAAGAAGCAGCTATTATGAGTGGACTGGAAGCAGGAACACCTGTTGTGGCTGGCGGACTGGATGCTGCATGTGGTACGCTTGGTGCAGGTGTGATCCATCCGGGAGAGACACAGGAGCAGGGAGGCCAGGCCGGCGGCATGAGTATTTGCATTGATACTTATAAGGCAGATCCAAGTCTGATTCTGGGATTTCATGTAGTGCCAGGCAGATGGCTGCTTCAGGGCGGAACTACCGGAGGCGGTGGTGTAATGCGCTGGTTTGAGAGAGAATTTGCAGATTATGAGAGAGAAAGACAGAAGGAAACAGGGGTGTCTTCTCTTGATCAGTTGAATGAAATAGCCGGAGAGACACCGGCTGGAAGTGAAGGAGTAGTATTTCTTCCTTATATGTCCGGTGAAAGATCTCCTGTCTGGAATCCATATGCAAAAGGCGTTTTCTATGGTCTTGATTTCGCGAAGACCAAAGGACATATGGTAAGAGCATGCATGGAAGGTGTAGCTTTTTCTCTGCGTCATAATCTGGAGGTGGCAGAAGCAGCAGGGGCAAAAGCGGAGATCCTTCGTGCCATGGGCGGTTCTGCAAACTCACTGCTTTGGACACAGATCAAGGCTGATGTGACAGGAAAGACTATAGTTGTCCCTGCCTCTGATACTGCCACCACATTAGGAGCGGCACTTCTGGCAGGTGTAGGAGTTGGATTTTATAAAGATTACGAGGAAGCTGTCTCTATGACAGTGAAAGAGACAAGACGTCATGAACCTGATTTATCAAATAAAGAAATATATGATAAAACATATTGTACATACAGAAATTTATATGAATCTCTCAAGAATATGATGGTACGAAAGTAAGGAGGTATTTCAGAATGAAAGCAGCAGTTGTAGTTGCAAACGAAGACGTACAGTATCAGGAAGTTGAAGAACCGAAGGTAAAACCCGGCTGGGTAAAGATCAAGGTAAAAGCATCAGGTATTTGCGGCTCTGATGTCCCACGAGTATTGAACCATGGTGTTCATTTTTATCCAATTGTTCTGGGACATGAGTTTTCAGGCGATGTGACAGAAGTGGGAGAAGGTGTTACCAAGGTAAAAGTTGGAGATCGTGTTTCCGGGGCACCTCTTCTTCCGTGTATGAAGTGTGATGACTGCCAGAACGGAAACTTTTCCTTATGTAAACACTATAGCTTTATTGGTTCCAGACAGCAGGGAAGCAATGCTGATTACGTGGTGATTCCTGAACAGAATGCCATTCCATTTGATCCGTCTATTTCTTATGAGCAGGGTGCCATGTTTGAGCCATCTACTGTTGCTCTTCACGGACTTCTTCAGAATGACTATCAGGGTGGTCAGTGTGTGGCAATTTTGGGATGTGGAACAATCGGTATCTTTACCATGCAGTGGGCGAAGATTTTTGGCTCTAAGAAGGTTGTGGTATTTGATATCAGTGATGAGCGTCTGGAACTTGCCATGAGAATGGGTGCAGATGCAGTGGTCAATACAACGAAAGAAAACTATATGGAAGAGGCAATGGCTCTTACGGGTGGAAAAGGCTATGGCTATGTATTTGAGACAGCCGGACAGGTTCCGACTATGCATATGGCATTTGAGCTTGCAGCCAATAAAGCGCATGTATGTTTTATTGGTACACCTCATGAGAACCTTACTTTTACACCGAAACAGTGGGAAAATATGAATCGTAAGGAATTTAAGCTCACTGGTTCCTGGATGTCTTACAGTTCTCCGTTCCCGGGAAAAGAGTGGGAACTTACAGCCCATTATTTCGCAACTGGTCAGCTGAAATTTGATCCTGGATTCATTTACCGCAAAATGCCAATGAGCCAGGCGCAGGAAGCATTTCAGCTTTATAAAACACCAGGACTTGTAAAGGGTAAGCTTCTTCTGATGAATGAGGACTGAGAATATGATACTGACAGTAACCTTAAATGCAGCTATTGATAAGCGGTATGTGGTTGATGATTTTAAAATAGGTGAGGTAAATCGTGTTAAGGAGTGTACCTATGTGCCAGGAGGAAAAGGACTGAATGTTTCCAAGCCTGCATCCATTTATGGAGCGGACGTGGTAGCGACCGGGTTTGTGGGTGGTCATGCGGGTGCGTACATTGAGGATGCACTGCAGCCATTTGGAATCAGAAGTGCATTTTACCATGTGAATGCGGAAAGCAGATCCTGTATCAATATCTGGGATGAGAGAAATCAGGTACAGACGGAATTTCTGGAGCCGGGATTCACACTTACAGAAGAGGATTTTGCAGGATTTAAAGAGAAATTCCGTGAACTTGTAAAAGAAGCGGATGTAGTGGCTATGTCCGGAAGCGTTCCAAAGGGACTTGATGGAAGGGCATATCAGCAGCTGATAAAAATTGTAAAGGACAGGGGGATTCCTGTTATTCTGGATACCAGTGGCAGGCTTCTTGAGATGGGAATAGAAGCGAAACCTACTATGATTAAGCCTAATATTGACGAAATCCGTATGCTTACAGGAAAGTCTTGCGATAATATTCAGGATATTATTGATGCTGCCAGGGAAATTCATGCAAAAGGAGTAGAAATCGTAGCAGTTTCTCTTGGTAGCAGCGGCTCTGTTGTTGTTGGAAACGAAGGTGTTTTTCGAGCGTGTGTGCCGAAAATAGATGCGGTAAATACAGTAGGATGCGGAGACTCTATGATCGCAGGATTTGCTCTTGGCATATCAAAGGGACTGTCCCTTCCTGAGACATTGAGACTGGCAAGCGCCATTTCAGCGGCAGCGGCCATGCGCGAGGAGACAGGCTTTTTCGTTATGAAAGATATGGAAAGGCTACATTCTCAGATTGAAATTACAAAAATAGAATAAACATTAAGGAGGAGAAGAAAATGACAATGATCGATCCGGCAATTGTTCCACAGAGAATACTTTACACTGGCGCAAAGATGCCAGTTGTGGGAATGGGAACCTTTGGAAGTGACCATGCAGATGCGGATGCAGTTTCAGCTGCTGTAGCAGGTGCTCTGCGTGTAGGTTATCGTTCCTTTGACTGTGCTGCATGTTATGGCAATGAAGACATGATCGGAAAGGTTTTTGCAGATGCTTTTACTGAGGGCATTGTGAAAAGAGAGGAGCTTTTTATTGCCTCTAAGGTATGGAATGATATGCATGGGGATGGAGATGTACTGATTGCCTGTGCAAAAACCTTAAAGGATTTGAAACTGGATTATCTGGACATGTACTATGTTCACTGGCCATTTCCAAATTATCATGCACCTCATTGTGATGTGGATTCCAGAAATCCGGACTCCAAACCATTTACAGTGGAGCGCTTTATGAAAACCTGGAGACAGATGGAACGTCTGGTTGATATGGGGCTGACAAAGCACATTGGAATGTCAAATATGACTATTCCAAAACTGGAAGCTGTACTTCCACTTTGCAGAATCAAACCTGCTGCAATTGAGATGGAACTGCATCCGTGTTTTCAGCAGCCGGAGCTGTTTGATTACTGCAAAGCACATGGTATTGAAGTGGTTGGGTTCTGTCCAATTGGTTCCCCGGAGCGCCCGGAACGTGATAAAATGCCGGAAGACATTGCGGATATTCAATTACCGGAACTAAAAGCAATTGCAGAAGCACATGGCGTTCATCCGGCTGTGATCTGCATTAAATGGGCAGTACAGCGAGGGGCATCCCCAATTCCATTCTCTCTGAAGGAGAAAAACTATACGATGAATCTGAAGTGTGTTACAGAGGATCCGCTGACAGATAAAGAAATGGAGACAATTCGTTCTCTGGATAAGAATAATCGTCTGATCAAAGGACATGTATTCCTGTGGGAAGGTGCAAAGGACTGGCATGATCTTTGGGATGAAGATGGTGTGATTGTAGAATAACAATTATAAATAATTGAAGTATTAAAGCTGCAAGGTTAATAAGAAGCATATTACTTTGCAGCTTTTTTTGTACTTTGATTTGTTTGATTTGCTTAAACTTATAGTGTGTGTTAATATATTATTTAGAAAAAATTAACTGAATCCGTTATTCGGTTATAAGTAGGCTGTGAAGCGGAAGTATCCGGCTTTACTGAAATACAATGTTCGAATCGGCACTGGGGAAGCCGAAGAGATACATGCTATAAGCAGAAAGGGAAAGCAGAAACTATGTATCGAATTTTACTTGTAGATGATGAAATCCTGGTACGCGATGCCATTAAGGAGAATATAGACTGGAAATCCATGGATTGTGAGCTTGTTGGCGATTGCGAGAATGGACAGCAGGCAGTGGATTTTGTGAAGACTCATCCGGTTGATATTGTCCTCACGGATATTCTTATGCCTTATATGGATGGAATTGAACTGAGTCATTTTTTACATGATCATTATCCGGAAATTGTGATTGTAATTTTCAGCGGCTTTGGAGAATTTGAATATGCGAAGAAAGCAATCCAGTACAATGTGAGTGAATATATGTTAAAGCCTGTAACTGCCATGGAGCTTCGTGAAGTTATTGGGAAGATGAAGGAAAAAGTGGATCAGCAGAGAAAAGAAAAGAAGAAAATGGAATCTCTTACCAAGACATCTCAGGATTACCATAAGAATGCTCTTGTGATTCGGTCTAAGGCCATAGAAGCGCTTGTAAGCTGTACAAGAGATGTGAAGCTGAGTATGGACGAGCTTGCTGAGATGGGAATTTGCCTGGAAGCATCTTCTTATCGCGTAGCGGTATTTGACATGGATCTTTTTTCTGATCTTCATGAGATTGATATGGAAAAAAGACAGGAGAGTGCCCTGATGGCATTTGTGTTATTTAATGTGGCAGATGAGATTGTAACTGCCCAGAATGCCGGAATTGCTTATCAGGAAGGGAATAACCGGGTCTGCATTCTTTTTATGGGAGAACATAGCCGGGAATTTGCGGAAAACATTCGGAAAATCTGTAAAGAAATACAAAATAAGGTAAAAGAAGTAATTGGTATAGATGTATCTACAGGTATTGGTGGCTGGGTAAGGCATCCGGGAGAAACGATACATTCTCATGAGCAGGCAGAAAAAGCCATAGAACTTCGATATCTTCTGGGAGGAAATCTTTTGATCGATACAGAAGAAGAGAAAGAGAACAACGGTCTTTCTCTTCAGAAGCTGCTGTATGAAATGACAGATGGAATCAAAAATGGAAATGAAAAAGCTATGAATCAGGCTCTGGCCGCTATGAAGGAATCTATCAAAAAAGCGAGAGTAGATAAAAGCCAGGCATGCGTTTGCCTGCAGATGATACTGCGTCATGCAGGAAGCTGTTGGGAGGCTGTGTGTTCCGGAGAAGAGGATCTGTTTGGTAAAAGAGAACTTCTTATAGGAAAAGTGACAGAACAGAAAAGTTTTGAGGAAGCTTTTTCCATGGTAAAAAACTATGTCCATGAGGTATTCGACAGATGTGCATCGCTGAACAGCTCCGCAGGCCAGAAGCAGGCAGCTCTTGCCTTGGAATATATTCGCAGTCATTATGCAGAACCGGAATTAGGTCTGAATGATATCTGTTCTTATTTGAATATCAGTACAAGCTATTTCAGTACCATTTTTAAAGAAGCCACAGGCGGAACTTTCCTGGAGTTTCTCAGTCGTATACGTATGGAGCGGGCTAAGGAACTTCTGGAAAAGACGACTTTGAAAAATTACGAGATTGCGGAAATGGTAGGCTTTTCAGATCCTCATTATTTTGGAATTTCTTTTAAGAAAATGACAGGAAAGACACCTACAGAATATGCGCGGGAAAAACGAGCCTTATGAAAAGAAAAGCATGGGCAGCAGCTGGGATATTTACAGGAATTTTAATTCTGGCAGGAGGAAGCAGGTGGTATGCGGACCAGAATCAGAAGTGCCAGAAACAGCTGTTTGCAATGGACACTTATATGGAATTTACTGCATATGGGAAAAACAGTGAGAAGGCTGTAACTGCAGCTATGGAAGAAGTGCAAAGACTGGATGGGCTTTTGTCAGCGCAGAATGAAAAAAGTGAAGTATATGCCTTGAATAACCGAGATATTTTTAAGGCAACAGATGATGTATCAGAGCTTATAAAACGCGGAAAAGAGATTTTTCAGGAAACAGATGGACTTTTCGATGATACAATTTATCCGGTAATGCAATTATGGGGATTTCCTACAGGCGAGTATCATGTCCCCACAGAAAAAGAAGTACAGAATGTTCTAACATTGGTGGATGGCGCAAAAGTAGAAGCTGATAATGCCGGCTATGTGACACTGGGAGAAAATCAGCAGATTGACCTGGGCGGAATTGCGAAAGGCTATACAGGGCAGAAGCTGACGGAACTTTTTAAAAGCTATGGTATTTCTTCTGCACTGGCTTCCCTTGGAGGAAATATCCAGGCAATAGGAACAAAACCGGATGGCAGCAGCTGGAAAGTGGGAATCCGTGATCCCAAAGGCGGTCAGCAGGATTATATTGGAGTTTTGGCTGTGAAAGATGAGGCAGTGGTTACTTCCGGTGGGTATGAACGTTATTTTGAAGAGAATGGGAAGACATATATTCACATTATTGATCCAAGAACCGGATTCCCGGTGGAAGGGGATTTGCTGTCCGTAACAATCGTATCAGAAGATGGGACATTAGCAGACGGAATGTCTACCGCTCTTTATATTATGGGATATGAGAAGGCCTGTCAGTTCTGGCGGCAGCATCAGAACGAATTTGATGTCATCCTGATCACGCAGGATGGAAGGATTCATGTTTCAGACAGACTTCAGGAATGCTTCCAGTCAGAGAATGACTGGGAGATCATTGAATCCGGAAATTAATAAGAAAATGTGGGGAAACTGCAATGAATGAAAAAAACAGAGAACGAAAATTCTTAAAAGGCTTTAAAAGTATTCAAAGTACCATATTTGCGGCTATTTCCGGGCTGGTTCTCTGTGCAGTGCTTGCGGCGACTGCCGTGTCAGTAAGATATACGAATTCTACGATTTACGAGAACTCTGCTCTTTACACGCAGACCATTATCCGTCAGTTGAACCAGAATATTGATTCTTATATTACATATATGGATAATATTGCATCTGTTATTGCAAAAAGTCAGGATGCATATCAGCTTTTATATCAGCAGATCGGCGAGGATGAGGCTGTAAAAGAAGGGCACAGGAAGCGGCTTTTGGAACAGTTCAGTACAATTCTGAAAGGGCGTGAAGACATCTGTAATATTGGAATTGTACAGAAAGATGGTGTTATGCTTATCAACAGTGGATATCAGGCGATAAACCCGGATCTGGATCTGTCTACCCAGGAGTGGTACACCAATGCAGTTGATAATTATAACCAGTATTGCCTCAGCTCATCGCATGTGCAGCATGTGATCAAGGGACAGCGACCATGGGTGATTACCCTGAGCCGCGAAGTCCATAATTTTTATGGAACCGGAAATAGTGACGGGGTTGTATTTATTGATCTGAACTACAATGCTATCAGTGAACTTTGCGACAGAAACAGTGTTGGAGACAAAGGCTATGTATTCATTCTGGACCAGAATGGCAATATTGTGTACCATCCAAGTCAGCAGCAGCTGTACAATGAGCTTCAGACAGAGAATATTGATATTGTAATGAATGCAGATTCTGATACTGTGGTAACCGGAGAGGGAGCTGATGAGAAAATTTATACCCTCTCTCGCTCTGAGACCACAGGGTGGACCATAGTTGGCTGTATGAATATGGCAGAGCTGTTAAAAAGCAGCAAAGAAGCAAATGATATCTATGTTATGACGGCAATTGTGCTGGTGGTTATTGCCATGCTTATTTCCAGTTTTATTGCCAGAAGTATTACGCTTCCGATTCAGAAGCTTCGTGATTCTATGGAACGTGTGCAGGAAGGAGATTTCAAGGCGGCAGATAATCTGGTCGTTCCTTCCCAGAATGAAATTGGAAGTCTTACTACGTCATTTAATGTGATGACTCACAAAATAGAGGATCTGATGGCGCAGAATGTCCATGAACAGGAACTGAAACGAAAAAGTGAACTGAAAGCTCTTCAGTCTCAGATCAATCCTCATTTTCTGTACAATACGCTTGACTCCATTATCTGGATGGCAGAGGGCAAAAAATACGAGGATGTGGTATTGATGACAGCATCTCTGGCAAGACTTCTGCGCCAGAGCATCAGTAATGAAGATGAAACCGTTTTGATTGGTCAGGAAATTCAGTATGTAAAGAGTTATCTTACTATTCAGAAAATGCGCTATAAGGATAAGCTGGAATTTGAGATCAGGGTGGATCCTTCTATTAACAGTGTGCACATTGTAAAGCTTGTTCTTCAGCCTATTGTTGAAAATGCAATTTATCATGGATTGAAATATAAGGAATCAAAAGGAATGCTCACTGTTACCGGCTACAGAAAGAATGGGAATGCTGTAATTGAGATCGCAGATGATGGCGTAGGAATGGATGAGGAGACCTTGGAGCACATTTTCGAGAAACATAAGGTCAACTACAGGTCAAATGGTGTTGGGGTGTACAATGTCCAAAGAAGGCTTTCCATGTATTATGGAAAGGAGTATGGTTTGAGCTATAAAAGTGAGAAAGGAAAGGGCACCACTGTTACAGTAGTAATTCCGATAGATCAGGAGGAGCATTATGAAAAAGCGTAAACAATGGCTTATGCTGGTTTGCATTGCACTGGCAATTTGTCTGGTCTCCGGGGGGATGCTTTACATCCGTCAGAAAAACTACAGCAAAAAATGGTCATTAATATATATACCCAAAACAGAAGATGGCACAAATGATTTCTGGACATCCCTGATTTCAGGAACGAGAATGGCTGCACTGGAATGCGGTGCTTCTCTTGAGATTCTGGCACCCAGACGGGAACAGGATGTGGAAATGCAGAATAGATTACTGAAAAAGGCTATTGAAAAGCAGCCTGATGCTATTTTGTTTTCACCGTCCAGCTTTGATGCTTCTGATGAATTATTGCAGGAAGCCCGGGATAAGGGGATTAAGATCACCTTTATTGATTCCTATACAGAGAAGAATATTCAGGATCTGACAGTTGCCACAGATAATCTGGAGGCCGGAAAGCAGCTTGGCGAGTATGCAAGAACTCTTGTGAATAAGGATTCCAAGATTGCTATTGTGTGCCATGTAAAAGGGGTATCTACAGCTGTTGAGCGTGAACAGGGATTTCGTGAAGGACTGGGGGACTATAATAAGAACGTTGTGGATGTAGTATACTGTAATTCTCAGTTTGACAAAGCCTCTCAGCTTGCAGAAGAACTGATGGAGAAATATCCGGATCTGGAAATGATTGCCGGCATGAATGAGTATTCCTCAGTGGGTGCGGCCAGGGCTGTCCAGAAGAATGGAAAGGAAGGGCAAATCCAGGTAATTGGTGTGGACAGTTCTCAGGAAGCGGTACAGCTTATGGAAAAAGGTGTCTTTAAAGGCATTGTTGTGCAGAAGGCATTTAAAATGGGGTATCTGGGGGTGACTGAGACAGTGCGGATGCTGCAGGGCAAGCCCTATGATGAAAATGTAGATTCAGGATGTCAGCTTGTAACACCGGAAAATATGTATTCCAGTGAGATTGAGAAACTGATCTTTCCATTCGGTACAGTAAAATAGTTAAAATTATGAACATACAGTAAATATTTAACCTTTTTCTGGAAAATATTCTATTACAATTATGCAGGATTCAAGTTATTATAGAGAAAACGCAGAGAGTGCAAAAACGTTGCTGCCCGGGGATATGCGAAGTATTCGTGTGGGGACTGGAACAGCAACAAAAAATCAAGGAGGGTGAAAAGTTGGAAAAGTTAAAACAAAATCCAATTGTGAAAAAGCTCGGCCTGAACAGAATCCTGCTTGCATGTATTCTGGTTCTCATGTTCGTAGTTTTCAAGGTGGTACTCGGAAGTAAATTCCCTGTAGGCGACAGCATTAAATCCACTTTAAACTATGTTTACTTCCTGGGCTTCTTATCACTTGGAGTAACATTCGTAATCGCAACAGGAGGAATCGATTTCTCCATCGGACCGGTTATGTTCTGCTGTGCACTGGTATCCGGTTACTGCATGACTTCTTATGGAGTTCCTTGTGCAGCTGCTATGGTACTTTGCGTACTCATCGGTCTTGCATTTGGTATATTTAATGGATGGCTGGTTTCTTATATGTCAGTTCCGCCATTTATCGTGTCCATGGCTTCCATGAACATTGCAAAAGGTATTGCTTCCGTATTTACCAAGACTCAGTCAGTCAGCTGGCCGCAGAGTTCTGATCCGGTAAACGGATGGTTCCGTAACATCACATCTTATAATGGATTCCCGGTTGGTCTTGTGATCTTCCTGGCAATGGCAGTACTTTGTGGTGTTGTTCTTTACAATACCAAGCCAGGACGTTATATCCTTTGCCTTGGCTCCAACAGCGAAGCAGTTCGTCTTTCCGGTGTTAATACCAGAAAATGGAGAATGCTTGCATATGTGATCTGTGGATTACTGGTAGGAATCGGAGCACTGTTCTTTGTAGCTACTTATACAACCGTTCAGCCAGGATATGGCGATCAGTATAACAACGAAGCAATTGCAGGCTGTGTAATGGGTGGTACATCCATGGTTGGTGGACTTGCTTCCATCGGCGGTACTGTAATCGGTGTATTTATCATCTCTCTTCTTCAGCAGGGAATCATGGCATTTGGTCTTGGTAAAGGACAGCAGATGATTATTACAGGTATCATTGTTATTGTAGCAGTTTACGCTGACGTTTCTGCAAGACGCAGAAAGAACTGATCATAAGGGAGGATTCGACAATGGGTGAAGTTATTTTAACTATGAAGGATATTGATAAGTCCTTTCCTGGAGTTCATGCCCTGGATCATGTTAATTTCGAAGTGAAACGCGGTGAAGTACATGCACTTATGGGAGAGAACGGAGCCGGAAAGTCCACACTGATGAAGGTACTTACCGGTATTTATCAGAAAGATTCCGGATCGATTACATATAAAGGAAAAGAGACTGAATTCCACAACACACGTGAAGCTCAGGATGCCGGAGTTGTAATTGTACATCAGGAATTAAATATGATCGGAGATCTTACTGTTGCACAGAATATCTTTATCGGTCGTGAGCCGAAGAAGGGTATCCGTGTAGACGATAAGAAGATGATCGAAGATTCCAGGAAATTATTTCAGGATCTGAATATTGAAATCGATCCAAGAGAAAAGATGAGTAATCTTACTGTTGGTAAGCAGCAGATGTGTGAGATCGCAAAGGCTATTTCCCATAAAGCAGAGGTTATCGTTTTTGATGAGCCTTCCGCAGCACTTACTGAGAAAGAGATTGCAGATTTATTTGAGATTATCAAAGATCTTCGCAAGAAGGGACTTGGAATCGTATACATTTCTCATCGTATGGATGAGATCAAGGTTATTACAGACCGTGTTACTGTTATGCGAGATGGTGGCTATGTAGGAACTCTGATCACAGCAGAGAGTACAAAAGAAGACATCATTAACATGATGGTTGGCCGTGTAATTTACGAGGATCCTAAGGAACACAGTATGGTAGCACCAGATGCTCCTGTTGTTCTGAAGGTTGAGCACTTAAATGCAGGTAAGATGGTTCAGGATGTAAGCTTTGAGCTTCGTAAAGGTGAAATCCTTGGATTCTCTGGACTTATGGGTGCTGGACGTACTGAGACTGCAAGAGCACTGTTTGGAGCTGATCCGAAACAGAGTGGAAAGATTTCCATTATGGGAAAAGACGGACAGCTGCGTGAGGTTACAATCAACAGCCCACAGGATGCTGTTAAGTATGGTATCGGTTATCTGTCTGAGGACAGAAGAAGATATGGTGTTGTTGTTCAGAAATCTGTTACAGAGAACACTACACTTGCTACAATGGAAGAGTTCTGCAATGGTTTGTTGATCAACAAAGCCAAAGAGAAAAAAGTTACCGAGAAATATGTCAAAGAGCTTGCAACTAAGACTCCTACCACAGACCAGCTGGTAGTAAACCTCTCTGGTGGTAACCAGCAGAAGGTAGTAATTGCAAAATGGCTTACTCGTGACAGTGAGATCCTTATTTTTGATGAGCCGACAAGAGGTATCGACGTTGGTGCCAAGAATGAGATTTACAAATTAATGAGTAAACTTGCAGCAGAAGGAAAATCAATTATCATGATTTCTTCTGAGATGACTGAGATTCTCCGAATGAGTGACCGTATCATAGTTATGTGTGAAGGTAAAGTAACTGGAAATATTGATATTTCCGAAGCAACCCAGGAGCACATCATGGATAAGGCTACAAGGAATATCGATTAAGGAGGGCGTCATGACTAAGAAGAAAAAAAGTATTTTAAGTGATCAGAGATTTATTGTTTTGCTGGTTATCGTCGTACTGTCCGCTATTTTTTCCTTTATGAGTAAGGAGTTCAGACAGTACACCACAATTCTGAGTATGCTGGATTTCTCATACTATGATCTTCTGATGGCAATCGGTGTTACATTCCCGCTTATCACTGGTGGTGTAGACCTGTCAATCGGAACTGGTATGGTTTGTTACGCACTGATCGGCGGAACACTTATCAGAAATAACAATGTGCCGGTATTAGTGGCTATGCTGATTTGTGTTGTACTTGGAATTATTATTGGTACACTGAATGGTGTTCTGATTGGTATTATGAACCTTCCACCATTCCTTGCTACTCTTTGTACCTGTATGATTACCCGTGGTGCTGGTTCTCTTTGCAGTGCTACACCATGGCCGACACTGAATCAGCCAGGTGGATGGTTCCATTCCATCTTTAAACTGACAATTGGTCAGGGAAGAAGTGCTTCCCGTTATCCAATCGGTTTCCTTTGGATGATTCTTCTGGTACTTCTGATGGAGTTTGTTCTGAATCATACAAAATTCGGACGTTACACCATCGCTATTGGTTCTAACAAAGAAGCAGCAGCTCTTTCCGGAATCAATGTAAAATTCTATCATGTAATGGTATATGTAGTTTGCGGTCTGTTTACAGGACTTGCAGCTATTGCATACGCAGCAGTAACTCCTACAGTACAGCCTGGTACTGGTGCCGGACTTGAGATGGATGCTATCGGCGGTGTATTCGTTGGTGGTGTTGCAGCTACAGGTGGTTATGGTTCTGTAGTAGGAACTCTGGTTGGTATTTTTGTAATCATGCTGCTTAAGACAGGTCTTCCATATGTTGGTCTGCAGGCAAACTGGCAGCAGATCATCACAGGTCTTGTACTTATCGTGGCAGTCCTGATCGATATCCTGAAAGAAAAGAAACAGGCATAATAACAATTGAATAATGGCGGCCGGCTGTAATCAGCCGGTCATGGAAGAAGCCTCGTTTCAGACGAGACGTATTCTATACGGATGTGAAGCGTCGGAGAGTGTAGCGACGTATCATCATACAAAACTATATAATTTTTATTTTTAAGGAGGAAGTTTCAAATGAAAGCAAAAAAAGTTATGGCATTAGTACTCTGTGCAGCAATGGTTTCTGGTTTAGCAGCAACAACTGTTATGGCAGCTCCGGAAGATCAGTTTGAAGGACTTACAGCTAACGAAGCATATGAGTTCCCGATGATGGTTAAATCCTTCCAGTCTACATACTGGGAAGCAGCTATGAAAGGTATGGACAAAGCAGCTGAGGAATTAGGTGTTACTTATACAGCACAGGGACCAAACAGTGAGTCCGATATCGCTGACCAGGTTAACATGATCAACACAGCTATCGCAGCTAACCCAGTTGGATTAGGACTTGCAGCTTGTGATACATCTTCTGTTCAGGAAGCTCTTCAGACATGTGTTGACAAAGGAATCCCGGTTGTTACATTTGATACAGGTATCGCTGATGCTCCAGAAGGATCTGTAGTTTGCGAAGTTTGCACAGATAACAATCAGGCAGGATCTGTAGCAGCTGAGAATATGTATCCGGCAATCAAAGACGTTATCGCTAACGCTGATGGACAGGTTATCGTTGGTGAGGTTAACCAGGATGCTACAGCTCTTAACATCCAGCAGCGTGGAACTGGATTCATCAACAAGATGATCGAGCTCATCAAAGCTGATGGAAAAACAGTTGCAGTTAAAGGTAACGAGTTCTATGTAAACGCAGCAGAAGGTGCTGACGCTGAAGAAGCTGACGCAGACGTTGTTATCCAGGTTGCAGTTCCGGCACAGACAACTGTAGAGCTTTGCTCCACAGAGGCTCAGGCTATCCTTTCCCAGGAAAACTGTATCGCAATCTTCGGTTCCAACCAGGTTGCAGCAGAGGGTGTTCTTGCAGCTAACGCTAACCTGAACGTTCTTGGTTCTGACGCAGCAGCAGGTGATGTTATCGGTGTTGGTTTCGACGCTGGTTCTATCATTAAAGCAGCTGTAACAGATGGCACATTCCTTGGTGCTGTTACACAGTCTCCTCTGATGATGGGATACTATGCAATCTACGCTCTGACAGCAGCTGCTAACGGAGCTGAGCTTGAGGATGTTCCTACAGCTGGTTACTGGTATGATTCTACAAACATCGACGCTGAAGACATCGCTCCAAACCTTTACGACTAATTAAAAAGTAAAGAGACGAAGTATACGTCCAATGTTTGCAGGCATTTGAACTGTGAATAAACAGACCCCTGGGGCATTGCCCCGGGGGTTTTGTGATAAATGGGCAATTTTGACTCTGGTATCATCATCTTATATTTGCAAATAAAGACACTTTTTTGGACAAACAAGGTTCTTACATATTGATTGATATTATTATATGATAATATCATCAATTATGAAGGAAGCTGTGTGAGTCTACAGAAATTACACAGTATAAATTTACAATTGAGGAGGATTTATAAAATGACTAAATATTATCTTGCAGTAGACATCGGTGCGTCCAGCGGACGTCTGATCCTGGGACATCTTGAGAACGGAAAGATTGAGCTTGAAGAGGTTCATCGTTTTGAAAACGGAATGGTAAAGAAAGACGGCGAGCTTTGCTGGGAGTTTGACAGACTTTTCCAGGAAATCAAGAATGGTCTTAAGAAATGTAAAGAAATCGGCAAGATTCCGGTAAGTATGGGTGTTGATACCTGGGGTGTTGACTTCGTGCTTATGGATAAGGATGACAAGGTTCTTGGAAATACAGTAGGATATCGTGATCACAGAAATGAAGGCATGGATGAGGAAGTATATAAGACAATTTCTCTTGAGGATCTTTATGCACGTACCGGTATCCAGAAAGCAATTTTCAACACTGTATATCAGTTGATGGCTGTGAAGACAAAACATCCGGAATATCTGGAGCAGGCCGAAACTATGCTTCATGTACCGGATTACTTCCATTATCTTCTTACAGGCAAGAAGACCTGTGAGTATACAGAAGCAACAACAGGTCAGCTGGTAAATGCAGAAACAAAGGACTGGGACTACGAACTGATCGATAAACTTGGATATCCAAGAAAAATGTTCCAGAAGCTGATCATGCCTGGCACAAGTGTTGGACATTTCTCCGAAGAAGTGAAAGCAGAAGTTGGGTTTGATGTGGAAGTTGTAGCACCAGCTACACATGATACAGGCTCCGCAGTTCTTGCAGTTCCTGCAAACGACGACGATTTTATTTATATCAGCTCCGGAACATGGTCACTGATGGGAATTGAAAGAGAAAAAGCTGACTGCTCCAAGAAGAGCTGCGAGATGAACTTTACGAATGAAGGCGGTTATGCGGGAAGATTCCGTTATCTGAAGAACATTATGGGACTTTGGATGATCCAGTCTGTTCGTCATGAATATGATGATAAATATGGATTTGCAGAAATCTGTCAGATGGCAGAGGAAGCGAAAGATTTCCCATCCAGAGTAGATGCAAATGATGAGTGTTTCCTTTCCCCGGAAAGCATGATCGAAGAGGTTAAGGATTACTGCAGAAGAACCGGACAGAAGGTTCCGGAAACTTTAGGAGAAATTGCTACTGTTATTTATACCAGTCTTGCTGAGTGCTATGCAAAGACAGCGAAGGAACTGGAAGAGATGACAGGAAGAACCTTCAGCCGTATTCATGTAGTTGGCGGTGGCTCCAACGCAGGCTATCTCAATGAGCTGACTGCAAAAGCTACAGGTAAAGAGGTTCATGCAGGTCCTGGAGAGGCTACTGCAATCGGTAACATTACAGCTCAGATGCTGAAAGCAGACGAGTTTAAATCAATTGAAGAGGCTCGTACAACCATTCATGAGTCCTTCGGAATTAAAGTATATAAGGCTTGATTGATCTGAAGATATCAAAAAATGTGACATATCTTTTGTGAATCCAGAGAGCCGGAAATATTAAATCAAACAGGAGGTACTACAATGTTAGTAAACACAAAAGCAAAAGTTGGTGTATTTTCTATTGCTTTAGGAGCATATCTGCCTCAGTTCCCGTCACTGGTTCCTGAGTTTGAGGCTCAGTATGAGGCATTTAAGAAAACAATTCCGGATACCGTAGAGATTGTTGATGGAGGAATGGTAACAACAAAGGAACAGTCAATGGCTGCAGGTGATAAATTCCGTGCAGCAGACGTTGATCTTGTTTTCCTTCAGATGTTAACCTATGCGACTTCCTACAATATGCTTCCGGCAATTCGTGATCTTAATGTTCCGGTTGTCCTGGTAAATGTTCAGAAGCTGAAAGCTCTGGATTATGATCACACAGATATTGCCACATGGCTTGGTGAAGGCTATGCCTGCGGCGCTGTTGGTGAAGCAGTTGCAGACCTTGAGAGAGCTGGAAAGAGACATGCTGTTATCACTGGTGTCGTAGAAGGCGGAGATCCTGGTGTTCAGGCTGAGATTGAAGACTGGTGTAAAGCAGCTCAGGTAAGAAGAAGATTCCGTGATACCAATATTGCACAGATCGGAAGACCTTACCCGGGCATGATGGATCTTTACATTGATGAGACAAACCTGTACAACAGAATGTTCCTGTATACCAAACAGTTTGACTGGGAGAAGATGTGGGCAATCGCAGATGACATTACAGATGAGGATGCTATCCGTGCAAAAGCTCAGGATATTCTGGATACCTTTGAGATTGAAGGCGGTGGAACAATTGAGAAAGTATGGGAAATGGCAAAATACGTTGTAGCATTTGAAAAATGGGTAAAAGAGGAACATCTTGGAATGATCGCTTCCCACTATGACGGATTTGCACAGGGCAAGGCTGGCGTACTTGACAGTATGCTGATCCCGGCATTCTCCATGCTGATCAAACAGGGTACTGCATGTGCTGTTGAAGGCGATATGAAGGTCGCTATGGCAATGAGTATTCTGAAGACAATTTCCGGTACAGGTCAGCTTTCTGAAATGTACTCCATTGATTTCAATGATGACATTTGCATTATCGGTCATTCCGGAAGTGGTGATGCGGATATCTCCGATAAGAAGCCTACCATGAAGATCGTACCGGTATTCCATGGTAAAACAGGCGGCGGATATCTGACACAGTTCTATCCATACACAGGCCCGGTTACCTATCTGGCAATCACTCAGGACGGCGACGGACGCTTCAAATTCGTTGTTGCTGAGGGAATTAACGAGGAGGGACCGATTCTTTCCTTTGGTGATACCAACATGAGAACTCGTTTCACATGTGGAGCAAGAGAATTTGTAAACCGTTGGAGCGAAGCTGGCCCGACACATCATATGGCAGCTGCAACAGGCAGACATATTGATACAATCCTCAAGGTTGCTAAAATCTTCAACGTACCGGTTGATATTGTAACCAGATAATAAATTTACGCAATTATATATAAAATCGCAATAATAAGACCATCTATATGGTTTTGTGCACATATTCATATTCAATGAACGGGAGAGCCTGCGGACTCTCCCGTTTGTTATTTTCGATTGTAAAATTCCATACAAAAAGCGCCGCTTGCGTAAGACGGCGCTGAAAATATCAGTTTACAGTGGCTTTGGCGTTTCGCCAGAGATTCCATCCCTCTTTGCCGGAATCCGAATCTGTACTTCAGTTCCTTTTCCCACATCACTGGAATAGGTTAGCCCATATTCCGTTCCATAAAGCACCTGAAGCCTTCGGTGGGTATTATAAATTGCAATGTTTGTTCCTCCGGAAATACTGGTTCCTTCACCGGACAGGATCACAGGCAGCTTATCTGGCGAAATTCCAACTCCGTCATCTGAAATCAGAAGTACAATATCTCCATTCTCCATCCATCCGGTAAGTACGATTGTTCCGGATTTGGAAGGTTTTTCCAGTATGCCGTGAAGAATGGAATTTTCGATAACCGGCTGAAGGGTAAGCTTTGGAATCTGGTATTCCATTAATTCATCCGGGATATCGGAGATAAAGGAAATACTGTCATGATAACGCATGTTCTGAAGATGCACATAAATAGAAACATGCTCTTCTTCTTTGGCAATGGTGCTGATTCCCTTTTTACGGCTGAGAGTCAGCTTATAAAACCGGGAAAGACTCTGAACTGCGTTACAAACCTCAGAAGTACGTCCCTGCTGCGCCATCCAGTTGATCATATCCATAGTATTATAAAGAAAATGGGGATTGATCTGTGCCTGGAGAGAATTGAATTCCGCAATACGAAGGTCCTCCGCAGCCTGTGCCTGCTTTTCCATAAGCTGGTTCATTTTTCGGGTCATATAGTTGTACGTGTCGATCAGATCACCAATCTCATCGTGGGCAGTAGGGCTGTCCATAGGGACAGGTGGACCGTGGCGAACCGTTCTCATCTGGCTGATAACAGATGAAATTCGTCCTGTAATAGAGTTTGACAGGGTACTGGCAAGCAAAAAAGCAAGCAGCAGCACAGCAATATAAATGGATAAAAACTGAAACATCAGTAAATTACTTTGTTTGATCAATGGACGGGAGGGAAGCACCGTCACCATAAACCAGCCAGGCTGTTTGATCCGGTAGAATCCGACGTAAACAGTCCGCCCCAAAACATCCTGTTCTATAAAGCTGTTGGAGGACATATAAGATTCCATAATCTTATCATAATCAAGCCAGTAAATTCCAGCCAGAGAATTGCTGGAAGCAGAAACAAGGTTGTTTCGTTCGTTCATAATATAAGAAACGCTGCCGTCCAGAGTCAGGTTTTCAGATAAAATCTGCTGAAATTCATCTCCGGAATAGTAGACGGCTATGTAGGCATCATAGGTTCCACTGTCATAAATTACAGAAGCATGGGTGATATATGCCTGATCTCCATATGTTTTCTGCTCCTTTGCACCAAGGTAAAAGGAAGGGCAGAATAGCTGGGAAACCCGGCTTCCACGGAAGATTCCGTACCAGTAGGTTCCGCGGACCTGATCAAGGGAGAGAAAGGTGTCTTTCAGATTTTCATTTACCAGCAATGCATTCATATCAGAAGGTTCCTTAGGAATCTCCAGATAAACTTTAACATTGGTCACAGGTGTATTTGCAATCAGTTCCCTGATTTTTGGGGAAAATGCGGCTGCATCCGGGGAATCTGCCAGTTCTGAAAAAGTTCCGGTTATGGTATTTTTAAAAAGCGTCTGGTAAAAATCCAGAGAAGAAATCTCATCGCTTACATCCACGATTTTTTGGATGGATTCTTCAATCAATGGTGCTGTCTCCGCAGAACGGTCCTGCTCCTGACGAATGGTGTAGGAAACAATCATGTCATAGGCTTTTCCATAGAAAAAGAAGAAACTGGCAATTGCCGGAATTGCCACAATCATCAGAAGCACCAGGGTGAACTTGGATTGCAGATTCAGATCCTGATACCATTGCTTTATTCTTTTCAAATTCGCTCCCCCTCTTTCTTATCTCGGTATTCGGAAGGCGAGAATCCGGTATATTTTTTAAAACTTTTTCCAAAATAATTGCCATCGCTGTATCCCACCCGTGATGAAATATCAGAAATTTTATATCTGGGATCTGCCAGCAGCTGCTTGGCTTTTTCCATTCTGTATTCTGTGAGATACTGATTCAAAGTCTGACCGGTTTCATTCTTGAAGAAGGTGCAGACATAAGATGTGGATAAGAATACGTGATCGCTGATATCCTTTACTGATAAGGTTTCGTCCATGTATTTCTGTCCGATATAATTTTTAATAAGAAAAATAGTGGAATTTTCTTCCTCTGTATTGTTAGCAGTCTGGAAAAAATATTCTGTTTTTTTGACCAGCTTCTGATGAAGTTCATAAAAGGAAAATATTTTCTCCAATGCATCTATCAGATTTTCCTGGGAGTCTGATAAAGTTAACTTCAACTGGTGAGCTGCTTCGTCAAGAGCACGGAATAATTTGTAATACAGATCCTTGGCCTGATTGGGAAGGATTTTCTGATTCTCATTGTAATGCTGAAATAGCTTTTCCAGAAATTCCTCTGTTTTTTCTTTGTTCTTATCTGAGAGAAGGGTAAGAAACTCGTTCTCTGGGCTGGATGGAAGCTCAGGCTCTTTTTCAGAAGAAGCCTCGTGAAGGGGAGACAAAAAAGTACCTGCCGGGAAAAAGAAGCTGTTCTGCAGGAGAATAACAGCGGAAGTATAGGACTGGTAAGCCCTGGAAATTCCTGTAAGGGTGTCTCCGGATGCAATGCAGAATCTGGTGTATCGGGAATAAAGATTGCAAAAGAAATCCTGAATGCTTTTTCTGGCAGCAGGACCTGGTGCGGGACCAAGTAAAAAATAAACCATGTACTGTACACGCTTTTCCACAAAAATACAATCCATATGAAAAGTTCTCAGAAACTCACGCACAGACATATACATAGTGTTTACCTCTGAAATGGGAAAATCTTCTTCTGTATCTGTTTTCAGAACAATTGCGGTAAATGTAGTGGATGTGCTTATGGAAAGAGGCAGTTCCTGAACCAGCTGACTGATGCTTTCTTTTGCGTGAGCATAAGGCTGGGTGAGCAGAAGAGCCAGACGGGAAGCACTTTCTATAGAATGAAGGGACTGATTATGTCTGGTACGTTTTTTCTCCAGGCAAAGATCTCTGGCTTCGATAATGGCTTCCCGGATCTCATCAGGATTAAGAGGCTTTTCAATATAATTGACAGCCTTAAGCTTGATGGCGGCCTTCAGGTATTCCTTGTCAGAATATCCACTCATAAAAACAGGAACAATGTCAGGAAGAATTTCCTCAAGCCGCTCTAGCATGGCAATTCCATCCATACGAGGCATACGCACGTCGCAAAGTACAATGTCCGGCTGGTGTGTCCGGGCTGCCTCAATTCCATTCAGTCCGTCATCTGCCTGAAGCACTTCTTCAATTCCAATGGATTGCCAGTCGATAGAAGAGATGACACCGGTGCGTGTAAGCTCCTCATCATCTACGATCAGTAATTTCATAATGAATCTCCGTTATATTTTATCCGGGAAATCCCGGAGTTCATAAGTAATAGATTGCCGAAATATCAGATACATCATAACACAATTATATCTAAAATACGATACCAAAACCCCTTTGATTTGTGGAAAATTCAAAAATAAGTGGAAAATTTTACCCATTAAGTGGAAAATATTTTACCCTGTTTCAAAATATTTTCCCATTTTAAAACAAAGTGACCAATGATAGAATAAAAGCAGATCAAGAAAGGGAGGAGAAAAAGCCGTGTCTGAATATGTTCTTGAATTAAAAGGCATTACGAAAATTTTCCCCGGCGTAAAAGCACTGAACAACGTACAGTTCCAGTTAAAACCAGGCGAAGTTCACGCACTGATGGGCGAAAACGGTGCAGGTAAATCTACCTTCATTAAAGTAATTACCGGTGTACATAAAGCAGAAGAAGGCGAAATGTACCTGTTTGGAGAAAAAGTGGATTTCAAAGGTCCGAAGGATGCACAGGAAGCAGGAATTGCAGCTGTTTACCAGCACCCCACATCCTATCCACATTTAACAGTAGCTGAAAATATTTTTATGGGACATGAGATCAAGAAGAATCACATGATCCAGTGGAAGGCCATGAATGAGGAGGCAAATAAGCTTCTGAAGCAGCTGAATGCAGATTTCGATTCCACAGCAGAAATGGGAACCTTAAGTGTGGCCCAGCAGCAGATGGTTGAGATCGCAAAGGCATTGTCCACAAATGCAAAGATCGTTATCCTGGATGAGCCTACCGCTTCTCTTACAAAGAGAGAATCCGAGGAGCTTTACAGAATCGTAGATCAGTTAAAGGAAAAAGGAGTTTCCATTATCTTCATTTCCCATCGTTTTGAGGATATGTACCGTCTGGCAAGCAGAGTTACCGTATTCCGTGACTCTCAGTACATCGGTACCTACGATGTAGATGGAATCACCAATGCAGACCTGATCAAAGCCATGGTTGGCCGTGAGATCAAGGATCTGTTCCCGAAACCGGAGGTTAAGATCGGTGATGAGATGCTTCGTATCGAGCATTTATCCCGTACCGGATATTTCAAAGATGTTTCCTTCAATGTACACGCTGGCGAGATCGTAGGTCTTACAGGTCTGGTTGGTGCAGGTCGTACAGAGGTTGTAGAGAGCGTCTGTGGAATCACAACTCCAGATGAAGGAAAGGTTTATCTGGAGGGAAAAGAAGTACATATCAAACAGCCATCTGACGCAATGAAAGAAGGTATTATCCTTCTTCCGGAGGACCGTCAGAAGGAAGGCTTGATCATGAGCTGGGGACTTGGAAGAAACGTAACCCTTCCAACCATCAGCAAGTATGCAAAAAAAGGCTTCAATGACGAGAAGACAGAAAGAGACCTGTCCAAGAGACTTCTGGAAGAGGTTGATACCAAGGCAGTGGATATTTTCCAGCCGGCAAGCTCTCTGTCAGGTGGTAACCAGCAGAAGGTCGTGGTTGCCAAGGCGCTTAGCCAGGAGATGAAGGTGGTCATCATGGATGAGCCTACAAAAGGTGTTGACGTTGGTGCCAAAGCTGAGATTTATGCGATCATGGGTGACCTTGCAAAGAAAGGTTATGCCATCATCCTGATTTCTTCTGAAATGCCTGAAATCCTTGGAATGGCTGACCGAATCGTTGTTATGTGCAACGGACGTAAGACAGGTGAGCTTGGAAGAGGAGAGGCAACCCAGGAGATGATCCTTGAGCTGGCTATGGAGAAAGGTACAACAGGAAAGGGGGC
>NZ_CAKRNY010000048.1 GCF_934371575.1 uncultured Blautia sp. | reverse complement strand
GAAGCAGGAATTTCAGTTACATCTTTTTTGCTGCCACAGCGTGTGCAGTGATGGCTCTTGCTGCCGACTGTTTCGCAAGTAGCAGCGGTATCAACAGTCCAGTCGGAACTGTAGTTGTGGCCCAGAGCTGCGACTGCCTCAGTTCTTGTTTTGCCACAGGCATTGCAGGTAAAGGTTTTTACACCCTCATCGGTGCAGGTAGGTTTTGTGGTAATTGCACCATCATTCCAGGAATGACCGGAAGCAGGAATTTCAGTTACATCTTTTTTGCTGCCACAGCGTGTGCAGTGATGGCTCTTGCTGCCGACTGTTTCGCAGGCAGCAGCGGTATCGACAGTCCAGTCGGAACTGTAGTTGTGACCTAATGCAGCAATTTCTTCTGTTTTAGTCTCGCTGCAGATGGTGCAGGTGTATTGTTTTACGCCAGTTTTAGTGCAGGTGGGGGGTGTGGTTATTTTTCCATCGTCCCAGTGATTTTCACAATTATGTACTTTGACAGCAGCTGTCTGGTGCGCGGTCAGACCGTAAAGAGAAGCACTAATTGTAGTATCGCCTTCAGAAATTCCAGTTATGGTACCCGAAAGGGTAGCGACTGTCGAATCAGCAATTGTTAAATCCGGGGTATCAGTCACAAAAACAAATCTGGAACCCCAGTGTCCGAAAACGGAAATCGCTGGATCTGATACGGAAATGGAAGTGCTTTCACCTGTTTTTAAAGAATACTCATCTTTGTCAAAAGTAATATTAAAATTAGAAATTTTTGATGTTGCAACTGGAATTGTAAGGGTAGTTTCTGTGTTGTCTGCACTTACAGGGGTGGTATTAACTTTATCTCTGTATGCAAAATTTTCCACCCAATAGTGAAAGCCATTGTAGTATACATGACCGATTCCGACACAGTTGAATTTAGAATTAAGCATATTTCGCCTGTGTCCCTGACCGGCGTAAAGCTCGTTATCTTCCCTCCAGCCGTCGTTGACACTGTCAGCAGTTCCATATCCCGCAGCTATATTTTCGCCTGCATAAGTATAATATACTGAATTTTCATAAAATGCGGAGAAGGTGTCTTTGTTATTTGGACGGGTGTGGGAA
Organism: uncultured Blautia sp.; assembly: GCF_934371575.1. Classification (GTDB taxonomy): domain Bacteria; phylum Bacillota; class Clostridia; order Lachnospirales; family Lachnospiraceae; genus Blautia_A. The sequence continues at coordinate 26,063 of NZ_CAKRNY010000048.1, read as the reverse complement.
AAAATAATTGCAATTTCAGCGGCCCTTTGCATAGCTGTTTTTTCCAGATCGTAATCATACTGCAATGGCTGCAGATTCGTGCAATATGTTTTTGTTGTATCGTCTTGCTTCCAATACCATGCGTCTGTGCTGCTTGTACGCATTTCATTGATCATATTCAGAATTGTTCGTGCTTCTGTCTGTCCATATTGTACAGAAATGCTTACTGGCGTTGTGGCAGTTTCTGCCTTTACTTTAAAAGGAACCGCCAGAAACAGAAGCATGGCAAAACAAAACCATAAATGATACAAATTTCTTTTTCTTTTCATGTTCATCCTCCTGGTACTTTTATGGTATTTTGCTTTTGGTGTTAGAGCTTGTTTCAACAAACTCTGGGAGAGGAAAATCATCTCTGCCCGATAAAGATATTTTAGCACAAAAAATAAATATTTCTATACCTAAATAGTTAAGACAGAATATAGCTTTTGAAAAAAGAAGAAAATTTAAACATAAAAAAACACCGAAACCCTTGATTCCTCAAGAATTTCGGCGCCCCTGCCAAGTAGTCGAAGTGACGGGATTCGAACCCACGACCTCTGCGTCCCGAACGAGCGTCTACGCATTTTGAAGTTCATTTCGAGTCTATTTTAGGCAGAAATCACTTGTTTTTTGATAAAAATAATTCCGTTTCCGCAGAAATAAAGTATTATTCGTAAAAAATTCGTAAAATTATTTGACTGGTAAGCTGCAAATTTCCATTAAGTAAGAATCAATTTCCTATCAAATAAGAATCAACTTCCAAACAAGTAAGAATCAACTTTCAAGTAAGAAGTAATGAACTTTTTATCAACTTTCATACAACTTTTTAACCTTGTCCAAATACGCCGTAAATCCATCAACTACTTTCTGCGGCTTTAATATCTTTGCTTTATTTCCGAAGCCAAGAACCCAACCGTAAAACTGATCGCTGATCTCAATAGGCGCAGTAATACTGAAATGTCTATCATCTACCACATTATAAAGCATTCCCTTTTTACCAAATCTGTCAACGACCGTGTCCAAGAGAGGATTGATAAATTGAATTGTAATTCTTTCCTGTTCGCCGCCGAACATAGAAAAAACTCTCTGTGTATAATTTTTGAGATTAATTTTATTAAAGGTTTCTTTTCCCTCTCGTTCAACACCAAGTAATTTTACATCTTTCATTCTATCAACACGGTACGTCCGCAAGTCCTTTACATAATCGTTATAAGCCAAAAGGTAATAATTGCCATCATTGATAAGAAGCGCATAGGGACTGACTTCATACCTGCTGCCATGCCGCCGCTCTACCTGCTGATTTAGATTGCTGATGGAATATTTCAAATATTTAAAGCTGATTTTTTCGGGAACGTGCTTGTCCTCTTTGCTCATTGCGGCGTCTATTTTTTCAATATTATTCAAAACACCAGAATTATTTGTTTTTACTCTATCTGTTAAAATAGCATTGTGACGGATTTTCTTCTCTTGGAACTCACTGACAAATTCACACAACACCTTTATTAAGCGCTCTGCCTGCGATTCTGACAAGTATTTAGAAGCATAGATACTTTCAACCAAAAGCTGAATATCTGTATAATCATAATGCCGTTGCCGCAGACAGAAGCCCTTTTGGTGCTTGTCGAAAATAATTTTTTTCAGACTTTCATCATCCTCAATCCATTCAGCAGCTTCCTCAATGGAAATTCCCTCTTCAAAAGCAATGAGCGCTTTATTGATCTCGTCAATGTCTCTGTAAATTCCTCTTCGCTCTGCTTCAATATCATAAATATCAGTCATAGCAGAGCAGATATCTTCACCTGTGATAGCGTGGTTTTCGTCTGTGTGTCTCAAAAGATACTGATACACAAGAAAGGGTTTCATCTTTTGGTTGCGCTTTTTGCCCCTTCCAGAGCCTTCTTCTAATTCTTTTGTCATAATCATAACCCCGAACATTTTTCTTTTATTCTATCATTTCAGGAGCGCAGAAGACAAGATTTATATTTTTTCCTTAAACGTTTGGCGGAGAAATAATATTTCTATATTCTCTCTGCTAAAGCTTTAAGGAAAAAATATAGATGTTCCAACAGCAAAGAAAAAAGAGCGGTTTTCCGCTCTCATTCAATCTTTATGTTTTCTATCCCATGCCGCAAGATAATGTTTATCAATTCATTTCGTGAATAATTGCTGTCTGCGGCAAGCTGATCTAAGGACGCTAAAATATCCTCTTTTAATCTGACGGTAATAACTCTGCTGCCATCTTCACCACGTTTTTTTATTACTAAAGGTTCATTATTCATTCTGTATCACTCCTTAATCTGTAATTGATTATAGAGTTTAGAATGAATGGTTAATATATTACGAATAAATATCTATTTGTAATACAAGCGGATTGTAAAAAAATGGACAGTATGGTACTATTAAAGAAAAAAGATTTAGGAGGAAATCAGTATGAAGAGATTCAAAAAACTGTCAATGATGTTGTTAGTATGTCTGCTACTAAGCGTGATTGCAATGCCGGTTTCAGCAAATGCCGCAAAGCTGAACAAAAAGAACGTTTCAATCAACGTAGGCAAAACTTACACACTGAAAGCGACAGGAATCAAGGGAAAAATAACTTGGACAAGTAGTAAGAAAAGTGTAGCAACCGTTTCTTCCAAAGGCGTTGTGAAAGCCAAAAAGAAAGGAACTGCGGTAATTACTGCAAAATATGGAAAGAAAAAACTTACTTGTAAAGTGACAGTTAAGCAGCCAGTAACAAGTGTAAAATTGAATAAAACGTCTGCTACTCTAAAAAAAGGGGAGTCTCTTACTTTAAAAGCAACAGTTTCTCCAAGTAGTGCTAATAATAAAACGGTAACATGGACAAGTAGTAATAAAAAAGTAGCAACGGTTTCTTCAAAAGGTGTGGTGAAAGCGGTTGGAAATGGAACTGCTACGATAACTGTAAAAACAAAAGATGGAAGTGGTAAAAAGACAACTTGCAAGATAACTGTAAAAACAAACAATATTGAAAACAAACAATTAATAACTGATCTGCATTTTGTTTTTGATAATCATACTATTTTTCTTGAGTCAACATATCCGATAATTGATAATACAAATGAATTTGAATTTTTCTATCCTTTTGTAGATGAGGTTCGACCTTATTTGGGTACAGTAAAATTTTCACCAACAATTGTTCCTAGTAATGCAACTAATCAAAGCTTATCATGGAAAAGTAGTAATACCCAAATAGCTACAGTTGATGATGAAGGTAGAATAACTGCTATAAAAGCAGGAAGTTGTACAATTACAGCATCTGCGAAAGATGGAAGCCAAAAGACTGCATCATTCAAATTGACAGTAATGGGCGGAAAAGAAAATTTTATGATAGTTGATATGTCTAAAAAAGAAAATGTTGAAAAATATATAAGAGAGACAAATAGGCTTTGGGTACAGGATATTTATGATTCCTGGACAAATGAAAAAGTGGGTGAATTAACACATTATTTTAAGTATGAAAACCCTATATATTCATTAGGGTGGAGGTGCATTGGAAAGAGTAGGGATTTTGCAATATTATTTGAAGATGGAGGTGCTTATTCTGGGGGATTGCCCTATTTCTTGACAAAAGACATGGCGAAGTCGAACATAGAAAAAATAAGAGGGAAAATGATTTTTTATAATATTCGTGGTGGTAATATTTGTAATACGGCTATAGAATCTGAGAAGTATTATTTAGCAAATCCATATTAATTTGATACAATCACAAGTTAGAAAGAGGAAGCAAATCGCTTCCTCTTTTATAATAGCTGTGCATGTCCTTCTATGGCTTCTTCAATTCGCTGTGGCTCAATTCCAATATAACGCTGTGTAATGGCAGCAGAACTATGTTGAAGCAGCCGTTGAACTAAAGTAATATCATAACCATTATTTTTGTAAATTTCCGTTGCATACCACTTTCTGAAAGAGTGGGTTCCGATTCCCTCAAATCCAAGGTAATCACAGACAAGGGCAAGCTGCTTACTAATTGCCCTTTCGGTCAGATCGAAAATTTTTTCATTTTTTCCTATCCCATTTCTAAGACAGTAATTTTCAATATACTGTTGAATGACAAGGGGAACTGTAAAAACTCGTTTCTTTTTTGTTTTCTGCTCTGTTATCTCTAATCGGTATCTGTCACCATCCCTCACAATATCGGAGAGCCGCAGGCTCAGAATATCAGATATTCTAAGCCCAAGGTTTCCTTCTAAGACAAGGGCGGTTGCAATTCGTTCATTTGGGCGGCAGCCGCAGAATCCTTCTCTCATGGTCTGAATGATTTCTTTATATTGTTCTGTAGTAAGAGCGATTGTCCTCTTATTCATTTTTAGCAGTTCCCTTCATCTTGTTTAATTCTTCAATGCAACTATTGATACGATTGTTTACATCTTCCAAAAGTAAACTGACTGTGTTTCCTTCTGGAAAGAAGTGTTCATTATCAAGAGCGATACAAGCAACGTCAAGGAAGCTGCTGCATTTTGATAAGGTATCTTGGATTTTATAGAATTTCATTTGCGGTTCCCCCTTAAAAGTTCTTATTTTGTGAGCGATTAGTTCCATATTTTATACAAATTTCTGCCAAACCGCAGAAACAATGGATTTTACTGTTCTTATAATTCCTATTTTAGGAACTTTTCCCTCTTGGCTCATTTTTTGAACCAAGAGAGAAGCAGTTGTAATTATGCGCTGATCGAAAAGCGTCTTGATCGTGTCTGACGAAGAAAAGCGGTATAGAGATTTTCGTAAACCTTTTTAAATTCCTTGGAGTTAAATTTGGAAGTAAGGACTTCTGTCCATCTGACTGTGTAACGGTCTGTGGAAAGGCTTTCCACCTGTCTCTCTGCCATTTCATTTTTGAGACTGTCCTTCAGATTATCCACAATTCCTTTGACTTCTTCCAGAAGTGCTTCATACTCCATGATTTCTTCTACTGTTGCGTTGATTTTTGCGTTTGTCATAATTCATTATCCCCTTTTCTTTTGGTAGGTGTGAGAGGTTCAAGTGGCGGTTGGCTATTTAAGTATCTAGCGTTCTTCTTAGTGCGTCCCAATCTCCCTTATCCATTTCCGCTCTGATCTTGTATTCTTGGTTTCGGCTGCTGCCTATTTTCGTCTATCCTTGACTTGTTCCTCTCTCTTAACTTGATATCATTATAGCACTATATATTGGTGCAGTCTATTGACAAAAGCACCAAAATATAGTGCAATAGAACACTCGAAATTAGTGCAATATTTACACTGGAAATTGGTGCAAAAATATGCTATTATTAAGTAAAATGGAGAAGGAGGACTTTAAAATGGCACTTAGATATAAGATTGATATTATGGCAGAGCTAAAAAAGAATGGTTATAGTTCCACAAGGATAAGAGAAGAGAAGCTAATTGGGCAATCATATCTTCAACAGATAAGACACAATGAATTAGTGTCTTGGAAAACCATAGACACGCTTTGCAGGCTCTTAAACTGTCAAGTGGGGGATTTAGTCGAATACGTGGCAGAGGACAAGCCAGAAGCCACAGAATAGCTTTTTAGAACATTCCAAGAGAAAATAGAGAGTTGCGGCAGCAGTCCCTTAAAGAGGACAGAAGGGCAGCAGTTAGCTGACAGGGGGGCTAGGGTTTCGGGATTTTTCTGGAAAAATTTCATTTTTTGATTATACGGGGGCAGAACTCCCACGAAGAGTGATTTTTATTTTGAAAAGCGGATGTAAGGGAGTTTCCAGTAGAAAAGGACTAAATAAACGCAAAAAAGCGGCAAGCCGTTTAAGAGATCGCAGATTTGAGGTTATGTGATCCTATAAACGAGCTTGCCGCAAATTATTTATTAAATTCTTTCAAGAGGTCATCAAGTGCTTTGTCAATGGTTTCATTAAGGTCGATTTTGATTGATTCTTCTAAATTGTTCAACATTTTCTGTTGAATTTGATTTCTGCGTAATTGCATTCTTTGGCTTTTTCGAAAAGCACGCCAAGTATCTAAATCGGTATATCTATCAAGTCCCATAGTATTATAAGAATCTCGAATACCGTCTAAGTAGTCTTGTAATGTTATTCCAATCATGGTATTTATCCTTTCTTTTCCTGCTACTGGCAGGAATCTTTATATATTAGTGCAGGATAATTAATCCTATAAATGCGCTTGCCGCAAATTATTTATTAAATTCTTTCAAGAGCTCATCAAGCGCTTTGTCAATAGCTTCATTAAGGTCTGTTTTGACTGATTGTTCTAATTCCTTTTGGAGTTGTTCCTTACGGAACTTTTTTCTTTGGCTTTTATCAAAAGCGCGCCAAATTTCGAGGTCAGTATATCCATCAAGATACATGGTATCATAATAATCTGGAATATGGTCTAAATAATCTAATTCGTCTTGTAATGTTATTCCAAGCATAATATTTGTCCTTTCTTTTCCTGCTATTGGCAGGAATCCTTATTTGTTACTATATATAAAAATTAGTGCAGGAAGATTATCTTTTTTCGCTTAATTTCCATTGAACGGCAGCAGGGATTATTTTTATTTCAAAATATAAAACTAATGAGCATGAACACAAAATAATAAAAAAAATTTGGCGAGTCTTTCGGCAGAGAACGAAAAAGGCAAGCAGATTATAAAAATCTACTTGCCAACATACGGCGGAAAATTCTGATTAGATTGAGTTGTTGGTAATAATTAAAAAATTTCCTTAAAGGTTTAGCGGAGAATATTCTATTATTTATTTCTCCGTTAAACCTTTAAGGAAATTTTTATTTTGTCGCCCTAAGCGCTTCTTTTTCCGTTATCCGCACCCTTGGTTAGATTATAGAAAATTTCTTCTGAGAGAGAAAAAATTTCTTTGTAGTCATCATCATACCAAGCGACAGGTTCAATTGGTTTTACAGTATAATAGCAACAGTGAAAATTGTTCCATAATTTATTAATAACACCACCCCAACAATTGGTTGTGTTGTTCGCTTCTTGAGCTTCTGCAAGAAGTTGTGATCTCATTGCGTTATACTTTTTATATTCAGCCATTTTTTCATCAGTTTCAGCCATTTTTTCTTGATACTTAATTCCATTTTCTATGTGAGTACGCCATAGGTTGTGGTTAGCGGAACGAAATTTGAGAAGGACACCATCATTTAGAAGTTTGCGTGTCCAATTGCTCATAGTGCTTTCTGCAATGGTAATACCGTATTGTTCATAAAGAACTGTTTCTCTTGTTTTCCAAGGCATAGACATGAAGTTACGATCAGTTCTAAATAGGTGTAACATAATCGTAAATGCCTTAAAATCTGTTTGAACACTAAAATCTAATTTTCTGATTAAAAGCTCTTTTAAACGTTCTTCCGCAGTTGTTGGGATTTTTGTGATTTCAACTGTCCTTGAAGAATAGTTGTAACCATATCCCCAATTTGTCAATCGGTTTTTAACCTTGGCGGCAAAATTTCTATCTTTAAGTGATACCTCTGTGAGTCTTGCAATTTCGTTTCTTGAATAAGAGCGCAGCTCTAATTTTTCGATTAAAGGGGGCGGTTCTAATTTTTTAATTGACATTTCAAATTTCCCTTTCTATTACACTATTTGTGGTTAATATCCCTTACAGCTAGTAAGAAGTTATCCATCATGTTAGGTACACTGTTAGAATAATTAAGCAGTAAGTTTTTCTTCTGTGGAAGAAGCTGGATTGCTTGCGTTTTCTCTTGGTACAATTTTGAAGCCAGGAATTTCAACCATTCCAAATTCTCTGACTTCTGGATAGTTGTCAAGGAACCAATTTTTGATAACAGGATATCTGCGTCCCTTGCTATGGCACTGAGAGATAAGGAGCAGTTCGTCAAATTCCATTATTGCGTTGATTCTGTTTTCTCCTTGCTCATGGCTCATAATATATGCCCTCATGTAATCGTAGGTGAGTCCTTTATAGGATTCTTTTCCCTCTTTCTTTTTGATTTCTTTAATGAGAACTGTGAATTCTGGGAAATCCTCACGTACTTTTTGTAAATGTCCATATTCTTTGGAAAATGGGTTACTTGCTTTTTTTGCAAAAGCGGCATTTAAAACGATTTCTCCTTTTGCGAAGTTGATTGTAATAGGTGATTTCATGGTTTATTCCCTCTTTCTTTTGAATTTTGTTGTCTGTTCTTTATGATTTTATTATAGTCGATAGCAGTTGATTGTGAGTCATTTTAGTAGCACTCTCTGATTAAGCAAACATTTTTTCAATCTTTTTCATTTCTCTCTGCTCACGGAGGAGTGTTCTTCTTTCTGTCAGTTTTTCATTGAACTCTGTAATCTCTGTAAACTGCTCAAGAAACCAAGCCTTTACCTCTCCATAAGAGGCTCTTTCCGCAAGTCTGTCTCTTTTTCCGTTTACACATCCACGAAGCTCATTAAATTCAGTCATAAGAGAATCTTTGCGGTCACCCGCTTTCTTTTCGATATAAACAGCCATATAAGCGTATGTAAGACCTTTCATAGTATCTGCTTTTCTTTTGGACTCTTTTACAATAACTTTAAAGCCTGTTGCTTCTCTTGCTTCTTTAAGATTTTCATACATTTCGGATTTGAAAACGCCTGCTTCTTTTGCTTCTGCCTTTGTGATCTCGATTGTAGCCATTTCATAATTGATAAACATAATATTTTCCTTTCTTCGCCTTTTGGCGTTTAGCGCTTGGTCGCTGCCCTTATTTTATTTAGTTTTTATTTTCTGAGGTTTTGTGTTCCTCTCTTTGATGATATTAGTATACCTCTATATAGAAAATAGTGAGTCATTTTAGTGGTAACTTATTGTTTCCCTCATGCTAAAAGTGATTCTGTAACGTAGTGGATTTTAAGTGCATTAATACTTAATTGCATAAGGCGAAGTTCAGCAGCTTCTGGGCTTAAATGACGAAGGTTGTGTTTTAATGTAATTTCTTTGCTTCCATTATTAAGAATGATTTCAGCACCAACGATTCTTTCAGCACCGTTAATAGTTTCTTTTACTGCAAGCACTCTTGTTCTTGTTTTAAAATTGTTGTTTTTCATAAGTATTTACCTCTTTTCTTATTTGTTTTGTGTTCCTCTTGATGATGTTAGTATAGCTCTTTATGAAAAATAATGAGTCATTTTAATGGCAATTTTAAAATAAATGTGCTATAATTACTATTAATGGATATTTGCAGCGCTACCAGTAGAGGGGAGCCTGTTGACATGTATGGAAATATGTAAATCTGGTAGAGTCATGCAAAAAACACTTAAAGGAAAGGAGTATTACTTTTTAAGACTTAACCTTGTAGAAGTAGATGGTGAGGGAATAAGTAAGTATCGTGTAAAAGACATTCATACAGAATTAAGTGTCGGAAAAAGAAACTTCCCTAAAGCAGCTGCTTTACTTGAAGAAATGATTGAAAAATATAGTTCTAATTCAGAGTGCTATTATTTTCAAGACTATTGTCGTGAGTGGTTGGAAGAGAAGAAGAACACGGTTGATGTTATTACTTATGAAGGATACGCTTATAGATTAGGTAAGATTGAGGATTTCTTTTCAGAAAAAAAGCTTCTTCTTGAAGAGGTTACCGCAAAAGATATTCATAAATTTTATCAGTATCTTCTTACCGTAAAACATGGACAGGGAAAACGCTTTGCTATTGGATATTCAAGCAGAACAATAAAAGATATTGCGATTTTACTTCGGGCAATTTTAGAAGAAGCTACAGAATTAGGAGATATCAAAACTAATCCTGCTGCTAAAGTTAAAATTCCGAAAAAGATTGATAATATAAAATCCAAATCTTATATTGCGTCTGACGAAATCGAAATCTTTTTCGAAGCAATAAAGGGACATAGATTAGAAGTTCCGTTCATGTTTTGTTTATACTATGGTCTTAGAAGGGAAGAAGTATTGGGACTGAAATGGAGCAGCATTCATGAGGATGGAAAACTCTATATTGAACATACGGTTGCTAAAATGAAATCGTTGGTTAGAAAAGATAGAGTAAAAACAGACGCAAGTTATAGATGTTATCCTATTCCACAACCACTACTGGAAAAATTAAAAGAAATAAAATTTCAAAAGAAAATGAATCAAACGTTATACGGAACGGATTATTTTTATTCAGATTACATATTTACATGGGAAGATGGGCATTTATATACCCCAGATTATTTAACGAAAAATTTCAAAAAGATAGTAAGAAGAAATCCCGATCTTGACGATTCGCTCACACTTCATAGTTTAAGAGCTTCATGCGTAAGTATTCTTATTCACGAGGGTGTTGATATCAAGGATGTTCAAGAATGGGTGGGACATAAAGACATTCAAACTACTTTAAATATTTATGCCAGAGCCAATGAAAAAGAAAAGCAGAAAGTTAATAGAAAGATGTTAGAATGTTTATTCAAAGACGCTTAAAGTTGCTTAAAAGATGGTAGGAAATTGCTTGGTTCTTCTTTGAAAGTTGAAGCAATTCGTAAAAAATTCGTAAAATGCCAAAAACACCCAGTTTCCAGCCGCCTCTTTTCAAGTATAAAAAAACACCGAAACCCTTGATTTCTCAAGAATTTCGGCGCCCCTGCCAAGTAGTCGAAGTGACGGGATTCGAACCCACGACCTCTGCGTCCCGAACGCAGCGCTCTACCAAACTGAGCCACACTTCGTCAACGACAAGTGATATTATACATAAATAAAAGTAGATTGTCAACAGAAAAAATGAAAAAATTTAGAAAATTTGAAAAAAGTAAAAATAAGTTGGTACATGTTTTTATGAATGAAAAGTCTGGTTGTTCATATACATTAATGAAGTGCTGGATATTAAAAGACAGGGAGGGTGTCAGTTGACTGAGTATCGGCGTTTTATCGCGTATGTATATGAATATCGAAAAGGAAAAAAAGAATGTAATTGCGGTTTTTTGAAGGTAGAGATGCGAAATCGTGTGTGTACAGTAGAAATTCATCTTCAGATAGAAGGAATGGAAGCAGAAGAAATATGCAGAATTTATGGATTTATACGAAAAGAAGGACTTATGAATGGAATCTTACTGGGAAGCTGCAAGACGAGGAAAGATCAAATTGACTGTATATTGGAAACAGACAGCACGGATATGGGAGCTTCCGGAATTCCTTTGCAGAAAATGGGAGGTATGATTCTCATTACGGAGACCGGAGGCTTTTATGGAACCGAATGGGATGATCAGGCAATCCGTCCGGAGAATTTTAAGGAGAGTGCAGAGAAACCGGAAACAAAGAAAGCTTTGGAAACGGAAAATAAAGAAGAAGTGTCCGAAGCGGAACCACAATCAGAAGAACCGCAAGCAGTGGAACTATCGGAAGAATCAGAAGAACCGCAAGTAGCGGAGCTGGCGGAAGAATTAGAAGAACCGCAAGCAGCGGAACTATCGGAAGAATCAGAAGAACCGCAAGCAGCGGAACTACCGAAATCACCGGAAGAACAGCAATCGGAAGAAATTTTGTCAAAGGAACGGAAGCCGGAGGAAGAAACAGAAGAGGAAGAAAGTGCAGAAGCTTCAGAAACAGTTTCTGATTCCAAGCCTGTTCATATTCAGTCTGTACAGTCCAAAGAGAATAACACATCTCTTCCTTTTGGTCAGCCTTTTTGCCCATTTACAGATGGAGATCTGAATCAGTGCTGGAAAATAATGCCTCAGGATCTTGTGTATTTTCCAAGAAGGCAATGTGCTCTTCGCAACAACCGTTTTTTGCAATATGGCTATTATAACTTCGGGCATCTTCTCCTGTGCCGCAGACAAAATGGCCGGTATCTGCTGGGGGTGCCAGGCTGCTATGATCAGCAGGAACAGTTTATGGCCGGTATGTTTGGTTTCTCTTGTTTTAAAGAAAGCAGTCTGATAAAGGTGAAAAAAGGTCGTGGCGGATATTGGTATCGAGCTATTGATCCGCCTGTCTGCAGCTGAGTGCTGTATGAATTGACATCTATTTTCGAACTGCCTATAATAAAATGATATCTGGGTCAAAAGCCCCCGACTATGATACCTGCGGATTGTTTCGTGCGTTGCACTCCCACAATCCTACCCAATATTCGCATATCGTGAAGCATACGCTCCACTTTTATGCTCATTTTGGGGCGGGTCCCAAGATCATTTCCCTACCTTTGTGCAAGCACAGGTGGAAAATGACCTTTTGACCCTGGTATCATAAAATCATTGCCGCCATAACAAAGAAAGTGGTAGAAATTAAGAAAGTACAGAGAGAAAAGAATGTTGACAGAACAGGAAAAATATATGAAAGAAGCAATTCGCCAGGCAAAAAAGGCACTTGTCCTGGAAGAGGTTCCTATTGGTTGTGTGATCGTTTGCAATGGAAAAATCATAGCACGTGGATATAACAGAAGAAATACAGATAAGAATACACTTTCCCATGCAGAGCTGAATGCGATAAAAAAAGCAAGCAAAAAGCTGGGAGACTGGCGTCTGGAGGGATGTACCATGTATGTGACGTTAGAACCTTGCCAGATGTGTGCCGGAGCTCTGATGCAGTCCCGCATTGATCGTGTAGTGATCGGCAGCATGAACCCTAAGGCAGGGTGTGCCGGATCTGTATTAAATCTTCTGGAGATGGATGGATTTAACCACAAGGTTGAGGTAATCCGTGGGATTCTTCAGGATGAATGCTCAGCAATGCTTTCTGATTTTTTTCGCGAACTTCGGGAAAAGAAAAAAATGCTGAAAAAATCTTTGGCAGAGCAGGTTGGAAAAACAGAAAAATAGTGGTATGATAAAAAGCAATCAGTGAAATGACATAATGATAATGACAGGAGGAAGACACAATGGAACTTGAAGCATTAAGAAAAGATATGATCGCAGCTATGAAAGCAAAGGATAAAGTAACAAAGGATGCAGTTTCTTCCCTGATCGCAGCTGTGAAGAAGGTTGCAATTGACGAAGGATGCCGTGAAGATATCAGCGGAGAGCTGGTTGACCGTGTTATTCTGAAGGAACTGAAATCTGTGAAAGAGCAGATTGATACATGCCCGGAATCCAGACAGGGTCTGAGGGATGAATATCAGGCAAGATATGATGTGATTGCAAAATATGCTCCGAAGCTTATGGATGCTTCTGAGATTAAGGCATATCTTACAGAGAAACACGGAGAACTGATTGCATCCGGAAACAAAGGTCAGATCATGAAGACAATTATGCCGGAACTGAAGGGCAAGGCTGATGGAAAAGTGATCAATCAGGTTGTTGCTGAGCTGTGTAAATAAGTTTCGTTGTACGGACAGGAGAATATTTTAAGAAAACAGGATATATACTGCGAAAAGGAGTGGGAGCGGTACGCTGAGCTTCTGTGCAGTATGTGTCCTGTTTTGTTCTGCTTGATTAGCTGTAAAAACAAGAACCATAGGACTTGTTGTGTGATAGAGATTTCCAACGGAATTTTTTATATAAAAAAAGAACGCCTTCACAGACGTTCTCTGACTATTCTTTATTACGCGCGCCGCACCTCGGAATGGTCTCACAGACGTTACCTCTACAGTTAACTCAGCCCAGGCACCCTCACGGCACACAGGAGATTCTACTTAGTGCTGCTACATTCCTGTCCTGACACGGTTCATAGAGTCCTGTTGCGTAAGACCCAAACGTCAACGCCACTTATAAAGGGCAGCTCCACAAGATACAAGCCTCAGATTGGCATCACCCCTGCTGTAGCGGATTGCAGGTACAGGGCACCGCTATCTCCCCGGCTGCGCGGAATTTAATTATAAAGGAAGCGGATGAATTTGTCAAGTCGATACCGAAAAATGCGGTGGATTTTCAGAAGAAGTTTTGGGTGGAATTAAATTCCTTGTTGTGTCAGCCTGTGAAATATTATATAATTAGATAAAATCTTGAATTTTATTTTCCAAAGACACAGAAATGGAGGGTACTATGATTAAAAGAATCGGCTTATTAACAAGCGGCGGTGACTGTCAGGCTCTGAATGCCACCATGCGAGGAGTTGTAAAGGGTCTTACCAACAGTATCGATGATCTGGAAGTATACGGCTTTGATGATGGATACAAGGGACTGATCTACGGTAAATACCGTATGCTTACATCTAAGGACTTTTCCGGAATCCTGACACAGGGCGGAACAATTCTGGGTACGTCCAGACAGCCGTTTAAGCTTATGCGTGTACCGGATGAGAAAGGTCTTGATAAGGTTGAGGCCATGAAGCAGACTTATTATAAGCTCTGTCTTGACTGCCTGGTGATTCTCGGTGGAAACGGAACTCAGAAGACTGCCAACCTTTTAAGGGAAGAGGGACTGAATATTATTCATCTGCCGAAGACTATTGATAATGATATCTGGGGTACTGATATGACATTTGGTTTCCAGAGTGCGGTAAATATTGCTACGAATGCGATTGACTGTATTCATACAACTGCTGCATCACATGGACGTGTATTTATCGTGGAAGTTATGGGACACAAGGTGGGAAGTCTTACCTTACATGCAGGAATTGCAGGCGGAGCAGATATTATTCTGATTCCGGAGATTCCGTATGATATCAAGAAGGTTGTTGCTGCTATTCAGAAGAGATCTAAAGCTGGTAAGAGATTTACCATTCTTGCAGTGGCAGAAGGTGCTATTTCCAAGGAAGACGCCTTACTTTCCAAGAAAGATTATAAGAAGAAACTGGAAGATCGTGCAAAGAAGTATCCTTCTGTATCTTACGAAATTGCAGATAAGATCACTCAGGAGCTCGGCTCAGAAGTGCGTATCACGGTTCCGGGACACACACAGCGTGGTGGAGCACCATGTGCATATGACCGTGTGCTTTCCACAAGAATCGGAGCAGGCGCAGCAGAGGCCATTCTGGACGGAGAATATGGTATTATGGTCGGCGTTGTAAACGGCAAGATCAAGAGAGTTCCTCTTGAAGAATGTGCAGGCAAGCTTAAAATGGTTTCTCCGAAAGATCAGACAGTTAAGGCAGCAAAGCAGATTGGAATCAGCTTTGGAGATTGATAATCCCCCTGCTTTTAGAAAGGAGTTTCCATAAATGAGCTATACCGCTCTGTACCGGAAGTTCAGACCGGATAATTTCGACGATGTTAAGGGGCAGGATCATATAGTGACTACACTGACCAATCAGATCAAACATAACCGTATTGGTCATGCTTATCTGTTTTGCGGCACTCGTGGAACCGGAAAGACAACCGTTGCAAAAATACTGGCAAAAGCAGTAAACTGCCAGCACCCGGTAAATGGAAGCCCATGTGGTGAATGTGAAATGTGTAAGGCGATACAGGCCGGCACCTCCATGAATGTGATCGAGATCGATGCAGCGTCCAATAATGGCGTTGACAATATTCGGGAAATTCGCGAGGAAGTGGCTTATCGCCCTACAGAAGGAAACTATAAGGTATACATTATTGACGAGGTTCACATGCTTTCTACAGGAGCATTTAATGCTCTTCTGAAAACACTGGAGGAACCTCCGTCTTATGTTATCTTCATTCTTGCCACCACAGAGGCTCACAAGATACCAATCACTATTTTATCAAGATGTCAGAGATACGATTTTCACCGTATTACTATTGATACTATTGCGGCAAGGCTGGATGAACTGCTGAAAATCGAAAAAGTAGACGCAGAAGAGAAAGCTGTCCGTTATGTGGCGAAAGCCGGAGACGGCTCCATGAGAGATGCCCTCAGCCTTCTGGATCAGTGTATCGCTTTCTATCTGGGACAGACACTGACCTACGATAAAGTACTTGAGGTATTAGGAGCTGTGGATACGGAAGTGTTCAGTAAGCTTCTTCGAAAAGTGCTCAAAGGCGATGTGACAGGGACGATCCATACCCTGGAAGAACTGATTGTGGGCGGAAGGGAGCTTGGGCAGTTTGTAGGAGATTTTACCTGGTATATGCGTAATCTTCTTCTGGTAAAAACTTCTGAGAATCCTGAAGAAGCGATAGATGTATCCTCTGAGAACCTGCGGCTTCTCAAGGAAGAAAGTGAGATGGTGGATGTAGAAACCCTGATGCGCTACATCCGTATTTTTTCTGACCTGTCCAGCCAGATCCGTTATTCTACCCAGAAGCGTGTCCTGGTGGAAATTGCCTTAATCAAGCTATGTCGTCCGGCAATGGAGACAAATCTGGATTCAGTTCTGGATCGTCTTCGGGTGCTGGAACAGCGGATGGACGAGAGACCTGTACAGCAGGTATTTGTACAGTCCGGTGATGCGGGCAATATGAGGGCTGAAGCTGAGGGCAGTGCTATGGAAAGCGCGACTGCAGTTAAGCCTGAAAAAGCAGCACCTGAGGATCTGCAGAAAATTGTAGCCGGCTGGCGCGTAATCGTAGGCCAGACCAGTGGCATTTTCAAACAGATGCTGCAAAAAGCCATTCCTAAATATAACGGCCAGACCGGAGAACCGATTCTTTATATTGAATTTCAGGATTTTCTCGGAAAAACTTATGTGGATAATCCGGAAGCAGAGGAAGAATTGAAGAGCATTATTCTGGCTCAGACTGGCAAGAGTGTAGAACTTAAGATGGTAGTAGCAAAAGAGCACAACCATACCAATCTTGCCCAGATTACTGTAGATCAGGCGCTTCGCGAAAACATCCATATGGATGTAGTAGTGGAAGAAGATCCTGATGATAC
Source organism: uncultured Blautia sp. (assembly GCF_934371575.1). GTDB lineage: Bacteria > Bacillota > Clostridia > Lachnospirales > Lachnospiraceae > Blautia_A. The sequence goes on along the minus strand of NZ_CAKRNY010000048.1, from coordinate 9,449 downwards.
AGAGTTGTGATTGAATGAAACAAATAAAAGGAGGACTTTATAATGGCAAAGCGTGGTGGATTTCCAGGCATGGGAATGCCGGGAAACATGAATAACCTTATGAAGCAGGCGCAGAAAATGCAGCGTCAGATGGAAGAGAATCAGAAAGCTCTTGAAGAAAAAGAGTTTACTGCAGCTGCCGGTGGCGGAGCTGTAGAAGTGACGATCTCCGGTAAAAGAGAAGTAACCAAAGTGAAGCTTGCTGAGGAAGTTGTGGATCCTGATGATATCGAGATGCTTGAAGATCTTATTGTCGCAGCAACCAATGAAGCGCTTCGCAAGGTTGAACAGGAAAATCAGGCTGTAATGTCCAAGCTTACAGGCGGTCTTGGCGGACTCGGCGGAGGTCTTCCATTCTGATGGAATACTACAGCAGTCATATTAACAAACTGATCGAGCAGCTTTCCCATCTTCCTGGAATTGGGGCAAAGTCTGCCCAGCGTCTGGCTTTTCACATTATGAATATGCCGAAAGAGCAGGTGCAGCAGCTTACAAATGCCATTACTGATGCCAGAATGAATGTTCAGTACTGTAAATGCTGTTATACGCTTACTGACAGGGAAATGTGTCCGATCTGTAGCAATCCCAAGCGTGACCACAGTACAATCATGGTAGTTGAGAATACCAGGGATCTTGCTGCTTACGAAAAAACGGGCAAATTTGATGGCGTTTATCATGTACTTCACGGTGCAATTTCCCCTATGCTTGGAATTGGGCCAGATGATATTAAGCTGAAGGAACTGATCATGCGTCTTCAGGGTGATGTGAAGGAGGTCATTATTGCCACTAACTCCAGTCTGGAAGGAGAAACAACCGCAATGTACATCAGCAAGCTGATCAAGCCTACAGGAATCAAAGTAAGCCGTATTGCAAGCGGCGTACCGGTGGGCGGTGATCTGGAATACATTGATGAGGTGACTCTTCTGCGCGCGCTGGAAGGGCGAGTGGAATTATAAGAACAGCTGAGAAAACTTTAACCGACAGCGATAAGGTTATGGCAGGAGGTGATTTTTGTGGCGCGTAAAAAGGTGACTTCATCCGATGTGGCAGAGAAGGCGGGTGTTTCCCAGGCAACGGTTTCTATGGTGCTGAACCATAAGTATAATGTATCTTTTTCCAGAGATACTGTGGAAAAAGTAGAAAATGCAGCCAGAGAACTGGGCTACCAGCTGCCGGGCCACAAAAATAAAAAAGAAAACAAAAAGGAAAAGCTGATTGTTGTCTTTTGCCCTACCATCACAAGTCCCTATTATGTGCTGCTTCTTCAGGGAATTGAGGCTGTGGCAAATGAACGGGGCTACGGAGTATTTATCTGCAATACGCAGCGAGATGCCAGACTGGAGGAGAAATATCTGCGAATGATCCGGGCAATGGCACCTCAGGGAATTATTTATGCATGTAATCCCCACCCGGATTATATTGGACAGGTTGAAGAGATGGCACGGACGATTCCGCTTGTTATTATCAGTAATAAAGAGAAAATCAGCACAGTAGACGCCATTAACCAGGATAATACAGAGGTTGGACGTCTTATGGCAAGACATTTACTTGATCTGGGGCACAGAGATGTGGCATTTATCACGCCGCCCCTTACAAAAAGACAGTGGCAGCGGTCTAAGCGAGTGGATGGGTTTGTGAAAGAATTTGAAAAGGCAGGTCTTTCGGGGCATGTGATCATTAAGGCTGCTGATGAGTCGGTTGACCGGCGAAATCCAAAGACAGATTCTGAATATTCCATGGGGTATGCCCTGACAAAATCCCTTCTGGAGGATGGTGACAGATTTACTGCAATTGCAGGGCAGAATGATATGATGGCAATTGGTGCTGTAGATGCGCTTCAGGATGCACGTCTGCGTGTGCCAAAGGATGTGTCTGTAATTGGATGTGATAATATTTTTTATTCTGGGATCCGCAGGGTATCGCTGACGACAATTGATCATTTTGTTGATCTGAAGGGCAGAGATGCCTGTGATATTATCATTCGTAAAATTGATACAGGACTGCGTTTCGGGGAAGGAATCCGTCCCACCAGCGTATATAATATTGAGTACAACCCCAAGATCATTGTACGCAAAACTACGGGGTATGCCCGTACTGACCGTGTGGAAAGTGTGTCACAAAAAGCAGATGAAAATAAGATTAAATAAATAGTCTGGAAGAAATTATTAATAATAAATTTTGCTGAATTACTTTAGATAAATGCTGTAGAAGCTTGTAAACATTGAAAAAAATTGATTGATAAGTTGCTCGCAAACTTTGCAACCATTAATAAAAAACAATATTATTAATTGAATTTTTATTAATAAAAACAGGACGCCTTGACCTGTAAATGAAGTCTGATATAATGAAAATAAATAAAAGCTTACGAAATATTTATTCATTCAGGAGGAAAAAATCATGAAATTTTTTATTGACACAGCAAAAGTAGAGGATATTAAAGAAGCAAATGACATGGGAATTATCTGTGGAGTAACAACAAACCCATCTCTGATCGCAAAAGAGGGAAGAGATTTCAATGAAGTAATTAAAGAGATCACAGAAATCGTTGACGGACCGATCAGTGGTGAGGTTAAAGCTACAACAACAGATGCAGCAGGAATGATTCGTGAGGGACGTGAAATCGCAAAAATCCATCCGAATATGGTAGTTAAGATTCCTATGACATGCGATGGTCTGAAAGCTGTTAAGGTTCTTTCAAATGAAGGAATCAAAACAAACGTAACTCTGATCTTCAGCGCAAACCAGGCACTTCTTGCTGCAAGAGCAGGCGCTACATATGTATCTCCATTCCTTGGAAGACTTGACGACATCTCCACAGATGGTGTTGAGCTTATTCGTCAGATTGCAGATATGTTTGCAGTTGCCGGAATCGATACAGAGATTATTGCAGCAAGCGTTCGTCATCCAATGCACGTAACACAGTGTGCACTTGCTGGTGCTGATATTGCTACTGTACCATTTAAAGTACTTGAGCAGATGACACATCATCCACTGACAGATGCAGGTATTGTAAAATTCCAGAATGATTACAAAGCTGTATTTGGAGAATAATTGACAGGTAATTTATAAGGAGAATTGAGAATGGAGAATTTAGAGCTTCAGAAAACTGCAAACGAAGTCCGTAAGGGCATCGTTACCGCACTGCATGCTGCTAAAGCCGGACATCCGGGCGGATCTTTATCAGCAGCTGATGTATTCACATATCTTTATTTTGAGGAAATGAACATTGATCCTAAGAATCCGAAGAAAGCAGACCGTGATCGCTTTGTACTTTCCAAAGGTCATACTGCACCGGGACTTTATTCTGTACTCGCACAGAGAGGTTATTTCCCGAAAGAAGATCTGGTAACACTTCGTCATCTTGGATCTTATCTTCAGGGACATCCGGATATGAAACATATTCCTGGTGTTGACATGTCAAGTGGATCCCTTGGACAGGGAATTTCCGCAGCTGTAGGAATGGCTCTTTCTGCAAAATTGTCAAATGACAGCTACCGTGTATACACACTTCTTGGCGATGGAGAAATCCAGGAAGGTCAGGTTTGGGAAGCTGCCATGTTTGCAGGTGCAAGAAAACTGGATAACCTTGTAGTGATCGTTGACAACAATGGTCTCCAGATTGATGGTAAAGTTGAAGATGTATGCTCTCCATACCCGATTGACAAGAAATTTGAAGCATTTAATTTCCATGTGATCAATGTGGCTGATGGAAATGATATGGCACAGTTACGCGCTGCTTTTGATGAAGCAAAGGCTACCAAAGGAATGCCGACTGCAATTGTTATGAAGACTGTAAAAGGCAAAGGCGTATCCTTTATGGAGAACCAGGTTGGCTGGCATGGAAAAGCTCCGAATGATGAAGAGTATGCACAGGCTATGGCAGATTTGGAAAAGGTAGGTGAAGCATTATGTCAGAAGTAAAGAAGATTGCCACCAGAGCAAGTTACGGTAACGCTCTTGTAGAACTTGGAAAGAAACATGAAGATCTGGTTGTTCTGGACGCTGACCTTGCTGCAGCTACACAGACCGGAATTTTTAAGAAAGCATTCCCGGAGCGTCATATCGACTGCGGAATCGCTGAGTGCAATATGGTAGGAATTGCAGCAGGACTTGCAACAACCGGTAAAGTGCCATTTGCAAGTACATTTGCAATGTTTGCAGCCGGACGTGCTTTTGAGCAGGTTCGCAACTCAGTTGGATATCCGAAGCTGAATGTTAAGATCGGAGCTACCCACGGCGGAATTTCCGTTGGTGAGGATGGTGCTACACATCAGTGCTGTGAGGACTTTGCACTTATGCGTACAATTCCTGGAATGGTTGTTGCATGCCCGTCTGATGATATCGAAGCAAAAGCTATGGTAGAGGCAGCTTATGACCATGTTGGCCCTGTTTATATGCGATTTGGCCGTCTTGCTGTTCCGGTTATCAATGATAATCCTGACTACAAATTTGAACTTGGCAAAGGTATTGTTCTTCGTGAGGGAAAAGACCTTACTATTATTGCAAACGGACTTTGTGTTGCTCCATCTCTTGAAGCTGCTGCTAAGCTTGCAGAAGAAGGAATTGAAGCAAAGGTTATCAATATTCATACAATTAAACCACTGGACGAGGAACTTGTTGTAGCGGCTGCTAAGGAAACCGGCAAGGTTGTTACTGTTGAGGAACATTCCATTATCGGTGGTCTTGGCGGCGCTGTATGCGAGTGCCTTGCTGAGAAGGCTCCTGTACCGGTTAAACGTATCGGTATCAACGATGTTTACGGTGAGTCCGGTCCGGCGTTAGCTCTTCTTGAGAAATATGGTCTTGATACAGAGGGCATCTATAAACAGATCAAAGCATTTATTTAAGGATTGATAATACGGCAAATGGAAGTGCAGACTTCTGTTTGCCGTATTGTTGTTTATGCAGAAAAATTTCCGAGAATTCCCTGGGCAATCGTATCTGCCAGAGTGATCACTGTTGACAGCCTGGTCGTTTGCAAAGTAAGATATTCCAGAATCCCTGAAATATTTACAATTCCTGTAATATAAATATCTCCCACAGGTGGAAGCTCTTTCTGCACGGCTGCACCTGGATAAAGAGAACCGTTTCCAATTGTCACATACCCAAGATGCTTTTTGTCTCCTAAAGATGCATCTATGGCAATTATAAGAGGAAAAGGATGACTCCTAACTATAAAGTCCATTATACGGGACAGATTAACTGCGTGAACTGGTTGGTTCAGAGTGCCATAAACGAAAATTCCTGGAATCTGATGCTGACTCAGGCGATAGCCCACATATGGTCCAAGACAGTCTCCGGTTACCCGGTCGCTTCCAATGCACAGAAACACAATCTCAGTCCAGTCCTTTTTATGACGCTTAATACATTTTTTTAGAAGCCGTGCAATTTCTTTTGATGAATCTGGATTTTGGGTGTTTACATAAAAGGGCATAAAAATTCTCCTGCTCTATCATTTTTTAATAATAACTGTAATTCATTTTATCCTGTATTTGGAAAAATATGCACTCTGAGTGAACAAGTCCTGCAAAATCTGTCGTAAAATTCTGTGAAACAGGTCTTATATTATGCCAAAATCTGCATTTCCTATGTGATATTCTCATACCCGAAGGGGTGATGTAAGTATGATAGAGGTTATTTACAAAGAGGAAAAACAGGAGGCAAAAAATGGGGAAAATATATTTAATTTGCCGAGAAATATACGTCAGGTGGGGCTGACAGCAGGAAATGTGCGCATCTATATTGAAGATTACGTATATACATTTCTTACCCGGCTTGCCAGAAATAAGAGCGGTTCGGAAAAGGAACAAGGAAGTGTGGCTGTTTTTACAGGGGAAACAAAGTGGGATAATGGAATAACCTATCTTTTTATTCGGGGAGCACTGGTAGCGGAAGAAATGGAAGCTGCAGCTGATCACATTGATTTCTCTGAAAAAGTATGGGCTAAAATACAGGAAGACCAGGCAAAATATTTTCCAGGACAGGAAATAACAGGCTGGTTTTTTTCACGCCCTCAGATGTATATGGAAGCAGATGAATTACTGACAAGGATTCATCTGCAATATTTTGGAGGAGAAAAAGTACTTATGCTTATGGAACCGACAGAAAAAGAAGAGGCCTTTTTTTTCTATGAAAATGGTTTAATGATCCGGCAGCGTGGATATTACATCTATTATGAAAAAAATCCACTTATGCAGGAGTATATGATTGAAAAGAACAATAGCTATGTTCCGGAATTTACAGAAAATGTGGCAGATGATGCAGTTGTATCCTTTCGAAAGATCATTAAAAACAAGAAAACAAAAAAGGAAGAAAAGACAGAGGAAAAGCCCCGGGAGGAATTGGAGCGTACCTCTGTTTTTTCATATGCAGCTACAGCTTGCCTGGTGATTGCTGTATTGGCTGTAGGAGCAGGATTTTACAGGAATTATATGGAATTTACAGATGCACCGAAAAAAGAAGCAATCGTAACGGCGACATCTGATGATATTGTGCAGGATGAAGTAAAAGTAACTCCACAGATAACATGGATGGAAGAAAAACAAATTCAGGATGAGACAACAGTAAACGAAATGACGGCAATACCGCGAGAGGAAATAAAAAGCACAGGGGTACCGGAGACTACGCAGGTACCAGAAACTACGCAGATGCTGGAAAACACGCAGGAAGTAGAGAATATACAGGAAGCGGAAAATACACAGGAAGCAGAGAACATGCAGGATGTGGAGAATACACAGACTGTGGATAACACACAAACGTCGGAAAGTGCTTTAATGACAGAAAACCAAGAATTTTCGCAGGAATCTGACGAGCGAAAAAATAAAAAACAGGAGACGCAGGCTTCCTCTGATAAGGTTTATGAAAATTATATGATCAAACCTGGAGACACCTTGTATCAGATCAGTATTTCACATTATGGCAGTACAGATGCTATTGCAGAAATTTGCCGCATAAATAATCTCACAGAAAACCAGGTGATTTATCCAGGCCAAATGATTGTATTACCATAACTGAATGTGGTATAATCGAACAAATGATGTTAAACAGAAAACTTAAGGCAAGGGTAAATTATGGCAAACACATTTAAAAATATCAAAAAGAAACTACGGCGGAAGCGCCTTCTGGCAGAGAAGCACCGCTTGGAAAAGGCTCAGGCTGGAACTCCGGGAAAACAGGCGGCGAGGAAAAAGCTTAAGGCGGTTATTCGAAAAAGGAAGGCAGTGCTGAAACCGGTTGCTGTGATATTAGCTGCGGTAATCGTTGTTTTAGCAGGCTTCCTTTTTGTAAAGATGCGAACTTATCGAAGTTATACAGTGCAGGCATCCAGCGAACAGGAAGATACGGTGTCTACACAGTATGTGAATCTGTCAGGTAAGATCCTGCGTTACAGCTCTGATGAAGTTTCTCTTGTAAATAACAAGCTGGAAACAGTATGGTCTCAGACATACGATATGCAGAATCCTGTGGCTGATGTATGCGGTGATTGCGCGGTTATTGCAGATAAAGACGGTACATCTATGGTTTTTCTTGATAAAAATGGCGTTACAGGAACAGTTGCTACTTCATACAGTATTGTGAAAGCAAAAGTATCCAAAACCGGTATGGCTGCAGCAATTCTGGATGGAGGAGATCATACGTGGATCAATTTTTATAATCTGGATGGAAGTCTGATCGCTGAGAATCAGACAAATATTCAGGATCCAGGCTATCCTATGGATGTTGCACTGGCTGATAACGGAGTTGTAATGATGGTTGCCTATCAATTTGTAGACAGCAGTGAGACAACCAGTTATATTGCATTTTATAATTTTGGGGAAGTTGGCCAGAATGAAGATGACCGTATTGTTAGTGGATATACCTATGATGGAGTGGTTGTTCCTCAAATTCAGTATCTGGGAAGCAATGCGGTAGCACTTCGCGATGATGGATTTACGCTGTATTCGGGACGCCAGATTCCGAAAGAACTTAAGACGATTCAGGTTGAGAAAGAAATCGTCAGTACATTTTATGATGAAGACAACATTGGTCTGGTATTTAAAAATGACAGTAAAGATAAACAATACACCATGCAGGTATATTCCTCTGATGGAAAATTGAAATTCAGCAAGGATTTTAATGTTCCATATTCTACAATTCGAATGAGTGACGGATATATTATTATGTACAATAGCTCTCAGCTTTGTGTAATGAATAAAAATGGTAAAGAAAAGTATTTTGGCAGTGTTGATGGAACTGTAAAGGATTTCTTTAAGATTGGATGGAATAAATATCTGCTTGTTATGGATACAGGTGTAAATGTGATAAAGCTCAGTTAAGGAGAGTAAGATGGAATTAAGCTGGACCTGGCTTGGAATTGTTGGAATTGTTCTGATTATTTCTGCCTGTATTTTGGGATTTCGAAAAGGATTTGTAAAAGAAGTGGTATCAGCCTTCTTTATGATTATCTCTTTTCTTCTTGTCTGGGTGATCAATCCATATGTGAATACATTTGTGAGAGAGTACACGCCTGTTTATGCTGTAATTCAGGAAAAATGCCAGGATATGGTCATGGAACAGACAAATAATAAGAAAGTGCTGGATAAAGAAGAACAGACGCAGGTGGTAGAAGGCATGGAGCTTCCGGAGCTTCTGAAAAATGCTCTGGTAGAAAATAACATGGTAGAAACGTATCGCTATCTTGCAGTGAGCACTTTTTCTGAATATATTGCGGACTCGCTTGCCGTAATGGCAGTGAATGGTATTTCCTTTCTTTTTTCCTACCTTATAGCAGCGGTAGTGATTAAATTACTGGGATATATACTTAATGTTCTGACAAAACTACCTGTTATTCATGGAATCAATAAGATTGCCGGTGGCGCAGTGGGAGGTGTAAAGTGCGTGATCTTTATTTGGATTGCCTTTCTTGCGCTGACCTTATTATGCGATACTTCTGTTGGAAAACAGGGAATGGCATTGATACAGAAGGATACTTTTTTGAATTTTCTGTATAATCAGAACGTATTTGTGAAGGTATTTATGAGTGTTTTCTATGGAAATTGAGTAGAATATGCTGAATAGTGTAAAAAAATGAAAAAATTTGAAAAAAGGGGTTGACGAATAAGAAACCTGGTGTTATACTGAATCTCGCTTCTGAGGAAGCGGGATTTCTTTTTTAAAACTTTCAAAAGTTTAAAAAAAGATGAAAAAAGTTGTTGACAAACGGAAATGCTTGTGGTAATATAAACAAGCTGTCGGACAGACAACGACAGATAAACAACCTTGATAACTAAACAGTGAAACACATACGATTCTCGAAAATTTCTTTATACAATTCATTTTCGGATGAAAACTTTTAAAACAGTAATGACGAGAGATAACTAAGCTAGTTGGTTGTCTTGAGTACATCAAACACTTTATCAGAGAGTTTGATC
>NZ_CAKRNY010000047.1 GCF_934371575.1 uncultured Blautia sp. | reverse complement strand
GCTGCATTGTAGCGATCGGTGCCAGGTGCGATGTAGTCAGCTTTGATTTCTGCATCCTGTGGAAGGTTTGCATCTTCAGGAGCTGTTGCTGTGATCACAACACGACTGTCTTCGTATCTGAAAGAAGTCTTCGGTGCTTCTGTCGGAGTAGGTGTCGGTGTCTCACTTGGGGGGGCACTTACTTCTGGAGTAGGAGTTGCAGTTACCTCAGCAGCTGGTGTTTCAGTAGCTTCCGGTGCTGCAGGTGCTTCCGTTACTTCTGCTGCAGGTGTCTCTGTCGGCTCTGCTGCAGGTGCTTCTGTTGGCTGCTCTGCAGGTGCCTCTGTCGGCTGCTCTGCAGGTGCCTCTGTTGGCTCTGCTGCAGGTGCTTCTGTCGGCTGCTCTGCTGGCGCTTCTGTTGGCTCCTGAACCGGCTCTTCAGAAGAAGATTCCGGCTCTTCCTGAGGTTCTTCTGGTTCCTCAGCAACCGGCTCTTCGGACTCTTCTGCTTCCGGTTCTGTTTCCTCCTCTGTGTATTCTTCTGCTTCACTTTCGGACGGAGTAGGGGTTACGGTCTCGTCCTCAACATAGGTATCATCTGTTGCCAGAACAGTCAGACTTGACTGCTGACATACCATAGACACTACCAGAAGCATGGCAAAAAATGATTTCAGCCTTGATTTTCGTGTTTTCATGCGTTGTATCCTCCTTTTTTAATGCCTTTAAGCCTTATATCTACTACTCCAAAATATTATTTTTATAATATCACATTGATTTTTCAGGAACAATATTTTCCAATTTCGGAAAAAAGCCGTGTTTCTCATTGTTTTACAAATAAATCGGTCACAAAAACTCATTTCATTATTTTGTTTTATAGTGTGTATTGTGATGTATTCTTTGTGTTTTTACAAAAAATGTTCATAATTCCTCTTTTTTTCTTTTTCGTCACACAAAAAACCACTTTTCAATTTAATTTCTTCTTTTCAATTTTCATTGTTTTGCATAACTATGTTACGAAAATGCGAATCTGTTTTTCGTAAAAGTTTTCGTCTTTTTCGATTGCTTTTCATGATGTATATTGATGTACTCGCATTTTCATGGTACAATACTAAAAACTTATGCTGTAATGTCACAATCATTTAAGGAGGATATCCTATGTTTTTAAAAAAGACACCTAAAGCCAAAGGAACTTACCTGGCTATCACTGAGTCCTACTACGATAAGGAGAAAAAAGCCACCCGTCAGAAAACCATCATGGGGCTTGGATATCTGAATGATCTGAAAGAAAAATATCCGGATCCGATTGCTCATTTTGAAAAGGTTGTTGCCGATATGAATCAGGAACGGGAGGACAAGAAAAATTCTGTAGTATATGTTGATCTCACTACTGCCCTCTCTTTAGGAGAGCACACTCTGAAAAACATTGGCTACGGAGTTTTGAAATATCTTTATAAAGAATTACAGCTTGATATTTTCTGGCGAACCAGAACATGGAATCTTTCTCTCTCCTATAACATAGAAGAGATTTTCCGCTATATCATCATCTCCTATATGATGTATCCGGACTGCACCTGGAATGAGGCAATTGAAAAGGGATTGTACTTTGAAGAACCCGGAACCTTTTCTGAGGAAGATATCGATTCTGCACTGTCTCTCATTGTCAAATTTCAGAAAGATATTCAGAAATGGATCTATGAGCATTCCGGAAGCATCCTTACCAGAGATGCTGCTGCCACTTTTCTGGATCATACAGAGTACACTTTTTCCAGTCCGGGTACTATGCCGTCAGATTCACAGCCCAATACCAGGCGTACAGATTCTGTTCTTCATCTGTCTTTTCTTACGGATCGGCATGGAATTCCTATTGCCTACGATTTATCTACCAGTGGTATTATGTTGAACCAGTCTGTTTCGAACGCTGTGACTAAATTAAAAAGGGATAATCCTAAGACACGTTTTTATAGCACTGCTCCTGTCCGTCCGGAGACAGAACCTCCTATCTGTACTGGTGTTTTCTCAGATGGATATATTTACGGCTTACCTGTACATACAGCAGATACTGAATTTAAAGACTGGGTTCTGAAAGATGGTTACCAGGAATTAAAGGTTTTAAATGAGAACTATCAGACCATTCCACTGCTTTATAAAGAGCGGATTTTCGAGAATAAAGAAAAACAATTCGTCTACTACCATGAACTTCAGGCCAGACAGCAGCGTCTTGCCAGAGAATCTACCGGAAGGCGCGCAGGATTAAAGCTGGACGGATACACTGCCATTGCTACCAGCAATCTTAACGCAGATGCGCTTACTGCTTATCGACTTTACAGTGGGCTTCGCCATATGGAGAAGATTTTCAGAACTTCCAAAAGCCAATATGACTCTTCTGCCACTTTTATCTGGACTTCCACCAGAATAAATGCTCATTTTGTCATTGGTTTTATTTCCTTTACCATCATGCGGTTACTGCAGGCAAAGCTTGACTTCCAGTTTTCCATAGATCAGATCCGTACCTCTTTGCAAAGATATAATTGTGTGCAGATTGCAGGAAATATTTACGAATTTACATATTATGACGAGATTCTGGATGCCTGTGAAAAGGCGCTGAAGCTGGAACTGCATAATAAATACCGCAGCCAGCTCCAGATTCGAAGACTGCTGCGGTATTAAGGAATTAACAATATAAAATTCTACTCCATGTCAGGCTTATTTCTTAAGCCTGGCATTTTTATGACCCTATCTATTCCGACATTTTAGCGGTCTGCGCCCAGGCTTCCCTCTCCCGGAAAATGCATTTCATACATTTCATAAGCAGCTCTTGTAACCATTCCCAGTTCTTCCTCAAGCTTCAGAGTCTGTGGAAGCTCTACTGCTGTATGATAAATGTCGGCTTTCAGCTTATTCTTCGCCTGCTCATTACTCATCTTCAGAATTCCGAACAGAGTACTGTTATAAGCCTTGTCTGTCTCACTGAGTTCCATATAGACTTTCACCATATGGCAGCACTCTCTGTAAAGAAGGTCTTCATAATCCTTACCCTTGGCACGGATTTCCTGAAATTTCATCTTGTCCAGCTGTTTCAGAATCTCCTTTCGCCCACCTCTGACACCCATAAAACGTTTACCGCTGTCTTTGTTAAACTCCAGCAGCATCCACAATGCAATAAAACCATCTGCACGGGTATCGCCGCCAAGCTCAGACTTATCCTGATAACGGATGTCCCAAAGCTCCCTGCGTATCTGATTCAGCTCCGGCTCCTCTCCTGCCTCAATGGACATATTCAAAAGCGCCAGACGTTTAGCCGGATCTGATTCTCTGTAGTATTGTGTAATTGTTGGGGTATCCATATTATTCTCCTTTATGCTTCTTCGTAGGTCAGCTCTGTCTCAGCCATGGAAAGAGCTTCCTCAATTACTTTATCCATATCCATATAACGGTACATGCCCAGTCTTCCGCCAAAGAGCACGTTTTTCTCCTCTAATGCGCGGCGCTCGTACTTGTCAAAGAGCTCGTCATTCTTCGGATCATTAATGGGGTAATATGGTTCTTTTCCCTTCTCCCATGCTGCCGGATATTCTCTTGTGATGACCGTCTTCGGCTGTGTACCAAATTCGAAGTGCTTGTGCTCAATAATACGGGTATATGGCACCTCATAATCAGTATAATTCACAACCGCATTTCCCTGATAGTTCCCCATATCAAGCACTTCTGTCTCAAAACGCAGGGAACGGTACTCCAGCTCACCATAGCAGTAATCGTAAAATTCATCGATCATACCGGTAAAAAGGATCTTATCTGCCTGTGCAGTGAGCTCTTCTCTGTTTGCAAAGAAATCCGTCTTCAGGCAAACCTGAACACCCTCCAGAAGCTTCTTGATAATACGGGTATAGCCGCCCTTCGGAATACCCTGATAGGGATCCTTAAAATAGTTATTATCATAGGTATAACGAAGAGGAAGTCTCTTGATAATAAAGGATGGAAGGTCCTTACACTCTCTTCCCCACTGCTTGCGGGTATAGCCCTCTACCAGCTTCTCATATACATCCTGTCCCACCAGAGCCAGCGCCTGCTCTTCCAGGTTCTTCGGGTGTGTGATGTGCATGCGGCTGATCTGCTCCTGAATCTTCGCCTTCGCCTCTGCCGGTGTCCGCACTCCCCAGAGCTGGTGGAATGTATTCATATTAAATGGAAGATTATACAGTTCATCCTTATACACAGCAATAGGTGAATTTACAAAGTGGTTAAATTCTGTAAACTGATTCACATAGTCCCAAATTTCCTTCTTAGAGGTATGGAAAATATGTGCACCATACTTATGCACCTGAATGCCTTCTACTTCCTCTGTGTAAATATTACCGCCGATATGATCACGCTTGTCGATCACCAGGCAGGTCTTACCCTTCTTAGTAGCTTCGTGAGCAAATACAGCTCCAAAAAGTCCGGCTCCTACGATCAGATAATCATATTTTTTCATCTTGTGTTGCCCCTTTCTGTTATGGGAACGGCAGCTTCTTCGCGTTCTCTCTGCCAGACACCTCTTCCGAAGTATCATTTATTCCCGGCTAAAGATGTTATTATTATAACAAATTTTCAGAAAAAAAGGTAGCCCTTTCCATCTAAGGACTACCTTTTTTATAAAACTTTTATTTTTTGCGAATAATTACTTCGCAGCCACCTTATCAAACTCATCTGTAATCTCTTTAGATGGAGCCTTTGTCGCAAGGCTGACAATCACGATCATCACCAGGCTGAGCAGAAAGCCAACAGCCAGGGAATAAAGTCCTGTGTAGGTTCCAAGTGTCTGTCCACCAACTAACGGGATGTAGTCCCAGATAATAACGGTAAGTCCACCAGTCACCATACCGGCAACAGCACCTGGAAGATTGGTTCTTCTCCAGAACAGGGACATTACCACGATCGGTCCAAACGCGGAGCCAAGTCCTGCCCACGCATTGGAAACCAGTCCCATAATGCTGCTGTCCGGATTCCATGCAATGGCAAATGCGATCACTGCGATCACAATAACCGTGATACGGCTTACTTTCAGAATCTCCTTAGAGTCAGCATCTTTCTTGATAAAGCTATGATACAGGTCCTCAGACACTGCAGAAGCGGTCACAAGAAGCTGGGAATCCGCTGTGGACATGATTGCTGCAAGGATTCCGCAGAGGAACAGTCCACCGATAAACGGAAGGGCAAGCTCTGAGGTAAACACCTTACGGATCATTTCAATAAATACGCTCTCAGAAGAAGCAGCTCCATTCTCCCCAAGAATGACAGGAAGCAGATAAGCTCTTCCGATCACAGCGATTGCAAATGCAGCTGTCAGGGAAAGGAGATCCCATACAATGGCAATTGCCCAGGATTTCTTTAATTCTTTCTCATTCTTAACTGCCATAAATCTTACCAGTACGTGAGGCATTCCACAGTATCCAAAGCCCCATGCCAGCTGGGAAAATATCTCTATAAAAGTATACGGTCTGTCTCCATTCATAAACGGATTCAGATAAGCGCCTGCACCACCAGTCACACCACTCTGGGAAATCAAGTCTGTGAGATTGCCTGGAAGCAGGAAATATGCCACCAAAGGAACTACAAGAAGTCCGATAAGCATCAGGGTTCCCTGTACAAAATCTGTTACACAGACAGCCATAAAGCCGCCCATAAAAGTGTAGCAAAGAATAACCGCTGCTCCAATAGCCAGAGCTACATGATAATCAAGTCCAAACACCGTATTAAACAGCTTACCGCCTGCAGCCAGTGCAGATGCTGTATATACCAGGAAAAAGATGACGATCACAATAGATGAAATCAGAAGCAGGATCTTTTTCTTATCACGATAACGGTTCTCAAAAAAAGCCGGGATCGTCATGGAATTATTTGCCACGATGGTGTATTTACGAAGTCTTCCGGAAATACAGATCCAGTTGAGAACAGTTCCGATAAAAAGCCCTACTGCGATCCAGATCTGTCCGGATCCCAGAGAATAAATGGCTCCAGGAAGTCCCATCAGAAGCCATCCGCTCATATCAGAAGCCTGTGCGGAAAGTGCAGCCACCCATCCGTTCAGTCCTCTGCCTCCAAGGAAGTAATCCTCTGAGCTGGAGGTTTTTTTCATGTAAACCGCACCAATGACGATCATCATGACAAGGTAGAACACAAAAGCAATCAGAATTATCACTGTTGTACCACTCAATTTTTTCTCCTCCTCTGTGATAAAACTTGCTGTTCATAACTTTTGACAGCAAAATAACCATTTCATACTTTACCACAGAAGAGTGTGAAAGTGCAAGTGATATTGCATATTTTTTCATTTTTCTTTTAAATATACATGCTTAATATACCACAAAGCCTTTTCTTCGCCCTTGTCATTCAGAATACGAAGAAGGCCTTCCAGTTCTTTCTTCGTCTGAGGGTGTACAAACCACAGCTTGGGCTTGCTTCTCAGAAAATATTCCAAAGGCTGGTGATTGTCATAAGCATCTCCCAGATAAGTCCTGGATGCACTGATTCTGTCCATTACCATCTCAGCTATATATTTCCTGGGCATTTTCGCACCCATGATCACATGCTCCGGATCACTTATGGAATAATCTACCCAGTGCTCATAATGGTGCTTATTGCGCCCCTTATGATGCAGCCAGGCAGTGGAAACACCGATATCCTCCCGCTCCGCGTTATTAGGACTTCTGTTACCCTGATAATATTTGCAGCCTACCAGAAATTCCGACGGGGAATATTTGGAAAGATCATGAAGAAGCCCCTGCTTATAGAGTCCAATTCTAAAACAATACCCCATAACCATCAGCTTGTGTTTGGTAATTGTTTTAAAGTGAAGCCACGGATGCATTTTCAGAGGACCTCCTTTTCACACTTTTCCCTTTTTCCTTTTGTTTTTTCTCCGGTTCCGGTTTCTTCACACCCTTAAGCACAACCACCGTACGTGGGCCTGCTTCCACAGCGCGCTCATAAACCATCCCATTCTCCCCGTAAAATCCATCACAGGTCAGATCACCGGTATCCATCACTTTCTTCCATTCCATGCCTTCCGGAAGATTTGGAAGCGCCATATTCCGGGTTTCCCAGTGGAAATTAAAGCCTACATAAAGGAAATCATCTTCTTTTCCATCTGCCATCTGTGCATACTCGCCGCACAGCATCATACCGATCATACGGCTTGTGTTTTCCATATTACAGAACCATGCACGTTCCCCATGAAAAGACATATCCGGAAATCCTTTGCCCAGATAATCCGTTTCTTTCATGCTCTCATTCATATGCAAAACAGGATGGGCTTTCCTGAGTGCAACTGCCTTTTGCACAAACGCAAGCATACTTGCATTTCTTCGCAGTCCACGCCAGTCGATCCAGCCAATAGGATTATCCTGACAGTAGGCATTGTTATTTCCCTCCTGCGAATTGCCGATCTCATCGCCGCCGTAAATCATAGGCACTCCCTGTGAAAACAGCAGCATGGCAAAAGCAGCCCTCATCTGACGCTCTCTCATCTGTCTGATCCACTGCTTTCTGCTTGGTCCTTCTATACCACAGTTCCAGGAGTAATTATAGCTGCAGCCGTCGTTATTTCCCTCACCATTCGCCTCATTATGCTTATAATTATAGGAAACAAGGTCATTCAGGGTAAATCCGTCCTGACAGGTGATATAATTGATCACGCCATGATCATCCGGATTGTGGCGGAGACGGAACTGTACTGCAGGTACCATATCTTCATCACTTTTCAGGAATTTTCTCATATCCTGCAAAAAGCCCAGATTATATTCTGCAAGACAGCGCCTGCTCTGTTTTCGATTTTTGGAAAGGGCTGCTGTATTCACCTGATCTGCCAGAATCCTGGTTCCCGCAAGCAACCCGTCTTTCATGATCAGATCAAGAGGTGCTCCCTCACCCAGTACATGAAAACCGTCCACATGATAATTCTGTTTCCAGAACTGCAGTGCACGAAGCGCCATCAGAGGATTAACCTCTGCCGGGAAATACATTTCCATAATGCAGCTGATTCCGGCTCTGTGGAATGCCTTGATCATATCACAGAATTCCCTGTGAGGATCCTTTGTCGCACAATAGGCGCTCTTCGGGGCAAAATAAAGGCCATTTCCATAACCCCAGTAATTTACTTCATTCTCTTTCCCCTTATGGGAAACCAGTCCCTCCGGCTCACTTTTCTGACGGACTTCCATGAATTCATAAGCCGGCATAAGCTCTACGGTATTGATTCCAAGCTCCTGCCAGTATGGTATCATGTGGGTCAGACCTTCAAAGGTTCCACGGATTCGGGCCGGAATCCGGGCCTGCCTGGTATATCCGCGCACATGAAGCTTATAAAGGATCATATTTCCAAAATCTGTTTCCGGAGACTTCTCATCTTCCCAGTCGTATCCGTTTCCTGACCAGAAACCACAGCGCACCTTATGCATATCAGCTTCCCATGGCTCTCCGAAACGCTCTCTTCCGCTGATCCTGCTTGCGCAGGGATCCAGGCAGATTTCCCCGTTAATACTGAAATTATATTCCAGATTGGTTACATTTAATTTCTTCATAAAGACAGAAAAAATCCGTCCGGTCCTGTATTTCTCATCCAGCAGAAGCTGATAAAACGGCTCCCTGCTTTTTTTTCTGTATAGGAGCAGGAAAACCTCTGAGTCTTCCTCTGCTTCCACTGCAAAATTATATCCATCCACCATCTGGCTTGCTCCAAGTATCAACGGATAACCAGATGTTACAATCACGCTCTTATTTCCCGGTATTGCCACTTTATAAGCCCTCCTGTCTTTTTCTGATGTCACGTCCGGCAGCTGTACTCTTCTTACAGACTCAGGTGTTTATAAGAGTCTGATTCGCTTTAGAGCTTCAGATCCAGCTCTACAGGACAATGATCCGATCCCATGATCTCACTGTGGATCTTCGCATCTTCCAGATTCTCTTTCAATGACGGAGAGGTGAGAAAATAGTCAATTCTCCATCCGGCATTTTTCTCTCTTGCCTTAAACCTGTAAGACCACCAGGAATAGGCCCCCTCAACCTCCGGATAAAAATAACGAAAAGTATCGATAAATCCTGCTTCCAGAACTTTGGTAAAGCATGACCGCTCTTCATCTGTAAATCCCGCATTCATCCGGTTTGTCTTAGGATTCTTAAGGTCAATTTCCTGATGTGCCACATTCATATCACCACAGCAGATCACAGGCTTCTTCTCCTGCAGTTTCAGAAGATAAGCCAGAAAATCCCTTTCCCATTCCATACGGTATTCCAGTCTTCTGAGCTCAGACTGGGAATTCGGCGTGTACACAGTGACAAGATAAAAATCCTCCATCTCTGCAGTGATCACCCTGCCCTCTTTATCGTGCTCTTCTATCCCAAGTCCGTACGTCACGGACAGTGGCTCTTTCTTCGTAAATACAGCCGTTCCGGAATATCCCTTGCGGTTAGCATAATTCCAGTACTGATAATAGCCCGGGAGCTCAAGCTTTACCTGATTCTCCTGACACTTCGTCTCCTGCAGACAGAAAATATCCGCATCAAGTTCCGCAAAGCTCTCTTCAAAGCCCTTTGTAATACAGGCACGGATTCCATTAACATTCCATGATACAAGCCTCATGTTATTCTCCAATCATAATAATTATGGTTACTGCTCACCGTTTCTGTGAACTTTCTTTATTATAACACATATTTCCCTATTCACAAAACCCTATTTTTCTGGTACAATCTAAATATTACCGTAACGTGTAAGTACAAATTTTTTACAAAGCGAGGTATTTTAAATGACTGATTTAGATATGAATAATTCATGCAGCAGCTGCGAGGGTTCCGACTGCTCCACATGTGGAGGATGCAGCACAGATCCAAGCCAGCACAGCACTATTACTCTTACCATGGAGGATGATACCGAGGTAGAATGCGCCATCCTTACCATTTTCCCGGTAGATGCGAAGGAGTATATTGCCCTTCTTCCACTTGACGAGGACGGACAGAATCACGACGGCGAGGTTTATCTGTATTCCTTCACCCGTACGGCAGACGGTGCTCCGATGCTTGCCAATATTGAGAGCGACGAAGAATATAATAAAGCTGCCATTGCTTTTGATACCGTTCTTCAGAATGCACGCGAGGCAGAAGCTTCCGGAGAGCCATTAGAGTAAATATATTTTTTCATTATAACTACTAAAAAGCAGACAGACATGAGCATTTTCGCCCACATCTGTCTGCTTTATTTTTATTATTTTCTGCCGGATTTGGAAGCATCTACTTCGTAGTGCTTCCAAATCCGCCATTTCTCACATCTGTTACATCGTCATCCACAGTGATTCCGTATTCCACAAAGATTCCCTGCATAAAGCCTGTATCAGCCTTTAATTCCACCACTTTATTCTCATTGGTATCATTCGTCAGCTTGGCAAAAATATGCCCTTCATTATCAGAATAGAAATAGTCACTGTCAATAATTCCAACTGTATTGTTCAGCTGCAGACGGAATTTAAATCCAAGACCGCTTCTGGGATAGCATTTCAGCACCCAATCCTGATCCATTTCCACACGGATTCCGGTAGGAATTTTAACGGTTTCACCCGGTCTGATGGTAAAGTCAGCCGGAGAAAAGAAATCGTAGCCTGCACTTCCGGCTGTAGCACGTCTGGGAAGACGGATGCTTTCATAAATGCTCTCAGCCTCACCGGAAGCCGTTCCCTCAAAGCAGTCCATCCAGTCTGCCACAAAACGTTCTTTACTTACCTTATGAAATTTCGCAATTCTTTTCATGGTATTAAGCCTCTGCCGGAACATCCTTGATGCTGAAGCTCATTCTTCCCATCTTGTCTTTTCCAAGGCAGACAACTGTCACCTTATCACCAAGTGTAAGCACATCCTCTACACGGTTGATTCTCTCCTTGCAGATCTTGGAAATGTGAACCATTCCCTCTTTACCAGGTGCAAACTCAACAAATGCACCGAACTCTTTGATGCTTACGACCTGACCTGTCAGGATCTGTCCCTGCTCGAAGTCAGAAGCGATGATCTCAACCATACGCTTAGCTTCCTGCATATTTCTGCTGTCTACACCACAGATAGATACAGCTCCTTCATCTGAAATGTCGATCTTAACTCCTGTACGCTCGATAATTGTGTTGATAGTCTTACCTCTCTGACCTACAACATCACCGATTTTCTGAGGATCAATCTGGATCTGAATGATCTTCGGAGCATATTTGCCAACAGTTGTACGAGGTGCCGGAATACATTTCTCAATAACCTCATTAAGGATGTACTCTCTTGCTTCCTTGGTACGTCTGATAGCTTCCTCAACGATCTGTCTAGTAAGACCGTGGATCTTAATATCCATCTGGATTGCTGTGATACCGTCATGAGTTCCGGCTACCTTAAAGTCCATATCGCCGAAGAAGTCCTCAAGACCCTGGATATCAGTCAGAACGATATAATCATCATCTGTGTCACCTGTTACAAGACCACAGGAAATACCTGCAACCGGTTTCTTGATCGGTACACCGGCAGCCTCGAGAGACATGGTGGATGCACAGATACTTGCCTGGGATGTGGATCCGTTTGACTCAAAAGTCTCGGATACGGTACGGATTGCGTATGGGAACTCCTCTACGCTTGGAAGTACCGGTACAAGTGCTCTCTCAGCAAGTGCTCCATGACCGATTTCACGGCGTCCCGGTCCTCTGGATGGCTTTGTCTCGCCTACAGAGTAGGACGGGAAATTATAATGGTGCATATATCTCTTGCTTGTCTCAAACTCGTCAAGTCCGTCAATTCTCTGAGCCTCTGCAAGAGGTGCCAGAGTAGTGATTGTGCAGATCTGAGTCTGTCCACGGGTAAACATAGCAGAACCATGTACTCTCGGGATAATGTCAACCTCTGCTGCCAGCGGACGGATCTGTGTGATCTCACGGCCATCCGGACGCTTATGATCTTTCAGGATCATCTTACGGACAGTCTTCTTCTGATACTGATAAACAGCCTCGCCAAGAACTGCAAGCCACTCTTCTTTCTCTGCAAAAGCTTCTTTCAGTTTCTCTGTTACAGCTGCGATATTATTCTCTCTGGTCTGCTTGTCATCAGAGAATACAGCAACCTCCATCTCTTCCGGAGGAACGATCTCTTTGATAGCGTCAAACAACTCATTTGGAACTGCACAGGACTCATAGCTGTGTTTCTCTTTGCCACAGTCAGCAATGATCTGGTCAAAGAATTTAATGATTTCCTGGTTTACCTCATGTGCTTTATAGATTGCTTCGATCATCTGATCTTCCGGAATCTCGTTGGCACCAGCCTCGATCATGATAACCTTATCTCTTGTGGAAGCTACAGTAAGCTGAAGATCAGAAATCTCTTTCTGAGCCAGTGTAGGGTTCACAATGAATTCACCGTCAATAAGTCCGATCTGTGTAGTAGCACATGGTCCGTCAAATGGAATATCGGAAATACAGGTAGCAAGGGAAGAACCAAGCATAGCCGGAATCTCCGGATTACACTCAGGATCTACGGACATAACCATATCTACCAGTGTAACGTCATTTCTGTAATCCTTCGGGAACAGAGGACGCATAGGTCTGTCGATAACACGGGAAGTAAGGATTGCATGCTCGCTTGCCTTTCCTTCTCTCTTATTAAAACCGCCTGGAATCTTTCCTACGGCGTACATTTTCTCTTCATATTCAACGCTTAATGGGAAAAAGTCGATTCCCTCTCTTGGCTCTTTGGATGCAGTTGCTGTAGCAAGTACGGTAGTGTCACCATAATGCATAAGTGCTGCGCCATTGGCCTGTTTCGCAACACGTCCGATATCTACGGTAAGTGTTCTTCCAGCTAATTCCATGGAATAACTTTTGTACATGTCTTCTCTCCTTTTTCATATAAAATTGATGATACCAGAGTCAAAAGTCCCCGACTATGACTACTCTCTTTAACTTCGCCACAACAGAAGTCCGAAACGACTGAAAAATACATTTAAGCACCATTCTGCCAGCTGCTTTGCTGTCAGAGCTTCTCAAATATCCTTTTCAGAAGTCTCGGAAATCTTTATCCGTCCAAGTCGCCTCAGCCAGACAATAGTGCCTCTGCTATGACTTTTCTTCATCTTAAAATGGGGCGGATGGATATCCGCCCCTTCCGCATACTAATTATTTTCTTAAACCTAATTTCTCAATCAGTGCACGGTATCTTTCGATGTCTGTTTTCTTTAAGTAAGCTAACAGTCCACGTCTCTGACCTACCATTTTCAGCAGACCACGTCTGGAATGATGATCCTTGTGGTTGTTCTGTAAATGCTCAGTAAGCTCCTGGATTCTTGCAGTAAGAACAGCTACCTGTACCTCTGGTGAACCAGTATCTCCCTCACATCTTGCATACTCTTTCATAATTGCTGCTTTCTTTTCTTTTGAAATCATCTTGATTTCCTCCTTATTTTTAATGGTCTCCCATGCAGGTATTCCTGTGGGGACTTAATCGCCGCATATTAAGAGACGGTCGGAGTATCCAACCTCTGAATATGGGCTGTTCTTTTGTATATGAACCAGGTTTTTCCTGTTCACACCTTGCCTAGTATAGCATACACTCCTGGTTCTGTAAACCATTTTTTCACTTTTCTTCTCAGTAATTTTTCATGGATTTTTTCATTTCAGCGGCTTCAAAACTGCTGCTTCGCAAATAAGCATCCCCCTCACCCGCCGCTTAGTGCTCCGCGCACTTGAAGCGAGGAAATGCTTATCTGCATTCAAAATACTTCCGGCCATCTTCCGCATCAGCCAGAAGTCTTGTTTTCAGTGCTTCCAGTGACGAAAATTTCTTTTCCGGACGCAGGAACTTTTTGAAATCCACCCGACAATTTTCACCATAGAGATCCTCACGGCAGTCAAAAAGATATGTCTCCACTCCCAGAAAGCTTTCCCCGACAGTTGGCTTATAACCGATATTGGTAATTCCGTGGTAAACCTTGTCTCCGAAATATGAGCTGGTTACATATACCCCGTTGGGCGGCAGGATCTTGGTCTTAGGCGGCACCAGATTTGTGGTTGGAAGCAAAACCTTATGTCCCATTCCTCTTCCATGTACCACCTGGCCTTCCACAAAATAATCACGACCCATAAGGGAAGTAACTTTTTCCATATTGCCTTTTTTCAGTTCTTCCCTGATATAAGTGCTGCTGATCTTTCTGTGTCCATCCATTTCCTTGGAAAGAATTTCCACCTCGAAGCCGTATTTATTTCCAAATTCCGTAAGAAGCTGAGGAGTACCTTTCCGCTCGAAGCCGAAACGATTGTCCTCTCCTACTACCACATAGGATGCTCCCAGATCTCCCATCAGGATTTCTTTTATGAAATTTTCAGCTTTCATATGCCGGATCCTGTCATTCAGCTGGCACTCTACCAGCACATCCACGCCAAGCTTTTCCAGAAGGGATGCCCGTTCCTGACTGGTAAGGATCATGTTGCTGGAGGCATCAATAGCAAAAAGAACAGCCTGTTCTCCAAGTGCTTTTCGCTCCTTTATTTTCTCAACCAGTTTCTGGTGACCGCGGTGGATCCCATCAAATTTTCCCATTGTTACTGCGCAGCCGGTAAGCTTTGGAAACTCACCATCTATCTTCAGGTATTCCATAATCTCTCCTGTCAAACCGGTACAGATGTTAAAACATCTTCACCGGATAATATTTCTTTTTCCCCTTGTCCCACTGAAAAATACCTGTAAATGTTCCGTTGCTGGCATACATACGCACCCAGCCCTCTTTATGCTGGGGATTTACCAGATTATCGGACAGCGGATTTCCATTCTGTAAAAGCCTGTCCCCGTAGGAGTCCGCATAAATGGCGGGGTAATCTGCCAGAACCTGCTCTACCGGATAAATCATATCCTGAATGGTTCCATCAGCCACAGCAGCCTCCACTTCAGCAAGGGTGTGACTTTCATTAAGAGAATATCGGCCTACTTTTGAGCGAAGCAGTTCTTCCATACATCCGCCGCACCCAAGTTTTTCACCAATATCACTGCATAAAGTACGGATATAAGTACCCTTGCTGCAGGTAACTCTGAACCTTACCAGCGGAAGCCTTATTTCCAACGGCTCAATCTCATAAAAACATACCGGACGGGCTTTTCGTTCTACTGTCTTACCTTCCCGGGCAAGCTCATACAGTTTCTTACCGTTTACCTTCAGAGCAGAATACATTGGCGGAACCTGAAGCTGTTCTCCCAGAAAGCTTTTCAAAACCTCCCGCACTTCATCTTCCGTTACAGAAACAGGACGTTCTTCCAGAACAGTGCCTGACATATCCTGCGTATCTGTGGTGATTCCAAGGTGAAGCACTGCCTCATAGGTTTTCTCCTTATCTGTAAGAAGATCCACCAGCTTGGTGCCTTTTCCAAGCGCTACCGGAAGAACACCTGTAGCATCCGGATCAAGAGTACCTGTATGCCCGATTTTTTTCATATGAAGAATTCCACGAAGCTTGGCAACCACATCGTGGGATGTGAATCCTTTTTCTTTATGAATTACAATGATTCCCTGATAATCTGCCATTATTTGTCCTGTCCTAAAAGCTGTTTTTCGATCTGTGCTGAAATATTATTGATCACATCATACATGGAACCGGCCATATCGCAGCCTGCTGCCTTCACATGTCCGCCTCCGCCAAAATAAGAAGCAATTTTGCTTACATCTACCGCTCCGTTTGAACGAAGAGATACTTTGAACAGCTGGCTTTCATGCTCATAAATAAACATTGCCACTTCAACGCCCTTTGTCAGACGAAGCTGACTTACAATTCCATCCAGATCTGTAGGCTGTACGCCATAGAAGTCCATATCACGCATTTTCATATAGCCTACAATACACTTGCCGTCCAAAAGCATAATGCTTTCTGCAAGAACACGCCCCATGACCTGATTCTGAATGTAGCTCTTCTGATAAAAAGACTCATCAATAATATTGGAAAAATCAACACCTTTTTCCATCAGGGCGCCTGCAATGCGCATGGTGTCCGGAGAGGTGGAAGAATACTGAAAAACGCCTGTATCATGAATGATTCCGGTGTAGAGCGCAGTAGCAATTTCCAGATTGATCTTCTCTTTGTCAAGAAGATTGTACAAAACCTCACTGGCAGAGCTGATTTCTCCACGTACATGATTTATATCTGCAAATCCCATATTGCTGACATGATGGTCAATGCATACTGTTTTTTTAGCATTTGCAAAGTAGTCTCTTGCCACTGCAAGCCGATCAAGTGCACTTACATCACATGTTACAAAAAGATCATATTTCTTTGGCTCTCCTGCCTCATAGTGTGCCTCACTCAGGCCTGTAATATGCCCGAATACCGGTTTCGGCTTTTCCAGGTAAATATCTGTTTTAATTTCCGGATACCATGTTTTCATATACAGATAAAGTGCCATGCAGGAACCAACACAGTCGCCATCCGGACGCACATGTCCTCCGATTCCCATGGTCTTAACGCCATCCAGAATTTCTTCGATTCTCTCCATTCCCTTCACCTCATTCTTTACTCTTCATCATCTGCTTCTGCAGCCTTAACCTCTCCTGCTTCATTACCACCATCTCTGGAATGATCATGCTGGATCACATCGTCGATTAATTTGGACATATTCACACCATATTCAATAGACTCATCCAGAATAAAGCGAATCTCCGGAGTATTGCGAAGATTCAGATTCTTTGCAAGCTGACGGCGGATATATCCCTCCGCACTTTTCAGCCCTTTGATCGTAGACTGCTTGGATTCCTCACTGCCAAGAACACTGATAAAAGCCTTGCAGGTCTTAAGATCCGGCGCTACCTCCACTGCCATTACAGAGGTCATTGGATGAATACGGGGATCTTTGATTTCTCCGCGGATAATACTGCTCAGTTCCTTTTGAACCTCTGCGTTGATTCTTGTATTTTTAATACTGTTTTTTCTCATTTTTTGGTCTCCTATATGGATGCCCACCATCAGAAAAACATAATTGGGGGCAACTCAAAAATTGCCCCCAACTGGTGTCTTCGTCCCTAGCGTGGCACCTCAACCATAATATATGCCTCTACTTTATCTTCTTCCTTAACTTCATTGAAATCCTGGAATACAAGACCACACTCGTAGCCTGCACGAACTTCTTTGACGTCATCTTTAAATCTCTTAAGGGAAGCAAGTTCACCTTCGTAAATCTGATCCTCACCTCTTGAAATACGTACTTTACATCCTCGCTGGAAAGTACCGTCAAGCACGTAGCTTCCTGCGATCGTACCAATACCGGAAGCTTTGAACAGCTGACGAACCTCAGCATGACCGATTACTTTCTCCTCAAATACAGGATCCAGCATACCCTTCATAGCTGCTTCCACATCTTCAATTGCCTGATAGATGACTCTGTACAGACGAAGGTCTACACCCTCCTGCTCTGCCAGCTGTTTCGCTGTAGTATCAGGACGAACGTTAAATCCGATGATGATCGCATTTGATGTAGCAGCAAGGCTGACATCAGACTCATTGATCGCACCAACACCACCGTGGATCACTCTTACAACAACTTCCTCATTGGACAGTTTTACAAGACTCTGTTTAACTGCCTCTACAGAACCCTGTACATCCGCTTTGACGATGATTGGAAGCTCCTTAAGGTCGCTTGCCTGAATCTGGTCAAACAGATTATCCAGGGAAAGTTTGCCCTTTGTTTCCTCAAGAAGACGGTTCTTATTCTCGGAAACAAATGCAGCTGCAAAATTCTTAGCTTCTTTATCATTCTCGAAGGACATGAGAACCTCACCTGCATTCGGCACATCACCAAGACCGAGAATCTCTACAGGAGTAGAAGGTCCGGCCTGTTTTACACGGCGTCCCTTATCATCCATCATAGCACGGACTTTACCATTGCATGCTCCTGCTGCAATGAAATCTCCCACGTGAAGGGTACCTTTTTGTACAAGGATAGTAGCAACCGGTCCTTTACCTTTATCCAGCTGTGCCTCGATAACAAGACCTCTTGCAGCTCTGTTCGGGTTGGCTTTCAGCTCAGAAACCTCTGCTGTTAAAAGGATCATCTCAAGAAGATCATCAATTCCCTCGCCATTCTTTGCAGATACCGGAACGAAAGGTGTTGTTCCACCCCAGTCTTCCGGAATCAGCTCATACTCGGAAAGTTCCTGTTTTACACGCTCAATATTTGCACTTGGTTTATCAATCTTGTTGATGGCAACGATGATCTCAACGCCTGCTGCCTTCGCATGGCTGATTGCCTCTACGGTCTGCGGCATAACACCGTCATCAGCTGCAACTACAAGAACTGCGATATCAGTGGAATTTGCTCCACGCATACGCATTGCAGTAAATGCCTCATGTCCCGGTGTATCCAGGAATGTGATCTTCTGTCCATTTACATCAACCACATAAGCACCGATATGCTGTGTGATTCCACCAGCCTCGCCTCTTGTCACATTTGTCTTACGGATTGCATCCAGAAGAGAGGTTTTACCATGGTCAACGTGTCCCATAACGCAAACTACCGGCGGTCTTGGAACCATTGTGGATTCATCTTCCTCTTCCTCTTTCAGAAGTTCCTCAATTACATCTACTTTTTCTTCTTTTTCAGCAATAATGTCAAATCCAAGAGCGATCTCTTCTGCCTGCTCGAAATCGATCTCATGGTTTACGGTTACCATCTGGCCTTCCATAAACAGCTTCTTAACAATTGCTGACGGCTGCATTTTCATAGCCTCAGCAAGCTCGCGGATCGTAAGCTTCTCCGGAATTACGATCTCCTTGATCTCCGGTTTCTTCTCTTCCGGCTTCTGCTGCGGAACTGGTTTCTGAAGTGCCTTCGGAATTCTGGACATCTGATTTCTGCCGCCCTGGTTTGGTCTGTGTCCGCCACCGGAGGTCTTATCGAAATCTTTCTTCTTATTCTTATTTTCTCTGTCACGCTCACGCTTGCTGTCTTTGGATGTCTTTGTCAGCTCTGGTGTGAACATTGCATCGGAACCGCCGCCGCTGTTTCTTCTTGCACCGCCGGAACGCTGTCCCTGATGGTTCTGTCCTCCGAAGCGTCCTTCGCCACGGTTGTCACCGTCTTTTCCTCCGAAACGTCCCTGACCGCCATTTCCCTGTGGTCTGCCCTGACCAAATCTGCCGCCATTTCCGTTTCCATTTCTATTGTCACGGCCTTCGCCCTGACGGAATCCGCGTCCGTTTCCGTCACCCTGGCGTGGTCCTCTGTTCTGGGAATCTCCCTGTCTTGCCGGTCTTCCCTGACCATCATTATTTCTGTTTCCGCGGAATCCACCCTGGCCGCCATTTCCCTGTGATCTGCCCTGGCCAAATCTGCCGCTGCCATTTCTGTCACCGCGGTTGTTATCGCGATTATTGTCGCGTCCTTCACCCTGGCGGAAGTTACGGTTTCCCTGATTGTTTCTTCCTGCCGGTGCTGCCGGTCTTGCAGCAGAGTCTGTCTTTGGTGCTTCTGCCTTCGGCGCACTCTGAGCCGGTTTCGCAGCCTCTGTCTTCGGCTCGCTTACTGTGTTCTTCGCAGCAGTTTCCACCTTAGGTGCCTCTGTCTTAGGCGCTTCTGCCTTCGGTGCTTCTGTCTTAGGTACTTCTGCCTTCGGTGCTTCTGCTTTCGGTGCTGTTTTCACAGGTGCCTCAGCCTTTGCTGCTGGCTGTGCCGGTGCTGCCGGACGTGCAGTACCCTGTGGACGAGGTTTTCTCTCTCCTGCCGGTTTCTTTTTGTTCTTACCGCCATCACTTGCATTCTGTGCGTGATATACACGGATAATATTTTTTTTCTTTTTCGGTGCCTCTGCACCGTCGCCTTCTTTCTTTACTGACACTTTCTGCTCTTCTGTCTTAGGAGTCTCCAATGTTATTCCTTTCTCCTTTCCCGTATCTATAACTTTTTTCACTTTATTTCTTCTATTCTCTCTGTTTTGCCTGTTATTATCTTTGGCCGGCTCATGTGGCTGCATCACCATATGCCATTCTCCCTTCACCAAAACTGAAAGCCCTATTTCCCGGGAACACTTAAAAGCATTCCCTGGAACGCTTTTTTCTCTTTGGTTCAGGTTCTCTTTTATTTTCGGACAATGCCTTTTAGCACTCCCTGCCTTCCTCCTGCAGAACTTTCATAATTGCCTCTGCAAAATTCCAGTCCTGTACAGCAAGGCTGGCACGAAATTCCTTGCCCATAGCATGCCCCAATGTTTCTTTATCTGAAAGGATATACAACGGAACCTCATAAAATTCACACATGTTCCGGAATTTCTTCTTGGTATTATCAGAAGAATCTCCGGCTACGATTGCAAGATATCCTTTACCTGTCTTAATGGACTTCTCAGTGGAAAATTCTCCGCTGACTGTTTTGCCCGCCTTTGTCGCAAGTCCGATCAGGGACAACGCTTTATTGTTCTTCAATACTGTCAAACTCCTTCTCAAGGCTCTCATAAACCTCATCCGGGATAGATGCCTTCAAAGAACGCTCCAGTCCGTGATTCTTTCTGGCCTTCTCCAGGCACTGACGGTTAAAGCAGATATACGCCCCGCGACCGTTTTTCCTGCCTGTAGCATCCAGAATGATCTCATCCTCTGCGGTTTTCAACACCCTGATCATTTCTTTTTTATTCTTCATTTCTCTGCAGCCAGTACACTGGCGCATGGGAATCTTATTCTTCGTCTTCATTCTCTACCGCATCCTCAGTCTCTTCGGACTCTTCACCGGCAGCCTCAGCATCGCTGTCCCCGGAAACTTCTTCCTCAGAGGATTCCTCGTACTCATCTTCATCATAGTACTCTTCCTCATCCTCGTCATAATCATAGAAGTCACCGGACTCTCTTGCCTGGGTTTCGCTCTTGATATCAATCTTAAATCCTGTCAGTCGTGCTGCAAGACGTGCATTCTGTCCCTCTTTTCCAATTGCAAGGGAAAGCTGGTAATCTGGAACAACAACAAGAGCTGTCTTCTCATCCGGATCTGCCATAACAGCAATTACCTTCGCCGGGCTTAATGCATTCTCGATCAGGATTGCCGGGTTCTCATCCCAGTTGATAATATCAATTTTCTCACCGCGAAGCTCATTTACAATTGCGCTGACACGTGCACCATTTACACCTACACATGCTCCAACCGGATCTACATCAGGATCGTTGCTCCATACAGCAAGCTTGGTACGGGAACCAGCCTCACGGGCAATGCTCTTAATCTCAACAGTTCCGTCCTTTACCTCTGCAACCTCGGATTCAAAAAGACGTTTCACAAGGCCTGGGTGTGTTCTGGAAACCAGAATACGCGGTCCCTTCGGTGTATCCTTAACTTCGAGAATATAAACTTTAATTCTCTCAGTAGGCTGGAAGTTTTCCCCCTTCACCTGCTCATTTTCAGCAAGGACTGCATCTGCTTTTCCAAGGTTTACACTTACATTGTGTCCCACAACACGCTGCACAACACCTGTAACAACCTCCTTCTCATTGCCATGATACTGATCAAACAGTACCTTGCGCTCTTCCTCGCGGATTTTCTGAAGGATTATGTTCTTTGCATTCTGTGTCGCAATACGACCAAATTTATCAGAGTGTACCGGCACCTTTATAATATCGCCAACCTCTGCATTCGTGTTCTGCTTCTGTGCCTCCACAAGGGAAATCTCTTCTGCCGGATCCTCTACGAACTCTACAACCTTACGGTCTGCAAATACGCTGAAGTCACCTGTCTCCCGGTTAATGGTAACGTGTACATTGTCAGCTTTTCCGAAATGATTCTTATATGCCTGAATCAGAGACTGCTCAATAGCATCCAGAATGGTTTCCTTGCTGATATTCTTATCACGTTCCAGTTCGTCCAGAGCACCCATTAACTCCTTGTTCATTTTTCTAATTTCCTCCTTAACTTTAAAAATCAATTGCCAGACGCACCAGTGCGATATCCTTCTTATCAAAAGTGCGAGGGGTACCTTCTTCCTCTATAGTCACACTGTTATTATCATATGCTGTCAGTTCACCACAAAATTCTTTCTGTTTTTCAATTGGCCGGTAGGTTCTGATCTCTACCAGTTTACCAATACTTCTGGCAAAATCTTTTTCCTTCTTCAGCGGTCTGTCAAGTCCCGGAGAGCTGATCTCCATAATGTAGCTTTCTTCGATGAAATCGTCTTCATCCAGTTTGTCGCTGAAAGCGCGGCTTACTGTCTCACAGTCATTCACCGTAATTCCACCTGGCTTGTCAATATATCCTCGAAGATACCAGTTTCCTGCTTCCTTCACATATTCTACGTCTACCAGTTCGAATCCATTGCTCTCTACAATAGGAGCCAGCATTGCTTCTGCTTTCTGTTCATACTCTTCTTTTCTGCTCATTTTCCCACCTGCCTTTCCTGTCTGGCATCTGCTGCCGTCTGCCTTTGTATTTATCATAGCTGGCTTTCCGACTGCAAATTCGCTGTACTGGTCATCCTTATCAGCAAAAAGAGTGGGCTCACGCCCACTCCTTTGTCAACAAGTTCTGATTGCCTTCATTCTAACACCTTTAATTCCAAATTGCAAGGACTTTTTACATTTACCTGTTTTGCTCCGTATTTCGCATCTTTTTTGTTTTCCCTGCATTTTCCTAAAATCTCGGTTTTGTACCCTTTGTATCACGTTTTGCAAGCTTAACCCTATTCAAAGCATATGGTTTATCATGATACTGGATCGTATATTCCTGACGTGGTTCTATCAGATAAGCATGTTCCAGTTCATCCCCATCTCCCAACTTCATACCTCTTACACCTACAGAGGTTTTCTTCATGGTGGAAATCTCTGTTTTCAGAATACGAAGGAAATAACCGCCCTGGCTCTGGAATACAACCTGTTCCATTTCATCTGCCGTACCTACAAAAATCAGCCTGTCCTCATCTGCCAGCTTGGTAGATGCAATTGTTCTCTTTGACACATCGAACTCATCTCCTGCAACAAGCTTACACATGGAAGTCTTTGTAACAAACAGAAGGGTTGACAGCTTCACCTGTCCAACAGGAGCCACATAGAGGATCTGCTCCTGGCTGCTGTCATAGTTGCTCAGATTGTCTACCGGGGTTCCCTTATCCCGGAAGCGCACCAGTGGAATATCTGCCACCTTAACAGAATGCATTCGTCCCATATCCGTGAAAATACAGATCTTGTCTGTATTCATACAGGTAAAAATAAATTTATTCTCTGCATGAGCCGCCTCTTTGTTTCGCTCATATGCATTTCTGTCAATAAGACGAATATAACCAAAACGATCCATCAGGAAGCATACTTCTGTTTCTTCCATCTTTTTCTCTTCGTATACAGCCTCTTCTGCATTCTCGATCACAGTTCTTCTCTTTGTACTGTATTCTTTTTTAATTCCATCCAGTTCTTCGATAATAACCTCACACATGGAATCGTAATTATTTAAAATATCTTCATAAGAAGCAATGTTTTTCATTGTCTGGTCATACTCTGCCTGAAGAGCCTGGATTTCCAGACCGATCAGACGATACAGACGCATTTCAAGAATTGCTGTTGCCTGATTCTCTGTAAATTTCAGATTCTTCGCAGCCTTTTCGCTGGCCTTGGATTTAAATCTGATTCCCTCTGTCACACCCTCTACCAGACATTTTTTTACCTGATCACGGCTTTTGCTGCCGCGGAGGATTTCAATGATCAGATCGATAACATCGCAGGCTTTGATAAGACCTTCCTGAATTTCCTTTTTCTCAAGCTCTTTTCCAAGAAGAGTCTTATATTTACGCGTAGTGACCTCGAACACAAAATCCACATGGTGTTCAATAATCTGCTTCAGGCTTAAGGTTTCCGGACGCCCATCCGCAACAGCCAGCATATTAACTCCAAAGGTATCCTCCAGTCTGGTCTTTTTATAGAGCATATTGGTAAGATTTTCAACATCCGCATCTTTTTTCAGCTCCAGAACAATACGGATTCCTTCTTTGGAAGACTGATTGGAAATATCCACAATATCTGTAGTTTTTTTATTTTCCACAAGAGAAGCCACATCGTTAAGAAATTTTCCAATATTGGCGCCGATCATGGTGTACGGAATTTCAGTGATCACAAGCTGCTGACGACCACCTTTTATTTTTTCCACCTCTACTTTACCGCGAAGACGAAGCTTACCGCTTCCGGTCTCATAAATGCCAAGAAGGTCATCTTTGTTTACCACCAGACCTCCTGTCGGGAAATCCGGTCCTTTCAGATAACGCATCAGGCCTTTTACACTGATGTCACTGTTCTTAATATATGCTTTCACAGCATCCACAACCTCACCAAGATTGTGGGGAGGAATACTGGTTGCCATACCTACAGCAATGCCATCAGCGCCATTTACAAGAAGATTGGGGATTTTCACCGGAAGCACCTGAGGTTCCTTCTCTGTTTCATCAAAATTAGGCATAAAATCCACAACGTTTTTATCAAGGTCAGCAAGAAAAACCTCCTGTGTCAGTTTCTCCAGCCTTGCCTCTGTATATCGCATTGCAGCGGCGCCATCCCCTTCTATGGAGCCAAAGTTCCCATGACCATCTACCAGAATCTTCCCTTTCTTGAAATCCTGGGCCATTACAACCAGAGCTTCATAAATGGAGCTGTCTCCGTGAGGATGATATTTACCCATGGTATCACCCACGATACGCGCACATTTACGATACGGTCTGTCATAACGGATTCCAAGCTCATACATATCGTACAGGGTTCTTCTCTGTACCGGCTTCAGACCGTCCCTTACATCCGGAAGTGCCCTGGATATGATAACACTCATGGCGTAATCTATATAGGATTTCTGCATCACGTCTGCATAGTCCGTGGCAATTACATTCTCCTGTTTTGTTTCCATAATCTATTTTCCTTTCTAAACTGAAATCTGAGGAATTTTCTTCTTAAATATCCAGTTCCGCATCTGCAGCGTGTTCGTAAATAAACGCCTTTCTCGGCGGCACATCACTTCCCATCAGAATTTCGGTCACATTGGATGCCATACGTGCATCCTCGATTTCCACTCGTTTCATCCGTCTGGTCTCAGGATTCAATGTAGTCTCCCAAAGCTGCTGGGCATCCATCTCTCCAAGACCTTTATATCTTTGAAGGGTAAAGCTTCCCTGCTTATGGCTGCGGCGGTATTTTTCCAGTGCCTTATCATCATACAGATACTCTTCCGCACCTTTTTTCGGCATTACTTTATAAAGAGGCGGCATCGCAATGTATATATGTCCCTCGTAGATCAATTCCGGCATAAATCGGTAAAATAAAGTAAGTAAAAGGGTGGAAATATGGGCACCGTCCACATCCGCATCTGCCATGATCACAATCTTGTCGTAGCGAAGCTTTGAGATATCAAAATCATTTCCATAGCCCTCGGAAAATCCACAGCCAAAAGCATTGATCATAGTCTTGATTTCCGCATTCGCAAGTACCTTATCAATGGTAGCCTTCTCTACATTCAGGATCTTACCACGGATTGGCAGGATTGCCTGGTAGTTACGGTCTCTGGCTGTTTTCGCAGAACCACCGGCGGAATCTCCCTCTACGATGAAAATTTCACAAAGAGAAGGATCCTTTTTCTCACAGTTTGCAAGCTTTCCATTGGAATCAAAGGAATATTTCTGTTTCGTGAGAAGGTTTGTCTTTGCGCGCTCCTCTGTTTTACGGATTTTGGCAGCCTTCTCCGCGCAGGATAAAACTGTTTTCAGCACTTCCAGATTACGGTCAAAATAAAGCACCAACTGTTCAGACATTACCTTACCTGTAGCACGTGCTGCATCCTGGTTATCCAGCTTGGTCTTGGTCTGTCCTTCGAAGCGTGGCTCCGGGTGCTTGATAGAAACTACGGCGGTCATTCCGTTACGGATATCTGCACCGGTGAAATTAGCATCCTTCTCTTTCAGGACACCGATCTCACGGGCATAAGTATTCATTACAGTGGTAAAAGTAGTTTTAAATCCGGTAAGGTGGGTACCCCCCTCTGCATTATAGATATTATTACAAAAACCAAGTACATTCTCGCGAAACTCATTTGTGTACTGAAACGCCGCTTCTACCTGAATTCCATCTGCCTCGCCTTTCAGATAGACAGGCTCGTGAAGCGCTTCTGAATTGCGGTTCAGATCTTTGATATAGCCTACAATTCCATCTGGTTCGTGATAGGTGATGTCTTCCGGTGTATCACCGCGAAGATCCATAAAATGAATTGTCAGATTCGGATTCAGATAAGCAGTCTCATGAAGACGGCTCTTTACCTCTGTAGCAGAAAATCGTGTCTTCTCAAAGATCTCCGGATCCGGAAGAAAGTTCACACAGGTTCCTGTCTGTCTGGTTTTCCCCAGTTTGGGAAGAAGCCCCTCTTCCAGCTCTACTGTCGGTACTCCCCGCTCATAGTGATCGTGATGTACAAACCCGTCACGACTGATCTTGATATCCAGATAAGTGGACAGGGCATTTACAACGGAAGAACCAACGCCATGAAGTCCACCGCTTGTCTTATAGGCTGAATTGTCAAATTTACCGCCTGCATGAAGAGTGGTAAATACAAGACGTTCTGCAGAAACGCCCTTAGCATGCATGTCTACCGGAATTCCACGTCCGTTATCTCTGACCGTACAGGAGCCGTCCTTCTCCAGAGTTACCTCAATATTCGAACAGTAGCCAGCAAGATGCTCATCTACTGCATTGTCCACAATTTCATAGATCAGATGATTCAGACCTTTCCTGGATACACTTCCGATGTACATTCCCGGACGCTTTCGGACAGCCTCCAGTCCTTCCAGGACAGAAATACTACCTGCGTCGTAAGTGTCTTTCTTTGCCATGGTGTCAATTCCTTTCTTTCCAACAAATAATTACCTCTTACAAAGTCTCGTCTGCCAAGCAGCTCCTTTGCATTTATTTCAGCGGTTATGAAAAGCGGACATACTCGTCCGCTTTCTCCTCAAAAACTTATGTTCAAACATTCGTTCTATATCATACCCCAGTTTATGGTATTTTTGCAAGTAAAATTTCCCTTTTCTGTTTTGTACAAAATTTTTTTGAAGCCGCAAAGCCGCATATTTCCTGGTTTTTTTCATATTTTTGAAATTTTTTGCAAAAAAAATAAAAAAAGTGCTTGCATTCTGCGAAAAAGTAAGATATACTAAGCAAGTCGGTTGACACGGCCAGTTGGTCAAGGGGTTAAGACGTCGCCCTCTCACGGCGAAAACACGAGTTCGATTCTCGTACTGGCTGCTTTA
>NZ_CAKRNY010000046.1 GCF_934371575.1 uncultured Blautia sp. | reverse complement strand
CGGAACTGGCAGACGAGCAAGACTAAGGATCTTGTAAGCATTGCGCTTGTGTGGGTTCAAGTCCCATCTTCCGCATTTTTATTTTCCGAATATTTATAAAAGCCTGTGAAACCTTCGATTTCACAGGCTTTTCATTTACTGTATTTCTTATTATTTTGGTAATTCTGTTACAATCTCCAGCTTGAATCCTTCCCACATATCTGCTGAAATATTCCACTCCCGCAAATCTGTAACAATTTTGTGGTAAAATGCCTGTCCTCCCCGGACAATATCGTAGGTGCGGGCATCCCCTCTGGCCTCAAGATGACGGCCAAAACTGCAGTTTGCCACATCCTCCGGACCATAATCATCCACATCTTTCCCCGGCCAGAAAATATAAAGCCTTGGAATATCATCAATCTGGCGAAGATCGATTCCTGCAAGCTTCAGGAATTTCTTGCCAACAGATTCGTGGGCAGTGAATACATGGGAATAGCGCCATACAGTTCTTGTAAAATCAGAAACGCGGAACTGTCCAAGCCACTCTTCATCCATCATTCCATCTGAAGTTTCTTTCGAAATGATCACAACGATAGGGAATAGACGATCAGGATCATTCAGCGCTGTAAGCAGGTTTCCAAACATATCCTCGCGCAAAATGCGGCGCCTGTTGGAACACTCAATACCATTTACAATTCCAATATTGTCTACAATTGTCTTGTAATATCCCGGATAACTGAAAAAGGTTACGCCAGGCTCCTGAATGGTATGCTCCCGTTCCGGCTGTGCATATCCATTGCAAACCTTCAGGATCACCTCTTCCTGAGGGGAAACCTCCAATCCTGCCTCCGAATACCAGATTCTTCCGCCAACCTCCATATCCATATGTCTTACATGCATGTTCAGCCGCCGATTATCCGGATCATAATTCACAGCTACATGATATGCCATAATATCTGCATGATAAGTACTGATTTCCTGCGGCATTCCCTTAAACAGTCCACCGTACTTGCCTACGATCCAGCTATAAATAATATTGGCTGCCTGCAAAAATATCTCCGTAGCAGAAGCTGGTTTCTCATCCTTCAGCCTGCTTCCATCTATCTGCGTACACATCTGGAATACATTATACCGGATAAGAGGCTTCATCTCATAATGCCAGGATTCTCCCAGACTTTCCTCACGGCCATCATTATATACATCCCGCTCCTTAAAAATCGCTGTCAGGCGACTGTCATGGAACTGGCTGTCATTTAACAGGGCAATAATCGTATTTA
Source organism: uncultured Blautia sp. (assembly GCF_934371575.1). Classification (GTDB taxonomy): domain Bacteria; phylum Bacillota; class Clostridia; order Lachnospirales; family Lachnospiraceae; genus Blautia_A. The sequence continues at coordinate 26,927 of NZ_CAKRNY010000046.1, read as the reverse complement.
CATTGATCGGAACCTTGCGGCTGCGGTGAAGCAGCTGATCAACCAGCGTCTGCTTGCTCGTTTTGTAAATCCGCTTCGCCAGGTTCTCCACCTGCAGATTGCGATCCTCATCCAGAAGCTGTGCAACCTCCGGATAAAGCTGTCCTTCTCCCAGTTTCAGACGGAAGTGGCTCTTGATCATGTCGCTCCATCTGCCGGATTTATAAAGGGAATGTCCCAGATCCTCAAACAACGTCACCATCGATTTGTCACAAAGCTCCAGCGTTGCCAGGATACTGTTAAAATATCTGGAAAAGCCTTTATAATTTTTCCAGAGCTCTTCTCCTTTATAACGCATATCGTGCTCAATTTCATGCCATCCCTCGAAAAACATGGTCTTAATCTGGATTTCAAAGGTATCATCAATATACATATCCCATGTCTCCGATGATATCTCTGATTTCAGATACTCAGGAAGCCGGCATACGCCATTTAGCTTGGTAGGCTTAAATTCCTCTTCACTACGCTCTGAGGTAGACCATCCCACCACATCAAAGGTGTTCTCCACTATATTCTGACAGATTTCAACGTCATCATCAAAATATAAATTAATACGAACCCCCACCAGATCCTGCAGTTTCTTATTTTCCGCGCCATAATCCTTCAGAGCAAATTTATGCGCCATGGAGGAAGCTGTCTTAATTCTGGAAAAGACTCTGTAATACAGACCGCACTGTTCCAGACGATCGCTGATAATTCGTTTCAGATCCTGTTCCACAATAGCAGGTACCTTTACCCTGGCAGCCAATTCCTCCTTTGTAAAAATCACTCTTTTCTGTTCAATCACTAATTTTACACCACCAATTTATTTATAACTGCCGGAGTCCTCACGGATTACGGTCCGAAAACTACACAGTTATTATATTTTATATTCCGTACGTTCTACTAAGCATACACTTTAGTATACCAGAACTTTCCCAAATAAAAAAGGGATATTCCGAAATATAATAGAAAAATTTCGGTTAAATCTATACAATCAAAAGCACTTCTTACAAGCTTCATACCCTTGAGCCTCGGCCTGTGAGACTGGCTCCTGATATGCCTTATCCGGATTCATATTTCCACAGTCAGGAATACTGTGATATTTACTTCCTGTAGCAGATATCCATACCATTTCCTCCTGACTGTCATCCGCTGCAGCAATCTGTTCTGACTTTTCTGATGCTGCAGCCGCATCAGTTCCGCTATTATCTTCAGCTATAAATCCATTCTCCCCTTCACTTTGCGCAGCAGTTTCTCCATCACCGGAAGTATAATCATTACAGGGCGCCACATTCCAGGAAATGGTGCTGCCATCTGATGATGCAACGATCGTCCCCTGTTCGTCCGTCCGATATATCTGAATTTCCATATCTGACAGCTTTTCCATGGTATCCGAATCCGGATGTCCATACATATTCCCGGCTCCACAGCTGATCACTGCAAATTCCGGGACGGTAGCCTGAAGGAAATCCCAGCTGGTAGCTGTGGCTGATCCGTGGTGCCCTACACTTAACACATCGCAGTCCAGATCAATACCTGAATCCACCATATCAGCCTCGCTGTGATAATCTGCATCTCCTGTAAAAATAAAGCTGTTCTCCCCATTTGTCAGCTTAATCGCCACTGAATTGGCATTACTGTCTTTACTTATTTCTTCTGGTGAAAGAACTGTAAATTCCCCGGAACCAAATTCATACTCAGTTCCTACTGACGGATGCTGTACTTCAAGTCCCTGTGCCGCAACCCCATCCATAAAGGAATCATACAGGGTAGAATCATGGACATAATCTGCCCCGATCACATTATCCACCTGGAAAGTACTGAGGCAGCCGATCAGCCCGCTTACATGATCCTCGTCATAGTGGGAAGAGATCAGATAATCAATTTCTGATACCTGCTGCTCCTTAAGGTAAGATACCACATAACTGGATGCACTCCTTGGGCCTCCATCATACAGTAGGGTCTGTCCTTCTGACTGCACAAGAATGGACAGCCCCTGCCCTACATCCAGAAAATGTACGGTCATATTGCCGCCGAATGCATAAACATTCTTTTCATTTCCCGGGAGGACTGCTCCTGCCAGAATCAAAATAAATGTTAAAAGATAACCTGCAATTCGTTTTCTTAAATGTTTCATTTCATTCCTTCTTTCGTATTTTTTAAGCATATGCAGCTTTTTCCATCCATGTTTAATTATAATATATTTTTATCCCCACAAACATCACTTTTCCATTTTTGCACCACAAATCCCTTCCCGCATATAATACCCAGAAGAGCATTTTATGAGGTCGTCAATGTATTACAAAAAAAACTTACATGCACAACAGGAAAATGTAGATCAGGGAACCTTGCAGATAACAGTCCGTTCCAGGTCAGACAACCGGCCTGTGGAAAATGCGCTTGTCCGCATTTCCTACACTGGCGATCCAAACAGCGTCATCGAAGAAATACGGACTGACATTTCCGGAAACACTCCAGTTCTTACGTTGAAAACACCGCCTCTGGAATACAGCCTGAACGCATCTAAGGAGGAACAGCCGTATGCAGAATATTCCATGCATATTGAAGCCGAAGATTTCCACCAGGAGGAAATCGCTGGTACAGAAGTATTGCCCGCTGTTCTCGCCAGACAGCCTGTCCTTTTAAATCCCAGACAGACTTCTGTTTCTGGCGACAGGGTTGTTATTCCCCCTCATACCCTTTTCTATGAGTATCCGCCCAAAATACCGGAAGCCGAAATAAAACCGGTAAATGAAACCGGTGAGATCGTCCTTAGCAAGGTGGTGATTCCTGAATATATCGTAGTACACGACGGACCGGTTGGTGATAATTCTGCTCCCAATTATTACGTGCGTTACCGTGATTATATCAAAAATGTTGCCAGCAGTGAAATCTATGCAACCTGGCCGGACGATACCATACGTGCCAATGTACTGGCAATCATGTCCTTTACGCTTAACAGAGTGTATACAGAATGGTATCGCAACAAAGGAAAAGACTACACCATCACCTCTTCCACCGCCTATGACCACAAATGGATCCGGGGGCGAAATATTTTCGACTCCATTGACCGTATTGTGGATGAACTTTTTGAAAATTACCTTTCCCGTCCAAATGTCCGTCAGCCCATTCTTACCCAATATTGTGACGGAGAACGTTTTCAATGCCGGGACAGGGGCTGGATGACACAGTGGGGAAGCAAACGTCTTGGCGACCAGGGCTATTCCGCAATTGAAATTCTACGATATTTCTATGGAAATGACATGTATATCAACGTAGCCGAAGAGGTCTCCGGCATTCCATCCTCCTGGCCAGGCTACGATCTGGATATCGGAGCTTCCGGAAGCAAGGTGCTCCAGCTTCAGGAACAGCTGAACGCAATCAGCCAGGCATATCCTGCCATTCCCAAAGTAAAGCCGGATGGCATATATGGAAGCCAGACCCAGGCCTCCGTAAAAAAATTCCAGAACATTTTTGGTCTCCCTGAAACCGGAATCGTAGACTATCTCACCTGGTACAAGATCCAGGAAATTTTTGTAGGTGTCACCCGCATTGCCGAATTACAATAAACATACAATATGGCGGGATTTTACTCTCCCGCCATAAACATTCATCAGCCTTTCGCTAATTCTCTCATTAATTCATGTACTGTCGTAATTTTGTCAATCCGTCCCACATTTGCCCCGCAGAACATCAAACCATTCTCCACATCACCCTTTACCGCATCGATCAGTGCCTTGGTTATACAGTATGGAACCTGCGCGGGATTGCATTTTTCCAGGCAATTATAGCATTTTTTCACCGGAATACGTCCATTCTCAACAATTTCCATGAAATGATTGCGAATGGCTCTCCCCGGCATTCCAACAGGGCTCTGGATAATCTGCACATCCTCTTCCTTTGCATTTACATAGGCCTGTTTATACCTTTCATCCGCATCACATTCTCTGGTTGCCACAAACCGGCTTGCAATCTGTACTCCGTCTGCCCCAAGGTCTATCGCACGGTCAATATCTTTTCGGTCAAAAATCCCACCAGCGACTATAACCGGAATTTCCTGTCCGAATTTTTCCTCGTATTCCTTCTTGCATGCAATAATATCCCGGATTTCCTGTTCAAAATCCAATTCTTCTCTATGGGCCAGCTGATCTCTGGAAAATCCCAGATGTCCGCCTGCCTCCGGTCCCTCCACCACAATAAAATCCGCAGTGCGTTTATAGCGGTGTGCCCACATTTTCAAAATCAGATTCGCCGCTCTTCTGGATGAGACAATAGGTGCTATCTTCGTTCTGCAGGTCTTAGGAACCAGCTCCGGCAATTCCATAGGAAGTCCGGCTCCGCTGATGATCACATCTGCACCTGCCGCAACAGCAGCCTTCACATGTTCTTTATAATGCTTCAGAGCCACCATAATATTGACTCCGATCATTCCTTTTCCACCGGCAATCTCCCGTGCCTTTAATATATGCTTCCTTATGGCCTTCAGATTGCACCCGGCCTGATCCTTCTCAAATCCTTCCTCATCATATCCAATCTGAGCGGTAGAAATAATTCCCACTCCCCCTTCTGCTGCCACAGCACCAGCCAGAGAGCTCCGGCTTACTCCAACACCCATTCCCCCCTGAATAATGGGAAGATCAGCCACCATATCTCCGATTCTGAGTTTTTTCAGACTGCTTTTATATCCACTTTCCAAAACATTATCCTCCACACTTACAATAGTTTGATTTTAAAACTATTTTAGTATAAAGCATAACTGTTTTTATGTCAAGCATTTCTATTTTTATATACGTTATTATGTAGTTTTTGATACTACATACATAAAATTGGAGCGAAGCAGATATTTACAATCCGCTTCGCTCCTTGTTCATAACTGAATAACTGATTCTCAGTTCCGGTTAGAAAATCCTTAAAATATCATTATACATAACTACAACCATTAAAAGCATAAGTGCCATCAACCCTGCAAAGTGAATCATGCCTTCCACCTGACGGTTCACCGGTTTCCTGCGGATAGCCTCGATCACCAGAAATACCAGACGTCCTCCATCCAATGCAGGAAGAGGAAGAAGATTCATAACTCCGAGATTGGCCGACAAAAGTGCTGCCATATACAGCATATTTACCAGGATAGTCAGCATACCCTCACTCTTACTGGCCTCATAGGTACTGCCGATCGCATCAACGACACCAACTGGTCCGCTTAAGTCCTTCATACTAAGACCTCCTGTCAGAAGCTCCTTCAGACTAAGCAAAGTAGACCGGATCAGATATTTTACTTCCAGCGCTCCGTATTTCAGGACTGCGGCTCCATGGGCCTTCGTATAACCCAGATTATAAGCGAAGCTTAACACTGCTGTACGGGATTCTGACGGAGTTACCTCTGCAGTATACTCCAGCCCGTTGCGCTCATAGGTGATCGTCACCTTTTTCTCTGTCAGCGGATGATCTGCAAGATATGCAATATAATCATCCCCATCTTCTATTCTGACACCATTAATGGAAGTAATCACATCTCCCGGCTCCACACCGGTTTCAGACAATCCCATTCCCGGTATCAGAGACGCAACTTCAAGGGAATCTGTGCTCTTTCTGTTAAAACCAAGAAGATATCTTACCTGAACATCTGGTTTAAAAGACAGTTCCACATCCTTGCCTTCCCGCTCCACAGTCATATGCACAGTCTCATTTTCCTGAGGTTTGTTCAGATACATATACAGATAAAGATCTCTCGACAGATCAATTTGATAACCCTGATACTCTTTAATAATATCGCCTTCCTGAAGACCTGCTTCTGCTACCGTAGATCCTTCTTCCACCGTTGTTACTTCTGCAGGATCATATCCTACCAGCGAAACAATGATCATAGTCAGGACAAATGCCAGAATAAAATTAAATACAGGACCTGCCGCAACCGTAGCAATCCTTCCCCATACCGGCGCTCCATTAAAAGTTCCCGGTGCCTCGTCCTCCATATCTTCTCCCATCATGGCACATGAACCTCCAAGAGGGAAAAGCTTCACAGAATATCTGGTTCCATTTTTCACTGTGCTAAAAAGTCTTGGACCCATTCCAAGAGAAAACTCAGTAACCACAATTTTATTTTTTTTCGCCAGAAGGAAGTGACCCAGCTCATGAAAAAGAACAATTGCACTGAAAATCAAAATCGCAAGAATAATCTTCAATCTACCACCTGCTTTCAATCCATTTATAAGTCTCGTCTTCTACAGCCAGTATTTCTTCCAGATTCGGATTCTCGATTACATGATGTCTGTCCATAGACTGTGCAATAATCTGATATATATCCAGAAAGCCTATTTTTTCCTGTAAAAACTTCTTAACTGCCAGCTCATTGGCTGCATTAAATACAGTAGGCATACTGCCGCCTTTTCTTGCAGCGTCCATTGCCATAGGAAGTCCCAGAAATGTATCCATATCCGGTTCTTCAAATGTAATCTCTTTTAATCTGTGAAAATCCAGTCTCTCTCCATCCAGAAATCTCCGTTCCGGATAATAAAGAGCATACTGAATAGGAAGCCGCATATCAGGAGTACCAAGCTGTGCCATAACAGCACCATCCTTAAACTCTACCATGGAATGAATGATGCTCTTTGGCTGTACAACCACCTGAATATGATCCAGATCCACATCAAACAGCCATTTTGCCTCCATAACTTCCAGACCTTTATTTACCAGAGTAGCAGAATCTACTGTGATTTTCTGTCCCATCACCCAGTTCGGATGCTTCAGGGTATCAGCAAGTGTAACATGCTCCAGATCTGCTCTCTTTTTTCCTCTGAAAGGACCTCCAGACGCAGTAATCAGAAGCTTCTCTATCTGAGCACGGTTTTCTCCGTGAATTGCCTGGAAAATAGCGCTGTGTTCACTGTCCACAGGAAGGATCTGAACTCCATATTCCTTTGCAAGCGGAATGATCAGATGTCCTGCTGTTACCAGTGTCTCTTTGTTTGCAAGGGCAATATCCTTACCAGCCTTAATTCCCTCCATTGTAGGACGGATTCCGATCATGCCTACCACAGCAGTCACCAGAATATCTGTCTGAGGCATACGCGCAAGCTCCAGAAGTCCCTCCATACCGGATACGATTTTTACATCCATATCTTTCAGGCGAACTGCCAGATCTCTGGCTGCGTTCTCATCCCACACAGCAATCAGCTGCGGATGAAACTCACGTGCCTGTTCTTCCAGCATTTTTATATTTCTCCCGGCACTGATTCCCAGTACCTGAATATCACCATTCGCCCTTGCCACATCCAGTGTCTGTGTACCAATAGAGCCTGTTGAACCTAAAATTGCAATTTTCTTCATGTATAATTCCTTTCATTCAGCCTCGGCGGTCAGATTCCAAGCACAAGCTTTGCAAGGAAATAAATCGCCGGTGCAGTAAAGATCACACTGTCAAATCTGTCCAGAATTCCGCCATGCCCCGGAATTAATTTACCATAATCTTTAATTCCCTGATTCCTTTTAATTGCAGATGCCGCCAGATCCCCCACCATGGAAATCAGCGCACCAACTGCACAGATCAGTGCATATTCAGCCATCGGTCCCTTTGTGGCAGCTGCATAAATCACACCAAGAAGCGCTGCGCCGGCAACTCCTCCGACTCCACCTTCCACAGATTTCTTTGGGCTGAGAATCGGTGCCATTTTATGTTTGCCAATAAGCATTCCAACACAATACGCACAGGTGTCACATCCCCAGGAGCAAAGGAAAATCAGCCATACCAGGAATTTACCATCCGGAAGATTTCTGGTAAGATAGATAAAGGACAGCATCACTGCAACATAAACAACGCCGAAGAAAGCAGGCATTATCTGATCTGCCTTAAACTTCGGATAGGTAAATACATAAACAAACATAAAAATCATGAATGAGAGAATCACTCCCATCATTCCGTATTTTTCAAAATCAATTACCATCAACACATAGTAGATCACTGCACCCAGATATCCTGCAATTTCCAGAACATTAAACTGATCCTGTCTCACATTCATAACCTTGTACAGTTCCTGCATTCCAATCAGAGAAATTCCAAGCAATGTAAAAAACAGCACGTAACCTCCGCTGATAATTGTCAGAAGCGCCACTGCAACCAGTACAATACCGCTTAAAAGACGTGTCTTAAACATACTACTCCTCCTTCACACCGCCATATCTTCTGTCTCTTTGATTATATTTCTCAATAGCCTGTATTAATTCTGCTTTGTGGAAGTCCGGCCATGCGATATCAGTAAAATAGAATTCGGTATATGCAAGCTGCCACATCAGGAAATTAGAAAGACGCTGCTCTCCACTGGTGCGGATCAAAAGATCCGGATCCGGAACCCCGGCAGTATCCAGATAACCACTTATGGTATCCTCGGTGATCTGCGCCGGCAAAAGATTCCCATCAGCCACATCCTGAGCCATTTTCTTCATTCCTCTTGTAATCTCATCACGGCTTCCGTAATTCATGGCAATCTGAAAATACAGTTCATCATAATCCTTTGAAAAGTCCTCCAGCTTGCGGATGCTTTCCTGAATATCCGGTGCAAAAGCAGATATGTCTCCTATGATTTTGATCTTCATTTTATTATCTCTGGAAATTTTAATACATTTCTTCAGATAGCTTCGGAACAATTTCATAAGACCATCAACTTCTTCTCTGGAACGTTTCCAGTTCTCCGTTGAAAAAGCATAGACAGTCAGGTATTTTACTCCCAGATCTTTAATGTCATAACAAACCTGCTCCAGATTGGCACAGCCTTTAATATGACCATAGCCTCTTGGCATTCCCTTCGCTTTGGCCCAGCGCCCGTTGCCATCCAGAATAATGGCAATATGATTGGGTACGTTCATAATTTTCTCCTTAGTTTTCCGTATTTTATCCATTTCTATATAAGGCAGAAAAGAGCTCCTTTTAAGAGCTCTCTTTGCGTTTCTCTATAAAGACTGCGTAAGCTTATACAGTCATAATTTCCTTGCCCTTTGCCTCTACCGCTGCATCTACATCTTTGATGTATTTATCAGTAAGCTTCTGAATTTTATCCTCCAGCTCTTTGATCTGATCCTCAGATACATCCTCTTCTTTTTTCAGTTTCTTATATGCATCATTGGCATCACGACGGATATTGCGGACTGCAACCTTGGCAGCTTCACCTTTTTTCTTAACATCCTTAACCAGATCTTTACGGCGTTCCTCTGTAAGTTCCGGGAAAACAAGACGTATTACTTTACCATCGTTATTCGGATTCAAACCAAGGTCAGAAGTAAGAATTGCTTTCTCGATTCCTTTGATCAGGCTGGATTCCCATGGCTGAATCTGGATCATACGAGCCTCCGGAACAGTAACGTTAGCAACCTGCTGAAGCGGTGTAGGACTGCCGTAATAATCTACTGTCAGCTTGTCAAGAATATGGGGATTGGCACGTCCTGCACGAACAGTAGCCAGCTCTGCCTCCAGGCTTCCCAGTGTCTTTTTCATTTTCTCTTCATACTTCTGAATTCTTTCATCCATAAAATTAATCTCCCTCTTTATATTTTCTGCAAATACGCAGTATATTCTTTCATGTAAAACAGATATTTCCTATCCTCTTCGCTATTTACCTTATTCGGTTAAACAGTAACCTTGGTTCCGGAGAATTTTCCGTGAACAGTATTGATAATGCTGTTCTCCTCATCAAGAGCGAATACCAGCATAGGCATCTTCTGCTCCAGGCACATAATGGAAGCGGTAAGATCCATAGCTGCAAGCTTCTTATCTACAACTTCCTGAATGGAAATCTCATCATACTTCACAGCGTTCGGGTTGGTCTTCGGATCGCTGTCATAAATACCATCTACAGCCTTTGCAAGAAGGATAGCATCTGCCTCAATCTCAACTGCACGAAGAACAGTAGCTGTATCTGTAGAGAAATACGGATGTCCGGTACCGCCTGCAAAAAATACAAGTTTTCCCTGTGCAAAGCTCTCTTCTACGCTGTCCTTGGAATACAGTTTGGTAAATGCACCGCATGCAAATGGAGTATAAATCTCGGTCTTCATGCCTGTATATCTGCAAAGATCAGATACATAGATACAGTTCATGATCGTAGCAAGCATACCGATCTGGTCTGCCTTATTGCGGTCGATAGTCTCGCTGGTACGTCCTCTCCAGAAGTTTCCTCCTCCGATCACAATACCGATCTGTACTCCTTCGTCTGAAATTGCCTTGATCTGCTTCGCTACTGCAAGTACAGTAGCCTCGTCAAAGCCTGTTTTCTTCGGGCCTGCAAGAGCCTCTCCGCTTAATTTTAATAATACTCTTTTCATTTCCATTCTTTTGTCCTGCCTTATTTTATATTAATAATATCCAGAGCAATAGTTCCCTGCTCCTGGCATCCATTATTATCTTTTACCATACTCCGGCAACCACTTCGTTGCCGCTGTCATCTACAGTAGTAGAAACTGTGAACGTATCATAATAATGATATCCTGTCTCTCCCGTCTCCGGCTCATTCTCATAATCGCTTCCATTGGCTTCTCCGAGGGCCGCTGTCAGACTGCTGAGCGGCTGACCAATATACTTCTTCGCAGCATCTGCGCTTACATCATCCGGATTTGTATTGGAACCGCCTCCGCTGCTTCCGGAAGGTGTCGGCGTAGGATCCGCTTCTGCTGGTGCCTCTGTAGGAGCCGGCTGTTCCGGTGTAGGCGTTACCTCATTCTCATTATCGTCCTTATTATCATCCTCGTCTTCATCCTCACTGTCATCCAGACCAAGCCGCTTCTTAACCTCCTCAAGGGTGGAAGTCTCTTTCTTGCTGTTTCCTGTAAGATATGTGGCATATGGAATGGCATCATCACCTGTTCCATCCATCTTAAGGGTGATCTTTGTGATCATCGTTAATGGAAGCTTACGGAAATAACAGTCGGTAAGTTCTTCGTCCTCATACACGATTCTGATATCATAGCTTGTAACCTTATTTCCCTCTGAATCCGTCTCACTGGCATCATAATAATAAAGTGCCTTATCTCCATCATTCAGCGTAAATAGACCATTGATCAACTCTGTACCCCAGTCATCGTCATCATCTGAAGCAGGACGTACATAAAGCCCCTTAACGGCAGAACCGGTTCCATTAACAATGATCAGCTTAGATGCTGTCGTCGTCTTATCACCAATCACATTCTTGATGTCTTCATCATCAGATTTCTGCATGTCCACCAGTGCTCCGTCATCCGTCTGGTCTGTATCTGTATTCTCCGCAGGAGCTACAGTTACCTGTGCATCCTGATTTGTATCTTCTGTCTTTTTCTTACCGCATCCCACTGCTGCCATAGCAGTTACCAGAAGTGCTGCAAGAATCACATAACGTTTTTTCATAATATATATTCCTCCCACAAAATGGAATCTAATATCTCCTCTTTGCTCTTCATTATTATTACAGAGTATGGCAGACTTGTCAACCAAAGGCGGAATGATTTCATACAATTTTTAGAATCCGGCGTATCTTCGCTCCTTGCGCATCTCCCTGCGAAGCACCGCTGCCTCATGGCGCCCTTTCTCTGCCTCTGTGTGAATAGCCAGTCCCGGAATCTGTGTGGGACGTTCATTCTCATCCACTGCCACCATCACAGAAAAAGCCCGATTCACCAGATACCGCATTCCATCTCCACGTTCCACATAGGAATCAATTTCCACTTCCATGGAGGTATTTCCCACATAGGTCACATAACCAACCATAACAAGAATTTCACCCTCGTAAACCGGCTCTTTAAACTGTAAATTATCTACTGCAGCGGTTGTCACACGGTAAGTTCCACAGTGACGCATGGCAACCACGCCAGACACCTCATCTACCCACTGCATCAGCATTCCGCCGAACAGCCTGCCTCCTGCGTTTAAATGCTGGTGCATGATCAGGTGCACCTGCTCGGTTCTGGAATCCTCCACTGTTTTCATCATACGTTTTTCTTTTGTTGTTTCTTTTATTTTCTCTTCCATAGCAGACCTCTTTTTGTTGGTTTCACAAGCAAATTCCGCTTGACCTACAATTTACGAAAGCCGGAATTTTTCCGGCTTTCATTACTTTTAGTACAAATTCTTCACTTTGAAATCGCGTTCAGCTTCTCTTCTCTGGTCTTTCTTGGCAATGTCCTGACGTTTATCATACAGTTTTTTACCTCTTGCCAAGCCAATCTCCACCTTCACAAGGCTATCCTTGAAATAAACCTTAATTGGCACAAGCGTAAGACCTTTTTCCTTTAATTTGGCTTCCATCTTATTGATCTCACTGCGGTGAAGCAGAAGCTTACGGATACGCAAAGGATCCTTGTTAAAAATATTTCCCTTCTCGTATGGGCTGATATTCATTCCGTAGATATAAACTTCCCCATTCTGAATTCTCACAAAGGATTCCTTAACGCTGCATTTACCCATACGCAGGGATTTTACTTCCGTTCCTGCCAGGGCAATTCCAGCCTCATAGGTATCCTCAATGAAATAATCATGAAACGCTTTTTTATTATTTGCAATCAGTTTGATTCCTGGTTTTTTTGCCATAAGTTCCTCCCTGTATGGACCATCGCCTGTAGGCGACACTTGATTCGGTAAAAGTTATTTTTCCCAGTCATGCTCCTGAGCCAGAACAAAATCTACCGTTTTTAACATGGTATCCGCCTCTGCAACCCTTACACGCACCTTCTGTCCCAGTGCAAAAACCTTATGGGTTACATCCCCGATCAGCTCATATGCATCCTGATCAAAGGTATAAAAATCATCCCGAAGTGTATTTACATGAACCAGTCCTTCTACCGTATTAGGAAGTTCCACATAAAATCCCCAACCGGTTACGCCGGAAATAATTCCCTCAAATTCTTCCCCAATATGGTATGACATATATTCCGCTTTTTTCAGCTTATCCGATTCCCGTTCTGCCTCATCTGCCCGGCGTTCGCACACGCTGGACTGACGTGCCACATCTTCCAGAATTTCTTTATAATGTTCTGTTTTCCCTTCTCTTTCCAGACGTCCACGAAGTCGGTCCTTGATGATCCTGTGAATCTGAAGATCCGGATAACGGCGGATCGGAGAAGTAAAATGGCAATAATATTTCGCTGCAAGTCCAAAGTGGCCGCTGCATTCAGTAGTATACTTGGCCTGCTTCATGGTTCGAAGAGTAAGACGGCTGATCTGTGGCTCATTTGGAAGCCCCTCAATACTCTCCAGAATCGTCTGGATCTCCTTAGGGGTAATTTCCTGACCATGCTTCTGCACCGGAACTCCCTGATTATGAAGAAGTGTTAAAAGACTCTCCACTTTCTCCGGATCCGGGGTCTCATGAGTACGGTAAACAAAAGGCATATCGTCTCTGCAGCATTCCTCTGCCACAGTCTCATTTGCCATCAGCATAAAGTCCTCAATGATCCTGGTTGCCACATTTGCCTCATAAGGCTTGATATCTATAGCTCTTCCTGCTGCATTTAAAATAATTTTACTCTCTGGAAAATCAAAATCAATAGATCCTCTGTGATGACGGTTTCCCCGAAGAATTTCTGACAGTTCCTTCATCAGGAAAAACATAGGCACAAGCTTTTCATAACGTTCCTTTGCCTCTTCGTCAGTGTCCTCCAGAATGTTTTTCACATCTGTATAATTCATCCGCTCATCTACGCAGATCACAGTCTCTGCAATCTTGTGGGAAACCATATTTCCCTTCTCATCAATGTCCATAAGGCAGCTTAAGGTAAGGCGGTCCTGACCCTTATTCAGGGAACATATTCCGTTGGAAAGCCGTACCGGAAGCATAGGAATTACACGGTCTGCCAGATAAACACTTGTTCCGCGCTTCAGAGCCTCACGGTCAAGAGCACTGCCTCCCTGCACGTAATTGCTTACATCTGCAATGTGTACACCAAGATGATAAATGCCGTTCTCTTTTGTCAAAGTAACCGCGTCATCCAGGTCCTTGGCATCCTCGCCGTCAATTGTGACGGTCTGAAGATGACGAAGATCCAGTCTGCCATCCCGGTCAGCATCCAATACATGATCCGGTACACGGTCAGCCTGACGGATCACTTTGTCCGGAAATTCACTGGGGATACCAAAGCTCTTCACAATGGCAAGAATATCTGTCCCAGGGGCACGGCAGCTTCCAAGATTCTCTTTGATTTTTCCTTCCGGATTGCGGTTCTTGCTTCCGTAGCTGGTGATCTCAACCACCACCTTATCCCCGTCCTTGATTCCCTGGGAATCTTTTCTTGGAATAAATACATCCTTGGAGAACTTGGGATTATCACTTACTACAAAGCCGAAATCCCGACTATTTTCGTAGGTTCCCACGATTTCCGTCATGCCTCTCTCCAGGATTTTTACCACAATACCTTCCCGGCGTTTGCCCTCCTGTGGCTCTTTTGTGATTATGACACGAACCTTATCCTGATGCATAGCGGTTCCGGTGGAATCTTCCGGAATAAATACATCATTGTCTTCCCCTTCAACCTCCACAAAACCGAACCCTTTCGGATGACCAATAAAAGTCCCCTCTACAGACGGCCTGTCCGGATATTCGTTTTCCAGACGCGCAAGGCGGAGCTCCATCTCCTCTTCCTCCAGACGTCTGCCGCGTTTGCGGTCGCTGTATTTATCTTTTCCTTTCCTGCTTCGTTCTTCGCTTTTCCTGCATCGTTCTTCACTTTTTTCTCGAAGCTTCTCTTTCCCACGCTTTCTGCCTGTTATCTTAGAATACCGGCCTTTGGAATCCAGGTCTGCCTTTCCCTCTGCCACCAGCTCATCCAGAACGCGGTACAAATCCTTCTTCTCTTCCTTTGAAAGACGGAGAAGACCTGCAAGCTCTCTGAAACGCATAGGCTGATATACCGGATCTCCCAAAAGCTCCAGCATGAATTTTTTTCGCTTGTCAAAATTTCTGTCTTTACTCAACTTGTCTCCTTCTTGAATCTTTGTATTTCAGAACTTTATGAAACATTACAGAGTAATTTCCCATAAAGTAAAAACACCCTTGCGATCAGATCAACAAGAGTGTTTCCCAGTCAGTTCATT
The DNA here is from genome assembly GCF_934371575.1 of uncultured Blautia sp. Taxonomy (GTDB): domain Bacteria; phylum Bacillota; class Clostridia; order Lachnospirales; family Lachnospiraceae; genus Blautia_A. The sequence continues at coordinate 11,860 of NZ_CAKRNY010000046.1, read as the reverse complement.
CTCTTAGAAATTCAGGTTCAATACAATTGCCAGTACAAAGAACAAAACTCCCATAGCTGTAGTTGCCTTAACAAGACCGCCCTCCATGGAACGTCCTTTGTTCTTACCCCAGTATGTGTCTGCAGCTCCGGCAATAGCGCCAAGTCCCTGTGACTTACCCTCCTGCATGAGGACTACTACGGTAAGGGCAATACAATCTATAACAAAAAGAATTGTTAAAATCGTTCTTAAAATCTGCACGTGGTTACACCTCCTAATCAACTAGAGGTTATTGTACCATAGCCAGCTTTTGATTTCAACTCTTTTTTCTCTTGAATTTGGGCAAATTACGCAAACGGGTTACTGTTCACTCCGTGACCAGTAACGCAAACGGATTCTCATACACCGACAGCCCTCCCAGCTGCTCATGTATCCGCAACAGCTGATTATACTTGGCATTTCGGTCTGAGCGGCATGGTGCTCCGGTCTTGATCTGACCTGCACCTGTGGCCACAGCCAGATCTGCAATAAAGGAATCCTCCGTTTCACCCGAACGGTGGGAAATGACAGAACGATAACCGGCTCTTGCAGCCAGTTCTACTGCTTCCAGGGATTCTGTAAGTGTGCCGATCTGGTTCACCTTGATCAAAATAGCATTGGCTGTTCCCAGCTTAATCCCACAGGAAAGCCTTTTAATATTCGTCACAAAAAGGTCATCTCCTACCAGCTGTACCCGGCTGCCAAGCCGCTCCGTCATAGCCTTCCAGCCCTCCCAGTCATCCTCCTGAAGCCCATCTTCAATGGAAACGATCGGAAATTCATCCAACAGGTCTTCATAATAGCGGATCATTTCATTGGAATCCCGGATTACTTCTTTTCCAGTCATCTTGCTTTCCCCAGGAAAATAGTATCCATCTTTTTCGCCATCGTAAAGCTCACTTGCGGCAGCATCAATGGCAATTCCAACATCTTTTCCAGGCTCATATCCTGCATTTTTTACAGCCTCAATGATCAGCTCCAGTACTTCCCTGGAGTCCTTCAGATCCGGTGCAAAACCACCTTCATCCCCCACTGCAGTGGACAGATTTTTCTTTTTCAGAATAACCCTCAGGGACTGGTAAATTTCCACACACATACGAATTCCTTCTGAAAAACAGGAAGCACCAACCGGCATGATCATAAACTCCTGAAGATCTACCGTATTGTCCGCATGCCGCCCACCGTTTAGAATATTCATCATAGGCACCGGCATTCTATTTGCATGACAGCCGCCAATATACTGATAAAGCGGGATCCGAAGCGCCATGGCAGCTGCCCTTGCCACTGCCATTGATACACCAAGTGTAGCATTTGCACCCAGATTGCTTTTGTTATCTGTGCCATCAGTCTGAATAAGAAGTGAATCAATATAAGTCTGATCCAGTGCATTCTCGCCTAAAATTGCTTCTGCGATTTTGGTGTTTACATTATCTACCGCCTTTTGTACGCTAAGGCCTTTGTAATTTCCCTTGTCACCGTCTCTTAGCTCCAGTGCTTCAAATTTTCCTGTGGACGCTCCAGATGGAACTGCCGCACGGCCTGTATATCCATTAATTCCAATAATGCCCTCACCCACTGTCACTTCTACTTCCACAGTGGGGTTGCCTCTGGAATCCAGAATTTGTCTTGCGTGAATCTTCCGAATAGGCAAATACCGTAACATATCTTAACCTCCTAAAGATTGATAACGGTAGTTTTTCCAGTTATTCAGAGTTCTATGCAAAGACTCACTCCGGATTTGATCTGAATTTTCAGTGAACCTCAGAAATAGAATTAAATCCTTTATTTGTCAGGCAGGCTTCTACCTCGCTGATGTCCGGCACATGAAGCACCATGATCGGAAGACCTGTAGCACGGTTAAAAGACAGATACAAATAATCAATGTTGATATTGCTCTCCTGAAGGCTGAGAAGCAGATTATTCAGATTACCAACCTCATCTTTTACCTCAATTCCAAGTACATCACTAAGCTTGCAGATAAAACCTGCCTTTGTAAGAGCTTCCAGTGCTTTCTCCGGTTGAGAAACAACCATACGTACAATTCCATACTCCGCGCTGTCATTTGTAACAGAACCCAGAATGTTAATATTCTCTTCCAGAAGTATCCCTGTTACCTGCTGCATTTTCCCTTTAATATTTTCCGCAAAAATTGATAATTGTTTCAGCATTTTCTTATTCCTTTCTATATTTCAATAACAATATTTACATTTTAATATTTGTTTACTTATTTCTCAACAGGAATCTCAATCAGTTCCTTAGGAGAATGTGCCAGATTACGGCAGCCATCCTCTGTTACCACTACCATATCTTCAATACGGACGCCACCAAAGCCAGGCACATAAATTCCAGGCTCCACGGTCTCAATCATGTTTGCCTTCAGAATGGTGTCATCAGACGGTGACAGACGCGGACTCTCATGGATGAAAAGACCTACACTGTGACCAAGTCCGTGACCGAAATATTCACCATATCCGGCCTCTGTAATAATATCCCTTGCGACTTTATCAACACTTGCACCACTGACACCTGCTTTTACTGCTGCAAGACCGGCAAGCTGAGCTTTTAATACTACATTATAAATTTCCTTCTGCTTATCACTTGCTTTTCCAAGTACAAAAGTACGTGTCATATCAGAACAGTATCCCTTATATTTACAGCCGAAATCACAAGTGACAAAATCGCCCTCTTCCAGCTTCTTGTATCCTGGGATTGCATGAGGCATGGAGGAATTCAGACCGGAAGCGATAATAGTATTAAAGCTTAAATCCTCAGCCCCTTCTTTTTTCATCAAATACTCCAGTTCTGCAGCAACCTCAAGCTCTGTCATTCCCGGCTTTACCACTTTCAGAAGTTCTGCAAAGGCTTTGTCACCGATTTCCTCAGCTCTTGCAAGACATTCCAGTTCTTCTTCTGTTTTGATCTGACGAAGATCGTCAATTTTACTTCCAAGAGGTGTCCAGGTCTGGACCGGCAGTTCCTTTTTCAGCTTATTGAAATCACAGCAAAGCATGGACTGATCTTCATATCCCATATGAAAATCACTGCTTACGTTTTCTTTCTCCATACACTCTTTTAAAATAGTCTGACGGTTATGCGCACGGCACTCTTCAATTACTGTAAAATCGCTTTCCTTACCAGCCTGTTCCGTGTAACGTGAATCTGTAATCAGCACCTTCTGCGCTGCTGAAATATATAAAGCTCCTTCGCCGCCACGAAAACCGCTTACATGACGCATGTTATACGGATCCGTAATTATAAGAGCATCCAGCTTTAATTCGTCAAGAATTGCGTTTAACATCTTTGTTTCCTCCTCATCTTCTGCAACACAGCTTCCCACACTTTATCACGTTGAAAAGCCATATTCCTGTTGTACCTATCATACCACATTCTCTCCTGTAATATTATCTGAATATTCTCTCATTTTATATGTATAAACTTTTTATTTTAATAAAAATAATATTTTTTCTATTTTCTTGTTGACAAATGCAAAGTAATCTGTTATAGTAAACTCATAAAACAAAAGGGACTTAAAAATAAAAACAAAAAGGAGTGAGACCACCGAAAACATAAGTTATTTACTTATAATTTAAGAAAGAGAGGTACGGACCACCAGAAATAGAAAGAAACATCTTAATTCTTTTATAGTTTAAGTAAAGCGAGGTATAGTCCACCAAGAACGTAAGCCTTTAATTCCAATTGTTTTAAACGCATAATTTTAAGAAAGAGAGGTATCCTCCATTGGATATGGAACAGATCTAAGCCACCAGTAAACGTCGATGCTGGTGGCTTAATTTATGGTCAGCTTTTGCTTTCTTTTTATATCTCATTCATAAACTCTTCTTTTTTTCATATATCTGTAAAAAAGCGCTCCACGAGGTTTTTTCTCCATGAAATTTCCCGGATTTTCATTTCAAAGACTGAAGGAAAGCATCCTCCACTATGCCGGAGTTCCCCTGCTTTTTGTCCTGTCCTTTGTGGCTGGTTCCGCTGCCAGGGTAATCATTCATCACTGTTATTCTCCGGATGCAGTCACTACCTCGTCAAACAGCACCAGCTGGGGACTGAGTTTTCAGGAAAAGGGAAAACGCCCTATAGGAAATGCTCCCCTTGAAGAACTTGCCCGCTACAATGCCTTTTTTGCAAAAGACACACAAGAAAAAATAATTTATCTTACCTTCGATTGCGGCTACGAAAATGGCAATACCACGCCAATCCTCAATGCGTTAAAAAAGCACAATGTAAAAGCAACTTTTTTCGTAGTTGGAAATTTCATAAAAGACAATCCTGATCTGATAACAGAAATGGTTAAAGAAGGACATATCGTGGGAAACCATACCCTCACCCACCCGGATATGTCCGGAATTTCCTCAATGGAAAGCTTTAAGAAACAGCTTGAGGGCGTTGAAAATCTGTATAAAGAAGCGACCGGTGAATCCATGATAAAATTCTACCGGCCGCCTCAGGGAATTTATAGTACAACCAATCTGTCCATGGCAAAAGAGCTGGGATATAAAACCTTTTTCTGGAGTCTTGCCTATGTAGACTGGTACCAGGATAAACAGCCAACCAAAGAGGAAGCCTTCGAGAAGCTTCTTACACGTATCCACCCAGGTGCTATCGTCCTGCTCCATAATACCTCTTCCACCAACGGTCAGATTCTGGACGAACTGCTGACCAGATGGGAAGAGATGGGGTATACATTTGGAACGCTGAATGACTTTTGATGTCAACGATTATTTCCGAAATAAATCACTGCCTGCACACCAGGTCCTGTATGAATTCCTATGATCGGACTCATGGGCATAATTGTAACCTGTGCCTGCGGAACAGCCTCCAGAATGGCCTCTTTCTCCTTCTGGGCCTGCTCTGTGGCATCACCATGGCAGATAAATACATAAGGATACTCCTCATTTATCCCTGAACTGATATATTTGGAAACAATAGTATTCATCGCAGCCTTAGAACCACGTACCTTCTCCGGAATTGCCAGAGTTCCATCCTCAACGATCCGAAGGATAGGCTTGATTTTCAGTTTCCCACCGATCCATGCAATAGTGGGAGAAATACGTCCGCCACGTTTCAGAAAATCCAGATCGTCTACAGTAAACCAGTGACAGATGTGCAGACGATTCTCTTCCAGCCATGCTGCATTTTCTTCCAGAGACATTCCTTTTTCCTGGTTCTTAGCTGCCAGAATTACCAGAATTCCCTGACCGCCAGTTGCAGCAAGAGAATCTATACAGAAAATTCTGCGCTCCGGATACGCCTCCTGCAGATCTGTCGCTGCAATATGAGAGCTTTGCCAGGTAGAAGTCAGTCCGCCAGACAGAGAAATATAAAGAATATCTTTACCTTCTTTCAGAAATGGCTCAAAGTATTCTGTATATGTAGCTGGAGAAATCTGGGATGTACTTCCAGTTCCACCTGCACGCAGTTTATCATAAAAAGCCTTACTGTCCCAGTTTCCCGGATTTCTGTGCGGACACTGCTCTCCATTTAACTGATACACCATAGGAATCAGTTTAATCTGACCTTTATCTAAAACATCTGCTGGAATATCCGCAGAAGTATCTGTTATGATCACATAATCGCTCATAATGAGTTCCTCCTTGTTTAATTAACGCTTCCTGATAAAGCAACTGATTAAGCGCCCACATTATAACATATTTCTTTGCTTACGTCTGTACTTTTTTGCATTTCCCATGGCAAAAGGCATCCAAGTCTTACCTGTGCTGGTAATAAAATACAGCCACCTGGGTGCGGTCCCGAAGCTGCAGCTTCTCCAGAATAGTGCTCAGATAATTTCGCACCGTTCCCTCGCTTAGAAAAAGCTCCGCCGCAATCTCCCTATTACTGTATCCATTGGCAATCAGCTCAATGATTTCAAATTCTCTCGTATTAATATTGTAACTGCTGTAGTCAAACTTTTTTTCACCCTGCAGCAGATCTGGAATTTTGGAAACGATCTCCGTTCCAAAGACCGTCTGACCAGAATAAACTGCCCGCAGCGCCGGCAAAATACTGCCATAATCCTGCTTCAAAAGGTAGCCCTTTGCTCCAAGACGCAGGGCTTTTACAATGTATTCGTCGTCTGAAAAAGTTGTCAGAAGCAAAATTTTCGCCTTCGGATGTCTTTTCAGGATATGCTCTGAAGCCTCCAGTCCGTCCATTTCCTTCATCCGGATATCCATAAGAAGAACATCCGGCTCATATTTTTCGTAAAGCTGGCAAGCCTGTTTTCCATCCACACCGGTGTCCAGCACTTCCACATCCTCATTCACTTCCAAAATGGTTTTCAGAGCTCCTGCTACCAGGCAGTCATCATCTACAATTATAATTCTCATTTTCAGCTCTCTTTTTGTCTTATTCCAGTCACATCAGTTACTTGGGAATTGTAATAAAAATACGAAATCCCTTATCCACGAAAATCTGCATGGTTCCTCCAAGAGCCTTCACACGCTCTTTCATATTTCCAATTCCCATGCCGGAATTCCCCGGATCGTAAAAAGCTCCGGTTCCGTTATCTTCCACGCACAACTGATAAAGTGCCGGATGTTCCCGAAGGATCAGCTGCACCTTTGTGGCATTGCTGTGCTTCATAATATTGGCAAAGGCTTCCTTGGTAATGCTGATAAAACAATATTTCACATCCCTTGGTACCTCATGCGTCATATCAAATGTCATCTCCACCGGGCAAAAAGTAAACTCCTTCACAAGCCCTTTTTCCACTTCTTCCAGGTTCACAGCCTCATCATGAAGGTCATGAACACTGCTTCGGATACTGTTCATGGCATGATTCAGGGAATCTTCCAGATTTTCCAGCATAGCTGACATCCCGGGCTCCTTGTTAATGGTCCTGGCCGCCCCCACCATCAGAATGGACCTGGAAAGCACATGCCCCACATTGTCGTGGATTTCCCGGGCAATGCGGTTTCGTTCTTTTAAGGTGGCGTTATAAATCTGATAATCCTGTTTTTCCTGCAATGCCTTATTTTTCTGGGAAAGAAGAAGATTCCGCTCCTTAGAATCATCCTGGGTTCTTCGAAGCTCTTTCTCCAGAATCTGTGTCCTTCTTGTATTTCTCTCCATTAAAAACGCCAGTAAAAACCCAAACACACCTGCAGCTGCAAAGAAACCTCTGTTTTCCCAGGTTACCGGCATTTGACACAGGAAAAGGGCAATGCCGGCCATTGCCAGCCCCGGCATTTTTTCATGAAAAAACAGATAAAAAAGGCAAGGATAAAAAAGAAAAATCTCAGGAACCGCAGACCCCAAAAGCCCGAACAAAATGCCAGTCATCATCCGCAGTCCTTTTCGTTTCAGCACATATCCAAGACAGATCAGACAAACACAACATAAAAAAGCGATCAGAAATCCAGTATCCGGCGGCATAAAAAAAAGTGACAGAAACCCATAGAATACCAGAAGTCCACAATCCAAGAAATATCCCACACTGTCACCTGCTTTCTTTTTCATGAAATAATTACCGTTTACAGACAATCTTCTTTTTTCAAATCCACCAACAGTTCCCGAAACACTTTTTTCATTATAGTATACCCTGCCACACGCTGTAAAGAAACTTTCCTCACTTTATGACATTTGTCACAGAAAAGGAATGACATTTCACACTAGGTATTTTATCCTTTTTCTTCTATACTGAAATTATAATACACCATCAGAATTTTCAGGGAGGAAAATCATGTCAACCAATATTGTACAAATAGAAAATCTGGTAAAAAGATATGGCAGCCTGGTGGCACTGGACCATCTGAATCTGAACATTTCAGAAGGGGAAATTTTTGGTCTTCTGGGACCAAATGGTTCCGGAAAAACCACAGCTATCAATTGTATGCTTTCCCTTCTGAAATACGACAAAGGAATCATTCGTATTTTCGGAGAAGAAATGCGGCCGAACAATTACCAGGTAAAACAGCAAATCGGCATTGTATTGCAGAATGTTGCTGTTTTCGACGAATTGACTGTTTACGAAAACATTGACTATTTCTGCGGGCTTTATGTCCCGGATAAAAAGAAACGAAAAGAGCTGGTAGAGGAAGCAATCACTTTCGCTGACCTTAACGACTATCGAAAAATGCGGCCGAAAAAACTTTCCGGCGGTCTTCTCCGCAGATTGAACATTGCCTGCGGAATCGCCCATAAACCACGGCTGATCATTATGGATGAGCCAACTGTGGCTGTTGATCCCCAAAGCCGGAATAAGATTCTGGAAGGGATCCAGAAGCTGAATGAACAGGGTTCCACCATTATTTATACTTCCCATTACATGGAAGAAGTGGAACAAATCTGTACCAGAATCGCCATTATGGATCACGGTCATGTGATTGCTTCCGGAACCAAAGACGAACTGAAAAAAATGATCAAAACCGGCGAAACTATCACCATTGAGGCAGTTCCCCTTTCCCCTGAAAATCTTGCAGACATCCGGACACTTCCCCATGTATTTGACCTTCATTACGAAGAACAGGTTCTCACAGTCCGCTGTACAGGTGCCCGACATAATCTGATCCGGCTTCTGAATTATCTGCAAAGCCAGGATATCCCTTTTGGACAGGTTTCCTCTGAGCTTCCTACCTTAAACGACGTATTTCTGGAAATCACAGGAAAACAGCTGCGAGATTAAGGAGGGTGACTATGCTGCATTTAATCAAATATAACCTTCTGGTGAAGATAAAAAATTTCGCTACAACCTTCTGGCCCCTGATTTTTCCACTCCTTCTTGGAACCATGTTCTATTTTGCCTTTGGAAATATCGATGATGCGGATTTTGAAACGGTGCAGGTTGGAATTGTAAAAGAAAAAGAACCGGATACCTTATTCCTTATGTTTCTGAATCAGATAGGAAATAATGGAAATCATCTGATTTCCACCCTGGAATTGTCTGAAGCAGATGCGCTTTCCCAGCTGGAAAATGAACAGATTTCCGGAATTTATTATGTAGGGAAAGCCCCTACTCTTACAGTGGCAGCAAATGGGATTCCACAAAGTATTCTCCAGTCCGTTTTGTCCAGCTACGAAACAGGAAAAAATACCATCCAGCAGATTGCCCGCACTCACCCCTCTGGTCTTTGGAATGGAATCCAGCAGATGATAAACCAGCAGGAAACCATTACCCAGGTTTCCCTTGGCGGTCATACCATCAACGGAACTGTACAGTTTTTCTATGCACTGATTGCAATGACCTGTCTCTATGGCTGCTTTATCGGATTTGGCTCTGCTATCACCCTTCAGGCTAATATTACGGCACTGGCTGCAAGGCGATGCGTAACACCAACCCATAAATTAAAGCTGATCCTTTCCGAACAGATTGCTTCTTTTTTGCTTGGCTATTTCGATGTGATCGTACTTCTGGTCTATCTTCGTTATATTTTGAAGCTGGATTTTCAGGGAAAAATCGGGCCAATGCTGCTGATTTCTTTTTTCGGATCTCTGATCGGCGTTTCCATTGGAATTTTTGTGGGAAGTCTTGGGAAAATGAAAGAAGGGGTAAAGATTGGTATTATTCTTGGTATCTCCATGATCTGCAGTTTCCTGTCCGGGCTTATGAACAATACTATGAAGGATATTGTGGAAAAGAATGCTCCCTTTATCAACCGAATCAACCCGGCGGCCCTTATTTCGGACGCTTTTTACTGCATCAATGTGTATGATGATCTTAAACGCTACTACCGTAATCTGATTACCCTTGCTGTTATGAGTGTGGTTCTGGTTACAGCTTCCTTTTTACTGATTCGGAGGGAAAGTTATGACAGTATTTAAATGCTATATGAAAATTTTACGCCAGAATATTGGGATGATCATTATATATCTTGGCATTTTCTTTTCCGTAGCTCTGGTCATGCAGATGGCCGCAGGAAAAAGTGAAGACAGCCTTTATACAAATACCAGCATTGATATTGGAGTGGTAAATGAAGATCAAAGCGTTCTGGCTCAGGGATTTGTGGATTATCTTAACACGATTCACCATGTAATTCCAATGAAAAATAATCCGGAAGTTCTTCAGGAAAATCTCTTTTACCGCAATGTGGAATATATTATACAGATTCCAGCTGATTTTTACGAAGCTTGCATTTTGGGAGGTGAACCATTGAAAGTTACCAAAGTTCCCGGCTCCTACAGTTCCTATTACGTGGACCAGCAGATCAGCAATTATATCAATACACTCCGTACTTATCTTGCCGCTGGTTTTTCCCAGGAGGAGGCCATTCAAGGTTTAAAAGCTGAGGTGCATGAACCGGTTACCAAACTTTCTTCTGACTCTGTAAGCAGTGATCAGGTACCTTACATCTATTATTTCCGTTATATTCCTTATCTTTTTCTTGGTGCACTCTGCTATACCATGGGATATATTCTTATGGCCTTCAAGAAAGGGGATATAAAAAAAAGAATGGAAGCTTCCGCCATTTCTGTGAGACGCCAGTCCCTGGAAGGACTGCTGGCCATGGGGGTAATTGGTGCTTTCCTGTGGCTTCTTGGTATCCTGGGCGTGGTCATCATGTATGGAAATGCTTTTTTAGGCTCCCCACTTTTTGGCTACTACACGGTAAATACACTGCTTATGCTGATCGTTGCACTGTCCCTTTCCTATCTGATCGGAATGTTTATTCCAAACAGCAATATCTTAAGCGGCGTAGCCAACCTTGTTTCTCTTTCCATGTGCTTCCTCTGCGGCGTTTTCGTCCCTATGGATGTGATGGATAAATCGGTTCTGAAGGTCTCACAGTTTCTGCCAGTATACTGGTATGAACAGGTAAACGAGATTTTAAGCCGGCATCATACATTGACACCGGAGCTACTCGGAAAGGTACGGATCAGTATGGGCATTCAAATGTTGTTCGCTGTCGTATTTGTGTGTCTGATCCTGGTGGTTTCCAGGTATAGAAAAGAGGGGTGATGCCCCCTCTTTTCTTTTTTCTTTGCAAAACCTTAGAGCGTGTTTGAAAAACATTCTAATGATCTAGCACTATGCTGATAAGCCTGGACGATAGAGGCATCAATTGATAATTCTTTTAAGGAAAAATTTTTTCTATTAATGATCTTCGAACGCTCCGTCAAGTACTGCCCTACGGCGTATCGGCTTCGCCTTGTTTCTTGACCACGCTGTGTTTTGATAAATCAGAATTTATTTGATATTATCATAAAATCTCTGTAACACTATTGCTAATTTCTCCGGAGATTCTATGTTTACTTCATGACCTGTTTTCAAAAGTTCATGGAAGGAGGATTTACTCAAATAACGGCCAAGTTCTTTTGAGGCTTTTTTGTTTGCATTGTCCTTTTCACCACAAACAATCAATACCGGACAAGACACATTGTGTAGAGAATCTCTGAAATCCAGTTCAGCCATTGTGCTACACAAACTGATAACATCTGCTTTTTAGAAACCAATTTGCTTGAACATTGAATTTGGCATAAGGCGAAACAGCATATTCTGAAATTTTAATAATTTTTTAGGCATTTTATATTGTGCTGCAACTAACACGAGCGCCTTTACTTTGTCCGGATGGTCTATCACATAATTAAGTGCCAAAACAGCACCCAGTGAAAGTCCGCATAAGACGATTTCTTTATCCTCTTTGTCGCACTCTTCTGAGAATGCGGAGTACAACTCCCTATATGTTACATCTTTTCCTTCTAACATCTCTGCAAGGCTCAAACTGATACTACTGCCTGATACTTTAGTTTCTTTTATCGTTCTATCCCAACTGTCTGGTTTTTGTCCTAACCCATGCAAATATAAATACTTCATATGATGCTAGAATATAAATAGTACAAGCCAAAATGAGAAATCCAAAATACACATAAGCATGATACAATAGAGACA
>NZ_CAKRNY010000045.1 GCF_934371575.1 uncultured Blautia sp. | reverse complement strand
TGGCAAACAAAAAGGACTGCAAAATTCCACGTATTCTGCAATCCTTTTCCTATATTTACTTACCTCACAGCAAAAAACCCTTATTCTAATGATTACTTTTCTGCCTGTTTTTCCAACAGTTCTGGCAGGCACATTGGCTTCTTGCCGTCCAGCTCATCTGCCATATTCAGCGCCAGTACATTCCAGTTGATAAAACCTCCATTCATAATCGGTTCCCCGTTAAATGGATTGTAATACTCATGAAGACTACCTGTTTTCTCCAGGTCTTCTCCAAGAAGACGCATGGTGCGCTTATACATAATTTCTGCCTCCATGCGGTATCCATAGTTTAGAAGCCCACGGAATACCACATAGTTTGCAACCAGCCAGATCGGGCCAAGCCAGTTGGACGGATTATTGGTAACAGACAGGTCAAACATTTTCTCATCCTTTGAAAGCGTGGTCAGACCGAAGTCAGAACCAAAGGTATCCGGATCAAAAATATGCTTTACCATGTCTGCAGCCTGCTCTTTTGTGGCAATTCCTGCATACATAGGAATAAAGCCAGACCATACACGAACCTTGATAGGCAGTGTTTTCCAGAAAACACCAAGTCCCTGATGGAACCAGTCATATTTTCTGGTCTTGATGTCCACATCAACAGAATAAAAGAAGTGATCCCGCTTATCCCAGCACTCCTGCTGGATTGCACCGATCAGTGCTTCACGTTTATCAAGAAGCCTCTTCGCCTCTTCCTCTTTGCCAAACTGTCTGTACAATTTGGCACCAGCTTCCAGCTCTACGCACATGAAGCTGTTCAGATAGATATTGGCAGTGGAGAATGGCGGACGGCCAAAGGTAGCCGGGTCATTGTCCATACCGATCATAATATCATCCTGCCATACATACAGTCCGCTGTTTTCGTGGAAATAATAGTGATCATAACAGTCAAAATACTTTGCCACGCCAGGAAGAAATTCTTCTGTCCAGGCATAATCACCGGTATAATCACTGATCAGGCACATCTGGCTGCAAAGGAAAGGCTTATGCATATTCATAATCTTCCCTTCCTTATGCCTCATATTCAGATAAGGCTCCGGCCAGTCTGCTACCTCGATCATCATGGGAATATATCCATCTTCCAGCTGATGGTCGAAGAAATTGCGGATATTTCCCTGTGCGTGCTCTATAATTCTTGGCTTCACAGACAGATCCTGGTAGGAATCCGCCAGATTCAGAAAGCCATATACGGACCAGTAGGTATCCCAGTCCCATACATTTCCATCGTAAACGGAACCTGGATCAATAAACGGATAACGGATAAAGCTTCGCGGATTCTTAAGCACATCCTCCGTGTGAGACATTACAAATTTTTTTAATTCCTGTCTATACTGCTCTGTCCTTTTATCTTCCATAAAATCAACCCTTTACAGCTCCGGCTGTCATACCTTCCATCAGTTTCTTGTTCAGTGCCATGTACAGGATCAGAAGCGGGAATACACTCATGGATACAGAAGCGAAGATTGCACCCCAGTTCTTGGAACCAAACTCATCAGAGAAGTACAGAAGTCCTGTCTGAACAGTCTTCAGTGCGGAATCACTGATGAATGTCATGGAAAACAGAAGGTCGTTCCATTTGAAGAAGAACTGAAGAACCAGTACGGTTACAATAGAGTTCTTCATCAGTGGTGTTACAATGTGCCACATCAGTCTGTAAATACCACAGCCATCGATAACGGCAGCCTCCATAATGTCATCCGGGAAGGAACGAAGATATCCCTGAACCAGATAAATAGACAACGACAAACCGAATGCTATGTACGTAATGATCAGACATGTTCTGGTATTTAACAGGTTTGATCTGCTGTAAATCTGGAACAGCGGGATCAAAGCGATTGCTACCGGAATCATGATACCAAAACGGAAATACTGTGCAACTGCATTTCTGAATTTCCATTTCATCTTTGTTACAGCAAAACCAACAGTTACTGAGAAAAATACAATAAATACAAGTGCCACTAATGTAGTGATCAAACTGTTCTTAAAGAAAGTGGACATATGTCCTCTTGTCCATGCATCAGAGTAGTTCTGGAAATAGAAACCATCATTTAATGCATAAGCTGGCTTTTCACTCCACTCAGCCTGTTTCTTGAAGGATGCGGTAAGCATCCAGAATAACGGATAGATCTCAATTATGCAAAGAAGGAAAATTACAATTCCTCGAAAAGCTGCTTTTACTTTTTTCATAATATTTCCTCCTTTCAGTCTTTCACATCAAATTTGTTGATAACAAGAGATCCAACTACACAGATCAGGAAGATCACGATTGCGATAACGCTGGCGTAACCAACCTTATTGTAGGTAAATGCAACATCATACATATACATGGAAAGTGACTTGGTTGCACTTCCAGGACCACCCTTGGTAAGAGCCATAGCAGACTCGAACATTTTTACAGTTCCGGAGAAGCTGAATACAAGGCTAGTGATTACCATCGGACGAAGAAGCGGAAGAAGAATGTTTTTAAATAACTGCCATCCACCACAACCGTCGATTCTGGCTGCTTCCAGGATATCATCAGAGATATCAAGGAGTGCTCCATAGAAAATTACGGAATAGAATCCCATGGCTACCCAGATATCCATTACGCACAATGCCCAGAGAGCTGTGCTGGACTGGCCGATCCATGGCTGAACAAGGTTCGTAAAACCAAGAGAGTCAAGCAATGAGTTTAACAGACCATAGTTTGGCTGAATCTCATAGATCTTTGCAAACAGCTGACCTACTGCAACAGTAGGAAGTACTACCGGGAAGAAAACCAGAGTTCTTACGATGGTTTTGCATCTTCTCAGCCAGAATTTAAACATCAGGGAAAGTAAAAGTCCCATTCCAACCTGGCCAACGGTTACTACCAATACATATTTACAGTTTACTGTTAATGCGTTTAAGAAGTTCTTATCTCTGAAAAGTCTTGCATAATTGTCAAATCCGGCAAATTCCCACTGAAGTCCCGGGCTGCCGCTGAAAAATGAATAATACAACGACCAGATAACCGGTACCATTACGATGATGGTGTAAACAATTAATGCCGGAACTACGAAAAGGGATATCGCTTTCTTATTACCTAATACCTTGTTCATAAAATTCCTTCCTTTCTTTCTAACATAAAAATGGGAGTGTCTGCTGGCAAACACTCCCATTTGAAGTTCAAAGCTTATATTGCCAAAGCTGTTACTTACTGCATGTCATATACATCCTGGATGGACTGCATATATTCTTCGCCAGTCATTTCGCCGTTTAACAGAGGCTGTACATTTTCCTGAGCTGTCTTGGAGATTTCGCTAGGCATTTTTGCTTCCCACCATGCAAATCCTTCTGTGGATTTGTCAATCTCGTCAAGAACAAGTTTGGTGTAGTTATCCATATCATCTGCTGCAACATCATATGTGTAACCTTTAACAGTTCCCTGCTCTTCCATAGCTACATTTCCGATGTTCTCCATGAAGTATTTCAGGAACCAGCCAGTAGCCTCATCATATTTGTCGTTGTCAAGTGCAAGGATGTTACCACAGTTCATAGAGTAAGAAGTAGCGGAGCTGATGGACTCATCTGCAACCGGAATGTTGAAGAATCCGATTCCGTCCTCGCCTGCCGGGTTCTGGGAATCATCTGTCAGGTTCTGTGTAAACCAGGAACCATTGTAGAAGATAGCTGCTTTTCCACTCATCAGCATGGAACCTGCTGTATTCATATCAACTGTTGTGATACCTTCTCCGAAGTATCCTTTCTCTGCCCACTCTGCAAGCTTGTCAGCTGCTGCAACCAGTTTCTCATCTGTATAAGGAACTTCGCCGTCAGCTGCTTTTGTCATGATATCATTTCCTGCTGTTCTTACTGCGTAAGCATTGATCAGACGGGTTGCACCCCATTTGTCAGATCCGCCGGTTGTAAGAGGCTGGATACCTGCATCGGAAAGTTTCTGAAGAACCTCTTCAAACTCATCCCATGTTGTAGGAACTTCGCATCCTGCCTGCTCGAACAGAGCTTTGTTGTACCAGAAGCCTTCTACGTTCAGTCCAAGAGGAAGATCATAAAGATCATCTGTTCCGGATAAGCCTTTCAGAAGCTCAACAGCACCACTGTTTAAGCAATCTGTGGTTCCCAGTTCATCAACTGCTTCAGAAATATTTTTAACTTTACCGGAATCAATCAGTACACTAAGAGGAGCACCTGCCTCATAAGCAAATACATCCGGAAGATCATTGGATGCAGCCAGTGTAGCAATTTTCTGCTGAAGGTTGTCAGAAGCAACCATCTCATATTCCCATGTGAAATTCGGGTTTACATTTTTCTGATAATCTTCGCAGATTTTGTTTAACAGCATACCATTGTCATTATCTTCTGCCCAGATGGTAAGGATTTTGATGTTTTTCTCAAGCTGCGGATCCTCTCCTGAGTAATCTGCTGCAAATGTAGGAACTGCAAACATTGTACTTGCTGTTAATGCTGCCATTAAAATAGCTAATGCTCTCTTTTTCATTATAAATTCCTCCAGAATTTTCAATTTTTGAATTTTTGTTAGCCAGTTACTTTTTCGGTCTCGTTTGATGTCATTTTCGTTTCTTGTTTTTGTATCCCCGGGAAATATCTTATGCTTATATAATACCAGTTTCCTGCTTATTTACCAGTGCCTAATTTTTTTGGTAATGTACAGTTTTTTTAGACTATTTTATATAAAAATTGTAGTATATTTAATTACTTTATCACATTAGAATATACAAAATGCACATATTCAAAATAGTGAATATGTGCACTTTATATATCCTTTTATATTATCCCTCTGGGTTCCAAACGTTCCCTTTGTACTCGTTTGGCGTCATTCCTTCGTGCTTCTTAAATATATCGCAGAAGTATCTGTAATTATTATACCCTACCAGTTCACTGACCTCGTGAACTTTGTAACCATCCTGAAGCAGCTTTTTCGCTTTTTTAATACGCAGGTCTGTCAGATATTTCACATAGGAGGTTCCTACCTCTGTCTTAAAGAGAACACTTAAATAAGCAGTGCTCATCCCTACCTTATCTGCCAGCTCACTTAAGCCGATATCCTGATTATAATGCTCGTCCAGATAAGTAACTATCTCCAGAATCACACGGTGTCTGCTTCCTGTCTGGTCTGCTGTCAGATGCTTGCCGATATCCGAAAGCACACCTTCTCCGTAAGCTTGTACCTGTTCCATAGTTTCACATTTTTCCATTTCCTGAAACGAAACCAGTGAGCCACGCTCAACCTGCTTCTGGCTCTCAATCAGAACATCACTTAGTACACAAAGATGCTTGTAAAATTCCCGCCGAAAATCCGGCAATTCCGGATAAAGCTCCTTCAGGCATATAATTGCCTTTCTGGAATACTCCCGGAATGATCCGGCATCGCCTCTTGTGATGCTGCGTACTCCGCCCTCAAAAATCTGATCAAGCTCCTGAAATTTTTCCCTGTTTGCCTGTGCCTTCCGGTCATCTTCATCTCTGGTTTTCGCCCATCCGCTTTCAACACGGGCGAGAGCATTTTTCAGCTTTTCAGCAGTAACCGGCTTATCAATATAATCCTTTACACCAAGAGTCAGTGCCCGCTGCGCATATGCAAATTCAGAATACCCGCTGATTACAATAAAGTTTGTATCCGGACATTCATCCCTGGCTGCTTCAATAACAGACAAACCATCCAGCCCTGGGATACGGATGTCTGTAATTACCACATCCGGTTTCTCATTTCGAATCACTTCAAACCCCTGAATCCCATCATAAGCAGCGCCTACTACTTCATAATCCAGCTTCAGCCTGGAAAGCAGAGCCTTGATTCCCTGCACAACTATATATTCATCATCAATTACAACTAAACGATACATAAATTCCTCCTTATCTTACCGGAACTACAATCGTCACTTTCGTTCCCTTTCCGGGACTGCTTTCAAATGTTACTCCATATTTTTCTCCGTAATTCAGCTTTATACGTTCAATTACATTTCGCACACCGTAACCATTTTCCAGTCTGGACATGTCGTCAATTCCCACGCCATCATCTTCAATGGTAAAGATCATATCATTTTGCTCCTGCCATCCTCGCAGGGAAATTTTGCCTTTGCCGATTTTCGGTTCAAGACCATGGTACATGGCATTCTCAATAAACGGCTGGAAAATAAAAGTGATTGTCTCTCTCTGAAGAATCTCTCTGCTGATATCCACAAACAGTTCAAAACGGTTATTGTACCTCATATTCTGTAGCTTCATATAGCCCTGCATCCATTTCACGGAATCTGCAACCTTAATGTATTTATTTCCGTTATTCAGTGCCAGCTTGAAATTATCGGAAAGCGCTTCCACCATTTCTGCCATCTGATCATCTCCGTGCATGATCGCAACAAAATACAGAGAATCCAGAGTATTATAAAGAAAATGAGGATTGATCTGTGATTGCAGAAGCAAAAGCTCTGCCTCACGTTCATTCAGTTTTACAGCCATCAGATGCTCCGAAAGCTCCAGATTCGTATTAACCATTTCCTTAAACTTCTGACCAATACGGCCCACCTCGCTGTAATCAAACTCTTCTGTAATATGGCGTTCACCTTCACCAACCTGTGCAATGGTATTTTCCAGCTGCTTCAGTGGATGACTGATGGTTCTGGAAATAATTCTTGCCATAATGAAGCCTACTATAAGAACACAGCCAGCTACCAGAAATGCAGTCAGCCGGATTCCTTTACTTTCCTCGCTGAGTTCATTTTTCTCTACTACATTCACAATACTCCATCCTGTGGTATAGTTTGTAACAGAAGAAAAAAGATACAGACTGTTTTTTTCCGGGTTGGAAAAGGCTTCCATGATGGCAGGCTCTCTCTCTTCATTTCCAACAAAATAAATCAGCTCATCATCCTCATCCAACACCATAAAATTACTGGAATTGAAGCTTTCATTTCCCATGACAAAGGATTTTCCCAAAAGCTTCTGGCTAAGGCCAACTACCATATATCCCATTCCCTCTCCATCAGAAGGATTGATCATATATTTCGCATAGCAAAAGCCGGCTTTAGATCCGACTGCCAGAATACTGTCATTAAAAAACACTTCTCGTCCCTTGGCTTCATTGGCTGCCTTTACCCAATCCTCTTTCAGAATATCCTTATCTGCATAATACATATAGAAATCATAAGTCCCCTGATTGATATTATTCAGCTGATAAACATGTCCGTATAAATCTGTAAATACAATATAATTCACCCAAACCTGCTGACTGGCCATCTCATTTGCCACTTTGCGAAGCTTTGTCCTGTCACCGGATGAAAATTTGCTTCCCCCATACTCATTTCCGTTTTCCAGAATCTGCTGAAACGACATATCATTGAGGAAGCTTCGTCCAACATCCACAATATTCTTCAGATTCATATCCAGCACACGGCTGGAATTCTTAAGCGTAGATTGATAAGAAGCCCGGTAGTTCTGCTCGATCGCATCAATAGAAGCTTTATATACAATATTCATCAGAACGCCAACACCCAAAAGGGTGATAAGAAACATGGAAAGAAAAATCTGATTCTGAATACTCAGCTGCCTCCATGCTTTTTGTATTCCCGAAACCTGCTTTTTCTTTTCCATATTCTGATCACCCTTTCATATTGTGCTGTAAAATATTACAAATTACTGTTCAAACACAATGTGATAAATTCCGCTTCCCGCTTCAGCACTCATGTAATCTGCTTTTCTGGCAAAGGTAAGCCCATCGCTTTCCACAACCGTTTTCGCCTGATCCAGACAGATCTGGGCTGTTGTATTTACCGGAATCTGAACAGTTAAAAGAATCTGTGTTCCCTGGACTTCCCATTTTACACCAACATCGCCATAAATGCTATGATAATTTCCTTCTGTATATTTCAGATTACCTCCGATTCTCGGATAAAGTATTGCATGCTTGAAGCCAGGCTGATCCGGATCTGCCTCAATTCCCGCCATTGCGCGGTACATCCACTCTCCAATCGCACCATATGCATAATGGTTAAAGGAGTTCATATCCGCACTCCACATGCTTCCGTCATCCTTCAGGCCATCCCAGTGCTCCCAGATCGTAGTCGCACCCTTTTTCACCTGATACAGCCAGGATGGGAAATCCTCTTTCAGCAGCAGATCATAAGCCTCCTTCAGACAGTGATTCTGGCTGAGAGCATGACAGAAATAAGGTGTTCCCACAAATCCGGTAACAAGGTGTCCGTTTTCCTTATCCAGAAGACGTTTCAGACCTTCTACGGTTTTTGCGATATATTTCTTGGGAGTCAGCTGGAAATACAGTGCCACAATATGTGCAGTCTGTGTCTGTGCTGTCATATTTCCTTCTGCATCAAAGAAGGTCTCCTGGAATTTGTTTACGATTTTATGATAAAGCTCCTGATATTCTACTGCCACATCTTCTTTTCCAAGGGCTTTTGCCATCTGTACGAAAAGTCCGGTGGAATAAGCATAATATGCAGTACAGGTCAGATCATTAGGCGTAGCGCCAAAGTAGCTGCCCTCTTCCGCATCAAGAGCTACCCAATCACCAAACTGCAGCTTATAATTCCAGATATAATCTACTGCGTGGGCACGCATGAAATCGATCCAGCCCTTCATGCTGTTGTACTGTCTTTTCAGAATATCTTTATCACCATACATCAGATACATGGTCCACGGGTTAATAATCGCTGCATCTGCCCAGGCTGCTGCAGAATGAGGTCCCTGGCTAAGAAGCCAGTTTCCATCAGTACGGCCTTCCTCAATATTCGGAACAACGTGAGGTACACCGCCCTCCGGAGTCTGGTCAACCTCCAGGTCGCGGAGCCATTTCTTATAGAATGTATAAGTATTCATAAGATAGGTGGCTGTACGGCAGAAAATCTCTGCATCCCCAGTCCATCCAAGACGCTCATCCCTCTGCGGACAGTCTGTTGGCACATCCAGGAAATTGCTCTTCAGTCCCCACAGGAAGTTGTGATGGAGCTGATTCAGCAGTGGATTGGAGCACTTGAGATTTCCATTAGATGCCATGTCAGAATGCAGTGTGCATGCTGTGAAATTCTCAGCCTTCGGCTCTCCCGGATAAGAAACGATCAGCGCATACTGGAATCCCATATAAGTGAATGTAGGATGCCAGGTAACGGTTTCTTCTTTTGCAAAAATATATTTCATAGTCGCCTTGGCAGCACGAAGATTGTCCAGATAAACATTTCCATCTTTATCCAGAACCTCAAAGCAGTGAAGCTCAATCACATCTCCCGGCTTTCCGGAAGCTGTTACTTCAATACGTCCTGCCATATTCTGTGCAAAATCAATAACTGTATCTCCTGCCGGTGTTTTAAAAATACGTTTTGCAGGGATGCGGTCCATTACGCGAACCTTTGCAGCATACTGGGCACGCATAACCTGTGTATCAAAGGATACCAGCTGAACCGGCTTCCAGTCGCCCTTTGTGGTTTCTGCCTTTGACCAGTCCCTGATTTCCAAGGCTGCATCATAGATCTCTCCATCATAGATTTCTGCAAAAACCACCGGTGAATCACAGCCAGTCCAGGATGCGTCTGTATAAATGGATTCTGTGGTGCCATCTGTGTAGCGAACCAGAATTTCCATGGTAAATGCAGTCTGGTCTCCATAGTTATTGCGGGCCTTTGTCAGCCCCATAACGCCCTTGTACCATCCGGGAGCCAGCATTGCACCTGCACCGTTAACACCTTTTTGCAGATAATCCGTTACCTCATAGGTCTGATAGAGAAGATGTCTTCTGTACGAAGTCCAGCCGGGTGTCATCTCATCCTCGCCTACTTTTCTGCCATTCAGATAAAACTGATACAGACCAAGGGCTGTGGTAAAGGCATAGGCTTCTTTTATTTCTTTCTTGATCTCAAAGGTTCCTCTTACATAGGTTCCCTTGGAAACACTTTTATAGGAGTCGTCGGTTTCAGCAGATACGAAAGGAGCCTTCCATACCGGCGCACCTTCCTTCCACTCTCCATTTTCTCCTGCAAGGGCAGTTACAAAGGAAGCTGTATCACTCCAGACAGTTTCCTCCTGACCGTCACTGACCTTTACGCGGACAAAATAGCGTTTTGCATTTTCTAATGTCCCCTGGACATAAACATGAGCAGACTCCTCGGACTCTGTTCTTCCGCTGTTGTAAATCAAATCTGTAAAATCAGCATCCTTTGCGATCTGAAGCTCATAGGATTTCTGTTTTACATTTTTCTTATCGCTGACAAGCTCCCAGGCAAACTGCGGCATATGAGAAACACCTACAGGAGCTGTTTCATAATCCATATAAATTCTCTTAATTGCGAGCATTTCTTATCCCTGACCTTTCTCTATACAAATAATTCCTGTACTGAAATTCTTTTAGCGTTTTCTAAGCTTCAGCATCTGTCTTGCTTCATCTGGTGTTGCAGGCTCCAGACCCATAGCGCGAATCAGGTTCACCAGCTTCTCAACAACCTGCCAGTTGTACTGGGCATCCACGCCATCCTCAAGATAATGGCTGTCCTCAAAGCCGACACGTACTACAGTTGCTCCCATAGCAATGGCTGCTGCCAGGAAAGTCCAGTTGTCACGTCCAAAATGGGTAACACCCCAAAGTGCATCAGATGGAACGAAGGAACGAAAGGCTGCCAGCATTTCAGGTGTAGGCTGCATGCCACCCTTGTGACCGAATACCAGGTTGAATAACATGGGGTCTGCAAATAGCTGCTCAGATTTCACAACTGCCATATTATGCAGCATTCCGATATCAAAAACCTCAGTTTCCGGAAGAATCCCTCTTTTATAAACTGCATCTGCACAATAGCGGATATCGTCAAAGGAATTGATATATACTGCTTCTCCCAGATTTGTGCTTCCACCGTTCAGTGATGCACTCTCTACCTTGGGATAATCCAAGGGATTACAGCGTTCCTGAATATTCATATCAGATACACCTCCGGTAGATGCCTGAACAACTACGTCAGTACGTTTCAGGATTTCATCAAAGCACTCAGACATGTAAGAAATATCAGGTGTAAGGCTTCCGTCCGGTTTACGGCAGTGAAGGTGGCACATTGCTGCACCAAGCTTTACGCTTTTCTCAACATCCTCTGCAAGTTTTACTGCATCCACACTGGTGCCTGCCTGTACAGGCGCCAGAGATATAATTACTTTTCTCATTTTGTGAACCTCCAATCAGATCAATTCCTCTACAATTTCCTTCAGAGTACTTATTTCTCCCACATTCCCAGGGAAAATAATGTACGGCATTCCAGGGAACTTACTTTCTTCTCCTGTCATCCATACCGGGATTCCCTTCTTCACCTGTCCCATAACCCGTGCTTTCTTCACATGAAGGGCTTTGGTTCCCACATCAGATGAAGTAATTCCGCCTTTTGCAATGATAAATTTCGGTTTCACAGATAGCTTACCAATAATGCCGGTCACTGCATTGGAGATCTTTACAGAAATCTGCAGTTTTTCCTCCGGAGTCATGTTCTCCGGTGCAAGAAGCTGTCTGCTTGTATAAATCACAACAGTTCTGCCGGAGAGAATTTTTTTCTCTGCTTCCTTAACTGTTCTTTCCACTTCTTTTTCCAGACCTTTTTCCACGAAAACAGTATTTACCTGGAATTCCATGAAATCAGCCTGTCCGTCCAGTTCTTTCAGACAGTTCAGCTGATCTGTGGTTTTCTTCACATGAGAACCGATCAGTACGATTCCTCCATTCCTTGTATCTCCTTCCAGCTGCTCTCTTCCAAGAAGGGGCTGATCCGAAATTCTTCCCATTACCTTGGTAAAAGCTGCTGCTGTTCTTGCCATGTAATGTTTTCCCTCTTTCATGGCAAGCACCAATGCTGCACAGAAAACCTTCAGGTCAGCGTAAGATACTGCATTCACAATAATCTTCACCATGTCTTTTGCAGTCATAAGCTTTACCTTCATCCCCTGCACATCCAGAGCATTCAGTTCTTCCAGGGAGATAGTGATACAGTCCTCTTTATGGTACTTTCCTTCTGTTTTTTCCTCCACATATTCCGTAAGATCAGAGGATTTATAGCCGAAGGTCTTGTCCTTTGCAAACTCTGTCATACCAGCCGGAACCAGATTGTCCTGTTCTTTTACATAATGGATGTTGTCCATTGTATATCGTCCGCCCTCTGGGAAAAACGGGCAGATGATCTCACCATCAACAACAGCGCCCTCATTCTTTGTCAGACCATCTGCCAGAAGCTGTGTTTCCAATGGATAATGTCCGCGCAGCGTGGAATCTCCACGGGAAATGATCATGAAATCCTGTCCCAGTTCACCAGCCACCTTCGCCACTCGTTCGGCAATATCCTGATGTACCTTTGTAGTTTCCTCCACAGAAAAGCTTCGTGAATTGGTAAGGATAAAAAACATGTTTTCTTTTTCCTCAAAGCCCTTACGGATGGATTCTTCTTCCCAGTCAGTATAAACAGACACATCATGAACGGTCTGCACACCAGTAGGGTCATCATCCAGCACTACTAATTTTTTATGAAAACCTTCCATTGCCCTGGAAAGAAGCAGTTCTGCTTTGTCGGCATCTGTTTTATCTCTTTCCGCAGCAGTCTGAAAAGGAATTACTTTGCATTCCATAGTTTCTATAACTCTCCATTCTGTTGGTCTATTATCGTCTCAGTCTATTATTGTTTCAATTAATTATGGGCTCAGTGCCCATTTTTATACGGTATATGCGATGGGGAACCAGATTCTCATCTCGCCATAGTCACGGTTATCCCATGCGTAATATGGAATCAGACGAACATGTTTTTTACTCATACCATGGTATTTCAGCGGCTGATAAAGTGCATTTCTGTCAAATTCAGAACGGTCAATGGCATATTCCTCTGTTTCAAGAGCAGTCATTTTTCTTCCCTGGATTTCAAATTCCACAGGAGTAAATTCTGCGTTCAGATCCAGGTAAACATCATCCAGATCTGCTGCATGGGTATCCACACTCTCACAGCAGTATACAAGTGGTCCCCGCTCAATTGCAGCCTGTCCCACCGTTTCCTCTACCATATTGTTTGCAACTGTATAGCGGATCTTCATGTCCAGGTTCAGCTGTACATCCATATTCTGAGGATCTTCCACCAGAATATCAAGGTAAGTTCCCGAATCCTCTTTCGTCAGTTCACGGTCTGCACCAGTGCCCTTAATGGAACCGCCTGCTGACCATCCCGGAACGCGCAGTCTTAAATGGACCGGAGCATTTACTTTCACATCTTTTGCTGTGAAGCGGATTGTTCCGTCAAACGGATAATCTGTGGACTGCACAAGTGTAAACTCCCCACCGTTTTCCAGCTTCACCTGTGCCTCACTTGCACCGTACATACCAGTCCATACACTGTTATCAGAGGTAAGATATGCATACTCACTGGACTGTGCAATGGTTCTTGCCAGGTTTGGAGGACAGCAGTAGCTGAGAATATATTCACTTCTGGTAAGAGGCCAGATCAGCTTATAGTCAAGCTCTTTGGCACGTCTTAACATATTTTCATAGAAAAATCTTTTTCCATCCAGGCTAAGTGCAGCCAGGTTGGTATTCAGCATCATTCGTTCCAGAATATCAAAATACTCTGCCTTTGGCTCCAGCTGGAACATGCGATAAGCCCAGAAAACACCGCCAAGAGATGCGCAGGTCTCATTGTACGCTGTGATATTCGGAAGCTGGTATTCATAGCCATATGCCTGGTGAACAAGCTGATGATCAAAAAAGTATCCATAGGGGGAGGCACCGTTATACAATGCTCCACATCCGCCTGTTATATAAAGCTTTTTATCCACAAGGCTCCTCCATACTTTGTGGAGAACATTGATATAATCCGGATCTTCCTCTTCCAGGCAAAGGTCAGCCACACCTGCATAGAGATAGTTTGCACGTACAGCATGTCCCAAAATTTTCTCATGCTGCTTCAGCGGAATTTTATCCTGATTGTCATCCAGACCGTTTTTCACGCTGTCACGAAGAGCAATTGCCTGCTTCGCCAGCTTCAGATAACGTTTATCTCCAGTGGTACGGTACATTTCCACAAGTCCCATATAATGAGACGGGCAGACTGCGGTCTGTACCTCGCCGGTACGCTCTGCCTCTTCGTAAAGATGCTCCAGATAATCTGCAGTTCTGGCCGCAATTGCAATGAAATTATCCTTTCCGGTAATTCTCTTATGCACACAGGCTGCGGTAAACATGTGACCGAAGTTATAAACCTCAAAATCATTGATATCACCCATTCTGGAAACACCATTTCCGGTTCTCTCACCGATGATCTGCTTTGTGGAAAGATAACCGTCCGGCTGCTGTGCTCTGCCGATAAGCTCTATGTAATTTTCAATTTCTTCCTTCAGCAGCTGATTATCTGTCTGATAAGCGGTATAGATAGCAGATTCCATCCATTTATAGAAATCTCCGTCTCCAAAAACAGTTCCGTCAAAATCTCCCTCTGCATCGCCGGCACAGATTTTAAAATTTTCTACTACATGGCTGATATCTTTGCTGTCGAACATGTGCTTCAGCTGCGGCACAGTACTGTTGGCACAGGTATCAAAGCGTTCCTTCCAAAGACCGCCTGTCCATTTTACTTTCATTCCGTCCAGGGCATGAACCTTTGCGTATGGGGATCTGGTTGTATCTGTCAGCATTATTATTCTCCTTTAATCTGCTCGCATTTCCAATTTTTATATTTCCATCTTTGCGTTTTTCACTTACAGTTTTTATAAACCCTTGGCTTTTAGTGCCGCTGCAAGTGCCTGCGCTCCAAAACGAGGGCTGGAAAGTACCGGTTTGCCGATCTTCTCGTGGATTGCTTCCTCTGCATAAGCCATTGAGCCCTGCGCCAGAAGAATTACATCCACCTGATCTGCGATCTCAGCTGCTTTTGCACAAAGAAGCGCCTTAAATTTATCCTGGTCTGCACCAAAGGCATCTACCAGACCATCCACCAGTTCTACATGGTGATTCATCTCTCTTGCCACACGGGAAACTGTATTCTTAGTAGGTTCCAGTGTGGTAGGCAACGTAGCCAGAACGCCCACTCTCTTGCCAAGACGGGCTGCTTCGCGGCACATCTCCTCATCAATGCGAACAATAGGAATACCTGTATAACGGCCAATATTCTGAGCCGCATCCGCAACCTCTCCAACGGAAGAACAGCAGTTTAAGATTGCATCTGCTCCATCCGAAACAGCCTGCATGTACATTCCAACAAGACGGGCTGCTGCACCTGCTGTTACGTATCCATGTTCTCTTACCTCTGCAAGAATAGACGGATCCTGATAATTCAATATTTCTGGTGTATCCCCAAGATTTTTTCTGATTTCTTCATTTACACACTCAATCAACTCCGGTGTGGTGCTTGTATAAACAATTCCTAATTTCATTTCCCTGTTCTCCTTCTCTCTGGTGCCTTTCAGCCTGTATTTTCACTTGTGAATTCTGCCCTATTAAAGCATCGAAACCCACTCTGCCTTTTTATACTTTATACAAAAATTTTACGATTACAGAGCCTTCACCGTCAAGTCCAATTTCTTTATTTAGTGTCACTTTTATTTAGCGGCACAGGCACCATACAGGCAAAAAGGGACGGCGTGGTTTCTGGCCACGCTGTCCCTCCCGATTGTACGCTTAATATTTATTTGTTTGTGATTACAGAAGCAACTGCCTTTTTCCAACCAGCATACTTCTGCTCCCGTTTCTTGGCATCCATGTCCGGTTTATAGGATACACGGTTTAATTTTCCAAAAATACTTTCATCCCAGACGCCAAGCTGCAATCCTGCTGCATAGGCTGGTCCAATTGCAGAAAGCTCCTCGGAATCCGGAACCAGTACCCCAGCATCTGCAATATTGCTCTGGAACTGCATCAGATAATCATTGCGTGTAGGACCTCCATCTACACGAAGTTCCTTCACAGGAACTCCTGCATCCTCAGACATAGCCTGTACAACGTCTGTAATCTGATAGGCAATACATTCAAGTGCTGCTCTTACAAACTCAGCCTTACGTGTGGTACGGCTCATTCCAACTACAGAAGCTCTAGCCTCGCTGTCCCAGTAGGGCGCACCAAGACCGCTGAATGCCGGAACCAGATACAGGCTGTCCTCCTGAATGGCTTCTTTCGCCAATTTGCCGGTTTCTCCAGGAGAAGAAATGATCTGAAGATCATCCTTCAGCCAGGTAATAACAGCACCTGTATAGTTCAGGTTGCCTTCAAGCACATAGTTAACCTTGCCGCCGATTTTCCATGCCAGAGAAGTAACAACCCCGTGTGTACTCAGAATCGGCTTCTCACCGATGTTCATCATGATAGAAGAACCGGTTCCATAAGTGGACTTGATCATGCCAGGCTGCAGGCATCCCTGGCCAAAAAGAGAGCCGTGGGAATCTCCAAGTACGCCATGGATCGGGATTTTATGAGGAAGAAGTCCCTGGAAATCCGTCTCGCCGAAGCAGGCGTCGGAATCTGTAACCTCTGCCATATTTGCTGGGTCAATGCCAAATAATCCGCAGATTTCCTCATCCCATTTCAGGTCAAAAATATTGAAAAGCTGTGTTCTTGACGCATTGGAATAATCGGTTCTGTATTCTTTGCCCCCTGTCAGCTTGTAAACCAGCCAGCTGTCAATGGTACCATGACAGATTTCATGACGCTCTGCTGCCTCTTTTGCACCCTCTTCATTTTCCAGAAGCCATGCAATCTTGGATGCCGGAAAATAAGGGGAAAGATTCATTCCTGTTTTCTGGCGGATCATCTCTGCTGCGCCAGCCTTTTCCACGCGTGAACAGATATCTACCGCACGGGCGCACTGCCATACAACTGCATTTCCGTAAGGCTTGCCAGTGACGCGGTTCCAGGCAAGTGAAGTTTCACGCTGGTTGCTGATTCCCAGACCAACTACATATTCCTTCTCTACTCCCTCCAGAAGCTCTTTCACAACCTCCAGAACATTGCTGTAAATTTCCTCCGGATCATGGGAAACCCAGCCCTTTTCATTGATAATCTGCTTGTGTGGACGGTCAGTCCGGCGCATAATGCTTCCTGTTTCGTCAAAAAGGAGCGCCTTAGTACCCTGGGTACTCTGATCTATACTGATAATATATTTTGCCATTTTGTTATCCTCTTAAATTTCAAAAAATACTGTGCCAGAGCTTACAAGCCTTGGCGCGTTTTCGCAGATAAGCAATAAGCGTGCCTGACCGGATCTGCACTTGCAGTCTGTCAGACACGCTTCGCTTTATTTCCTATTTTGTTTTATTTCAAAGCTTCCACTGCCTTCTTCGCAATACCCTCGGCATTTAATCCATAATAATCAAATACTTCCTGGGAATTACCTGTGATAACCGGAGCATCCGGAAGAGCCATATTCAGCACTTTCTTCGGGCAGTTGGCACCAACAACCTGAGCAACCATGGAGCCAAGTCCGCCAAATGGAGCGTGCTCTTCAACTGTAATAACAGCCTTTGCATTCTGGGCAGCTTTGATAACACCTTCTGCATCAAGAGGTTTCACGCAGTACATATCCAGTACAGTTGCGGAAATCCCCTGCTCCTCCAGTAACTTAGCTGCTGCAAATGCCGGGCGCACCATCTCGCCGCAGGCAATGATTGCCACATCTGTTCCTTCTTTCAGAACGGTTGCCTTGTCCATTTCAAATGGGCAGTTATCTTCTGTATAAATATCCTCAACCGGATTTCTTCCAACACGGATATAGGATGGTTTCTCATCTTTTAACAGTGCCTCGATCAGATGCTTTGTCTGATGACGGTCACTTGGAAGGTAAACTCTCATATTCGGGATTGCAGACATAGCTGCGATATCCTGTGCAGAATGATGACTCATTCCAAGTGCGCCGTAGCTGATACCACCGCTAATGCCGATAAGGGTAACATTTGTATTGGAGTATGCCACGTCAACCTTAGCCTGCTCGTAGCTTCTTGTGGATAAGAAGCAGGCCGGTGAGCATGCAAATGGTTTCTTTCCGCATTTTGCAAGACCTGCGGAAATACTAACCAAGTTCTGCTCTGCAATACCGGTCTCAATAAACTGATCCGGGAAATTATCTGCAAATGGTGTCATGGAAGCGGATCCTCTGGAATCGCTGCAAAGCACCATAATATCTTTATCCTCTTTTGCCTTGTCCATCAAAACTTCACAGATGGCCTGTCTGTTTGGAATCTTATTCATGAAGAGCGGCCTCCTTTCTTGCTGCAAAATCCGCGATGATCTGATCATATTCTTCCTGAGTCGGAACCTTGTGATGCCAGTTTGCCTTGTTCTCCATTACGGAAGAGCCGCAGCCTTTTACAGTGTTTGCAATTACAGCTGTCGGTTTGCCTTTTACAGTTTTTGCTTCTTCAAAAGCAGCATTTAACTGGTCAATATCGTTTCCGTCTTTTACATCGATCACATGCCATCCGAAAGAACGGATACGCTCATGGAGATCGTCATGTCCCATAACGTCCTCTGTGTTTCCGGAAATCTGAAGACGGTTACGGTCGATTACTGCACAAAGGTTGTCCAGTTTGTACTGATGTCCTGCCATGAAGCCCTCCCATACAGAACCCTCTGCCAGCTCACCGTCACCCATTACGGTGTAAACACGGTAATCTCTGTTATCTTTTTTGCCTGCAAGAGCCATGCCTACGCATACAGGAAGTCCATGTCCCAGAGAACCGGAGTTCATCTCGATTCCAGGAAGCTTATTGTTCGGGTGTCCGATATATTTGGAGCCAAATTTTGAAAAATGTGCTTTAATATCTTCCAGGTCCAGAAAGCCCTTTGCTGCAAGTACAGCGTAGTAAGCCTCTACAGAATGACCTTTGCTGAGTACGAAACGATCGCGGTCCGGGTCATCCATGTTTTCTGGAGAAATATTCATCTGGCAGAAATACAGACTCATCAGAGTATCGATCACACTCATGTCACCGCCGATATGACCGCCCTTTCCGGCAACAATAATGTCTACAGTATCTTTTCTTAAGTCAAAAGATTTTGCCTTTAAATTTTCCATTCTCATTCACCTCTTAAATATGCTTTCACATCTTCTTCAATAGGATCATATAAATCAGGAGTGATTCCCATGTATTTGCATGCCTCGTAAAGTACCGGAACTACGTCTTTATGGATACCTACACAGTGATGGATGTATGGTCCTTCTACAATCTTGGCTTCCAGACGTTTAATGTTCTCAACCTCAACCCAGAGGTAAGTTCCCATACCTTTCGGTCCGTCAACGCCTTTTGCTTTTCCGAGGAGCATGGAGTATTCTCCGTTATCACCATCAAAACGTGCCAGTGTTACTTCACCATGCTTTGCCTCAGCTGTAATGCTTCCCGGATGGCTGAATGCCAGCGGATAAGTAAGCTTCGGTGTCTCTCTTGCAACAGAGATCGGCCATGGTCCGCAGTGCTGAAGGAGCTCGCCGTTCTCAATGTCAGGATGGCGGATAGTCCAGTCTGCGAAGAAGCTTCTTGTGTCATCAAGTGCTGCTGCCTCAACAAGAAGAGCGGTAATTGCACCGTGAATATCTGTCTCACATACAACCGGAATTCCTTCTTCATTGAGAAGTGCGTTTGCTGCACAAGGCATGATTCCGATCTCGCTCTGCAGCTGGTTCCAGCACTGGATTGCAGCTGCCTGGCAGCCATATTTCTTAATAAGATTTCCCATAGCAACCTTAAGAGCTGCTACATTCTCAAGCTCGTTGTCTTTTACACAGATTTCCATATTCTGGCGGCAATACTCAACAACCTTTGCAACCTCTGTTCCTTCTGCTTTCGCTTTCTTCATCTCGTCTGTCAGCTCTGGCATTGGAATTGGTGTCAGCTGGATGTTGAATTTCTCAAGAAGCTCACCCTCATTGCACATGGTGGACCAGAACTCGTATGGTCTTGTGGAAATCTGAAGGATTCTCATGTTGCGGAAGGTTTTTACTACATTACAGACAGCCATGAAATCGCGAAGACCACGCTCAAATACCGGATCATTCAGTCTGCAGTTTGTCATGTATGTAAATGGAACACGGAATCTTCTTAATACTTTTCCTGTTGCAAAAAGTCCGCACTGCGTATCACGAAGACGGACACCGTTCTCGTCTGGTCTCTCATCAAGAGGTCCCCACAGAAGAACCGGTACATTTAACTCTTTTGCAAGTCTTGCGCACTCAAACTCAGTTCCGAAGTTGCAGTGTGGAAGGAAAAGTCCATCGATTTTCTCTTTTTTGAATTTCTCTGCAATCTTGATGCGGCCTGCCTCGTCATAAAGAAGGCCCTCGTCAT
Organism: uncultured Blautia sp.; assembly: GCF_934371575.1. GTDB lineage: Bacteria > Bacillota > Clostridia > Lachnospirales > Lachnospiraceae > Blautia_A. The sequence continues at coordinate 8,319 of NZ_CAKRNY010000045.1, read as the reverse complement.
TTACGTCTGTGATGTCTACAAAATCAATTCCTAACTCTCTTAATCTGTCTGCAGTAAGTCCACGATACTTAACTGCGTCCGGTGCACTGAAAATGCTTCGTCTGGTTGGCGCGTAGCCGATTTTAATGTTTGCCATTTTTTGCATTCCTCCTTATAAGCTTTTATTTTCATATTTTTTGTTCGTTCTTTTTTGGAAAGCCTTTTGTCTTTGCTGTTCCTTATGGTCTTAGTATATGTCACTTAAAGCTTTATTCCAATATATAATAAAGTATTTTTTACTTTATTTTCACTTTATCTTTCATGAATATATTGTTTATTTTTCATTTAAGAAGTACAATATGTACAATATAAAAAACTCAGATTTCAACAAAGAGACTTTTCTCTGCTTTTTGGGCAGAAAATTTTCCAGGAGGTGTCCATATGTCCATTACAGCCAAAGAATTAGCCGGTAAACTGAAGCTTTCCCAGACTGCAGTCTCTATGGCGCTGAATAATAAACCGGGAGTCAGCACCGAAACCAGGCGTATGGTAATAGAAGCTGCGGAAAAATACGGTTATGACTTTACCAAGCTTTCTTTAAAGAAAAATAAAGCAGGAAGTATTTATGCAGTCAGCTACCGTTCTCATAATGCCATTATGTCCTACTCTCCCATTTTCGATGCTATGGTAGAGGGAATGGAATCCATGGTGCAAAAGGATAATTATAAGCTGAAGGTGATTACCTTCTATGAAAAAAGAGACAATCTGGAGCACTATCTGGAAGATCTGCGTACTACAGACTGTGTAGGAATTATTCTATTTGGAACAGAAATGCGTGAAGAAATGGTGCGGCCTTTCCTGAAGCTGCCATTTCCAGTTGTAATTCTGGATGCCTATTTTGAAAATCTGAACTGTAACTATGTGGTTCCGAACAACCGGCAGGGCGCCTATCTTGCCACAGATTATCTGATCAGCCGCAGGATGAAGCAGCCTGGCTATTTGCAGTCTGCATATCCCCTTCGGAATTTTTCCGAACGTCTGGAGGGCTTTTACCATGCGGTGCATGATAATGGAATGTCCCGATCCCGCTGCATTATCCATCAGCTTTCCCCGTCTATTGATGGAGCCATGGCAGATATGCTGGCCGTAATTGACAGAGGAGATGCTCTTGCTGACTGCTATTTTGCAGACAATGATCTGATTGCAATCGGAACTATCAAAGCACTTCGTCTGCGGGGCTATAAAGTACCGGAGCAAATAGCTGTTGTCGGTTTTGACAATATTTCAGAGGGACGGATCATTGATCCCGCACTTACCACCATCAGTATCCCACGTCACTATATGGGACAGGTGGCAGCCCGGGAACTTTTATCACAAATTGAGGCTCCAAGACAGCATACATGTAAAATCGAAGTCTCCGCAAACCTGATTAAAAGATTTTCTGTATAAATGAACCATGCCACATAACATTAATTTTTTTAATTTTTGCTTTGTTAACGATTTTTGATCTCCTGACCCGCCAAAAACATGAGTAAGCAGCCATTTTTCGAAGAAAAATGAGCGGATTACGAATGTTTTTGAAGATTGCGGGAGTGCAAAGCACGTAATAATCTGGTATCAAAAGGGGGGGCAAAAAACCTTTTGCCCCCAATATCATTATAATCTTACCCCCACCACCTACGCAATAAGATTCGCAGATAATCAGAGCGCATGGCTATACTATAAACTGTGCTATATTACGTACTATAAGCCGTACTATTAGCCGTACTATAAACCGTACTTTTTCAAATCTACTTTTCCATTGATAACTTCAATCCCATCTGCTTCCAACAGTTTTTTCTGGACGTTTTCGCCTCCAAAAGCAAATGCTCCAGCCAGTTCTCCTTTGGAATTTACCACACGATAGCATGGAATATGCTCCGGGTCCGGATTCTTATGAAGAGCATTTCCCACAGCTCTTGACATTCTTGGATTTCCTGCCATCTCTGCCACTTTTCCATAGGTTGCCACCTGGCCTTTTGGAATTTTTTTTACAGCCTCATAAATCCGTTTCGTCGGGCTGTACGTAATCAGCTCATAACTTTCACATATCATTCTTTTAATATCTTTATCCGGTATTGTCCCATCCAGAATAATGGTATTCCAATGTTCCTTATTCTGATGATATCCTGCAGTTACTGCTTCATATGTACTTCGCCAGAAATCACGCCACTCAGGATCTGCCTTTACGTTCAGATTAACATATCCATTACGCTCATAGATCCACAAAAACGCTTTTTTACTTTCCTTTACTCTTACCAGTTGCCAGGTCTGGTCATGGAATGGTCTTTCCTCATATGCATTCTTAAATGATAATCCAAATTTCAATGCTTCTTCTCGTGTAATCATAAAGGTTCCCCCTTTTTATAAAGACAAGATCAAAAAGCCGTTCGTGCTTGCACGATAAGGTGTTTGAACTTGGGACGTGCCAAATATGAGAAAGCAGCGATTTACGCAGTAAATCAGTGGATTTCAAATATTTGGAGGATTGCGGGAGCGACGTAGCTGGATCGCAATCCGGGTAGCAAATAAATGGCAAAAGACCTTTTGACACTCATATCATTTGATATTGGGGGCAAAAGGTTTTTTGACCTTTTGCCCCTGGTATCATCATTTTATTTCATTATAGCTCAAAGGCGATCATTTTTAAAGCTACTATCAAATTTATAAACAAATCTTTGGTTGAAAGCGGCCGGCACTACATTTGGTTCTCCATTTGGTTCTCTATCTATTAATCTGTTATTTATCTTAAATGCATCTGCTCTGCCTGGATTTCCAGGTTTACAGATACCTTTTTCACATCAAATGTATCTGCATTTAGCTTCTTGAACCGGTCGCAGATACTTTTGTTAAGACCAATGTATCTGCATCTTGACTATTTTAAGGATGAAGATACTTTCTGCCACAAAAATGCATCCTCAAACTGCTTTTTCCTATGCTTGAGGATACATTCCTCTGCAAAAATGCATCCTCAAACTACTTTTTCCTACGCTTGAGGATACATTCCTCTGCAAAAATGCATCCTCAAACTACTTTTTCCTATGTTTGAGGATACATCCCTCTGCAAAAATGCATCCTTAAGCTGCTTTTTCCTATACTTGAGGATACTTTTTTCATAATTTCATGCATCGGCAGATGGCAGATAAGCTAAAACTCCAATCGAATCTGTCCATCAATCCAGCTTTTCTGAATTGCCTCACGAACAATATCACCTGGCATATATCCACCAATTAAAAATGGGGAGTCCGGATTATGCTTTCTCATATTTTCTTTGACCAAAACCGGATTTGCATTCGCATAACAGTATTTACACAAATGTCCGCAAGTATCATAGGCACCTATATCTGTCCCCAAAAGACATGCACATTCCCCATTTCTCTGATTTTTCTTTCTCTTTGGAACTTCCAGTCTGCTATGGAGAGCTGTCTCAAATGTATGAACAGTCATACACCCGGAGCAATCTGCACCATATTGGGCAAGCTCTTCTCCTTCTGCACAAGGCCTCAGAACCATTCCATACTTTGATGCTATTTTTACAAATGCTTTTCCTATCATAGCCCGGTCTTCTGCCCGTACTGATTTTGCTTCTGGAAAATTGCGTTCCACCTTTTTATAAATATCTATAAAGCTGATTACACATGTCTTTGTGTATCCGGCAAGATTTTCAGCCATTTTTTCAAATTCAGATATATGCCACTCCACAGAATGTTTTTTATCTATAAAAATCGGATCATATCTCCATCCAATACTGTCTACACCCACGACATCTGATAATGCTTTAAAACCTTCCATCACAGTTTCTTTATCCGGAACGTTTGGCTCAATATCCCGTCCGTAAGGTGTAATTGTTACAAACCAGTATTGACCATACGGTTTTAACTCATCAAGAAACGGCAGCATTGGAAGAGGGTTCTTCGTGCAGAATGCGATCAGATCCACAACTTCTGGTGAAAGGCTGTATTTCGTCACCTGTTTTGGATTATAGGGATTCCTCACGCATACATATCCTTCTTTTATCCGATTCAAAAACCATTTTGAATAAAATGCAGGTATATCTGTTCTCATTCCTGTTTGTATTATCATTTTATCACACCCTCTTTTGTCACTATTCGCTCTGTTCACAGCCGCCCTATATCACAAGTCTACAGTTCTTTCAGAATCTCTCCAATATCTTCATTCATGCAGACAGACTTTCTCCTTATTTCTTCCGGTGCATATGCTTCACCCTGGTTCAGACACACATAAAATGCATGTTGAAATTTGTTTGTCATCTGCCAGAACGGATATTTTATAATACCAGGGGTATTATATCCTACTCCAAGTTCAAGGAACACTATTTTCTGCTTTTTATGATTCTGTATAAATTTCTCGTATCTTTCTGCTGCCTGGTGCCATCCTTCATCCTCAACAAATGTCTGATCCGATCTGAGGTTCATACTCATCGGCTTGCCGCAGCGCGGACAATATGGAATCAGGCTGAAGGGAACCGTAAGCTTTATTTCTCCGTCTTCCGGTTTTTGCAGTTCCCCGTCTATTATCTGGAATCCCTGGCTCAGTACCATTTTTTTAATCGCGTCTTCATTGTCATAAGTTTCCTTATGGCAAGGCTCACTACATTGAAACAGACCATAATCTCCCTGTGTATAAAAGATTCTGTTTTTAGCGAATCCTGCCTTCTGAAAGCAATGATCCACATTTGTTGTCAGAACAAAATAATCCTTCTCTTTCACCAGATCATACAGGTTCTGATATACCGGTCTGGGAGCATCCATATAACGATTAATATAAATATATCTGCACCAGTATCCCCAGTGTTTTTCCAATGTTTTATATGGATAGAAGCCTCCCGAATACATGTCAGAAAATCCATATTTCTTTTTAAAATCTGAAAAATATTTGTCAAATCTTTCACCGTTATACACAAAACCGGCTGATGTGGAAAATCCCGCACCAGCCCCTATTACAACAGCATCTGCTTCCCCAATTTTTTCTTTTATCTGCAATATCTTATCTGAGTAACTGCTTGTAGAGTCGTTCATCTTCCTCTTTAAAAACATTAAATATCACCTTTATCTTTGATTTTGTCTTTTCTTTATATTGCTTTACTGTCTGTACTGCAAGTTCAGCAGCTCTTTTATTTGGAAACATAAATACACCTGTTGAAATACAGCAAAAAGCAATACTCTTTACTTCATTCTCATCAGCTATCCTGAGACACGATTCATAGCAGGATGTCAGTAACTGCTCATGTTTCTTTGTCAGTTTTCCCTGTACAATCGGGCCAACCGTATGAATCACATGATCACAGGGCAGATTAAACGCTGGGGTGATCTTTGCCTGCCCTGTTGGTTCTTCATGTCCCTGTTTTATCATCATATCATTACAATAGTTTCGAAGCTGAATTCCTGCATAAGTATGAATGCAATTATCAATACAGTTATGACAGGGATGATAGCATCCTGTCATACCGCTGTTTGCCGCATTTACAATTGCCCCCACCTTAAGTCTTGTAATATCGCCCTTCCAGATAGAAAGATCAGGCTGTACCTCCCTGATATCTGCCAATGTGACAATCCCTTTCTTCTCATTTTCTTCTGAAAGGTACGCATCCTGAATCTGCAAAAATGCGTGGTCCATTTTCCCCGGCATTCTTATATTCATAAGCGATCTGAGCAGCATTTTCTGCTCGCCTGCATCTGATGGAATCTGCATGTTCTCATATTCCGGTCGTTCTTTTAACAATCCTTCAATTAAATATCTTCTTCTGTCATCCTGATTCATTTCCTGATCACCGCTTTCACCGGACAGTTTTCATAACAGTTTCCACAGTGCAGACAGTGCTCCTGCCGGATGACAAAAGGTGTTCCCTTCTCAATACATTTCTGTGGACAATGTTTCATACATTTCCCGCAGCCGATACAGGATTCCGTTATGTAATATCCCTTTTCTTTTACACTTACATTTCCCAGAATATATGTCTCCCGGAAAATTGGATTTACGCCAAGATTAAAATACTCCACTTCTGCCTTATCAATACAGAAAATAATTCCGATTTCTCTTGTATCCCCTGGATATACATTAGCAAGATATGGCTGTTCTTCAAAAATGATATCCATCCATTTTTTCTGTTCATTCTCTGCTACTGCGTAAGCCTTTCCTGACAAACGAATCATTTCTTTGTATTTGGTATAAGCAAGAATCTGAACCCTGCCATCTTCCATTAATTCTTTACAAAAATTTTTACCTCTGGCGGTGAAAAAATAGAGTGCATCCGGTTCGTAATGAATCGCACTGATATTCCGTATCTGTGGTGCTCCTTCACTGTCCACTGTTGCAAATGCAAGCACTCCCACAAGTTCCATTTTTTTCAGACATGTTGCTAAATCCATCTGTTCTCCACCTATTCTACAATTTTAATTCTTCCTGGTTTTCTTGGTTTACTTTTCGGCTGTCCGCCATCTATATATCCTAATATAACAAATCCCTGACATGTGTATCCTTCCGGTACTCCCCATTCGTCCATCAGTCTTCTTCCTTCTTCCGAATCAAAGGTTTCATGGCCTCTTGAGATAATACATGAAGCAATTCCAAGCTCTGTTGCCTGCAGAATCATATTTTCCATCATACAAAAGGCATCTGCTGTCTTAAAGAGAAAATTATCCTGGCAGAATACACATACAACTGTCGGTGCATGATAGAATCCGTTTTTTATAGTCGGATCATCGATTGTACTTGGCTGTTCCTTTGATACAAAACTGCCTGCCAGATGTGAGCGGTCAAAATCTGCCATATTCATCTTTCCCACATGAGCTGCCAGTTCCTTATTATGGATTGCGACCATCATACTTCTCTGTCCGCCTCCGGCATTCGGTGCAAAATTTCCGGCTTCCAGAATCTTTTCCAGATCATCACGTCTTATCTGCTCACCTGTATATTTCCGAATAGAATGTCTTGCTTTGATGATATCCATTAACATGATAGAACCTCCCCTGTAATCTCATTTCTTGTCTTCCAGCACTGTGGATCTGCCCCATAAAAGTTACCGCTTGTTCCATTGGCAACTGCCGGACATCCACGGCACCATGCCTTAAGTTCACATTTGCTGCATTTTACAAATTTATCGTAATCTCTGTATTTTTCCATCTGACAGATCCAGACATCTGCCAGTCGGTCTTCAAAAATATTGGCCACTTTACTGTCTGTCACCCTTCTGCATGCCATAATATCTCCATTGGAAGATATGGTAATATGACAGTTTCCACAGTTACAGCCGCCATAGATCATTCCTGCCTCTGTACTCTCAGGAAGCTTAAACTGTCCCGTTTCATATTCATACAACGTCCACAAATGATCCTTTTTATTAAAATAGGTCTCACATCCTGCCTTTTCATATGCCTTATACTTTGCATCACAGACTTCCAGAAGCTTTCTGTATTCTTCCGGTGTCATGCTTGTATCAACTTCACCACCTGTAGGCACATAGCGGGAAAATGCAAAAACCTTTACTTTCGCTTTTACAACTTCATCAATAATATCCGGTATCTCATTCATATTTGTTTTGGATACCGTGCTCATAATTACACTTTTTATTCCTGCTCGGTTCAGACATCCGATTTTTTCAATCGTCAGGTCAAAACTTCCCGGCTTTCTGAACCAGTCATGAGTTTCTCTCATTCCATCAAGGGACATCTGATACTTCTCACAACCACACACCTTTAGCATTCTGCAAATTTCGTCGTTCAAATGAAATGGATTTCCCATTAAGGTAAAAGGTATCTTTTTCGATTTCAGCAATACCATTAATTTCCAGAAGTCCGGATGAAGGATAGGATCTCCGCCAGTAATATAGAAATATGGTACTCTGCCATATACCTTGCAGAAATCCTCACAGTTTGCCACTACCTCTGTCATCTGGTTCCAGGTCATGGACTTTAATTCCTTACAGCCCTCTCCTGAGAAAATATAGCAATGCTTGCATCGCTGATCACATTCATCTGTAATATGCCACTGAAAAGAAAAATACTGACTCATCCTATCCAACTCCTTCCTTAACTTATTTTACTTGTCAGATGCTCCACATGCTGTTCCGCATGCTGCTGGTTTTTCTTCCGGCTTATCTGCTGCTCCACACGCTGTTCCGCATGCTGCCGGTTTCTCTTCTGGCTTACCTGCTGCTCCACACGCTGTTCCGCATGCTGCACTGACTTCTGTTTCTGCTTTCTTTTTCCATCCGAAAAGATTTGATAATGCCATTTTGTTACCTCCTGATATTTTGTTTGTTGTTATCTTTGTTGCAAGATT
>NZ_CAKRNY010000044.1 GCF_934371575.1 uncultured Blautia sp. | reverse complement strand
CGGATCGTGTAGATCATCCGGTCATCTCCAAATGGGTCATAGGGACAGATAAAGATAACAAACACCTTCTTCAGTCTATCATAGGACTGACCACTTTTCAGGCATCTTCTGTCAATGATCGCATGGTAGAATCTGGTCCTCTGTGGAATGGAATCAATGTCTTTCCTTTTATTATTCTTATCCGGCTCAATATCATAAATCGCAGAGACATTCGAGGAATCAACCTCCACCTCGTCTCCCTCTTCTATGTATACGTCCAGTCTGGCTCCGTGATATCCGGTGTCCAGTCCTCCGTAGGACTTTTGAGTTACAATATTGAGATTTTTAAAATCTCTTCCAAAAAGAATCCTCAAAAATTTCCGGCAGAATCTCCTTCCATATTCCGGATAAGCCAATAAGGCATTAAAGAGAAAATCGTCCAGCAGATCCAGTTCTGCCAGGGGTCTGTGGTTTGTCATTTGCTGCATTCGCATGCTCCTTTCTTTATGCGGTGAAAGGAGCTCTCTCCATCGATCCTCCGTTCCACCATGTTTTTATTTATTCATATGGGGAATCAGATAACCGAATGGTTGAAGAATTGTTTCCCAGATATGTATATGTTTAAAATAGCATATTTGATAGTGAATGTCAATTCATAGAACACACAAATCTCATTTACATATTACATGCCTTATATAATCTCTTTTCTCTCTCATCTTTATTCATGCATTTTCAACGACATCCCGACCAGACCATGGAAAAGGCTCTTCTTCTGGTCGATAAATCGGCTACACGAATCGGTCCACATTCAATTCCGACCTCTTCCAGTTCTTTCATCATCTGCTCTGCGCTCTGTTTCTTTTATTTTCGTTATAAACTATATGCTGATTTTAAAAAATACTGCGTGAACTCCTGAAATTCAGTATGTCCACACAGTCTTGCTTAACTCTTCAAATATCTCTATTGGCTTATTGTGCATTCTTCTTATTCCGGTATAACTTCGGGGTTAGTTTTAAGTATAAATCAACATTCGAAATAGAGAAGTAACCATTATTCGCAAATTCAAAATGTATCTTTCCCAACGTTTCTTTCAGTCTTCGAGAGACCATAATCTGTTGTACCACGTTTCTTCATAATTACCATCCAACTGAACACAGATGAACATATGGTAAAAGCAGGGTTTCCGACAATTTACATGCCTCTCACCCCGTCATAGCAACACAAAGCTGCCTCCTTAGATACATTACAGCTTACTTCATAAAAATAGATCTGCTTCATTGCCTGATCGAGCAATTCAAGAGTTTTTCCTGCCATTTCCGGATTGTCTGTGTAATAAATCTGACGTATCAGAAAAGGTAACACCTGTTCTTGTACAGGCATACTAACTCGATTTTCCTTTCCTCGCATCAGAAGGCAGATTCCCTTCAGTAAAACCCCCTCATTTTTCTGCCAGCCTTCTTTCCCCGCCCATGGGGTTCCATAAGCCCAGATTCCATGATCGGTTACCCGAAGGAATGGCTTATCGCCATTGATGATCTCCACGCCATCGATGTACTTCTTCCATAAGCTTACATGAGTGGATTTTCCTGTTCCGCTTGGCGCAGTAAAAAGATACCCGTCACCTTGTACTGAGATTACTGCTCCATGCATCAAAAAACAGTTATGCTCCGGCAAATGATCTGCTATTTTACGCATAAGCGCCAGACGTTCCAGATACTCACAAGAATAACGTTCAACATCTCGTTCTTTATCAGGGTTGGATGTCGCTAACTTACATTCTGCTTCGATATCCTTCCTACTGATCGCAACATTAAAATCCTGACTTTCTTCATCTGTAAGATATTCTCTGCAAAAGTCTCTTGTTTCTCCATACAAACACTTTACACCAATGACCAGTTCTGCCAGCTTTACTTTAAAAACCATATTTTCACCATTCTCTTTAGTTTCATCCATATTTTTTTTGCAGGAATTCGTACTGGATAAGATACCACCCATACTCTGCAATACAACTTATACAACAGACCATTCATATTTACTTTTTTTTCATCTCTGTAGAAACCCGTCAGAACACCTATAATATCTTCATCCGTTACTGAAAATTCCTGATTGATACAGTTGTCCCCGCAGATTACATACCCTTCAGCAGTCACTTTCACAATTCTGTGTAGTACATATTTGTCTCCCCTTTTATAAAGAGGAACATCATACTTCTTCAATCTGCCTTTCACCGGCTCTACCACTATGGTATCTCTGCGATTACGAAGCATCGGAAACATACTGACACCAACTGTGGTGCTGATAAATATTCCCTTTTCTTCAAGTATCTCCTGAATGCCTGTCCTGTTCTCCACTATTCAATTACTCCTGCATCCTGCATCTGCCCAATCATACGATGGACTCCGCTCTGTGCTGTCTGTACATCCACATCAAATGTATCCACTATCAAAGACGTAATTTCTTCTTCCGACAAACCTTTCTCCACACCCTGCCAGATTACTTTACCTGTACTGTTCAGATTGATCATTCCATGAAAACTCTTACTTGCTTCTCCTACAGCTATAACAACTGCCTTACCTGCAACTTCTCTTAATACAAATCCGCTCTTTATTTTCATCTGTAAAATCTCCTGTTTCTCTTTATACGAATGATTTGTCTACATGCTCCTGTCGTGTACCTGGCATATCATTTTCGAAATAACTGTACCATTTACTTGTCTGCGTGAATGATACAGTTATTTACGAAACAATGTACTACATTTCAAAAAATGCGCTATTTACTCTCTTTCATACTTTTCCATTCCATATACAGTTTTCCCGGATGGATGATCAGTCCTTTCATAATCCTGAAAAATGGCAGAAACCATCGGATACTTCTGTGCCTGTAAAAGAAAGGATAAAACTCCTTTATCATATCTTCCTTCGCCCAGAAACGCTCTTTCATATACTTTTTGCGAACGTCCTTCCACTCCAACTGATACTCCTGCTGTATCCTTTTCATATTATTCTGGACACGAATACTCAACTTTCCATAGGTTCCACAGTTAAACATGTACTGAATCATCTCCCAGTTTTTCTCCGTCAGGCTGCCTTCCAAAGAAAAGACATTAATCGCAGCTTCTCTCATATTTTCTTCAAATGTTTCTAATCCTATAGATAACAATTGTTTCTTAATATACTGCCAATCCATCTTCGTATTCGCATGCAAAAACACATATTCATCCACCAATGTACGGATCCCGGATCCACTCTGCTGAAAATGCTTATATGCATGAGCCAGCATAAATACATACTCATCTTCCGGCTTGAAACAATATTGACATTTTTTCCCACTGACCGGTATTGCTCTTTTCCATGGATTCGCATAATATCCTGCGAAAGGACTGTCCGCCGAAAACAGTTTTCGATGCATTTCAAAATTAAAAAAAGGTTTTTTATAATAAACATCATGCACCAAACCGAGATGCTCTGTAGTATATCCAAGTCCAATCATTATATTTTTAAGAGTCTCCGCCGTTTCGTCTGACGCTTCACAGTTCTCCATGTCCCCATACAGAATATCATTATCGCACATCCATCGCATACCAGGTATCGGATAGTATTCTGCCAGGTTAATTCCCTTTAAAGGAAGATAAGCAATTCCCTTTTCCTCCATTGCCGAAAAGACAGCCTCCCTTTCCACTTGAAAATGGAGCAGTCTATAGACTGTTTTTTGCAGAGCCGTCTCTATCTTCTTTCGAATTTCCGGTGTAATCTCATATGGATATCGTTTCACTGCCGGACTCACAGCGTTTAGTACACTGTTATGCTCCAGCAATTCTACAATTTCAGACCAATTGCACACCTCCGGCTTTTCTCTGGGAATACCACCGTTCAAAGAACAACTTATCAGATGCAATATGTATTTTTCACTCTCATTCAGAACAGTCTGCTCGTCCTGTCTCATCATACGTTCTGTCCTCTCTAACAATTTCCTTATCATTACTTTCATTGTCATCAAAACGGAGTTCCACATTGCAAACATCCAATACTGCTTTCCTATGCGTAACAATCAATACCGTCTTATCTGTCAATCCATGAATATTCTGTAATACCTGCTTTTCCGTTGCTTCATCCAATGCGCTGGTTGCCTCATCCAACAGCAATATGGGAGCCTCATCATAGATTGCCCTCGCTATTGCTATTCGCTGCATCTGGCCTTCTGAAATCCCTGCTCCCCGTTCGCCCAAAATCGTATCCAGTTGTTCCGGAAGCTTTTTTACAAAAGAATCCGCAGCCGCAATCCTTAGAGCCTTCCAGACATTCTCATCCGTTTTCGGATTTGTTTCGCCAAAGGATACAATCTCACGGATACTTCCACTCATAAGAAGATTTTCCTGAGGAACATATGCATATAAATGTCTCCAGCTTGAAGTTAATACTTCTTTATCCCCTTTCAACATCACCGCTATCTCTCCGGAATCCGGCGAATAAAGTGCCATCAACAGCTTAAGAAACGTACTTTTCCCACATCCGGAATGACCGGTTAAGGCCACACAATCCCCTTTTTCTATTCTAAGATTCAATTGAATAAACACTGCCGGTCTCTCTTGCTCAGATAAACCATTCCCTTCTAACCGGGGATAGGAGAAAGAAACATCTTCAAATACAATCCCCTCAAAACACTCCCTGTAAATCTGCTGAATTTTTCCCGGTGATTTCATACTTTCCGGTTCAACATCATTCTCATACGTTTCTATTTTCTGCAATCTTTCAACGCTTGCAAGCATAGAATAGATCTGGGGAATGTATCCGGTCAGACCGGACAAAGGTGACTGGATCTGACCGATCAATTGAACAATAGCAATCAAAGTGCCATAGGACATTCTACCTGTAAGGATACCATAGCCACCCAGAGCTGTACCCGTTACATAAGCAGCATTCATAACCGCAACAAAACCAGTATTACAGAAATTCGAGAAATAATTCTTTCTGACCCTGGCTTTTTTATGGGTTTCCATGCGTTCCTTAGCATATGTCTCCATCAGACTTTCTTTCGAAAATGCCTTCACAACTAAAAGCGCTGACATACTTTCCTGAAAAAATGATCGTAATTCTCCGTCTGCTTCCTGCACATCCGTATGCCGTCTCTTCAACACTGTTCGAAATCCCGCTGATAACAGGACAAAAAGCACGCTGGCAGGAATAATCAGATATCCAAATACGGGACAGAAATAAATCAGCAGAACAACTGCACATCCCATCTTCACGAGCATACTGATAATACCCGGGAGAATCTGGACAACGCCATCCGCCACAACTACAGTATCTGATGTAAATCGATTCAGCCATTCTCCGGAATGGATTCCTGTAATGTATGCATACTTTTTGTGCAAGATAGAGCTATATAATTTTTCCTTGAATCCGTTTTCTATTGATGCTCTGGCCCACTCCGTTGCAAATCTGTTACACGCACCGAGAGTTGTCTGGATCACAGCTAAAGCCAAGAAGATGAGCACCCAGTTTCTGAAAAGCAACCAGGAACCTCCTGCAGCTGCATCTGTAATTTCTTTAAATACAATTGCGTATAAAACGCCTCCCACATTCAAAACAATCTGAATCATCAAAATCAGCCAGACATACCAGGATTTTTTTTGAATAACAGATTTGATCCATAATAAATTCTTCATCCTATTAAACTACTACGATTCTTCCGGGATAAATGGTAATTCAATACCTTCATCCTTTGATGTCTCGTCTGTCTTATTGTCTGGTTTGTTATCTGGTTTATTGTCGGATTCATCTTCTGATTTGTTATCTGTTTTATTTCCTGCATTTTCATTGATATTATGATCAGAAGCAGCGCCGGTTCCAGGACTCGTCTTATTCCCTGATTCTGAACTGTTTGCAGGCAAATCCTTGGCATCGGAAATCCCTGTGTCCGACTGTTGTCCACTATTCTTCTCAGAACTGTTCTTTGTCGTGGATTCTTGTTTCTCCTGGGGATAAACAAAGATAATATTTCCCTCTGCATCAACTTTGGTTTCTACATCTCCCTCGTCGGAGTCCTTTGTGGAAGATTCCGGTCTTGTCTTTTCGTCCGGCTTTTCATCCTGCACTTTGTTATTCTTCGAATCTTCATTCTGTTCATCTGTATCACTATCTGGCTGAGTACTCTGTACAGTACTATTATCAGAAGGATTCTTTTTTCCCTTTTCTTTGCCTTGCGAATTGCTGATGTTCATGCAGCCTGTACTCAATGTCACTCCTATCAAACATCCCAATGCTAAGACTAACATCCGTTTTCTTTTCATTTTTATTCTCCCGGAATAGTACAGAAGACGGACAGATTGTCCGTCTTCTGTACTGCTTCAACTATTGTTTTGGACTTGGAGTCGCCGGAATCACCGGTAACTCATTAGAATCAGTGATTATATCTTCCATTTCTATATCAACTACTTCCATCACCGGTTCTTCATAAATCAACTTATCCATCTCTCGTTCTCCTTCCTGTGTATTAAATAGCTGCCTGTGATTTTACATATGCATCAGCACAGCACCAGTACCAATATAAACTATTTACCACATTTTTTAATTTAGCTTCTGTTGCTGAATTGTTAGAAACATTGTAAGCATAACTGAAAGGTCCATAAGTTACCTGTATTCCATTGCCATCATTACCGTTCTTATCATGAACTGTCACAGTCGGACGCTGGTTCAGCTTTTGAGCTTTTATTCCTGTAATTTCTACATAATACATATCCTCAGTGCCCGACCATTTCTGTGGTTCCAAAGTCACTGTACTGCCTTCGTTATTGGTATATGTAAATGTATAGTTAGCCACATCATATCCGGATGTAAGCTGGAAATAATGCCGTACTGTAGTATCTGAAGTCAAAATCAATGAACTTCCATAAAAGCCGATTCCCTTTATGCCTTCATCCGTTACTATTGATTTCCTGTAAGCCTCAAAACTACCATCTGTTATAGCCTTGTCTGTATCAGATAATGATGCGTTGGCAAGTGTATCTGTCTTATAATTAAACTGGGTCTGCGCAGCGGCACCGTAGTTCAACATGGCTTTCACTACATTCAAAGTTTCCTGATTACATTTAACTTTTCCGTCCAACACATTTTGCGCGTATTGCTTTATGCTGTAGGTATATATTTTTCCAGGTTGTCCGTCCGCATAGAATTGTGCGGTTACCTGGTCTGTCATTTCTTTCGCATAGACCGGGCAGGAAAATCCATAATATAACTTTCCATCGATAGTTCTCTTCGTAGCCTGATTCATCTGAACTTTCGATGTTCGACCATTCTCCATCTTGAACTCCATGTAGGTGTCCGGGTCATTTGCAATGGTTTCAGAGAGATCCATGTAAAAGTTAACATCGATGGAACCGTTCATCGTCAGACTTCTCCCCGCCAGTTTTACATCGGTGTTTTCTTCGCTTGTGTTGTTGGATGTGAAGGCTTTGATACAGTAATTATAACCGTACTGATCTTCCCTCCAGTAGTAATTACTCAGGCAATAATAGCTCTTTGGATCCGTAGAACTAACTGCAACATCCCACACTTTCTTACCATTATTTTCCTCTATTATAGAAACTCTTTCGTAATCCATGACGTCAGCTGTCACAACAACCGCATATGTGGTACCTGGTTTGAGTTTGACGGGATTCTCTAATTCAATCGTATAGACCCCTGCATAACTGGTCACACCTTCCGTTGTGGCACTCTCTTGCTTTGTCCCACTATAAGGATTCCCTTCGGTCTTCAAATCTGTATAAATCTCAATCTTATATTCTACATTGGTTTTACTTGTAAAGGAAACAGAAACAGCTTTCAGATCTTCCGAAGCTATACCATCCTTTTTCTGTGTAGTAAATATGTTAGCCCACGGTATGGCTTTGCTATAGCTGTATGTACCAATATCAAGTCCACCATCAACCTGATAATTATTATCGTAACCGTCGTCTTTAGAAAAATCAAACACCCAGGCTGTATCTGCCAGTGAATATGTCTCATAGGACATCCAGAAATACTCACACCGATTAGTGTATCCGTTACTTTCTCCCCAGCTGTTTCTGATTAGCCATGCACCATCACCGGATGGTTTTACTCCCTCACGGAAATTATCTTTCGAATAATTATCGTCCCATCCAACAACCATTACCGCATGTCCGCCACCATACATTCCGGAAGTATCACAGTAACTATTGGTGATATGCTGATAACCAGTGTCACTATGGTAGTACATGATACCCGCTGCACCATGTTCTTTGATCTGCCTTTTTACTTCCTCCGGATTGCTCTTAATATTGATCATATAAGTATTCTCAATATGAGCCACATCATGAGAGTATGCATATTCATCTGCAATTCCCTGAGTCAGCACATTCGCAGCATTTGAATAAGGTACATCTGACTCATTGACTGCTCCTACCCATTGATTCAAACGTCTCGAAGCCATGGAGTAATTACCGCCTCTGCCCAAATAGCCATATTGAATCCCGGAATTCTCTACATAATACTTAGAATAGTCTCCTCTCGTTCCGCCCAGTGGATCGACTACGGAATTATAAGTAAAATATGCTAACTGTAGTTCACTCAGATCAATAGTCTTATCACAAGTCTCATCATTGATCAAATCAAATTCCGCCAGACCCATAGAAGCAAAAGCCCAACAGGTACCATAAGGATTCTGGTCACGAACAGATGGATATTTTGCTTTAATATCATCTACCCCATTTGCCGGATATTTACTCTCCAGTTCATCGTCCGCATATGTTTCAAAAAGCGGTTCATATACTGGAGTATTATAATCCAAATCACTGGGAATGTAGCCTCCTGTCATTGGATGTGCTGTCGCTCCCTGGCTTCCTGTCTCAGAAGTTGTATTGCTTTCTGATTGGGAGTCGACCGGATTCTGCTGAGTATCATCCTGACTTTGTTCCGAACTGTCCTGGGGGGTATCCGGTGAAGTCTGACTCTGCGGAGATTCCTCACCACTGTCTCCTTCTGAATTCCCACTTCCATCTTGCTGATCCTGCTGTTGCTCCTGATCATAATTCTGAGCTTCCGAATGTTTATTTTCTAAAGTGTTCTTCTCTTCGGAATTCATTGTAGAATTCTCACCTAAATCCTGATTCTCAGATTCTTCTACATTGCCATTATTCTGCTTGATTGTTGCACCGGCATATGTAGTTGGCTGCACTGCAAGAACTGCAACCATGGCTAGAGCTAATAGTTTTTTCTTTTTCATATAATCCCTCATTGGTGTAATTAACATGCAGCTTTGTTTCAGGTAATATTATAACGTAATATTTATAACTTGTCTATTTTATTTAACATTAAAAATATAGAATTGCAAACTTACATGACAACTCTCGTGTTACAAACGTCATTTTGCTTAACCTACCGGCCACCCCTTAGAAAAACTGTATTTTTTCCCTTCCAAATCTGTTATAACCACTTTTATATGACCGTTCAAATCTATTCCAAACTTATCAAAAACACGATTTTTATTCTCTACACTGATTTCTTGTGCAAGCACCTCGTTCGAACTGATAATCAGGAAATTTTTGTCCATATCAAGAGTATTCATACTTCCAAGAAATGTTCCTTTCTTATCTTTCACTTCTACCTGCCTGATATAAATTGGTAGTCTTCCCGCATTTACAATCGAAATTCTCAAATGATGTCCATCTTCATCACTGCCCCAATAATATAGCATTACTGACAGTCTTTTCCTGTATGGCATCGTTCCGACTTTCCAGGTGAAAAATACCGTCAGAAGACTCGTTAAAATTGTCAGGGAACATAGTACTGCTGAAAAAAATCCCTGATTTTCGTTGCACCATGTTATAATTATATTCATACTCAATAAAATCTCTCCACTTTTCTCTGATGTTAATTTTCTTTGCTATTTTTAGCATAGCATATTTTTCTCACTTCTTTTGCAATTCTTCCAACTGTTTACGCAACTTTTCAATTTCTTTCACGACATCCACCATCTCCTGGATATCTTCCAGTTCTTCTGTTACTGCGTTTTCCCGGGTTGTATTCTCCATATAGTCCAGCAGTTGGCTCAATGATTCGTTGTCACGGCCCTTTTTCCCTTTTGTGTAGAGAAAAAGGGTTCTGGCACCATCGTCATAGGGCAACTCCGGATTTTCCACACATTGATTCCGAATAGTGTAGATCATTCGGAGTGCTTTTCATCCGATCCTCCGTTCCACCATGTTTTATTTATTCATATGGGGAATCAGATAACCGAATGGTTGATGGCATCAGTTCTTAGGACGTTTACATATTACGCGCCTTCTTTTAATGCACCATCCTTATCTTCAGCGATAAAGGAAAATAATGATATCTCTATGCATTACAGCATATCTTTCACATCTAACCATTATTCGCAAATTCAAAATATACCTTCTGCAATGTTTCTTTCAGTCTTTCCGAGACCATAATCTGCTGTACCACTTTTTCTTCATAATTAGCATCCAACTGAACATTGGCAGTTCCTTTTGTAATCTCTTTCTTAAGGTTACATACAATTAGCAGTTTCCGATAATCTTTTTCTTTTATAATCTGTTCAATGTTATTCAGTTTATTTTCATATGTTTCCTGTACATTATATCCGGCTATATTTTTCAGATTATCTTTTATGTGTTCAACACTGTCATATTGTTCGATTTTTTGCTTCTGTATATGCTCATCAACTGCCTGTTTGGTACTGGTCAGTGCAACCGATTCTTTTTCTTTTTTAATAATCTCCCAGAACTTTTCTTTGAATGTTTCGATTCTTTTTTCCTTTTCTGTTGGATAGACGCATTCCATCATATGTTCCATGATCTCTTCTGACACCAGGAACATCTCGATTTCATTAAATGGCAATACATATACATTTTTTTCTCTCAACTTTTGGATCTTTTCGTCTGAAAAATTATCTCCGTCAATGATTCCTATGCTCTCCTGCGACAACCATTTTGATTGGTTAATGACATCACAATTCTTAATAACCTCCAGGTGTCCGCCAACTGGTATAACTGTATACTTATCTTCCAAAATAGCCCGGTATACCTGATAATCCAGACTGGATTTATCATCACCTTCACAAAATGCAATTGGCTTTTTAGACCCCAATACTTCGGTCATCAGAGTTTTAGGAAGTTCGAAACTGTTATCAACAAAGTCAAAATCCCACGTTTCTGGATATTCAAACTTTTTAATCCATGCAATCTTTTCAAAATTTCTTCCAAGAACAAAGTCAATAGAATGCGTGATAAAAATAAACTGACAGTCCTTTCGCTGCTTCAGAAGAATATCCCAGAGAATATTAGTCAGCGATGGGTTCAGATATGTTTCCGGTTCATCTACCACAATAAAACTGTTTTCCTTTGCCATCATAACATTTGCCGCGTAATATATTACTGCTTTTTCACCCTCTGACAGACCATTCACCGGATAAAAACTTCCTGCTTTTTCACATAATAAATATTCATCAGTCTCTTCACGAAAATATAATTTAATATCCGGAAAAATCATTGCAAATACATCTCTCATTTTCCCAAATATTGTTTGATCTTTCTCAGCCATTATGCCATTTTCCTCGCAGCTGATCAGATACTCTGTATACTGTTTTTTCATGGCTACAATCAGTTTCGTAAACTGCCTGTTCTGAAATTGAAAATAATCATAATCATCATTACTTTTGCTTCTGTCGATATTATTTTCCAATAAGACCATTTCCAGATCTTTTGCCTTTGTTGCTAGCATATTCATATCATTCAATGAAAAATACAGTGTCTTTTGTGCCGGAATCACTGATATATTTTCCCTGTCATTTCCTTTTAATGTCTTTACAAGACTTGATTTTCCACTTCCGTTTCCACCGATCAATACGATATTTCCCTGCACATTTGCAAATTTTTCCAACAGAAAAATCGCCACATACTCCTGCGGATATTCCGTATGCCAGGAAATATCATACAAATATATATCTTCCGGCTCTGTACTCTGATGAAACTCATTATTCATTCTCTCTATGCATTCCAGCAACAGTGACTCCATCTGCATACTTATCTTATCTTTTCCAATCAGGGACATATTTTGTATCTTCTCAACAAATGCAAGCTGCCTTTTCATATATTCAACATTTATCTCATACAAAGAATCAAATCCATTTTCTTTGTATGGATGCTCATGTCCTTTATCGTCATACCATTTTCTTGTGCGGAAAGTTTTTGTATATAAAGTGGCTAACTCACTTTTATCTTCCGTCATTTTATTAAGATGGGTAAGTAAGAGCTCTTTTATTTCTTCCAATTGTTCATTAATATCCATTTATTTTATCCCTTTCGTCAGCAACCCGTCTTAAATTTACGGAGTCTTTAGAAAATCCAACTGATTTTTCGATATACTAAGCTGCTTTTTTGATCAAAAACGAAACATCTGGTTTCTTTCGAATCCTTTCATATATGCCACCGGCACCTCCGCATCTTCTTTCACCACATCCACCATCTCCCGGATGTCTTCCAATTCTTCTGTTACTGTGTTCTCCCGGGTTGTGTTCTCCATATAATCCAGCAGCTAGTTCAGCCATTCTTAACTCTTTTGTAGCTCTTCCAACTGCCTCTTCAGTTTCTCAATTTCTTCCACAGCTGCATCTGCTCTCCGCCTCTCTTCTTCTGCCCGATTCTTCTCTCTCAAGGTATTCTCCTGCTCCAGCCTTCGCCCCAGTTCCTTCCCTTCCTCCAAGAACATCTGGTCTCTCTCGAATCCTTTCATATACGCCACCGTCACCTCCGCATCTTCTTTCACCACATCCACCATCTCCTGGATGTCTTCCAGTTCTTCTGTTACTGCGTTCTCCCGGGTTGTGTTCTCCATGTAGTCCAGCAGCTGACTCAGCGATTCGTTGTCACGTCCCTTTTTTCCTTTTGTATAGAGGAAAATCGTTCGGGCACCATCATCATACGGCAACTCTGGATTTTCTACGCACTGATTTCGGATCGTGTAGATCATCCGGTCATCTCCAAATGGATCATAGGGACAGATAAAGATAACGAAGACTTTCTTCAGCCTGTCATAGGACTGGCCACTTTTCAGGCATCTTCTGTCAATGATCGCATGGTAGAATCTGGTCCTTTGTGGGATGGCATCAATGTCTTTCCTTTTATTATTCTTATCCGGCTCAATATCATAAATCGCAGAGACATTCGTAGAATCAACTTCCACCTCGTCTCCCTCTTCTATGTACACGTCCAGTCTGGCTCCGTGATATCCGGTATCCAGGCCTCCGTAGGACTTTTGGGTTACGATATTAAGGTTTTTAAAATCTCTCCCGAAAAGAATCTTCAAAAACTTTCGGCAGAATCTCCGCCCGTACTCCGGATACGCCAATAAGGCATTGAAAAGAAAGTCATCCAACAGATCAAGCTCTGCCAGGGGTTTGTGTTTTGTCATTTGCTGCATTCGCATGCTCCTTTCTTTATTCGGTGAAAGGAGCTCTCTCCATCGGTTCTCCGTTCCACCATGTTTTTATTTATTCATATGGGGAATCAGATAACCGAATGGTTGAAGAATTGCTTCCCAGATATGTATATGATTAGGTTAACATATCCCGGTATCAATGTCAATTTACATATGGAACTATAATTTGCGATTTATATCTAAGTGAGATTCTTCCACACAGATTTCTTGTAGAATAATTTCATTCTGGTTGATATTCAAACGTGTCCACTTTATCATTTTACATTATTAAAGTGTGTATTTTAAAATTTAAAACTGATCTGTATACGACCAGTTTTAAATTCATGGAATCTTTATAAAATTCATTTATAGTTTCTGGTGCCTGACACCTCGAAATGGGCTTATATCTTTTTACTTATCTTCAATGGTCTTTCCTGATTCCATCTTATTTTTTCCTTACAAATTCGTGCTGGATTTCCTGCAATCAGCATATTTTCTTGATTAAAATTCCCATGTAACAACGTCTCAGAACCAATCACACATCCACTACCCACAATCGTATTTTTCAAAATAGTAACTTTAGAAGAAATCCAAATGTGGTTTCCTATTTGAATATTTCCATCATAATTCCTATCTTCTATAGAATTCATAGTATAAATTGTGTGTTGATCCGAGTCCATAATCAATGTATCCCACGAAACAAGGACATCCTGTCCAAAAGATATGTTATTTCTGCAAATAATTGTACATTTTGCAGTTGCATTAAAATTCCTATCAAAAGTCAAAGTTGCTCCCCGGTCGATTTCCATTCCTCCACCACTGCCAAAGTAAAATCCAGCTTTTATATGTAACTCTCCTTCAATATAAAATATAGTCGGTACTTTTCTAGGTTCAGGCATCCAGTTCAATGCCTTACCCCCTAAATATATATTAGAAGAAGATGCAGGATCCCATTCTAAAAATATTTTCCCCTTTCCTCGAATTGTCACTCCTTTTGCAACAATCATCGGCATATATTTTGCTTGACCAAATGGAAGGTATTTGAAATTATAATAAACTGTTTTTATTATACTTGCTCGATTCAATATAATTGTATAAATACGTTTTATCATTTTTATCATTCTTCACATCACCTTTTTGCTAAGCGGATAAGAATCGCTTTAAAACGTTGAAATTCCTCACTTCTGAATTCTCCTATTAGCATTACTCCTAACGCCAGAAACATAGCAATAAATAATCGTATAACCAATCCTAAAATTCCATTGAAAGTGATCTTTGCGCAAACCATATGCACAAAAATAGATACGGTAATTGAATACACTGCAATCTTAAGCAACTTTCCGATATACGGAAATACTGTTCTTCCATCAAACAACTCTTTAAATACATTATGTATCAACCACGGCAAGTCAATAAACAATAATGCAATCACAGTTGACAATAGCACTCCATACAGACCAATTACCTGAACCATTATAATATTCATTATCAAATTTGCAATGGCTGATACTAACGGTCGAAAACGATCAGAATACCAAATTCCGGCTGCATCTTTATACATTCCAATCATTTGATCAATTTCATACAAGAAAAAATATATAATAATGCAAACCACCAAAGAAAAATCTAATAGATGTTTATTTCCTACCCACAATGTCATAAACGGCTGGTATAACGCTGTAAAACATGCGCATCCGACACATATCATCCATCCAACAATATAAGTCACATTTTCAAAGTCTAAATAGTTCTTATTTGAGTCCTCGACAACTAGACTATTTCCAATTCCAGCAACACATGATTCAAAAATAATACTAAAAATTCCAATAATGGCTGTTAAAATAAAATAATAATTCTGATAAACTGCCAAAATGGATAAACCTAAAAATGATGAAATAGCAATAGAATCAGCTGACCGTAAAATTGTACCTCCGATTTTATTAGTAACTAAACCTTCAACTTTTTTCTTAATATCCTCAACGATATCTTTCTGAAGTTTTCCTTCCGCATGATATAATGGATACATTTTATTTACCAGCATTGCACATATTAAGTTTTGTAAAATTTGTGCTCCGATAGATGCTAATAAATATAGATAATAATTTTTCAAAAAAACCAATACATAAACTTGTATCCCAAATTGAATCGTGGAAGTAAATAACATTACTTTGCTAATTACATCATTTCGTTGATGTGCATAAAGTAAACTCTTTTTATATGAAAACAGCCAATATGATAACACTGTATTTAACAAATATAATAAATACAATATCGTCATATTTAAGTTACCGGGAATACTTCCACGAACCAATAACCTCAAAAAGGGGACACAAATTAAACCTAACACCATAACGATCCAACCAATGATTGTAAAGCATTTTTTATACAATTTAAGCAATGCACATATTTTCGTTTGGTCATCCTCCGCGATAGGCTTATACATGCTACATGTCAGAGCTGCACCAATTCCAAGTTCTGCAAGATTCAAAACCTGAAATATAGACGTAAACAGATTATTTAGACCAGCATACTCCATTCCCATTTGATAAATCATCAGTGTTCTCATCACGAACGGAACAATAATCTGGTATATCTTATAAATAGTACCAAACAGAATATTTTTCCTTGCATTTTTTGTTCTTGCTATTTTCATTTAAACTATCTCCAACGACATCTATTATCTTTACTATCGCCACTAATCACGCTTTCAATTAAATGACGCCATTTTTTCGTAATACTAGACAAATTATATGTTTGAACATCTTTTACGGCGTTTTCAGACATATAGCAAGCATTTTCCTCACTTTTTGTAAATAGAAGCATTTTTTCTGCAAGTTTCTCGACATTTCCAGCTTCTATCAAATAGCCGTTTCTTCCATCCGATATCAAATCCCTAGGACCTGTTTTACAATCAAATGCTATTACTGGAATTCCATACGATTGTGCTTCTAAAATCACCATTGGAAAACCTTCATATTCTGATGACAATACAAAACATGATGCTTTTCTATAATATTCCTCTACATGATCTGTATGTCCTGTGAAATCAACTCTATGAAGATTTAATTTAGATGCCTGAGTTTTCAATTCTTCTTCCAGTTCTCCCTTTCCCACAATCACAAGTTGCCAATCCAAACAGTAGTCCTGTATTATAGCCCATGCATTTAATAAAGCACTGATTTTTTTAGGTGGTGCCAACCTACCAACAGACAAAAAGGTCTTCTGTGAAAAAGAATAATTATTCATCACTTCTGACAGACATGGATTCGGCATTGTTACCACAAAATCCGGCGATAAATTATAAGCTTCAATATGCTTTGCTCTATCCTCTTCTGTGAGAACAACAAGCTTTGAGGCATATCGTTTTATCAATCTCTTTGCTCTAAAACGTTTCTTTTCATTAAGCTTTAACATTGTCCAATAATTAAAATGTTCCCAAGAAATCTGTTTACAGGATGTTCCCTGAATCGCATAGGATGTAAATCTTGCCAGTTCAGTGTCTATATCTACAATAACATCTATCTTATTCTTAATTATAAAATAATGAAGTTTAACTATTGGATAAATGTACGTCCTATAAAGTTTTCCTTCTGTTTTGGGGTTTAATAAATACTGCACATCTACATTTTTGTCTAATGGAAAAAAGGGCGGCCCTTGATTCCAGCAACTCAATAAAATAACATCATACCCATCCTTTGCAAGTGCACTTGCAATAATACTTCCTACTCGTTCAGTTCCTCCTGATCGTGCAATTACCCCACTAACAAAACATATTTTTGTTTTTTTTCGACTGTCCATCTATGTTTTCCTATTTTCTTATTTATTACCAACCAATAAATTTTTAATATCTACTAGCTTAAAATATAACTTATCCCCAATTATTCTTCTTACCTTCATCATTCTTCTACGACGTGGAGACTGCCATGAAGCATTAAACCAATGAATACCGTACGTATTTTCCGTCACGTTTAGTTTTCCAGTACTATAATCTTTAGGACAAAAATAATCTTTAGGGAAAATAGTTATATCAGCCACAATTTGCTTCTGATTATTTTCTTTCAACCCCATCTGAACAAACATATCCGTATTCATAATTGGACTAGGGGTCAAATCCAATGTACCATCCTCAAGTTTAAAATGTCGATTAGAATATATTTCTTTAAGTTTCTTAATCGTTGGATGATGCGGTACAGCAGCAATACAAAGTCCTGGACTTACATGCTTTCCATCCTCAAATCCCATAAATGCATTATTTTCTAAAAGGTCATCTAAATTCTTGACTAATTCAACATCTGTGTCAAGATAAATTCCACCCTCGTTATATATTATATCCAGACGTGCATAATCGGGAACAAATCCCCACTTTTTTTCCTCATATGCTTCTTTCATGTATCGATTTTTCGACACATCATAATTCGATTCATCCCATCTGATTATTTCATAATCTGGACAGTATCTTTTCCAACTTTCAATACATTTTTTATCTTTTTCTGGCATTGGATTTCCACCAAACCAGCAATAATGTATTTTCTTTGGAATCATTTGTAGATCCTCCTTTTTGAACTTTCAAATTTCAATTACTTATTTTTTTTCACTACCATAGGTAAAGCAAGCATCATATACAAAAGAAATCCACACTGCTCATTTCTCAATGCAGGATTATAAAATATCATAATTACCATCATAATAATCATGATTATATAGAATACGTTCATTTCCTGATCCTTTTTCAGATACTTTCTTCCTTGTATAGCAGCGCTTATAAAAATTCCAAAATACAGTATAATTCCAACCATTCCATTTTCGATAAACACGAACGAAATTGAAAAATATTGATAATGAAGCCAGTTGTATGCATTATAAAATGCACTAGTCAAAAAACTAAAACTAGCATATTCTGCATTTCCCAATCCTATTCCCAACAAAAATCCAGCCAGATCCCTTTTAAAAAACATTTCTGTCAGTGTTTGAATTGCAAAAAAGCGGTTAAGATCTCCAGTTCCATCATAGCCAGATTCTCTAAGTGCATTCGTTAGCATACCAGTAAGTGACAGGTAATCCGTAGTGTAATATGATCTACCTCCTCCATTGAAATTAACAAACGCCTGCATTACAATACCTATCGACATTAATCCAAATAAACATAGAAAAATGCTTTTCCATGATATTCCCTTACTTACCATCACAACTATAGCTATAATTACAATCTCTATAAGAAATATTTTTAGTTCTGCCATCGCCGCCATTGCCATAGCCGCTGACAACACTAACAATAAATACGACAGCTTAGTCCGTCTTTCGTAATAATCAATAAGTGTTTTTGTCGAATGTATAATCAATAAAACATTCAGTGGCGCATTAACCCCTTGAATTCCATAATAAATTCCACCTACGTAATCTCCCACAATAACGCCTGCAGGATATGTCACTATTAAGGCTTCATAAACACACAACGGAAAAGAAATCCAAAACAAGATTTTTACAATACTAAACACTGTATCATAATCTTCTCGTTTCATGAATACTGTACATGAATAATAAAATATGAAAAATCTAAAATTTTGCCGAATTCCCCACAGTAAAAGTTGGGGAACTTTGAGATTAACAATACCACTAATAACGCTCTCCAACGCAAACATTACAATAAACAATAGCACACCATTTTTGGCTACCATTGTTCCCTTTCTCTTTACTGCGTTAAGAAATGTCCACAAATTAATTAAATCTCCAATATACATAATTAATTTAGGAAATTTTAAAAATCCTACAAGAATTGCAGCAATCACATACCATACAATCAGCCCAATGCATAACCGAGCTCCACTACTTATAGATTTTTGTTTTTCTTTTTTCCAAAGCACCATTTCTTTCTCCCCTTTCAGCAACTCTCTTTGCACACCTCATTATGATGCAATATAAAAAAAAGAAATGTTCAATCATAAAAGCTCGAATCTTTGATATAATACTTAATTTTCCGTTTTTCCATACTTTTGACGTAAATACTTGATGATGTTTATCTTCTTTAATCCAGGTTTCATACTCCCTAATTTTTCTTTTTTCTACTCTTCCCACCAGCGGATAAACATAATTAACAAGCGATATCACATTTTCCACATATAAACATTGAATTTCATCCTCTAATTTCAACGATTCGATTGTTTGATTAGTCATTATCTCATCCAAAGCATTAAACATATCCAAAAAACGCCGTTGTTTAAGCGAAGTGTTCATAATACTCCCCGAACGACTTTGTAGGTAATAATACGTAGCATCTGGAATTAATGAAATTTTAGATGAACACATCAACAACTTATACGTTGTAAATACATCTTCATATAATTTCCCCTCTGGGAAACGAATCGCATTATCAGATATAATTTTCTTCTTACAAAACTTATTTGGTGCATGGAACTTATATTGTTTTCCTATAAATTCTAGAGCCAACGCCTCCCTACTTTTAACTACCTTATGCATCGGAATCCACGGTGTCCGAGCTCTCTCTCTCCCATCTTCATAAACATATTTAATATTGGAAATAACAACATCACTACCATCTTTTTCTACCGCATTTACAAAGCTTTCAACATAATTAGGGCTAACCCAATCATCACTATCGACAAAGCAAATGTATTCACCATTGCATGCATCTATTCCTGTATTTCTTGCTGCTCCCAAACCACCATTTTCTCGTATTACATAATTAATTCTTTTATCATTCTCCTGAAATTTTTTAATAATTTTTTCTGACCGATCCGGTGATCCATCATTAACCACAATAATCTCAATATTTTTGTATGTTTGATTACACAATGAATCAAGACACTTTTTCAAATAAATTTCAACATTATAAACCGGAACAACAATTGATACTAATATATTTTTTCCCATAACCAATTCATCCTAACTTTTCTAGATCAAATATTTTAACTAATTCTTGTCGGATGTTATCGTTTGAATAACGATATGCCGTCTGTGCTACGCCCTCTTTCATTTTCGGTCTATTCTGTGTACAAAAACTAATTCTTTCTGCTAATGCAAATGGATCATCAACCGTAAACAAATACCCGTTAACATCGTTCTCAATATAATATTTAGGTGCTGCAAAGTTGCTCGCGATCACAGGTGTGCCACAAGACATTGCCTCAAGTGCAACAAGTCCTAAACTCTCGCCCTCCCGTTTCGTCGGAAACACAAAATAATCTATAGCGTTATAAATTTTGCATAGTTCTTCCTGCGGAAGAAGCTTTATTCGTCTTATATCTTCTTTTAAATCATATTTTTCAATAAGCTCATCCATCTTATTTTCTTCTGGACCAGAACCTACAATTACATATTTACATTTAATACCCTTATCCTTTGCAATTCGAATAGCTTTTATAAATACATCCCATCCTTTACCTGCACTTATTCTACCGGCCATCCCAAAAATAAGAGTACTTGTATTGTCAATTAATTTTTTCCTTTCTTTCTCTATCTCCTCATTACTCATTTGATGAAATAATTTTGTATCTACTCCCGCTGATGGATAGATATAAAACGTACTTTCTTTCACACCATATTTCTCTTTTACATAATCTTTAAAATATTGACTTGGTACAATGATTTTTTCACTTTTCTTAAGTATTCGTTTCGTATATCTCTGCATATATTTTTGAACATTATTTTCAGGGACAATATCACTCCCATGAACATTAGTATAAATACGAAGCCTCCTAAATATGCTTGCTGCCAATATCGGAGCACTACTATGAGATGCATAATGAATATAAATTACATCATACTTTCCGAATATTGCCTGAAAAAATGCTTTACTATAAAACTTAACATATTCACAAACTTTTCTTATCTTTCCGTCTTTTTTGAACATCACAGCCTTATTCCACTGAATATTCATTTTATCTAGTTCATCAGCAAACTTTTTAACAAACACACCATATGACGGATTATTTGCATCTGGATACATGTTAGAAACAAGTAAAACTTTCATCCTATGAGATACCTTTCAATACTATCTATAATTTTATTTGTGTTACTGTGGTATTCTGAAAATTTATGTTTACGAGCGAATTCTAATCCAGCTTGTAATTTACCACAATCACTTAGTCCACATATTAAATTTTGACTTTCAAATTGATGGATAATTTGCAATTGATGATCATCAACATGTTCTCCATATTTTGCAAGCCGAGGTACCGCAATTACTTTTTTTCCTTTCTTAATAGCACCTACAATTGCGCCTGTACCGCCATGAGTAATTACAATACTAGCTTTATCCATAATTTCATTAAATTCATTTCTGTCTAAAAATGTTTTATATGAATAGTTTACTGGAATATAATCGCTATACCCAATCTGAGCAAATATCTCTTCTTCCACTTCCAACCCATCTATAGCCTTTAACAAGCGATTAAACTGAAATTTCTGAGAACCTAATGTGACAAATATCATCTTAATAAATTCCTCCCACATTAATTGCATTTGGATAAAATTCTTTCATCGTTTCCCACTGGACATAAAATTGATCTGCAAATTTATATAACAATTTTCCAGTTTCTGTAGGTGATGTCACCTTTGCAAAAGATTCAATATATATAAGTTTTTTCCGAAATAATTTAGCCAAAATACAGAGAGGTACCATTGCAAGTACTCCTGTAGTTATTACAGCATCTGGTTTATTCTGTATCAGTAACTTTAGGGATTTGATAGAATTAACAACCATCCAAATGGGAAATGTCCATTCTTTACGATTCACTTGATGTAAATAATACATTTTTTGTCCAGAAACAGAAACTCTATATTGTGTTTTTTCCGTTACCACAAAGCTATCATATTTTTCCATAAGCGGACGTAACATAGTAATTTGTTCAAAATGCCCCCCTGAAGATGCCGCAAAACATAATTTTATTCTTTTTTCATTTTCTTTCATTTTTAAGATTCCTCATTCCGCAATAGCCTTAGCAGGAACGCCTACTAACTTACACTTCTTCATACATGATTTCGTAACTACCGCACCTGCGCCAACTATTGTACAGTCAGCAAGCGTTATGTTTCCAATAACAACACATCCATACCCCAAATAACAATCACTTCCAATAGTTGGTGCCCCCCCCGTAGCTTCCTCCAATGCAAACATTACCTGCTATTTCACAATTTTTTCCAATTCTAGCAGAGGAATTTACTGTTATCGGTCCAACATGATGTATGCGGAGTCCTTCCTCAAAACAATTACTTGGAATATCAAATCCTAATCTCTGCCCCAAAACATTTTTCTTACGTTTATACCAAATATATAGAATTCGATTGGCTAATCCCCTAGATTGATTCCCATAAAACTCTTCTTTTCTCAAATATTTTTGGAATTGAAAGATCGAATAATCTTTTGACCGAACCACCCATGCCGACAGTGCTTTACCCTTAAGATAATAATTCTTTTCTAATGTAATCACTCTTTTTAAATCTGTTATTGTTGTTATCATACTTATCCTTTTTCAACTCAATCCCTTTGAAAGATATCTCGCGTATAAACTTTTTCTTTCACATCATCCAAGCAATTATCATATCGATTTGTGATAATTGCCTGACTCATTTCTTTAAATTTATTCAAGTCGTTTACAACTAAGCTTCCAAAAAACGTTTCCCCATTTTTCAAAGCCGGTTCATAAATAACTACAGTTGCCCCTTTCGCTTTGATACGCTTCATAACCCCCTGAATGGAACTCTGCCGAAAATTATCACTATTACTTTTCATAGTCAAACGGTACACACCAATCGTCACCGCTCTTTCCTTGTCTTCATCGAATTCATTCTCTTCATCATAGCCATAATATCTAGCCATCTTCAGTACACGATCAGCAATAAAGTCTTTCCGTGTGCGATTTGATTCGACAATCGCTTCAATCAGATTTTCTGGAACATCGGCATAATTTGCCAATAACTGCTTGGTATCTTTTGGTAGACAGTATCCACCGTAGCCAAAAGATGGATTATTGTAATGGCTTCCAATACGTGGATCAAGGCAAACGCCATCGATAATCTGCTTCGTATTCAGTCTTTTACTCTCAGCATAAGTGTCCAGTTCATTAAAATAAGCAACGCGAAGTGCTAGATAAGTGTTAGCAAACAGTTTGACAGCCTCCGCCTCCGTAAACCCCATAAATAATGTATCTATATTTTCTTTAATGGCACCTTCCTGCAATAATTCAGCAAACTCATGAGCTGCTTTTACCAGTCGTTCATCATCCAGATCAGTCCCAACAATAATACGGCTCGGATAAAGATTGTCATAAAGCGCCTTAGATTCACGCAGGAATTCTGGACTGAAAATAATATTTTTACTATTGAACTTTTCACGAATTGAAGCAGTGTAACCAACAGGAATTGTAGATTTAATGACCATAATGGCTTCCGAGTTACACTCTATAACCAGCTTAATTACAGCCTCAACTGCGCTTGTATCAAAATGTTGTGTACGGCTGTCGTAATTTGTCGGTGCAGCAATCACAACAAAATCCGCGTTAGAATATGCAGTTTTTGCATCCAGAGTTGCTGTAAGCTGTAATTCTTTTTGTTCAAGATATTTTTCAATATATTCATCCTGAATCGGCGACTTACGGTTGTTGAGCAGTTCAACTTTCTCTGGAACAATGTCAACTGCTGTGACCTGATGATGTTGACTCAGTAAAGTTGCAATTGACAGTCCAACATATCCAGTGCCTGCAACCGCAATTTTGTAGTTTCTCATATTTTACTCCTCTTGTTTTTGAATCATTTTTATTATATTTATAACTTATCTATTTATACTCTAATGCAGTTTGTTCCCCATTCTCCAGAACAAACTGCACCCATTAATTTTTCTTCTTACATCGACCCATCCCGCTTAATCACCGAGACCACCGTCTTCCAGAGTAATTTAATGTCCATTCCCACATTCCACTCACTGATATACTCCGTATCCAGCTTCACAACCTCTTCGAAATCGGTGATCTCACTTCTTCCGCTTACCTGCCACATTCCGGTAATGCCCGGTTTGATCGCAAGGCGGGCTCTGTGGTGAAGTTCATATTTATTCCACTCATCCAGTGTCGGTGGACGGGTTCCTACGATACTCATATCACCTTTCAGCACATTAAAGAACTGTGGGAATTCATCCAGGCTGGTGACGCGGATGAAGTTACCGATGCCGGTTTTCTTCGTTCCGTCCGGCAGGATTTCATTACCGATGACACGGGGGTCAAAGTCCAGCTTGAACATCATGCCGTCGCTGACACGGTTCTGTTTCATCAGCTCGGCTTTCCGTTCTTCTGCATCCATATACATGCTGCGGAATTTGTACATTTTGAATTTCTTACCGTTTTTACCGACACGCTCCTGGGCAAAGAAGATCGGACCCGGGGACTTCAGGTAAATAGCAGGACCCACGAACAAAGTGATCACCAAAGTCAGCAGACAGCCACACAGACCGCCGGCGATATCGATCGCGCGTTTCATAAACAGCTGTTTTGTGGATGCATAGTTGATACTGGTTGTCAGTACGGTATAGGGTCCGACTTTTTCCACCAGCTGTTTTTTACCACCCATCGCCTCGGAGACTTTCGCCAGGTTCAGATGTACCGTTACACCCGCTTCCGTAAACTGTTCCATCAGAGCATACGGATAGGGAACATTGGTTGCCGGAATGACAAATACCTCATCGATCCACTCCCGGCAGACGTAAGCAGCTGCATTTTCTTCGTTGGCTACCACCGGGACGCCTGCGATTCTGGTACCGCAGAGATCATCATCGATAATTGCCAGACCGGATAAAGCAAAGCGTTCATAGTTATTCTCCCGGATATTATGAATGACCTGCCCTGCCATATCTTTTGTCGTCACGATCAACAGAGAACGGTTTCCTTCACTCATCCTGTTTCGAAGAACTTTTTTCCAGATGATCCGGACGATGTAAGTGAGAATCGCATAGATCACACCGGTCAGATATAGTGCAGTTCTGGAATACGCCTGGCCTTCCTGCATCGTAAACAGATACAGTACCGAGATCAGTTCCACCAGGATCGCATGTTTTACTGTCGCTGCAAACTCCCTGAAATATCCCCGTTTTAAAACACCGGATAATGTCTCATAGAAAAACATCACAACGATATCCAGCAATTCCATAAAAATCGCCATGTTCCGATATAACGGAACCACGTAAGGACTGCCGCTGTCATGACGGATCACATAGGCAAGCAGGAATGCAATCTGAAGACAAATCATATCCAACAAAATGAAATCAAAGTGTTTTAACCAGCCTTTCGAGCCTTTTTTGTACATCTTTCTGTTTCCCCCTCAGAAAACAAGAGTTTTACTTTTGTTCTCTCATTACTTTTTCTTCACATACTTATCATACTATCCAAAAGTATAACACTGGGTTTGTGCATTTTCAATATAAATGTAAATCTTTTAACATGAATTAACATATTTCGTCGTTTTACAAATTTTCAGTTCTATATCTGTTATTTTTTTGTACAAACTATAGAGAACCAACAATGTATCTTGCGCATCCTCGCGGAACGTTTTTTACTTTACATGAAAACAACTTTCTGTACGTAAAATAAGCAATGACCTTTTCCGGTCATTGCCTGTTTTCTGTTACAATACTTTTGATAAAAACTCCTGCAGTCGAGGATTCTTCGGATGTGTGAAGAACTCTTCCGGTTCATTTTCCTCCTGAATCTTTCCTTCATCGATGAAAATTACTCTGGTGGCCACTTCTCTGGCGAATCCCATCTCATGGGTAACAACTACCATGGTCATTCCGGTCTGTGCCAGTTCTTTCATGATCTCCAGTACTTCTCCGACCATCTCCGGATCCAGCGCGGAAGTCGGCTCATCAAAGAGCATCACATCCGGATTCATCGCCATGGCACGTGCGATGGCGATACGCTGTTTCTGTCCACCGGAAAGGCTGTCCGGGTAAGCATCTGCTTTGTCCGGAAGACCTACACGGGCAAGAAGTTCTTCTGCTTTCTCGGAAGCTTCCTCTTCTTTCATCAGTCCCAGTGTCACAGGAGCCAGCATGATATTCTCTTTTACTGTCTTATGCGGAAACAGATTAAACTGCTGAAATACCATACCGATTTTCTGGCGGTGGCGGTTGATATCAACCTTTGGATCTGTAATATCCACACCTTCAAAAAGAATCTTGCCACCGGTTGGAACTTCCAGAAGGTTCAGAGAACGAAGAAAGGTAGATTTTCCGGAACCGGATGGACCGATGACTGCTACCACTTCGCCCTGACAGATATCCGTAGTGATACCGTCCAGAACCTGGTTATCATCAAATTTCTTCTCCAGTCCCTGTACCTGCAATAAAACTTTTCCTTTATTTGCGGTCACTTCTTCTCAACCTCCTCTCCAGTTTACCCATAAAGTATGTCAGAATCGTTACCAGCACCCAGTAAAATACTGCAGCTGCGATCAACGGTACAAAGGCTTCGTATGTACGGCTCTGTACCAGTGTCGCTGCTTTCGTGATATCCGTCATACCGATGTAACCGATGATAGATGTCTCTTTCAGCAGCACGATCATCTCATTGATCAGTGCCGGCAGCACATTTTTAAATGCCTGAGGCATAATGATCAGCTTCATCGTCTGTCCGGAACTAAGTCCCAGACTCCGTCCGGCCTCCATCTGTCCTTTATCGATGGACATGATACCCGACCGCACGATCTCCGCCACATACGCACCGGAGTTAATACCAAATGCCACACCACCAACGATAACTTCATTCACCGCGATGGAAGCAAATATAACAAAGTTAAATATCAGTACCTGAACCATCGTAGGCGTACCACGGATAATACTCAGATACACCTTACAGATCACATTCAGCACCTTCAGCTTCCCTGTCTGTTCATGAGTAGACCGGATAATCGCCACCGTAAACCCAAGCACCACACCAATACAAAGCGCCAGCACCGTAATCAGCAACGTATTCCGCAAACCCGTCAACCACCAACTGGAAGCCCCATTATCCACAAAATACCTGTGAACCCAATGACTTAAAGATCCCATATCGTTTCCCTTACACTCCTTTTACAAGGTCTTTTCGTATTTCTCTTACTCTATCTCTTATCTTACAGGGATTATCTCTCGCTTTTTAAACTAATATAAAAGCCATCCCCAATTGTCAGAAAATATATTTTCTTACCTCCCGCCTGCGAAGGTTGGCTTGATCTTTCCATACGCAGACCATCTGGGCCGGCCGGTACTAAGGCAGCGTATTTTGCTGCCTTAGTACCGCTGCCAGGACCAGCTGAGCGGAAGCGGGTCGGAGTATGGAAAGATCAAGCCAACCCCACCCGGGTAGCCTAGCCACCTATTTATTTTCTAACAATCACAACCTGAGACGCATTCGCATAAGTATCCGTAAAATCAACACTCTCTTTTCTCTCATCTGTCACAGTCATACCAGCCGCACCAAATTCAGCCTTACCACTGGAAACTGCTGCCAGGATAGATTCGAATGCCATATCGTCAATCTTCAGATCATAACCCATCTTGTCGCAGATAGCTTTCGCCATATCTGCATCGATTCCTACGATATTATCTCCTTCTTTATATTCCCATGGCTCAAATTCTGCGTTGGTAGCCATGGTCAGAGTACCGTTGGTATACTCGGTTCCTTCCGGAGTCTCGTACTGATAGCTTCCCTGGTCATCACCGATGTAGTTTGCCATGATCTTATCCAGAGTGCCATCCTCTTTCAGTTCCTCGATAGCCGCATTCATTTTCTCTGTCAGTTCTGAATTTCCTTTTTTCAGACAGATCGCATATTCTTCCGGCTCCCAGATATTTTCTACGATCTTCAGATCATCGTTGGCTTCTACGAACTTCTGAGCCGGCAGAGAGTCGATCACAACCGCATCGATTTTACCGGTCTTCAGAGCCTGGATGGCATCCGCACCTTTGTTGTAACGTTTCATCTGAGAATCACTTGCTACTGCATCGCTGGCATAGCTGTCACCGGTAGTACCGGTCTGCACACCGATGGTCAGATCTTTCAGATCATCAACGCTGGATACCTCTACCTGTTTTTTGCTTCCGCATCCGAACATGGATACTGCCATAATACCTGTCAGTGCAAATACAACTGCCTTTTTCATATTCTTATCCTCCTCTTATTCTTGTGTACTCACGGATCTGCATATAGTTTTCCGGCGTATGAATCTGTCTGCATATCTATACAGAGTGAGTGCATTTTTATACTAATTAAAATCTTCTTTATTATAACAGCTTTTCATTTTTTTGCAACCGGGAATTCCTGCCTGTAAGATTCTTTTTTCTTTTGTCTTTCTAGAGCGTGTCTGAAAATCTTTCTTTTATCAGCCGGTCGCCGTTCTGGATCCGTTTTTCCCAGTCCGGGAAGTCTTCTTCCAGAATCTCCCGGAAAGCCCGGTATTCATCAAGAAGTCCCTGACCGTGGAGGACACGATAGGCTCCAGCATCACTTCCAAGAGCAAGTTTTGCTCCGAGCTGATACCCGCGGAGTAATGCTTTTTTCTGTCCTTCCCAGATGTGTTTCACTACTTGTTCCGGAAACCGTCCGTCTCCGAAAAGATTTTTTACTGTTACTAACGTAGGTACCCAGACAGCATCGGAAGCTGCAAGTGCCTGAAGCGCATCTTCATCACAGAAGTTTCCATGTTCGATACTGTCCACACCTGCGAGAGCTGCTGCCCGGACTGCCTGACTGCCGTTTGTATGTGCCATGACGGGGAAACCTTCTTCATGGGCAATATGGATCAGTTCGCGGATCTCATTGTCTGT
>NZ_CAKRNY010000043.1 GCF_934371575.1 uncultured Blautia sp. | reverse complement strand
AGATTCACCACTCGTGAATCCCTTGTAAATATGATTGAAAATTATATCGATTATTATAACAACAAACGGTTACAAAGAAATCTAGGAGTATTAACTCCATTAGAAAAACACGAACAGTATATGTTGGCAGCATAAAAACTGCCACCAGTTTTGCACATCTGGTGGCAGAAATATTTTTATTTTTTTTAATTGTCTACTTGACGGGAAGCAGTTCATTCAGATGTTAAAATCTGATGTCAGGGGTTTTTGCCTGAAGGGGATTAATCAATATGAATAGAATCCTCTTCCATAGTCTCGTCAGCTGCAGCATTTTCGTCAGATGAGACATCATCTGTGTCGGCTGTTTCGGTATCCGCGTCCTCGGAAATATCTTCATCGGAAGTATTTTTATCGGAAGTATCTTCATCGGAGACATCTTCGCCGGAAGCATCTTCATCGGAGGTATCTTCGCTGGAAGTATCTTCCTCAGAATTCTCGTCTTCGGAGTCTGAATCCCAGGATACGAAATTTTCACGAACTTCTTTTTCTTCCGGCTGTTCAGTATCTTCCTGTTCGTCTTCAAAATCTTCTTCCAGATCAGCTACTTCTTCCAGTGTTCTGCGCTTTGCAAATGCAGCTGCAACGGCTCCGGCAGCAGCTGCGGTTACTGCACCAAGTGCAACCAAGCCCCAATATTTGTTTATTTTTGCCATATTGTCTGCTCCTTTCGGTATTTTCCATCTGACAAAACAGAATGGAGTTATCTATATTGTAATACTTTTAAGGGGAAAAGAAAAGAAAAAAATCATTGCACCTGCATAAATGGAGGGTTATACTGTTAAGACAGAAAAGGAGAGACTATGGAGAAAATTGTTTTAGCTTCGGGATCCCCGCGAAGAAAGGAACTGCTTTCAAAAGCCGGCGTGAAATTTTCAGTAATGGTAAGCAATGGGGAAGAGAAAATAAATCTGGCAGATCCGGCAGAAATCGTAAAAAAACTTTCTTTTGATAAAGCCATGGATGTGGCAGAAAAGCTTTTGCATGAGAATACGCCGCGCCTGATCATTGGTGCAGATACGGTAGTTGCAGTTGACGGGCAGATTTTGGGAAAGCCTGCAGATGAAGAGGATGCTTTGAACACACTGTTAAGACTTCAGGGCAGATCACATCAGGTTTATACAGGAGTGACGATATTGATAAAAGAAAATGATATCTGGAATCCTCATACTTTTAGCGAAAAGACTGATGTGCAGTTTTATCCTGTTTCCAAAGAAGAAATTTTGGAATATATAAGCTCAGGAGAGCCTATGGATAAAGCCGGAAGCTACGGTATTCAGGGAAGATTTAGGATTTATGTAAAAGGAATATGCGGAGATTATAATAATGTGGTAGGACTTCCTGTGGGAAGATTATTTTATGAACTTAAGAAAATCGGAATTGATATAAGGAGAATGAGAAATGATTAAAGCGTGTATTTTTGATCTGGACGGAACACTGGCATATACACTGGATTCAATGGCTGCGGTGGGAAACAAGGTTGTAAAAAAATATGGCTTGAGCCCGATGCCAGTGGAAAATTACAAATATTATTGCGGAAATGGTGCGGATATGCTGGTAAAAAGACTTTTGGCAGATGCGGGAGATCCGGAACTGCGTTATTATGAAGACGCAAGGGCATTATACAGAAAGGAATTTGATAAAGATCCTTTTTATAAAATACAGCATTATCCGGGAATGCCAGAAACACTTAAAACATTGAAGCAAAAAGGGGTAAAGCTTGGAGTGTGCTCCAACAAGCCTCATGAGGCAGCTGTAAAAGTAGTAGAGCGAATGTTTGGCAGTCAGATATTCGATGCAGTCATGGGACAGAGCGAATTGGTGCGGAAGAAGCCTGCACCGGATGGCCCTTTGAAAATTGCAGAACAATTTGAGGTTCTTCCGGAAGAATGTATGTATCTTGGGGATTCCGGTACTGATATGCAGACCGGAAAAGCGGCAGGAATGTATACAGTAGGTGTTTTGTGGGGATATAGAGAAAAAGAAGAACTGCAGGAAAACGGTGCGGATGATCTGGTGGATTCTCCAGAGGATATTTTGGATTTATACGAAGAAAAATGCAGGTAAAATTAACCGAAGCAGCTATCTGGTTTTGAACAGACAGCGAAGCGTATATGGAATATTCGCTTGATTTTATAAAATGAAGATGTTGGGGGCAAAAGTTCAAACGCCTTATCGTGCAAGCATGAACGGCTTTTTGACCTTTTGACACTGGTATCATAAAATAAACAGGAGGCAGGAAAATATGTATACAGAAGAATGTATCCAGACATTTCTGGAAAAACAGGAACAGCTTTTTGATGAGCCGGTGGCAGAAACGTATGAGGAAGCAGAAGAGTTTTTGGAGGACTGTATGGCAGTTGTTGCAGATTCTTTGGATGAAGTTCGCAAATATCTGTCAGGAATGGGCGCAGATGTAGATGGTATGAGCAGAGAAGAATTGGAAGAAGCCAGTGAGGTATTTGCACTTCCGGATGGAAAATATCTTATTGTGGAAGGGTGATTTTTATCGGATTCAGCAGGATAAATTCAAATTACATGAACGTGAAAACAGATTGCTATAATTCCCATAAACAAAGAGACAGGCATGATCCTGATTTACAGGAGTATAAAAAATGCTTGTGAAAATATTTAAAATATGTTACAATAATGTTACAATACGTTCTAAAGGGGAATGTAAAGGAGGATTGCATATGAGACCTAAGAAGATTATAGCAATGGTTATGACGTTTCTTATGATGCTTTCATTGCTTCCATCTTTGGTGTTTGCAGCTGCAGCACCGGAAGGTGAGCTTGGAGGAAAGCTGAAGATCAAAGGAACAGCGGCGGTAGGATCTGAACTAAGTGCAGATTATACCAAGGTGACACCAGAGGGACTTACTGATGATTATGTGAGCTTTTCATGGTCAAGGAAAGTAGGAGATCAGCTTACAGAAGTTGGTACAGAGAAGACCTATAAGCTTGCAGAGGACGATCTGGGAAATAAGATTCAGCTGAAGATTACCGGAAAATCTGAAATGGGAGTAACCGGTGAATTGAAAGTAAATACAGTTGAAATCGTAGCTACACCGGAAGAAGCTCCGGAAGAGACTACAGAAGTTTCACAGGATGAGCAGGAAGCTGCACCAGCAGAAGAACCTGCTGAAGATATATCAGGTGAGAATCAGCAGGAAGAAGTGGTTGAAATTGGCGGGGAGCCTTCAGATTCTTCAGAAGATGCAATGCAGCCGGCTGAACAGCCTGCAGCAGATAGTGCTGATTCTCAGGATGATGCCACAAATAATACCACAGATAATAGCACGGATAATACTACAGATGACAGTGTAATTGATATTGGTACAGAAGATTATCTGGAAGTTCCGGCAGACGGTCAGCAGGAAGCCCCGGCAGAAGAAGCTCCAGCAGAAGAGACTCCGGCACAGGAGGCACCTGTATATTCAGCAGAAGCTGTAACGGAGAGCGGAACACTTGACTTTGGTACTGTACAGGCTGGGTATACACAGGCTGACGCTGAAAGTTCCATGATGAAGACTGTTACGATCAAGAACACCGGCACGGGAACTCTTAATTTTCAGGAAATCAGCCCGGAGCATTTTATGGTTCAGGATCTGGGCACTCTTGCAGCAGGTGAATCAATTGATGCATGGATCATGCCAAGAGAGGGTACAGAAGCCGGAAGCTACAGTGATACGATTACTTATATAACTGAAGAGGGTGTTGAAGTCTCCTTCACAGCGAACCTGACGGTGGAAGATTCTCAGAGTGACAGTGGAAATACAGATCCGCAGGATCCGGCATCAGAAGATCCGGATACACCGTCAGAGACTCCGGTTGCACCGTCAGAGACTCCGGCTGCACCGTCAGAGACTCCGGATACACCAGCAGAACCGGAAGCACCTGCTGAGAACAATCCTGTTATTGCATTTGTTGATGAGAGTGTTACATCTGTAGATTTCTCAGATACTGCTATTACACAGGGGGCAGGAACGGATGGAATAACCAAAAATATTACAGTGAAAAATAATGGTACAGGAACTGTAAATATTGAGGTTTCCGCAGAGAGTGGAAAAGTACAGGTTACATCAGACAGAACAGAGCTTCCGGCAGACGGAAGTACAACGGCGGTATTGACAGTGCAGCCTGCAGATACAAGTACTGTCGGAACTATAACAGATAATATTATTATTAAAAATGCAGATTCTGATGAAAAAACCACATTACTTACTATTCCGGTAACATATACAGTACAGGAAAAGCCTGCGCCTTCGCTTGCTGCTGATATGTCGGAAGTTACCTTTGACAGCGTGGAGGCTGGTTATGCAGAAGTTCCTGCGGCAAAAATTGTTAATATTTCAAATAATGGTAATGTGAAACTGACAGGAATTACTGTAGCAGTAAGTGGAAATGCTTTTGCAGTGAGTGCTCCATCTCAGACTGAGCTGGAGGCAAATGCTGATCAGGCAGCATCCTTTACTGTAACTCCGGTTGCAGGTCTTGCAGCAGGAACTTATAAGGAGACTATTTCCATTAAAACAGATCAGCTCGATTCCTATAATATTCCGGTAAGTTTTACAGTGACAGAAACGGCTACCAAGCTTACGGCTGTTGGTAAAGTTGAAGATGTTACTGTCGCAAATGGTGTGGAGAAATCAGCTGATGGTTTACAGCTTCCTGGCACAGTTAAGATTACGACTAATAAAGGTGAGATGAATGCATCTCTTAAATGGGATATAAAGGGATGTGCATATAATCAGAAGAGTACAGAAGCACAGAAATTTTCTGTAAAAGGTACTGTTGTACTTCCGGACGGTGTTACTAATCCAGACAATCTGAGCCTGGTAGTATCTGCCAATGTATCCGTAAAACGCGGACCGATAGTTTCTGATGCAGCTAATAATACAATTACAGGAATCAGTTCAGATGGGGCATATACTACAGAAACCAAGATAACCTTTACCGCAGTTGGTGCAGGAATGGATATTGAGAATCCAATTAAAGGAGATGTAAGATATCAGCCTCTGAACTGGGAAGTTCTGGAGGCAAGAAGCTGGGATAGTGCTCCGTATTCAGCAACCTTCCGTATGGGTAAGACAGGCAGCTATACTTTGACTGTCACATATAATCAGCAGAAGTTTGATGGAAGCAACTGGGTAAATACAGGTACTCAGGATACGAAGAAAGTAAGCTTTACAGTAAATGCTTCTCCGAATCAGACACTGACACCGGCAGCGAATAAAACAGATGCAAATCAGAAGAAAGCAGTTAAAACTGGAGATAACACTCCGATTCTTCCATTCGTGATTATTCTGATCGTAGCAGTTGTACTGATCGCAGGAATTCTTGTTTATCGCAATAAAAAGAAATAAGTACAGTTCAGATACATGGATGTACTGAAGTGAGAAAAAAGTGAGGGAACACAAAATGATATACACTTGTTAGAAAACATTGGAGTATATTAGAATGTGTTCCCTTATTTTGATTGAATCAAGTAGAGAAGCAGACCTGAAATATCTGCTTGACTTTGAATAAACCCAAACCCACAAGTTACTAGCACTCATTTTAAATGAGTGCTAAATTTTTCTTGACTTTTAGTCACTTTGGTATTACTATAGTTGTTATAATTAAGAAGACAAAGGAGAGTGAGCTTCATGGCTGAGAAGCATGGTAGTTTATCAATTAACAGTGAAAATATTTTTCCAATTATAAAGAAATGGTTATATTCTGATCACGACATTTTTGCGAGAGAGCTGATTTCAAATGGCTGTGATGCAATTACTAAATTGAAGAAGCTGGATGTTATGGGGGAATACGCACTTCCAGATGATTATAAAGCTGAAGTGCATGTTGTTGTAAATCCAGAAGAGAAGACATTGAAATTCATTGATACCGGTCTTGGTATGACTGCTGATGAAGTAGAGGAGTATATTACACAGATTGCTTTTTCAGGAGCGACAGAGTTTCTTTCTAAATATAAAGATAAGACAACAGATGATCAGATTATCGGTCATTTTGGATTAGGCTTTTATTCTGCATTTATGGTAGCTGATGAAGTACAGATCGATACTCTTTCCTATAAAGAGGGCGCTGTACCGGTACATTGGACCTGTGATGGTGGTACAGAGTACGATATGCAGGATGGCAATAAGACTACAGTGGGTACAGAGATTACTCTGTTTTTGAATGACGAGAGTGCAGAGTTTTCAAATGAATACCGTATGAGAGAAGTAATTGAGAAATATTGTTCCTTCATGCCGGTAAATATTTATCTTTCCAAGGAGAATGCACCTCAGGAATATGAGACAATCGATGAGTCTGAGCTTCGCGATGACGATGTGGTTGTAGAGCATATCCACGAGGATGCCAAGACAGAAGAGAAAGAGAATGATAAAGGAGAGAAAGAAGTTGTAGAAGTATCTCCTGCAAAGGACAAAGTAAAGATTAATAAGCGTCCGGTATCCTTAAGTGATCCGCAACCGTTGTGGATGAAGCATCCGAACAGCTGTACAGATGAGGAGTATAAGGAATTTTACCGCAAGGTATTTATGGATTATAAGGAGCCATTGTTCTGGATCCACCTGAATATGGATTATCCGTTTAACCTGAAAGGTATTCTGTATTTCCCGAAGATTAATACAGAGTATGACTCCATTGAAGGAACTATTAAGCTTTATAACAACCAGGTATTTATTGCGGATAATATTAAGGAGGTAATTCCGGAATTCCTGCTTCTGCTCAAGGGCGTTATTGATTGTCCGGATCTTCCGCTGAATGTATCCAGATCTGCGCTTCAGAACGATGGATTTGTTAAGAAGATTTCCGAGTACATTACCAAGAAGGT
Organism: uncultured Blautia sp.; assembly: GCF_934371575.1. Lineage (GTDB taxonomy): Bacteria > Bacillota > Clostridia > Lachnospirales > Lachnospiraceae > Blautia_A. The sequence continues at coordinate 24,107 of NZ_CAKRNY010000043.1, read as the reverse complement.
TGCCGATAAGCTTACCGGAATGTGTAAAACAGATCGTGAGTCTTATGAGAAATACTGGGATGATATCAGTCCGTTTATCAAATATGGTTGTATTAAAGATGCTAAATTTGCGGATAAGATGAATGATTATATTCTTTTCAAGAATATTGATGGTAAATACCTTACCTTAAAAGATTGCATTGAGGAGAATAAGAAGCCGGAAGAAGAGACAAAAGCAGAGACAAAAGCAGAGGAGACAAAAGAATCTGCAGAAGAAGATGATAAGAAAGAACCGGAGAAAACAACTATTTTCTATGTAACCGATGAAGTTCAGCAGAGCCAGTATATCAATATGTTCCGTGAGGCGAAGAAGGATGCGGTTGTTCTGAAGCATAACATTGACAGCGCATTTATTTCCCATCTGGAACAGAAAGACCAGACAATCCAGTTTAAGAGAATTGATGCAGACCTTACAGAGGAACTTCGTGAGGAGGGTAAAGCTGATGAGGAAACATCAAAGACCCTTACAGAGGTATTCAGAAATGCACTGAAGAATGATAAGCTGGAAGTTAAGGTTGAGAATCTGAAGAATGAGAAAGTAGCTGCAATGATGACTCTTTCAGAGGAAAGTCGTCGTATGCAGGACATGATGAAGATGTATAATATGTATGGTATGGATCCATCTATGTTTGGTGGACAGGAGACATTAGTTCTTAATGCGAAACATCCTCTGGTTCAGTTTGTTGCAGATAATAAAGAATCTGAGAAGACTCCTGTTATTTGTGAGGAACTGTATGATCTTGCCATGTTAAGTCACAAACAGCTTTCTCCGGAAGAGATGACCAGATTCGTGCAGAGAAGTAACGAAATTCTTCTGATGCTTACAAAATAATAAGATATCAGGGTCTCAATATGAGCATAATAATGATGTGTTGAGAAACATAAGGACAGATATTTGAAATGAGAAATCATTTTGGGTGTCTGTCCTTTTTTGATTAATGTACCGAGTTTATAGAGTATGTTTGTTGCGTTGCTGAATATTTTGTAAAAAAGACTAAAAATATTACGAAATTCTTAATTTTTGTTCTAAAAAGCTAAAAAAATAAATATAATTCGTATTATATATAGAGGCAAATGGTTTACAGACTGCAGAAGCAGCTATTTTGGCTGATGGCAGGTGAAAAAATATTGTGAAGGCACATATAAAGTGTAACATATGATAAGAGGGGAAGGAAAATGAGAGAGGTATACGGAACGATACGCAGTTTAGGTGCAACATCAAAATATAAAGGATACTATTTTGTGGCAGAAGCTATACATATGACAATGGAATTTCAGGAGCGTCCAATGAAAATTACAAAGGACATCTATCCAAGACTGGCGAAAAAATTCAAATCGAAACCATCAAATATTGAACACGATATCCGTACGATTGTAAATGTATGCTGGGAAAATCACCGTGAAAGGTTGGAACAGATTGCCGGATATCCTCTGGAATACAGACCGACCAACAGTGAATTTGTAGATATGATAGCATTTTATCTGGAAAGTGAGAAAGAAAACAACGCTTCGGATTTGGAATCTGTTGAAAAAAGCAATCTATACTTCTTCAACAGATAATTCATTATGGTGGAAGAATTCCATTACGTACTGCTCCCAAAGGTGGTCCAGTTCCCTGCCAGGCAGGAAGGTTTTCATAGAGGTTCCGGTAGTACAAAGCATAGTCTTGTTTTTGTACTGAAGATTAAGATACAGGCCGGTTACAAATTCCGGAGAAACAGAGGAATTCTGAAGTAATGCCGCTGCTTTATTAGGGGAAAATTGCAGTACGATCTTAAATGAAAGAGGAGCCCGCTTTCCTTTTATAATTGAGCAGCAAAAGGGCTTAATTTCTTTCCAGAGAGAAAAAGTGCGGTGACTGGATACAAGAAATTCCTGTTCATCATTATCGAAAAAATCATTCTGAAGTTTACCATCAATGGAAAAAACATTGCTGGTAACAATTTCGGCCTGGTTTAGCCAGAATGAGTTGAAGGTATCACCAAGAAAAAGTTTGTTGGTGAAATCTTTTTGATCAGTAATCTTCAGGGCAAGCATAAGAGCCTCCTTTCAATCAAAAAAGTAAATTAGTCAGTTCTTCCATTATAAAGCAAATCAGAAGAAAATGGAAGAAAAAACTCTTTTCAAACATATAGTAATGTGTTAATATAGATGTGGTATTTAATACTACATATTACGGAAAAGAGGACGATATAATTGAGCTATAAAATTGTGATAGATAGTTGTGGAGAACTTCTGGAACAGTGGAAGCAGGATGAGAGATTTGCATCTGTACCACTTACACTGACGGTAGGAAGTGAAAATATAATAGATGATGAGACATTTAATCAGGCAGACTTTCTTCAGAAGGTTGCAGCCTGCCCGGAGTGTCCGAAATCAGCCTGCCCGTCTCCGGAAAGCTACAGAAAGGCATTTGACTGTGATGCAGATCATGTTTACTGTGTTACTCTTTCAGCAGAGCTTAGCGGTTCTTATAACAGTGCGGTTCTTGGAGCAAGCCTTTTGCATGAAGAGAAGGAGAATGTCCAGATCCATGTATTTAATTCCTGCTCGGCTTCTGTTGGACAGACTTTGATTGCTGAGAAAATTGCAGAGTGTGAGGATGCCGGACTTTCATTTGAGGAAGTTGTCAGTACTGTGAATAAATATATTGAAGAACAGCATACTTTTTTTGTACTGGAGAATCTGGAGACGTTACGTAAAAATGGTCGCCTCAGCCGTGTGAAAGCACTTGTGGCAACTGCTCTCAAGATCAAGCCTATTATGGGATCTACTCCTGAAGGATGCATCTGTCAGCTGGATCAGGCCAGAGGAATGAATAAAGCTCTGGTAAAAATGGTGGAAAAGATTGTGGAGGCTACAGAGAACAGTGAGAATAAGATTCTTGCCATATCTCACTGCAATAGTCCGAAGAAAGCGAATATGCTTAAAGAAGCCATTCAGGAAAAAATGAAATTGGCAGATATTATAGTTCTTGATACTGCAGGCGTCAGCAGCATGTATGCAAATGACGGTGGAATTATTGTGGCTGTTTAACCCGATTAAGTAAATTCCCCCTTCGGGGCGGTTGCGAAAAGCAATAAGCAGTGGGAATCTGCGCCTGTTGAACGGTTTCGTTTTTTTTGTGTGAACAGTAGGTGAACGCACTTCCATTTATGGGGAAAATATGTTATACTCAGATCAGACGATATTTCATCGCAAAGGAGACGTGCTACTATGAGTCAGAAGAAAGTGGATGCTTATAAAGCAGAAAAAGCAAATCGTGAGAAAATCATGAAGAAGGAAAAGCTGATCCTTACCATTGAGAAGCTGGCAGCGCTTGTGTTTTGCATTGTTGCTGTTTGTTGGATCGGTTATTCTGTATACGGGAAGGTTACAGCAGGTCAGGAGAATGTGACTACAGAAACTGTTATGGATACTTCTGCACTGGATTCTTATCTGAATGGACTTAGTGCCGATTCAGATGCGGAATAAAATCAGAATATGAAAGAAAAGCTGCAGCTGGCAGTGTAAAGTTATGGGGACAGATGTTGTATCTGTCCCCATTATAGTGGCGTAAAATGCATAAAAAATCCCCCCGGAATCCTCCGAGGGGAAATTTCTGCTTCAGTTGCTTTAATTATAACTTTGTAACGTTAGCAGCCTGCATTCCGCGAGCGCCTTCTGTTAAGTCATATGTTACAGCCTGGCCTTCTTCAAGAGATTTGAAGCCTTCACCATTGATTGCAGAAAAATGTACGAATACATCAGCTCCGTCTTCTCCTGTGATGAAACCATAACCTTTTTCAGCGTTGAACCATTTTACAGTGCCCTTGTTCATTTTGAGTTACCTCCATAAAAAATAAAAAATTAAAAAGCTGTTCTGGCGAAAAAAATCACCAGATTTTACAGACTATATCATGTAAATATATAATCTCTAAAAACTAGTGATTTTACATTAAATAATCTTTGACATGGATTGATTATATAACCAGAACTTTAAAAAGTCAAGAATAATTGGATTTGTGCTTTAAAAAATCTTGTAAAAGGCCAGGAAGGTAAAAAAAGGCTTTATTAAATGAAAAAATTCGTGTATGATAGGGTATGATAAAGATTACGATATACCAGAAGGGAGAGAACCAAATGGGTATTCTGATTCGCGGTGGACGTGTTATAGATGCGGCCACTCAGATGGACAAAATTGCGGATGTTTATCTGGACGGTGGTGTAATCCAGGAAGTTGGAGAGAAGCTGAAGATAAAGGATAAAGATGACAGAATTATAGATGCGAAAGGGCTGGCAGTAATGCCTGGTTTTGTGGATCTTCATGTGCATTTCCGCGATCCTGGACAGACAGAGAAAGAAGACATTGAAAGCGGTTCCCATGCGGCTGCAAGAGGCGGGGTAACTACCGCAGTCGCAATGCCAAATACTACACCGGTTATTGACAGTCCGGATCGTGCCAATTACGTAAAAAATAAAGCAGAACAGGTGTCTTTAATCCATGTGCTTCAGGCCGGAGCCATGACAAAAGGCGAGCTTGGAGAGGAGCTTTCAGACATTGCTGGTATGGCAGCGGCAGGAGTGCCGGTTCTTTCTGAGGATGGAAAATCTGTTATGAAGGCAAGTCTTTGTAAGAAGGCTATGGAGGAAGCTGTGAAAGCAGGACTTCCTATTTTTGACCACTGTGAAGATATGACTCTTCGGGGAAACGGCTGCATGAATGATGATGAAAATGCGAAGCGGCTTGGTCTCCCGGGAATCTGTAATTCCACAGAAGATACCATCGCTGCAAGAGATTCTCTGCTTGCCATAGAGACAGGCGCGAAACTGCATCTTTGCCACTGTTCTACCAGAGGTGTGGCAGTTATGATGAAAATGCTGAAGGCAGAGGGGATTGATAATGTCACAGCGGAAGTCTGCCCTCATCATTTTATCCTTACATCAGACGATATTGAGAGAGATGATCCCAATTATAAAATGAATCCTCCTCTTCGAACAAGAAAAGATGTGGATGCACTGATCGAAGGCTTGAAGGAAGGCTATATTCAGGTAATCAGTACGGATCATGCGCCACACACACAGAAGGATAAAACAGGTTCCATGAGAAATGCAGCCTTTGGAATTGTAGGAATTGAGACAAGCTTTGCTCTTAGCTATACAGCATTGGTGGAGACAGGAATACTTACCCTTTCTCAGCTTGTGGAAAAAATGAGCTATAATCCGGCACAGATTTTGAATCTTCCATGTGGAACTATTCAGAAAGGTCATCCGGCAGACCTGGTAATTGCAGATATCAGGAATCCTTATGTCATTCACAAGGCAGATTTTGTTTCCAAGGGCAAAAACACTCCGTTTGAAGGCAAAGAGGTAAAGGGAAAGATTCTGTACACCATTTGTGATGGTAAAATAGTGTATAAAGATTCTGCCGCTGCTAAATAATGAAAATTAAAATATATTCAGGAGGAAATATCCATGATCAATAAACTTATTGCTAATATCAAAAAGACAGGTGCACCTATTGTAGTAGGCCTTGACCCAATGCTGAACTACATTCCGAAACATATTCAGGAAGCAGCATTTGGGGAATTTGGTGAGACTTTAGAGGGTGCTGCAGAAGCAATCTGGCAGTACAATAAAGGGATTATAGATGCTACATATGATCTTATCCCGGCAGTGAAGCCTCAGATCGCAATGTATGAGCAGTTCGGAATTCCGGGACTTGTAGCTTACAAACGTACTGTTGAGTATTGTAAGGAAAAAGGTCTTGTAGTGATCGGAGATATTAAGCGAGGAGATATCGGTTCTACATCTGCAGCCTATGCAACAGGCCATCTTGGAAAAATTCAGGTTGGAAGCAAGACATACGTACCTTTTGATGAGGATTTTGCAACTGTTAATCCATATCTTGGAACAGATGGTGTTAAGCCATTTATGGATGTCTGCAAAGAAGAGAAAAAAGGAATTTTCGTACTTGTTAAAACTTCCAATCCATCCAGTGGTGAGTTTCAGGATAGAATCATCGAGGGACGTCCGCTTTACGAGTGGGTTGGTGAGAAAGTCGCAAAATGGGGCGATGAACTTATGGGTGACAGCTACAGCTATGTAGGAGCAGTTGTAGGAGCTACTTATCCGGAAATGGGCAAGGTGTTAAGAGCACTTATGCCAAAAACCTTCATCCTGGTACCAGGATATGGTGCACAGGGCGGTAAAGGAGCTGATCTTGTACATTTCTTCAATGAAGATGGTCTTGGCGCAATTGTAAACTCTTCAAGAGGAATTATTGCAGCGTATAAGCAGGAGAAATATGCTCAGTTTGGTGAAATGAATTATGCAGATGCTTCCCGTCAGGCTGTGAAAGACATGATTCTGGATATCAGTACTGCGCTTGAGAGCCGCTAGGAGGAAGAAAATGGGTACAAAGGTAAAAGAGACCTGTACAGTCCTTAGCCAGGAGTGTATTGGAAAAGATATTTACAGTATGTGGCTGCAGACAAAGACAATTGCAGAAAATGCGAAACCGGGACAGTTTGTTTCTGTCTATACACAGGACGGAGGCAAGCTGCTTCCCCGTCCTATCAGCCTTTGCGAGATTGATAAAGAAAAAGGGGCGCTTCGTCTTGTCTATCGTGTAACCGGTCCGAAAACCGGTACAGAGAGTTTTTCCAGGCTGACCGCCGGAGCACAGCTTGATATTCTAGGACCTCTTGGAAATGGTTTTCCTCTGGAGGAAGCAGCCGGTAAGAAGGTTTTTCTCATGGGAGGCGGAATCGGTGTTCCCCCTATGCTGGAAACCATGAAGCAGCTTGAGGCAGAGAAAATTGCGGTTCTTGGCTATCGTGATGAATTGTTCTTAAATGAAGAATTTGCGAAAAATGGTCAGACATATATTGCAACAGAAGATGGCTCAGCAGGAACTAGGGGGAATGTTATGGATGCCATCCGTGAGAATGCACTGGAAGCAGATGTGATTTTTGCCTGCGGACCAAAGCCTATGCTTCGTGCAATCAAAGCTTATGCACTGGAAAAAGGAATCCCCTGCTGGATTTCCATGGAAGAGCGTATGGCCTGTGGAATTGGTGCATGTCTTGGATGTGTATGCCAGTCATCAGAAGTCGATGAGCATTCCCATGTACACAATAAGCGTGTATGCAAAGATGGTCCGGTGTTCCGCTGTCAGGAGGTGGAATTATGAGCAAAATGAGCGTGAATCTTGCCGGAGTAACTCTTAAGAACCCGGTAATGACTGCCTCCGGAACCTTTGGATCCGGAGCTGAATACAGTGAATTTGTAGACCTGAATAACCTTGGGGCAGTAGTAACAAAGGGTGTGGCCAATGTGCCATGGCCTGGAAATCCTACTCCGCGTGTGGCAGAGACCACAGGCGGTATGCTCAATGCTATCGGACTTCAGAACCCTGGAATTGATGTTTTCTGTGAGAGAGATATTCCTTTTCTCAAAAAATTCGACACAAAAATCATTGTGAATGTGTGCGGAAGAACTGCGGAAGATTATTGTGAGGTTGTGGAACGCCTGGGAAATGAGCCTGTAGATATGCTGGAAATCAATGTATCCTGTCCAAATGTAAAAGAAGGTGGTATTGCCTTCGGACAGAATCCAAAGGCTCTGGAAGCAATCACAAAAGAAGTAAAGAAATATGCAAAACAGCCGGTGATCATGAAGCTGAGCCCGAATGTAACAGATATTACAGAGATGGCTCGCGCTGCAGAAGCAGGCGGTGCAGATGTGGTTTCCCTTATTAATACCATTACCGGAATGAAAATTGATATTAACCGCAGAACCTTTGCCCTGGCAAATAAAACCGGCGGAATGTCCGGGCCGGCAGTGAAGCCTGTGGCAGTACGCATGGTTTATCAGGTCGCTAACGCAGTGAAGATCCCGATTATTGGAATGGGCGGAATCGCAAGTGCAGAGGATGCGCTGGAGTTTATTATGGCAGGCGCTACAGCAGTGTCTGTTGGAACGGCAAACTTTATTAATCCGTACACAACCCAGGAGGTTGCAGATGGTATAGCGGCATTCCTTGAGAGACAGAAAGTGGAAGATATTAATGAACTGATCGGTTGTATAAAATAGTCTGATCAAAAGATGTTTTGACCGTATTGTAATTTTGTGATACTATAAAATTTAACGGAAACCGTATGCATATTAGGAGGATAAAAATGGAACAGTATAAACAGGAATTTATTGAGTTTATGATTGACTGTAACGTACTTAAATTTGGAGATTTTGTAACTAAATCAGGAAGAAATACACCGTTTTTTGTAAATACAGGATTTTATCGCACAGGAGCGCAGTTAAGAAAATTAGGCCAGTATTATGCCAAGGCAATTGAGAGCAAATTCGGTCTGGATTTCGATGTGCTTTTTGGACCGGCTTATAAGGGAATCCCGCTGACTGTTGCTGCAACTATGGCAATCAGTGAGGAATATGGCAAGGATATCCGTTACTGCTCCAACCGTAAAGAGGTAAAAGATCATGGCGATAAGGGAATTCTTCTGGGAAGTCCGATCGAAGATGGAGATAAGATTGTGATCATTGAGGATGTTACCACAGCAGGAACCTCTATTCAGGAGACTCTGCCGATCATCAAAGCACAGGGAAATGTTTCCCCGATCGGTCTTGTAGTATCTGTAGACCGTATGGAGCGTGGACAGGGAACAAAGAGCGCCCTGAAAGAAATTGAAGAGAAATATGGACTTAAGACTACTGCCATCGTAACAATGGAAGAGGTAGTGGAGCATCTTTACAACAAAGAATATAAAGGAAAAGTGCTCATCGATGATACTTTAAAAGCAGCCATTGACGCTTACTACGAACAGTACGGCGCAGAATAATGGTAAAAGGAGGAAATGCTGATGAGTGAAAAGCTTTATAAGACCGTTTCAGGCGTGGGTGCAGGAAGTATTGCACTTGGAGTCATTGCACTGGTGACAGGTGTGACAACTGGTATTCTCATGATCGTGAACGGAGCCAGACTTCTGAAAGGCAAATCCGATATGATGATTTAAGGGGATATTTTTTTGGAAAAGAAAACGAAAACTTTGATTCGTCTTACGGGAATCCTGTTGTTTATCCTCTATGTACTGCTTTTGATCTACTTCCTCTTTTTTTCAGAGGAATATGGAAGAGCAGCTGAGGTGCAGCAGGAATACCGGTATAATCTGGTTCCTTTTGTGGAAATCAGAAGGTTCTGGATCTATCGGGAACAGCTTGGCACGTTTGCGGTGTTTTCCAATATTTTCGGAAATGTGATAGGCTTTCTGCCTTTCGGGTTCATCCTTCCGGTTATTTTCAGAAGAATGAACAATGGTTTTCTCATCTGCATATCAGGGTTCCTGTTAAGCCTGACTGTAGAAGTGATCCAGCTTGTCACAAAAGTCGGATGTTTTGATGTGGATGATATGATTTTGAACACCCTGGGGGCAGCCTTGGGGTATGTTCTTTTTCGCATCTGTAATCATATTAGGAGAAAATTCCATCATGGCAAAAAGATATAGATATTCATTTACAAAGAAGAAAGAAGCGAAAAAAGGGAAGCTGTCTGCCGGTCTGGCGGCAGCGTCCTTTTTATTGTTTATAACTGCTGTCAGCCTGGCATATTTCCTGGAGGACAGCTTTGGATTTCTTGTGGGAGGGGTGGGCTTATTTGCAACGCTCCTTTCACTTTATGGATTTATTATGGGTCTGTCCAGCTTTTCAGAGGAAGACAGAAGCCATAAAACCAGTATTATCGGTTCGATCAGCAATGGACTGATCCTGATCGTGTGGATCGGTGTATATCTGACCGGATTATAGAAAAAATAAAAAGCATAGGGCAGAACATTATGGATGAACGTTTAAAGAAACAATTAGACTTTATCATGGAAGTGGATAAAGTGAAAAATATTATGCGTCAGACTTATCTGGCAGACGGAAAACGTAAAGAAAATGATGCGGAGCATTCCTGGCATCTGGCACTGATGGCGGTGCTTCTGAAGGAATATGCACCGGAAGAAGTTGACCTTTCCCGGGTAATTCCCATGGTACTGATTCATGATCTGGTAGAGATTGATGCCGGAGATACTTATGCGTATGATGCTGCAGGCAGCGCTACCCAGCACGACAGAGAGGAAATTGCGGCGCAGCGTATTTATGGTCTTCTTCCGGAGGACCAGGGAAAATGGCTTTATGAGTTGTGGGAAGAGTTTGAGGCGTATGAGACACCGGATGCAAAATATGCCCACATGCTGGACAACAGTCAGCCCCTTTTTCTGAATAATGAGACAGACGGAATCAGCTGGGTGGAACATAAAGTGAAGAAGAGCCAGATATATAAACGAAACAGCCGTACCGGTGAAGGTGCACCGAAAATATGGGAATATATGCAGGAATTGATCGATCAGCATGTGGAAAAAGGACATGTGATCGATGATATGTGAGAAAGAGAGGAAAGTGCTTGGACGAATTGTTAATGGAGCGATATGCTCTTGCAAAAGAAAGAGTATGCGAAATTAAAGAGGAAAAAGTGGTACAGATGCCATACCTGGATTTTTTTCAGAAAACAGCCGCTTTTCTTGAAAAAAATATAGGCGTTATGGATGGCGTTGTATTTTTTGGAGAAAATCAGGAGCCAAAGAAGCTTGCCGGTGCATCAGATTTATCCATGGCAGAGTGGAAAAAACTGAACTATGATTTATACCAGGATATTCTTCCGGAAAATTATGGAACAAGTTATGGAAATCCTGTCTATTCATGTGAAAAGCTTGGTGAATATGGAAAGGACTTTTCTTTCCTCTATGCGGAACTTCGGGGAGCAACTGCCTATGCTTTTGAGAAAAGGCTGTGGGATATGACCGTACTTTTGGAACTGTTTCTGGAGGTATACGGAGCTTTTGCCCAGGAAGAAATTCCCACAGAGGAAGAACTTCGCAGAATCCTTAATTCCTACGCGAACGATTACTGTCAGGATATGGTAGAGTATCGTACCAGAGAGTGTGTTGATCCAACTCTTGATTTTGCTGCAAAAATTATTATGGAGTCTGATTTTACGGATCTTCGTTATCTCTATATGTTTGGAGAATACGTTACAGAGAATGAACTTGGAGTAGCCACTTTCCTGAACGGACTTTCTCAGGAGGAAATTGATTCCTGTGCAAGAACCTATACAGAGGGCTATCGAATGGGCTTTGTAAACGGGCGTAAAGATCTTAGCAAAAAGAAAACAGTGAATATTCGTTATAATCTTGGCTTTGAACGCATGGTAAAAGCGGCAATCCTTCAGTTTGAAGAGATGAGATTAAAGCCGGTAATCTTCCGTTATCCGACTCATGTAGTATGCAGGCGGGGAGTCAACAGAATCGGTTTTACAGGTGCAGCTGCAAATCAGCAGTTTGATTATGACCATCGCCAGGATGCCGCTCTTTATCTGGATCAGGAGTTTGTACAGAAGCGTCTCCGCGCTTTGCAGACCTCTTACGAGAAGTATAAGGAACTGGCATATGTACATGCTGGTCCGGCCTGCATTGAGGTTTTTGGAGAAACTCCGTTTTCACCTGTAAGTGTGAAGGAGGCATGGCAGTTTACGGAAGCCCAGCAGAAGCTGGAAATTGAAATGCAGAATGAAGCCGGTCAGATCACAAACCGATATATTAAGGGAGATGAGAGAAGCTTTACAATTATTGCTTACCCTGTCCCGGAGATTGGCGGTGATTATGAGGAGATTTTCCGTCAGATCGTCAAGATTAACACCCTGGATTATCAGCTTTATCAGAAGATTCAGCAAACCTTAATTGACACTCTGGATACTGCCAAATGGGTATCTGTGAAGGGAAAAGGAGAGAATGAGACTGACCTTATGATCCATCTTCATACCCTTACAGATCCGGCGAAGCAGACTAATTTTGAAAACTGTGTGGCAGATGTAAATATTCCGGTTGGTGAAGTCTTTACGTCTCCGGTTCTTCTGGGTACTGACGGACTTCTTCATGTGACCAAAGTATATCTGGAGGGACTTCAGTTCCGTGATCTGAAGCTTGAATTCAAGGATGGAAAAATTGTATCCTATTCCTGCAGTAATTTTGAAGCTGAGGAAGAGAATAAAAAGTACATTGAGGATAATATCCTGTTCCATCATCCAACTCTTCCTATGGGAGAGTTTGCAATCGGAACAAATACGACTGCGTATGTAGCTGCTGAGAAATACAATATTGGGGATAAACTTCCAATTCTGATCGCAGAGAAAATGGGTCCTCACTTTGCAGTTGGAGATACCTGTTACAGCTGGGCTGAAGATACTGCTGTGTATAATCCGGATGGAAAGGAAATTATCGCAAGGGATAACGAAATTTCTGCATTAAGGAAAGAAGATATAAGCAAAGCATACTTTGGATGCCATACGGACATTACGATTCCTTATGATGAACTGGGAAGTATTCGCGTTATTGGAAAGAACGGAGAAGAAATCTCTGTTATTGAAGATGGAAGATTTGTGCTGGCAGGAACAGAGGAACTGAATAAACCGTTTAATGACTGACGGCAAAAATTAATTAGCCCTTCAAAATTTTTCTTTGTGCTAATCGTATTGACAGAAAATGGTATTCTTAGTAGAATTTACGCGAATGGTAGTTTAAAACATCATATAAAGAGGAGAATATTATGCCAAAAGTAGGAATTGTAATGGGTAGCGATTCAGATATGCCGGTTATGAGTAAGGCAGCAGACATTCTTGAGAAGCTTGGAATTGATTACGAAATGCGTATTATCTCCGCACACAGAGAGCCGGATGTGTTCTTTGAGTATGCGAAGACAGCTGAGGAAAAAGGTTTTAAGGTCATTATTGCAGGTGCTGGTATGGCAGCGCATTTACCAGGAATGTGCGCGGCAATTTTCCCGATGCCGGTTATCGGAATTCCTATGCACACTACATCTCTTGGGGGAAGAGATTCCCTGTATTCCATCGTACAGATGCCATCCGGCATTCCTGTGGCAACAGTTGCAATTAACGGTGGCGCAAATGCAGGTCTTCTTGCAGCTAAGATTCTTGCAACATCTGATCCGGAACTTCTGGATCGGCTGAAAGCTTACAGTCAGGAACTGAAGGAGCAGGTAGAAGCCAAAGATGCAAGACTTCAGGAAGTGGGACATAAGGCTTATAAATAATATAATGATACCAGTGTCAAAAGGTCAAAAAGCCGTTCGTGCTTGCACGATAAGGAGTTTGAACTTGGGACACTTCAGGAAAACCATAAGATTCTGGGAGGAAAAAGGCATGGATTATAAGAAAGCGGGCGTTGATATTGAGGCAGGATACAAATCAGTAGAGTTAATGAAGCAGCATATTGCAAAGACAATGAGACCGGAGGTGCTTGGAGGAATTGGTGGATTCTCAGGCGCTTTTTCCATGAACAGCTTCAAGGACATGGAGGAACCAACTCTGGTTTCTGGTACTGACGGAGTTGGAACCAAACTGAAACTGGCATTTGTTATGGATAAACATGATACAGTTGGTATTGATTGTGTTGCAATGTGTGTAAATGATATTGCATGTGCAGGTGGAGAACCTCTTTTCTTCCTGGACTATATTGCATGCGGAAAGAACTATCCGGAGAAGATCGCAGAGATCGTGAAAGGCGTTGCAGAAGGCTGCTGTCAGTCTGATGCGGCTCTTATTGGCGGTGAGACAGCTGAGATGCCTGGCTTTTACCCGGTAGATGAATATGATCTGGCTGGATTTGCAGTTGGTGTTGTTGATAAAAAAGACCTGATCACAGGCGAGAATTTAAATCCGGGAGATGTGCTGATCGGAATGGCTTCTTCTGGTGTACACAGCAATGGTTTTTCACTTGTGCGTAAGGTTTTTGAGATGTCAAAAGAATCTCTTGATACTTATTATGATGAACTTGGAACTACTCTTGGCGAGGCTCTGATTGCTCCGACCAAGATTTACGTGAAAGCTCTTAAGAGCATTAAAAATGCAGGCGTTAAGATCCATGCATGCAGTCATATCACTGGCGGCGGTTTCTATGAGAATGTACCGCGTATGCTGAAAGAGGGTACAAGAGCTGTGATTGAGAAAGACAGCTATCCGGTACTTCCGATCTTCAAGCTTCTTGCAAAGACAGGAGATATTGAAGAGAAAATGATGTACAACACTTATAACATGGGACTTGGTATGGTTATGGCAGTTGATCCGGCTGATGTGGATAAGACTATGGAAGCAATCAAGGCAGCAGGCGAGACTCCGTATGTGGTTGGACGCATTGAAGCAGGTGAAAAGGGAGTGACATTATGCTAAAGGTTGCTGTTCTGGTATCTGGCGGCGGCACCAATCTTCAGGCAATTTTGGATGCAATTGATTCCGGCAGGATCACAAATGCAGAGGTTTCTCTTGTGGTCAGCAATAATTCCGGGGCTTATGCACTGGAGAGAGCAAAAAAGCATGATATTGAGGCGGTCTGTATTTCTCCTAAAGACTTTGGAAATCGTGAAGAATTTCACAAAGCGCTTTTGAGAAAATTACAGGAAAGTGGCGCAGATCTGGTTGTTCTGGCTGGCTATCTTGTTGCAATCCCGCAGATGATCGTGGAGGCATTTCCGAATAAGATCATTAACATTCATCCGTCCCTGATTCCATCTTTTTGCGGTGTAGGTTATTATGGCCTTCATGTCCATGAAGCTGCTTTAAAAAGAGGTGTAAAGGTGACTGGGGCTACAGTTCATTTTGTGGATTCTGGCACAGATACAGGTCCGATCATTTTGCAGAAAGCAGTAAAAATCGAACCGGATGATACACCGCAGTCACTTCAGAGAAGTGTAATGGAGAAAGCGGAGTGGAAAATCCTTCCAAAGGCAATCAATCTGATCGCCAATGGAAAGGTTTCTGTGGAAGATCATATTGTGACCATCAGTGACTAAGGAGGAGATTATGAAAGTACTGATCGTAGGAAGTGGTGGAAGAGAACATGCCATTGCATGGAGTGTGTCCAGAAGCCCTAAGGTAGATAAGATTTACTGTGCACCGGGAAATGCAGGAATTGCTGAATTTGCCGAGTGTGTAAATATTGGTGCAATGGAATTTGAGAAGCTTGCTGATTTTGCCCAGGAAAATCAGGTGGATCTCACCATTATCGGTATGGATGATCCTCTGGTGGGCGGTGTTGTAGACGAATTTGAGAGCAGAGGCTTACGGGTATTTGGACCGCGTAAGAATGCCGCAATCCTGGAAGGATCTAAAGCCTTTTCAAAGGATCTGATGAAGAAATATAACATCCCTACTGCGGCATATGAGAATTTTGATGATCCTGAGAAGGCGCTGGAATATCTTCGTACAGAGGCTAAATTCCCGATCGTTCTGAAGGCGGATGGACTTGCTCTTGGAAAAGGCGTTCTGATCTGTCAGAATCTTCAGGAGGCTGAAGCCGGTGTGCAGGAAATCATGGAGGACAAGAAGTTCGGAAGTGCAGGAAACACTATGGTTATAGAGGAATTTATGACCGGACGTGAGGTATCTGTTCTTTCCTTTGTGGATGGAAAAACAATTAGGACAATGACTTCTGCCCAGGACCACAAGCGAGCAAAGGATGGGGATCAGGGCCTTAATACAGGTGGAATGGGAACCTTTTCACCGAGCCCGTTTTATACAAAAGAGGTGGATGAATTCTGCCAGAAATATGTATATCAGCCCACTGTTGACGCAATGGCAGCCGAGGGAAGAGAATTTAAGGGAATTATTTTCTTTGGTCTGATGCTGACAGCTGATGGTCCGAAGGTGCTGGAATACAATGCCCGTTTTGGTGATCCGGAAGCGCAGGTAGTACTCCCACGAATGAAAAATGATATTGTGGAAGTGATGGAAGCCTGTGTGGATGGAACTCTGGATCAGATCGATCTTCAGTTTGAAGATAATGCGGCTGTCTGTGTTGTTCTTGCAAGTGATGGATATCCGGTAAAATATGAGAAAGAAATTCCCATGTACGGATTTGAGAACTTTAAGGGGAAAGATGGTTATTACTGCTTCCATGCGGGAACCAAATTTAAAGACGGACAGATTGTCACAAATGGCGGACGTGTTGTGGGAATTACTGCAACCGGAAGCAATCTGAAAGAGGCACGCAAGAATGCTTATGCTGCCACAGAGTGGATCACTTTTGCAAATAAATATATGCGTCATGATATTGGAAAAGCAATTGACGAAGCATGATTGAGTGTTATAAAATAGGCAGGAGACCAGAAATGGTTTTCTGCCTGTTTGCATATGGGAACGATTCTGTATGCTGAAATATAAAGGCAGAAGGAAGAGGCTGCAAGCCACAGAAGGAGGAAACATCATGTACAATGTAAAGAAAGTAAATGAAGATTTATACTGGATTGGTGCAAGCGACAGAAGACTTGCACTGTTTGAAAATATTTATCCGATTCCAAGAGGCGTATCTTATAATTCCTATGTGATCCTGGATGACCAGACGGTACTTCTGGATACAGTAGACAAGTCTGTAAGCGGACAGTTTTTTGAAAATCTGGAGCACGTTCTGGATGGCAGAAAGCTGGATTACATAATCGTAAACCACATGGAGCCGGATCACTGCGCGGTTGTTGAGGAAGTGGTAAGAAGATTCCCTGAAGTAAAGGTTGTGGGAAATGCTAAAACATTTAACATGATGAAACAGTTTTTCACTTTTGATGTAGATGCCCATGCGGTTGTGATCAAAGAAGGGGATACGATCAGTACTGGTAAACATACCCTTGCATTTGCAATGATCCCAATGGTTCACTGGCCGGAGGCAATGGTTACTTATGATGCGTATGATAAGGTGCTTTTCAGTGCAGATGCATTTGGAACCTTCGGTGCGCTTAATGGCAACGTTTTTGCGGACGAAGTGAATTTTAAGGAAGAATGGCTGGAGGATGCCAGAAGATATCTGGTAAATATAGTTGGAAAATATGGCGGACCGGTTCAGACAGCTCTTAAAAAAGCGCTTACACTGGATATTGCTATGATTTGTCCGCTTCATGGCCCGATTTGGAGAGAAGACCTGGGCTGGTTTATTGATAAGTATCAGAAATGGAGTACCTATACATCGGAAGACCACAATGTTGTGATCATGTATGCATCTGTTTATGGAGATACAGAGAATGCAGCAGACGTACTGGCTGGCAGACTGGCTGATGCCGGCGAAAAAAATGTAAAGGTTTACGATGTATCTGTTACAGATCCGTCATATCTGGTAGCCGAAGCATTTCGATGTGACAGAATTGTATTTGCATGCCCTACTTATAATGCAGGTCTTTTCCCGAAAATGGAAACACTTCTTCATGAGCTTGCTGCACATAATCTGCAGAAAAGAAAAGTGGCTGTTCTGGAAAATGGTACATGGGCACCGACTGCAGGTAAGCTGATGAAAGAAATTCTTTCAGGAATGAAAGATATGGAGATTTATGAGGATGCAGTGACTGTGAAGTCTGCTTTGAAAGAAAATCAGCTGGAACAGATTGATCAGCTTGTAGCGTTTATGACAAAATAGCAAGGCTTTACTTTTCTATGATTTTGTTATAAAATAGTATCATATCAGGTTTTGCGTCGATATGTGGAGTTTTTCGGATATCGTCAGCAAACCAGGACTGAGAGGATAATAACATGGGAATCACAGAGCAGGATGCAATTAAGGAATTACAGACAAGAGATGAACTCTTTGTAGCATATTCACAGGCTACGAAGCTTCCATATGTAATTTGCGATGAAGAAAGCTTTAACGATCAGGTGTGGGTATTTGCCACAGAAGAAGAGATCAAAGCATTTGGAAAAAAGAAATTAGAAGATAAGGTTCTTCTTATGGGAATGAAATATGAGAAGAAGGATTACCCAAGATTTTACGGTACTCTGTATGCCATCGGTGTAAACAGTGTAGTGTGGGTGGATGGAGAGAATCAGATTGAGGTCGAGCTTACCAGAATTGCGAAGCAGGCAGACTTCAGCAAGCTTGAGCCTAAGAAACAGCCGCTTTTTAACTCTACACTTCAGCTTTCTGGTATCTATTTTATGCAGGAGCTGCGTCGCCCGTTAAAGAAAGAAGAGCGTACTGTAAATCTTCGTGAGATGGAAGAAGAACTGATTGTGAACCTGAAGAAATCTCAATTTCTGGTAGCAATGTCTACTGATCCGAATGATGCAACTAAGGTTAATATTCCATATCTGAAGAATAATCAGGGAGATATTCTTCAGCCTGCGTTTACAGATGTTATGGAATTTGATAAATTTGCAAGAGGCAAAAAGCTCCGCGCAGCGAAGGTGCCGTTTGCCAAGCTGCCAAGTCTCATTATTAATCAGGCGAGGGGATTTGCAATCAATCCAATGGGCTTTAATCTGATCCTTGACAGAGTACAGCTGGGAAAGATTCTTGGAATTGAGATTCCTCCGGCTGTAGTACCTCAGGAGAATGTTGCTGAGGCAGCACCGCAGGAGACACAGACTGCAGAAGGTGAAGTAAAGACAGAGAAAATACCGGCTGCTGAGACACCGGTTCAGTAGAAAAGTCAGATTTTTATTACGAAGGATAAGAAGAGACCGGGGAATGTATAGCTCCGGTCCCTTTGTTTTTTCGGAATATTGCAAAAGAGTTATGGCTTAAAATTTACCTGGGAGGGATAAGATGGTAATTGAGGTGGATTTCCAGAGTGATGAGGCTTTATATACGCAGCTGATGAATCAGATTATTATGGGGATTGCTGCATCACGGCTGCAGGAGGGAGATACGCTCCCCTCTGTCAGACAGCTTGCAGATACGATTGGAATCAATATGCATACAGTAAATAAGGCCTATTCCCTGCTGCGGCAGGAGGGGTTTGTATCCATTGACAGAAGAAAAGGCGCTGTAATCTGCCTGGATGTGGATAAAATAAGAGCTATGGAGGAATTAGAACAGAATCTGCGTGTAGCTCTTGCAAGGGGATGCTGCAATAATGTGACAAGGGAGGAAATACACAGTCTGATTGATGAGATTCTGGATGAGTATGGGAAATAGACGACACTGAACCAGTAACGTAAGGAGGAACAATTAGTTTATGAGAAATAAATTTACGAAACAGGCTCAGACTGCGCTGACTTTGGCAAAGGAAGCAGCCATTGACTTTGAGTCAGGCTATATTGGTACAGAACATCTGCTTTTGGGGCTTCTGAGTGAAACGGAAGGCACTGCAGGCAGAGTACTGGAAGAGTTTCAGGTGAATGGCAAAAAACTGGTGGAATTGATCGATAAACTGGTTGCGCCGGCTGAGAATGGAAATGTAGCAGAAACAGAACAGCAGCCTGTGTACAGTCCGAGGACAGAGAAGGTGCTGGACTGTGCAGTACAGGAAGCGTTAAATAACGGACTTGAAAAGGCAGGTACAGAGCATCTGCTTCTGGCTATGCTTCGCGAGACGGATTGCGTGGGAACCAGGCTTTTGTATACTATGGGGGTAAATATCCAGAAACTGTATTCTGCTATACTTACAGCTATGGGATATGATAATGAGTCAATCCAGGAAGAGTTTCAGGCTGCGAAAGCCATGCAGAATCAGAATAACAGTCCCACACCGGCACTTGATCAGTATAGTCGTGATCTTACCCGGATGGCAGAAGAGGGAAGACTGGATCCTGTTGTTGGAAGAGAGAGGGAAATTGGCAGACTGATACAGATATTAAGCCGCAGGACCAAGAATAATCCCTGTCTGGTTGGTGAGCCGGGAGTTGGAAAGACGGCTATTGCAGAAGGACTTGCTCAGCGAATTGTTGCCGGCAATGTTCCGGAAACAATTCGGGATAAACGTCTTGTTGTACTGGATTTGTCAGGAATGGTGGCTGGAAGCAAATACAGAGGCGAGTTTGAGGAACGCATCCGTAAAGTAGTGGATGAAGTGCGTGAGAATCAGGGGATTCTGCTGTTTATTGATGAGCTTCATACAATTATCGGCGCAGGAGGGGCAGAAGGAGCATTGGATGCATCCAATATCCTCAAGCCTTCTCTTTCCCGCGGCGAACTGCAGATCATAGGAGCAACTACACTGGAAGAGTATCGCAAATATATTGAGAAGGATGCTGCTCTGGAACGACGCTTTCAGCCGGTTACAGTGGAAGAGCCATCTGAAGAAGAGGCATATGAGATTCTCAAAGGACTTCGTCCTTATTATGAAAAACACCATAAAACAGAGATTTTGGATGAAGCTCTGGAAGCGGCTGTTAAGATGTCTGTACGCTATATCAATGACAGATTTTTGCCGGATAAGGCTATTGACCTGATTGATGAGGCTGCGTCGAAGGTGCAGTTATCTGGTTACCAGGCTTCTTCTGAAGCAGAAGACTTAAGCAGGGAAATTCAGGAAATTTTGCAGGAAAAAGAATATGCCATCAAGAGCGGCAATATGAGCCTGGCGAAGGAATGGCAGGATAAGCAGAAAATTGCAGAGGAAAAGCTGGAGAAGCTTCGTGCAAAAGAAGAAAAAAAGAATCATAAGAAACTGGGAAAAGTGGATGAAAAAGCAGTAGCTTCTATAGTGTCTGACTGGACTAAAATTCCGGTGCAGAGACTTACAGAAGGAGAGACAAAGCGTCTTGCCCAGCTGGAAAAAGAGCTTCATAAACGTGTAATTGGTCAGGAGGATGCTGTACATGCTGTTTCTCAGGCGGTGAAAAGGGGGCGTGTGGGATTAAAAGATCCGAATCGTCCGATTGGCTCTTTTCTGTTTCTCGGCCCTACAGGCGTAGGTAAAACGGAACTTTCAAAAGCACTGGCGCAGGCTGTATTTGGCAGTGAACAGGCAATGATCCGTGTGGATATGTCAGAATATATGGAGAAACACAGTGTTTCCAAGCTTATTGGCTCTCCTCCAGGATATATTGGATACGATGAGGGCGGTCAGCTCAGCGAAAAGGTTCGGCGAAATCCATACAGTGTTCTTCTTTTTGATGAGATTGAGAAAGCCCATCCGGATGTGTTTAACATACTTCTTCAGGTACTGGACGATGGGCATATTACGGATGCTCACGGAAGAAAGGTGGATTTCAAGCAGACGATTATCATTATGACATCGAATGCCGGTGCGCAGGCAATTGTGGAGCCTAAGCAGCTTGGATTTGTTTCACAAAGGGATGAGAAAAAAGACTATGAAAAGATGAAGACCGGTGTTATGGAAGAAATTCGTCGCCTTTTCAAACCGGAGTTTTTAAACCGAATTGATGAAATTATGGTATTCCATACTCTGAACAAAGAGGAGATTCGAAAAATTGTGATCCTTCTTTTGAAATCCCTGGAGAAGAGATGCCGGGAGCAGATGGATATTCAGCTGAAGGTGACAAATTCGGCAGTAGATTATATTGCTGAAGCAGGTTTTGATGCAAAATACGGGGCAAGACCACTTCGCCGTGCAATTCAGTCAAAAATTGAGGACCGTCTGGCAAATGAACTTCTGGATGGAAAAATCAGAAGAGGTGATACTGTGCAGGTGCAGTACAGAAACGATGCGATTCGTTTTATTGTGAAAGAAAGATAAAGAAGAATCAAGTTTCTAAAATTGCTATAAAATTTATGTCAGGTACTGGCAAAGAAAAGGGATTTATTATATAATATGTTCATCATCGGAGAATCGATGGAAACGATCTGGCAGTTTATGATCTGCCGGAGAACATAACGAAAGAGTCTTAGGGAGGACAAGCATCATGGCAGTAGTAAAGGAACTGATCCGTACAGAAGCAAATGGTACCATCAGCTTTGGAGATTATGAGAAAAACCAGAAATCAAAGGTTTCAGATTATCCTCATCAGGGAGATATGTATAAAGTAAAAACATTTAAGGAGATTACCAAGCTGGAGCGCAATGGTATGTTTGTATATGAGTCCGTACCGGGAACCGCTGTGTTTGATCTTGCACAGGATGGAAGCCAGATGAGCTTCCGTGTTGAGGGACCGGAGGATGCACAGATTACCGTTGAGCTTGAAGCAGAAGCCCAGTATGAGGTATATCTTGACGGAGCAAGCACAGGTAAAATGGAAACAAACCTTGGCGGAAAGCTTTCTTTCAGCGTAGAGCTTGGAAATGGCTCAGCTGTTGATGTAAAAATTGTAAAATGCTAAAAAACAAAAAAATGGTATATTTTTGCCAGGAGTGCGGCTATGAATCCTCGAAATGGATGGGACAGTGCCCTGGCTGTAAAGCCTGGAATTCTTTTGTGGAAGAACCGGTTTCCACAGGGAAAAAGGCAGCAGGAGGCGGTAAGGCCGTTTCCAGAGAAAAGTCTGAACCAGTGATCCTGAAGGATATCAGTCTGAAGGAGGATGAACGGCAGACAACGAAAATAGGTGAACTTGACAGAGTACTCGGGGGCGGTATTGTCCCCGGGTCTTTGGTTCTTGTGGGTGGAGATCCTGGTATTGGAAAGTCTACCCTTCTTTTGCAGGTATGTCGGAATCTGGCAGAGAATGGAAGCTCTGTTCTTTATATTTCCGGTGAGGAATCCCTGCGTCAGATCAAGCTTCGTGCAAACCGTATCGGTACATTTAATGAGAATCTCCAGCTTTTGTGCGAAACCAATCTGGATACAGTACGGGAAGTGATGGAGAGAAAGAAGCCAGATGTGGCTATTGTAGACTCTATTCAGACTATGTTTGATGAAGAAATCGGCTCTGCTCCGGGAAGCGTTTCCCAGGTAAGAGAGTCTACCAACGTATTGATGCAGATTGCAAAAGGACTTGGAATTACCATTTTTATCGTGGGTCACGTGACGAAAGAGGGAAATGTGGCTGGCCCCAGGGTATTGGAGCATATGGTAGATACAGTGCTCTATTTTGAAGGAGACAGACATGCCTCCTATCGAATTCTGCGTGCTGTGAAGAACCGATTTGGATCTACCAACGAAATCGGTGTTTTTGAAATGCAGGGAACTGGATTGGAAGAAGTATCGAATCCATCCGAATACCTTCTGGAGGGACGACCAGAGAATGCTTCTGGTTGTGTAGTGGCTTGTTCCATGGAGGGAACGCGACCGATTCTTGTGGAAATTCAGGCACTGGTTTGTGAGAGTAATTTTGGTATTCCAAGAAGAACAGCAGTTGGAACAGATTTTAACCGTGTTAATCTGTTGATGGCGGTTCTTGAGAAGAAAGTTGGGATGCATCTCGCTTCGTCGGATGCGTATGTAAACATTGCCGGTGGAATGAAGATGACAGAGCCGGCTATTGATCTTGGGATTTGCCTGGCAATCGCTTCCAGTATGAAGGATATTGTGATTCCGGATAAGCTGATGGCCTTTGGAGAAATCGGACTCAGTGGTGAAGTTCGTGCTGTAAGTATGGCAGGTCAGAGAGTGCAGGAAGCGAGAAAGCTGGGGTTTGATACGGTAATCTTACCAGAAGTCTGCAGAAATTCTGTAGAAAAAGCAGATGGAATTAAGCTTGTCTATGTAAGACAAATTCAGGACGCTATACGGTATATTATGAGCAGATAGTAAGATGCACAAAAAAACACAAATTTTTTTGTAAAAAGTGCTTGACTTCTCCTTGCGGCAGTGGTATAGTAAACAAGCTGTCGCAAGGAATTGCTTCTGAAATACTGAAAAATAAATAAGTTTTCAGAAAATTCAAATTAACTGTTGACAATCGACTGAACTTATGGTAAAGTAATCAAGTCGCTTGAACAGAACGACAGAAACAAACAACTTTATACAGCTTCTTGAAGACCTGAAAAACTTTTGAAAAAAAGTTCTTGACAAGATCTGAAAGATATGATAAAGTAAACAGGCTGTCGCAAAGAGATGACAGCGGAACAACCTTGATAACTAAACAGTGAAACACATACGATTCTCGAAAATTCTTAACGAATCATCATTCAAAAGAATGAACTTTTTATAACAGTAATGACGAGAGATAACTAAGCTAGTTGGTTGTCTTGAGTGCATCAAACACTTTATCAGAGAGTTTGATCCTGGCTCAGGATGAACGCTGGCGGCGTGCTTAACACATGCAAGTCGAACGGGAAATATTTTATTGAAGCTTCGGCAGATTTGATTTATTTCTAGTGGCGGACGGGTGAGTAACGCGTGGGTAACCTGCCTTATACTGG
>NZ_CAKRNY010000042.1 GCF_934371575.1 uncultured Blautia sp. | reverse complement strand
TTATTGACATTTTTTCTCACTGTCACTATAATGAAAAGGTCAACAGGGGAGCTTGTATACAGGCTGAGAGGAAATTGTGAATTTCGACCCTTTACCTGATGCGGATAATGCCGCCGTAGGAAGTCATCATAGTTTTGATTTTTTTCGGAGACACCACATGCGGGTGTCTCCTTTTTTTTCATATGGCAGCAATGCAGCGTTCGGCTGGGGGCACCACTTTCGGACGCTATATAAAATTAATGCATAAATAACAACAGCGCCTGTCCGGTATTTTCCCAGGCAGGACAAGAGAAAGGAAGAAAATTATGAGAACAGCATTAACAATCGCTGGAAGTGACTCCAGCGGAGGCGCCGGTATCCAGGCTGATATCAAGACAATGATCAGCAATGGAGTATATGCTATGAGTGCAATTACCGCACTTACCGCACAGAATACTACCGGTGTAACAGGTATTATGGAAGTAACGCCAGAATTTCTGGCAGATCAGATGGATAATATTTTTACAGATATTTATCCGGACGCAGTAAAAATCGGAATGGTATCTTCCAGTGCGCTGATTGAAACCATTGCGAAAAAGCTTCGCCAGTATGAAGCAAAAAACATTGTAGTAGATCCGGTTATGGTTGCCACAAGCGGCGCCAAACTGATCAATGAGGTCGCCATTGAAGCTCTTAAAAGTCAGCTTCTTCCAATGGCCACAGTCCTGACACCGAATATTCCGGAGGCTGAGGTTCTGTCCGGAATGAAAATAAAAACTGCCGATGACATGATCAAGGCCGCTGCTGCCATTGGTGAGAAATATCACTGTGCAGTGCTTTGCAAAGGCGGTCATCAGTTAAACGATGCTAATGACCTTCTGTGGCGTGATGGCGAGCACAAATGGTTTCAGGGAAAACGGATCAACAATCCCAACACCCACGGAACAGGATGTACCTTATCCAGTGCCATTGCTTCTAATCTGGCAAAGGGATTTGACCTGGATACTTCTGTAGAACGTGCGAAGAAATATATTTCCGGAGCTCTGGCTGCTATGCTGGATCTGGGAAAAGGAAGCGGTCCTATGAATCACGGCTTCGCGATTAAGAATGAATTCACACAGACTGATAAGGAGGAGAAATAACATGACTGAAAAGCGTACTTCTATCTTTGAAAATGGACTGATCTGGTTCGGTGCAGGTGTTTCTCTTGCAGAAATCCTCACCGGAACCTATTTCGCCTCACTTGGCTTTGGCAAAGGTCTTCTTGCCATTATTATCGGACATATTATTGGCTGTACCATGCTTTTCCTCGCCGGAGTGATCGGTGGAAAAACACGCCGCAGCGCCATGGAAACTGTAAAAATGAGCTTTGGGGAAAAGGGCGGAATCTTCTTTTCCTTCCTGAATGTACTTCAGCTGGTTGGCTGGACCGCCATTATGATCTACGACGGTGCACTGGCTGCAGACGGCGTATTACATACCGGAAGCTGGGTATGGTGCCTGGTGATCGGTGCGCTGATCGTTCTGTGGATTTTCATTGGCATCACTAACCTTGGCAAGATCAATACCATTGCCATGGCAGCACTTTTTATCCTTACGCTGGTTCTTTCCAAGCTGATTTTCTTCGACGGAGGAGCAGCTCTTGCCATCGGTGAAGAAGCCATGTCCTTTGGTGCAGCAGTTGAGCTTTCTGTTGCGATGCCACTTTCCTGGCTGCCACTGATCAGCGACTATACCCGCGAAGCTAAGGAGCCGGTAAAAGCAACTGCTGTCAGCTCTGTTGTTTACGGTCTTGTAAGCTGTTGGATGTATGTGATCGGTATGGGCGCTGCAATTTACACAGGCGAATCTGATATTGCACAGATCATGGTGAAAGCCGGACTTGGAATCGCAGGTCTTCTGATCATTGTATTTTCCACTGTTACTACCACCTTCCTGGATGCTTACTCTGCCGGAATTTCATCAGAATCTGTATTTTCCAAAATAAACGGAAAATATGCCGCAATTGCCGTAACCATCATCGGAACAATTGCAGCAATTGTGTATCCAATGGACAATATTACTGATTTCCTGTATCTCATCGGATCTGTATTTGCACCGATGATTGCTATCCAGATTGCGGATTTCTTCCTGCTGAAAAGAGCAGACAGTCTGGGAGAATCTGTTGATGTGACCAACGCGGTTATCTGGGTTATCGGTTTTGTACTTTATCGTATTTTAATGCGAATCGATATTCCAGTTGGAAATACACTGCCGGATATGGTGATTACCATTCTGATTTGTATGGCAGCACGAAGTGTTTTGAAAAATAAAAATTAGCCATTCCTACAAAAAGGGGACTGCCATTTTTCCGGCAGTCCCTTTTGGGTTTATTTCTGTTTATTCTTCTGTCTCTTCCATAATCACTTCCACAACGGTATCCCTTTCATCCGGAAGTGGATAGCAGTCACATGTAACCGGATTCAGGAAGAAGAACTGGTTCTGGGAATATTCCTTCAGATTCCAGTAATCAGTCAGCTTCACCTCAGAGTTGTCACTGACACGGCGCAGCTTTTTGATCTTGCCATGGATTCCGGTAAGCGGGATTGCGCCTGCCTGGGCTTCCATTACATGGGCATAGATTTTATTTCCATTACGGGTATAACGTCCCCATTCCGGTTTCTCAATCCCGGCATAACCACAGCCGTAGATACTTCTGGAATTCTCATCCATCCATTCTCCTACTTCTTCCAGAATCTTTACAGATTCTTTCGGAATACGGCCCTTCGCATCCGGGCCTACGTTCAGGAGGAGATTTCCACCCTTACTTACGCACTCAACCAGCATACGGATAACCATCTGTGCTGATTTGTAATGGTGGTCACTGGAGCAGTAGCCCCAGTTATTATTCAATGTGATACAAGCTTCCCACGGCACCGGATCTCCCAGCACATTGCGGATTCCAGCCGGCGGGATCATCTGCTCCGGCGAAGCGAAATCGCCGGAGTATTCTGTAGGATTTGCAGTAAGGATAGAACCTGAATCCTCAGCACTTCCTTCCAGACGATTGTCAATGATCAGCCATGGCTGAATAGAACGTACCATGGAAATAAGCTCCTGGGCTTTCCATTTATCACACTTCATATCTCCGTAGGAGAAATCAAACCACATTAAATCCAGTTTCCCATAATTTGTCAGAAGTTCTTTTATCTGACCAAACATGAATTCCAGATAGCGGTCAAAATCACGATTCTCATTAGAGCATTCCGGATGATTACGCATTGGATGATGCATATCCCCATAATGAGGAAAATCCGGATGACGCCAGTCAATGATGGAGAAATACAGACCAACCTTAATTCCTTCCTCACGGAATGCCTCCAGGAATTCTTTTACAAGATCCCTGTGGCAGGCAGCATTCATGGAATTATAATCTGTAAGCTTTGTGTCATACAGACAGAACCCGTCATGATGCTTTGCAGTAAGTACCGCATATTTCATGCCGGCCTTTTTCGCCAGGCGGGCCCATTCTCTTGGGTTATAATTTTCCGCTGAAAATTCTTCTGTAAGATAACAGTAATCCTCATGAGGAATCTGTTCTACGCTTCTCACCCATTCTCCACGGGATGGGATTGCATAAAGTCCCCAGTGAATAAACATTCCGAAACGGGCATCCTGATACCATTCGGTACGTTTTGTTCTTTCTTCAATCACTTTATTCATAGATTTTGTTCTCCTTTTTAGAGAAATCTTCAGTTACATCAACCCTTTACAGCACCGATCATAACACCTTTTACCAGATGCTTCTGTACAAACGGATATAACAGCATAACAGGCAGGCAAGCTACAACGATTGTGGAATACTTCAGAAGCTCAGACATACCCTGAAGCTTGGCCAGATTGGATGCATCTCCGATCTGAGTCATATCTACCTGATTCTGGATCAGAATCTGCTTCATGATAATTGTCAGAGGCTGCAGAGTATCTTTTCGAAGGTAAAGCATAGCGTCAAAGTAGTTGTTCCACTTGGCAACACCATAATATAGTGTCATAACAGCCATGATCGGTTTACACAGAGGAATGATAATACTTATAAAGTATTTCCACGGTGTACATCCGTCAATCTGGGCCGCTTCATACATTTCATCCGGGATACTGTTTACAATATAGGTACGGCAGATGATCATGTTATAAGTAGACATTGCTGTAGGAATGATCATTGCCCAGCGTGTATCTGTAAGTCCCAGGCTGTTTACCAGAATATAGTTCGGTACAAGACCGCCACTAAAGTACATGGTAAAGATGAAGAAAAATGCAAAGAAGTTTCTTGCCTTAAATTCTTTTCTGGAAAGCGGGTATGCGCAGAGCATAGTCATAATCAGGTTCACTGCTGTTCCCACAAACAGATAGAAGAAAGAGTTCAAAAATCCGATAAGGATCTTCTTGTTCTTGAATACTGCTTCGTAACCTTTTAAAGTCGGGCGAACCGGGAAAATATAAACCTGTCCGCTGATAACAGCCTGAGGATCAGAAAAGGATGCAGCAACGATATAAAGTACAGGATAAAGTACAATGATGAGAATCAATGTAAGTACCGTGTAGTTAACAATATCAAAGATTTTATCCTCAGGACGCATATTTCTGAATTTAACTTTCTTTTCCATAATACATCCCCCTTACCACAAGCTGGTCTCAGTTACCTTCTTACAAATCTTATTAACAGCAATAAGCATTGCGAAGGAAACTAAAGACTGGAACAAACCGGCTGCCGTTGAGAATCCGAAGTTGGAGTTAACAACACCGATCTTATATACATAGGTTGAAATAACTTCTGAAACACTACCGTTCATAGAGTTCTGCATCAGGAATACTTTGTCGAATCCAATGCTTACTACGTTTGCGCAGTTGAAGATCAGCATGGTGATAACGGTTGGAAGGATTGCAGGAATATCAACATGGATGATTCTCTGCATTCTTGTAGCACCATCGACGATCGCAGCTTCCTGAAGCTCCGGACTTACACCAGACAACGCCGCAATAAATATAATAGACGAATATCCTGCCGTCTGCCACAGGGAACTCCATACATACAGATGCCGGAACATAGTGGCTTTTCCGAAGAAGTTGATCGGCTTCAATCCAATTTTTGTCAAAAGAATATTGATAATACCTGTACGAAGATCCATCATCTGCATCATCATACCAACCAGGACAACCGCTGAAATAAAGTATGGTGCATATGTAACCATCTGGATCAGTTTACGATATTTCACATGACGCATTTCATTTAATCCGATTGCCAGAAGAATCGGAAGAGGGAAGTTTACAAGTAATGTGTAAACACCCAGAATAAGAGTATTCTTAATAACCGTAACACTTGATGTGGAAGTCAGGAACTGTATGAACCACTTTAGTCCTACCCAGTCACTTCCAATTATACCCTTCTTGGGACTGTAATCTTTAAATGCAAGAATAATGCCTCCCATTGGGATATATGCAAAAATAAATGCATAAATAACCGGTATTGCTATGATCAGCCAAAACTGCCAGTTATTGGATTTGATCTTATTTCCCGGAGCTGGGCTGTATTTTTTACTCTTTTTGCCCATATTCTTTCCTCCTGTTCTTTGCTGCACCATTTGCATCCGCAAAAGGGCTTTTCTGAGAAAAAGAGGCCGCTGCACTCAGGCAGCAGCCCCTTTCAGATAAATCAATAGTTTTTGAAACAGCTTTTCTTTATTCAGCTGCACCAGTGCTGCGTGCATAAGCGGAATCGTACATTGCAAGAAGATCTGCAAGACCTGCTTTGTCAACAGAATCTACGTAGCTATCCCAGTCTCCGTCAATATCCATAGCGCCTGTGATAAATCCAACTGTGGACTCTTCGATGATCTTCTCAATCTCAACTGCAACTACAGAAATGTTGCTGGACTCTTCATCTGTGATTTTCAGCTCATCGTACAGTTCAATATTGCTTGTTCCTGCATATGGCTCATAGAGCTCTGCACTTGCATCATAGAGAAGCTTCTCAAGGCCTTCGGATTTTGTAACATCAACATCCGGATCAACCGCTGCACCTAAACGATAAGCAGCCGGAGCTACACGGATACCGATATCCTGCCAGTCATGATTCTGTGTCTCAGATGTATAGAGGTTAAGAATCTCATAAGCTGCAGGCTCACCATTTAAGCCAACTTTTCCTTCTGGGTTAAGAACCCAGTCAGTTCCCTCTTCAGCACCAAACTGAGAGCAAAGGTCACCAGTTGCACTATAGAAGAAGTCTACCCAACGAAGAGCTGCCTCAGGATTCTCACATTTATCTGTGATTGCGAATGCACCGCTGCTTACACCTGGGTTCGGGGCCTGGTATGCAATTCTTGTTCCGTCTGGTCCTTCGATTGGAGCCATGCATACATAATCTTTATAGAAGTCCGGGTTTGTTGCAGCAT
Source organism: uncultured Blautia sp. (assembly GCF_934371575.1). GTDB lineage: Bacteria > Bacillota > Clostridia > Lachnospirales > Lachnospiraceae > Blautia_A. Next base: position 25,250 of record NZ_CAKRNY010000042.1, on the reverse strand, counting down.
CAATACCATCAGAGATAGTACCAAGTGTGAAGAACAGTACCGGCTCATCTGGCTGGTTGATCAGAGTTTTCATCTGCTCAGCAGTCTGAGTAAAGTCACCATCATAAAGAGCGCCCAGATCATAAAGGGATTTTAAGAATTTCAGACCTTCTTTATATTCATCTGTTGTACCAACGCAGATTGCTTTACCTGTTTCTTTATCTCTGGCTACTGTATCTCTTACAGCAAGAGTAGAGGATTTACCTGGCATTAAAGTAAATGCATTCAGAAGCCAATCCTGCATACGGCTGAACCATCCCTGTGCAGCGCCTGCTACAGCGATACCGGTTGGTTTGTACTCCATGAATTTCTCACAAACATCGTAGAATTCCTGTGTAGTTGTCGGGATCTCAACACCCATCTCATCCAGGTAACGTTTGTTTACCCACATTTTTCTTCCATACTGGCAGTGGTAGCAAACATTGATATTAGCAAGGGAGTAGATCTTACCATCAGCCTCACGTGTCATATCAAGTCCATACTCTTCCATTGTCTTCAGATAATTAGGAACGTTCTCTTCTGTCAGATAATCATCCAGCGGAATGATCATTCCTTCTTTTACACCGTATTTAGCAAGGTTAGGTGATACACCTAAGATTACATCCGGATAATCGCCGGACTGAAGCATCATATTCAGTTTGTCTTCCCAGTCATCACGTCCACCGGTCATAAAGTTCATGTTGATGCCTGTCAGCTCTTCCATGTATTTGGTGAAATCGTTTGTCTGAATGTCCTCTACGTTCGGCATGGTCATTGTGAACACATCCATATCAAGTGTTCCATCCTTCACTACCGGATAGGTTCCACCTGGATTCAGCTCCACGTCGTCCGCAAATACAGTTGTTGCACTCATCCCCATGATCATGGATGCAGCAAGTGCCAGAGACAATACTTTTTTCTTCATTGTTTACAGCCTCCTTCTTTTTTCCTTTTTCTTTTTTCACTGTTAGCATTGATGACTGCGCATCAATAACTTGCTTTATTTATACCATATCCTGAGCAAAAATGCACCAAACACATTTACATTCAGCCATACTTTTTACACATTTCGTCTAATTTCACTAGTCTGTGCTGGTTTCTTTTGGTCATTTTTACAACTAAACTGACACAGATTGACACTTTTTAAAATCGCTTGGCGAAACGCCAAATGCTCGCTTGAAAGCCCTGCGGAAAGAATAGTCACTGCTGTAGCCTACCTGCTCTGCAATATCTTTTACTGCTGCTCCCTTTTTCAGAAGCTCACATGCACAGGCAAGTCTTCTCTGTTCCAGATAGCTGCTGAAGGACATTCCAAAGCAGACTTTAAAATCATTATAAATTCTACGCTCCGGTTCACCCAGCCATTCTGCAAGCACCGAAAGGTTCAAAGTCGGATCCCCATAATTCTCTTCGATATAATCTGACACCTTTTGCTTATCTATGCAGACCTGACATTCTTCCCGTTCTCTTGCTGCTTCCTCCCAGAATACACCAACTTTTCTCATCATAGCAAAAATCTCACCTGCACTATGAGCCTTGGAAGCTGCTGCGGAAAGCTCACGGCTTCTTGGGCTTTCATTTTCTGATGGAATGCTTCGGAAAAGACAACCTCTTAGAATTTCCACGGTATGGCGGTATATGTATGAATCAATCCCCTGATACAGATAAAGTTCCTTAATCTGTGCAATGATTTCCTCAATCTGCTGTACATTGCCGCTTTTCAGAAGACTGATCAGCTTCATCTCCATATCAATAGAGAAAAACATTGGCTGTTCAATAATTTTTTCATTTGGCATATCTTCCGGTAATAAAGGTACACAAATCCCCTGATATCTGGCATACTCGCATACTCTTGAAGCAATATCATATTGTTTCGGAATATCTACGATTTCTTCTGCAATACCGCTGATTCCCATATATCCTTTTACATTCAGACGGCTATGCAGTTCAAAATTCAGTTTGTTCAGATCATTCTTCAGTTCTTCTCTGTTGATATCTGTTTTTTCATGCACAAGAAACACACAGGACAGCTCACTGACCCGATAGATCCAAATATTCCAGGGAAGTGTTTCATGAATCAGCTCATTAACAGCACCAAGAAATGCATCCCGATTTATATTAATATCCGATTCAGCCTGGAATGGATCTTCAAGTTCAATGGTAACAACGCTGTAGCTTTTATCATCCAGTGGGAATTGCACAGCCGCAGCACTTTCCAGAACTTCCTCTTCTGATTTATAATTTCCGTATAAAATCTTACGCAATACAGCCTGTTTCAGCATCAGCTCCTGCTTTTCAACAGTATTGTGCAAATGATCCACCTGAGTCAGAAATGTTCCGAAATTTTTCCAGAAGCCTTTGCCATCTATCTGTGTTTTATTTATTCGTTCCTGAAGGCTGCAGCATTCTTCCACTATTCCTTTTCTTCTGTACCAGTATCCCAGACAGGTCAAAACGCCAATAAGAATAGCCGTTACACACAGTGCAACACTTATGTACCTTATAATTCCAATTCTCTGGTAAAGTACCTCATTAGGAATCGCAGCTGCCAGTTTCCACCCATTATATCCACAATTCACCTGAAAATAAGAAATGTTATCCCCCTTTTTCGTGTTTTTAAGTGTATTAAAATTCTGATCCTCCAGAAAATTGTCCCGAAAACTATTTTCATAAATCCGACAGCTTTCCAGAATATTACCTTTCTCATCAAGAAGAGCTACCATTCCGGCATTTCCTCCAAGCACCGGCTGCATCATCTTCACGATTTTATTCCAGTCAAGCTCTACAATAATGGCACATTCCTGCTCCTGAATTCCCGGATAAACCATCTGGCAGGGCAAAAGCAGACTGCCATTTCCCGGATTTTCCTCGTAGTAAAACAAGGTCTGGCTTTTATCCTGTTTATCATAAAATTCCTGGAAACGCTCATAGCTGTAAAGAGGGAATCCATCCAGAGTCGCTGCCCCTCTGTCATTTTTAGGCACTACCTGGGGGATTCTGATAACATACTCACTGTCCGCAATAAGAATATACACATTTTTTATGACCTGATTCATAAGACTGTAATTTGGATAATTGTTTGCAATGGTATACTGCTCATAAAATTGCTGTGAAGCATCCTTTCCTTTTATCCTAGAAAGATAATTTACCAGACGTTTCTCCCTGCTTACATAATATCCTACATTTTGTGCCATCTTAATTTCCTGGTTAAAAGAACTGTTAACCTGCGAAAGAGTGCTGGTGATCCGCTCCTTCTGATTATCCACCATGGCGTTTCTCGCCATATTATAGGTAACCACAGTAGACAAGGACGGTGCCAGAAGAATCAGAAGATAACAGAACAGCAAATTCCAGGAAACCCTTTTTTTACTTTTATTCATACATTTGTTTTCCTTGTCAGTCAATTTTTCCATTTTCTTGCTTTTCCTCATTTCCTGTAGTAACATAAACTCAGAGTTACTGTGAACAGCAGTTTCATTGTATACAAAGGAGAGCCTGCATATGTTCTTTAAGAATAAAAAATCCGAATCCCGGCTGCCAGCTGTTTCTGTTTACGGACCTGAAGGGATTCTCTATGAAGGTCTGCTCAAGGATATCCCACTTAGGGATTCCATTATCATCCAAAAGAGCATCCATTTTTTTAATGATCCGGACCCCTGCTATATACACAGGGGTGCCGTTCGCGTACGTCTTACCCATGAACTGCATGAAGAACTGCTTGCTGACAGCTCCCCGGAGCCAGGTCCGAAAATGTGTGAGTATGCTGATTTTGAAATCATCACACAATGCATTCTGACAGCCTGAAAGGTATAAAATATTTGTAAAGCGGTTACATAGCTGTTACCACAAAATAAAGAGCATAACATGCAAATAATATGGCATTCAGCAATTTAATCCCTGCCATATGCTCCAGCATAAATTCAGAAACGCGCTGGGTTTTCCTGGTTTTATAAATCACAAGCAAAACACATACTGCGGGAATACTCATAGCAGTTACATAAACCAGAAGCCTGAAAAACAGCTGGATAAACTGCGCATTGGTGCTTTTTATCAAATATAAAAGGGATGCCATATAAATCTGGCCTGTGCAGAAAAATTCTCCAATGGAGATGGCTATGCCAAGACCCAGAACAAGAAGGCTTAAAAATACCCCTTCCACATTCTGTGCTTTTTTAATAAGTGTATGATTAAAATGACGCATTTTGGCTGGAAGCTGCATTCGCACCTTCCCGTATTCCATCTTTCGCACATTCAGAAAATCCAGAAAATTCAATACTGCCGCTGCCAGAAACAGAATTGTTACTGCCACACCTACTGCATTTCCAACATGGCTTAAAAGCTGCTGGTCAATTCTGGCTGCAGCCACACAAAAAAGAATCCCTATTCCCAAATATGTTGCATATTTTCCAATTAAATATAAAATTCCATTTTTTAAGACAGAAGCACGTCCTATAAGTAATATGGAAAACAGCATGAGAAGCATGGAAATAGAACATGGATTAAAGCCAGCCAGAAGTCCGGCTCCAAACATAACCGGAATACTCGCTGTCTGGATTTCTTCTGTTCCCGTTACCTTCATAAGGCTACTCTTCAGTTCTTCTGGCGTGGCTTTCCCACTGCCAAGAACCTCTTCCAGCTTCTCTTGTATTTCTTCTTTTCCAAGAAGCATCTGATCTCCGGCTAAAACTGCCGGAACCTTGCCATCTTCATCCCTTCGCCCTGCCATTTGCAAAAGCTCTTTAAACAAAGCCAGGTTTTCGCCTTCACTTACATTGATTTCTATCTCGCCAAACTCCAGCTCATTCTGAAGTTCAGCAAGATATTCACCGGCTTCTTTGCAATCAGTGCAGGAATAGGTATCAAAGAACAGGATTCCTGTATCCTTCTTTGACAGTACTTCCCATATGTCTGATTGCAAAATTGCCTGAACACTGTCAGTTTTTTCTATTGTATGCCCGTTCTCAGCCTCGTCTTTTTGCCTTTCTTCCTGTTTATCATTCTCTTCGCCGGACCCACTTTCCCCCAAAAGCACCCCATGCAATTCCTTCTCCATATTTTCATAACCGCTGATCCACTTTCCGTCAATCAGCAGAACAGGAAGTTCTGTATCCGCTTTGCTTCTCCCATTTTCCGCCAATGCTTTTTCATAGGCCTGCATATCTGCATCCTGAAACACATTATAGGTTCGTATTTCATAAGACAGCTCCTGCTTCTCTTCTTTTGAAATACAACGGTTAAACAATTGATAAAATTCATCCTCTTCGTGACAGGACGCGCATACATTTTCAAAGAAAAACTGTAAACTATGTTCTTTCATTTCTTAAAATACCCGGACAATTCTTCCTGCATTTCTGCCGGAATCTCCCGTTTAAATAAAAGCTCAGGTTCATTTGCCAGCCAGCAGGCCATGGTAGTGAGAAGCCTTGCCCCCTGTGCCAGTGCCCATGGTGAAATCAGCTGTGCCTTGTCATGTCTGGTGTGCATGCCGAATCCATCCCGGTTCACAGTCAGGGCAGGAATTCCTTTCCAGGCAAAGGTATTGGAATCACTTGCCCATACCTGATTTTTGATATCGGCAGGAAGATCATGTTCCTCCAAAAGCTGTCTGATCCTGTCACAAACGGACACATCAGCTGTAATTCCAAGTACATTTCCCCCGATCAGCTGACCTGCCAGATCCACATTCAGATTGAAAACATGCTGTTTCAATTCTGCTTCGTGTGCTTTAGCATATTCCCGGCTTCCTACCAGTCCCTTTTCTTCGGCACCAAACCAGATAAACTCTATGCTTCTCTTTGGCTGATTCTCTGCAAAATAACGGTATGCTTCCATAACCATAGCCCCGCCGGACATGTTATCATATGCCCCAGGACCTTCCGGAACAGAGTCATAATGAGCGGTTACTGTTACGATTTCTTCCGGAAATTCACTTCCCTTAATTCGGACTGACACGTTGGAAGACTTTCTGATAATCGATTCCTGCACTACAGTCAGATGACACTTAGAAGCTCCTTTTTCCAACAGTTCAACTGCGTCCACATAATGAATGGCAGCTCCTGCAAGAGAGGATTTTCCTCTTCTATACTGAAGGGGTATCCGGTCTTCTCCCTCATCCAAAGGAGTTCCACAGACAGTGACAAATCCCAGCGCACCTGCTTCCTGAAGCTTCTGGCACATTGCCTCTCGTACCGTTTCGCACACCAAAACCACAGCACCTTTTGCATGCTTCAGGCTGATAGCATCACCTTTTCCCACATAGAGGAGGGGGGCTGTTAGCCCCTCTTCCCCTGTGCAGGCGCCGTTTAAATAAGCTCTTACTGTATAGGACTTTTCGTAAGGTTCACAAATGGTAAACTCTGCCTTTTTTTCCACATAATCCGGGCAGTCAAAAAATACACGTTCCGGATTTGCTTCCTGGGAAACATTTTTGATTTCCCGGAGAATATACTCTGCTGCCTTATATTCCCCCTCAGTACCGGCTTCTCTTATATAGCCGGTATCCTGTACGAATTTCAGCTGACGTTCTCCCTGGCATTCAATTCTATCCATATGAAATGCTTTTTCTCCACTCATACTCTACTTTGCCTCCGGCACCTCGTTCATTATACGGATCAGCATGTCACCGGTTCCTACATTATATCCGCTTGTTGCATAAATGCCTGTTGATACTCCATTTGTTACAAGAATAAGCGGAAGCTTGTCCGGATCCACATACATTCTTCTTCCAAGAAGCTCAATATTCTCTTCAAAGGAATCATAATACACAGCTATGTCTGTAAACTCGCCCAGAACCTTTGCAAGAAGCTCGTCTTCTTTCGCTTTTTTAGTTCTTACCATAAAGCAGATATTTTTTGCGAATTCATGGAATTTTTCTTTCTGTTCCAACATTTCGTTCAAAATATGTTCTGTTGGCTCACAGCTTTCTTCCAGCCACATGAGGATTTTCTTGCCATCAGCAGTAAGCTGCTCACATGTTACAGACGTTCCGTCTTCCTTACCAACTTCAAATTCCGGAAGATCGATACGCTCCAGCATATCAGAAAGCTCTGCTTTACGAAGAAGAAGTGTTTCGGTACGAATCATTTCGCCGTTTTCGCCAATGGAAACAAATTTTTCATAAGCAAACTGATTTCCATTTGGAAGACGGTTTGTGGTGATCAGACGGTACAGTCCCGGAACAACCGGAATTCTCATCTCATCCCCATCCCATTCTGTATTGGTCAGATCCAGAGAAACAAACTCTCCATTGATCAGCTGTCCGATGCTCCAGTGCTGGAAATAAGTCCAGGAGGAATCAGCCTCTTTTTTCAGGATCAGAAGGCCATCTTTCTTCTGCTCTTTGATAACCGGAAGGAACTGGTCATCCATCCAGTACTCCATTGCAGTGTTCAGCGGATTTAATCGTGCCGGAATGCCAAGTGTTCTGGCGATAGCAACAAACAGAACCTTCTGGGAACGTACTGTTCCAAGTCCTGATCTCAGGCATTCATATGGGGTTGTAATTGCGGAAGCTCTTTCGTGACCGGAATATTCTTTTATGTTTTCCTGGATATAATTCCAGATGCTGATTGGATTTTCACAGAATGCAGCTTTCTGCTCCTCTGTAAAATATTCTAAAATACCTTTTCTGTAGCAGCGCAGAACCTCATCCTCAATACGTGGATTCAGTATGTATGGCATAAATAAAGCATCGTCCATTTTTCCTGCATATGCTTTTGCGTACTCCAGATGCTCCTCAAGAATGCTGCTGATACAGTCTGTTCCGTCTTTTTCAGACAGCTGCTCCATCATAGACTTTCGAAGATCTGCATCTTCTGTTTTCTGAAGGAAAATAAGCTTCTCAGGGTTTACCCAGTTTTCTTTCTTTGCTTTACGGATGACATTGGCATCATTTAAGCGCTTTGTTCCTTCTTCCTTCTGTTCTTTTGTTGGCATTGCAGTATTCACAGGTGCATCCACCGGAGCAATGACATCCACAGATTTCCACTCCTTTGCTCCGCTTCCAAGCTCATCCACCGGAGCTAAAGTGATTTCAAGTCTGTCGCAGTTTCTCACATCCATATCATCAGATCCGAAGAGCTGACGTTCTTCGTCATATGCCTGGACGCGCACGGTTCCAAGTCCTGTTACAAGGGAAACACAGCCGTTCTCATCTGTTACTACCTCTGCTGCGGAAAAATACTCTGCATAATTTAAGATCTGGAAGGATACTTTCACACCTTTCACCGGATTTTTCTGCGGATCTGTAACCTTCACAGTAATAGTTTTCGTGATTGCATAGCGCTCAAGCTGATTCAGCATGGCAGCTGCATCTTTTTTACCAATAATATTCTCTGTTTCAGGAAGCTTGCTGTCAAACCATCTGGAATGTACCATCATAGCTCTTGAGGATGCACTGGTAAACCAGCCTTTATCCAGAATCATAAGCGGCTCGCAGGCACCTGTAAAATGCCATTTTCCATCACACCATAATTCTACCCATGCATGGTTGTCATCGCAGTGGGACCATCTTGGAACGTAAACCTGACGTGCAGGAATTCCAACGCTTCGAAGTGCATTTACAAGAAGTACCGATTCCTCACCGCATCTTCCATAGCCTCTTTTATATACAGTTAATGCTGCAAGAGTACGGCTGTCACCGCTGTGATAGGTTGCTTCCTCTGCGCACCAGAAATTCACCTCAATTGCCGCATCCATCTGGCTTTTCCCACTGACTCTATCCTTTAATAAATTCCAGAATTCTTCTCTGCAAGGGATTACTTCTTCTTCGTTTACTCTGTGCTGAAGCACATAATTCAAAAACAGTTCTTCCGGAAGATTTCTCACGGATTCCAGATTCTCATAAAGAAATACACCATGCTTTGCAAACTGCAGAATCGTATCAAATGGGTAATTGGCAAAATCACTGTAAGGAGCGGTAATATACAGATATTTCATTGCAAGGCCAATAGAGTCCTCACATTCCTCCAGTCTTCTTGTAATTTCATCCATAGGATATTTTCGATCCTTAAGCGTTTCCCTCAGACTATCAAACTCTTTCTCAATTCTTTCTCTATTTTCTTTCAGAAACATAGCATCCTCCTGTTAAAATTTATCAATTACATTTCGCGCTTTGCGAACTTCATTTTCATCAGTTCTGAAGATTTCAAATTCACTGAGACATGGAAGTCCCATATTGACACCTTCTTTGCGGTATTTCATTTCACTGTCCATCAGAATCTTACCGGTCATATGGTAATCCTGAATACCGGTTTCCTGATGAATTACTGAAATTGCCTGAGCATTGATTCCTGCTCCTGCCATAATACGGATGCGTCCCCGGCTTTTCTTCTGAAGCTCCTTCAGCACATCCATTCCTTCCACGCAATTGTTATGCTGTCCTGAAGTCAGAATGGTATTGATTCCAAGAGACACTGACTGCTCCAGTGCTTCCTCCCAGTCTTTGCATACATCAAAAGCACGGTGAAGAGTTACAGACATATCACCGCTCTCTTCCATAAGTGCTTTCATATGCTCCATATCCATGGTTCCATTCGGCTTCAGCATCCCGATTACCACGCCCTGGGCACCAAGTTCTCTGAAACGCTTCACTTCGTCCTTAATAATATTGAACTCATATTCCGTATAACAGAAGTCACCAAATCTTGGGCGAATCAGTGCATGGATCCTGATATCGCTGTACTTTCTGATCTCACGGAAAAGGCTTTCAGAAGGAGTCGTTCCCCCGATTACAATGTTGCTGCACAGTTCTATTCGGTCAGCGCCGCCTTTTTCGGCAGCCAGTACTGATTCCACAGAATCCGCGCAAACTTCTAAAATACTATCTTTCATTTTCAAACCTCCCTGTAAAAAAACATCTTCTATTCTAATTCGCCAGCCATGTGTCCATGTACTTTTGTTTAAAATAAAAGATGTTCTCTTTACCTTTGATGTATTATGATTAAATGCAGATTATTTTTGCACTGTATCATTTAATATAATGTGACCCCAAGAGAATCCAGCATATCCTGAACGGACTGATCCGGAAATTCATCTGTAATGATTCCGTCCAGTTCGTCAAGCTGTGTGAATTTATATGATTCATTAAAATAAAATTTTTCCCGCTCCATTACAGCATACTTATGTCTGCTGCTCTCAATCGCAGCCTTCTTTGTCAGACCGTCCTCCACGCCAAGAGTGGTAACAGTACGATCCATCATGTCAATTCCGCAGCTTCCAATAAAGGCTCTGTCGAAGCTGTACTTCCGGATCACCTGAATCGCTGCGCATCCAAGGAAACCATTTACTGTGGGATACATGATTCCTCCGGTTCCGATTGCTGTAATTCTGGGATTTGCTGCAAGCAGCTGAAGAATATCAATCATGTTGCTTACTACCGTAAGCTGCATTTCCGATTTCGCCAGCTGCTTGGCAAGCTCTATATTCGTAGTGGAAATGTCAAGGAAAATAGCTTCCCTTTCCTTAATTAAGGTCATAGCCTTGGCTGCGATTACCTTTTTCCTGTCTACATGATAATTTCTTCTGTCGATAACATCTCTTTCCAGCGGGTAATCCTGGGAAAGAATTGCACCACCGTAAGTTCTTTTAAGTTTGCCGGCATTTTCAAGAGTTTTCAGATCTTTACGGATGCAGTCCTCTGTCACCTGAAATATTTCACTCAGTTCTCGGACACGGACTTTCCCCTGCTCCCGAAGGACTTTTTCGATGGCCTGCTGCCTTTCTTCTATAAACATCCTTCTTCCTCCTGTTTTTTCGCTGCCTTAATCATCTTTTCCGGTTTAAACCAGAAGTTTCCTGCCAAAGATCACTTTGTACACTGACTACATGCAACAAAATGTCCTGGTTTTACCTCAACAAGCTTTGGCTGACTCTTATGGCAGCTGTCCGTGCATACCTGACAGCGGCTGCAGAATTTACATTCCTCTCCCAACTCGATTGGATTCGGAAGTGTACCCTCCAGCATAATTCTCTGACGGTTCTTCTCGATATCCGGATCCGGAATCGGAATCGCGGAAAGAAGAGCCTTTGTATACGGATGCATTGGATTCTCGAAAAGTTCCTCGCTATCTGCAAGCTCAACAAGAGAGCCAAGATACATAACACCAATACGGTCACTGATATGCTTAACCATAGAAAGATCATGGGCAATAAACAGGTAAGTCAGTCCACGTTCTCTCTGAAGCTGTTCCAGAAGGTTGATGACCTGTGCCTGAATGGAAACATCCAGAGCGGAAATAGGCTCATCACAGACAATAAAGTCCGGATTTACTGCAAGAGCACGGGCAATACCCACACGCTGACGCTGACCGCCGGAAAACTCATGAGGGAATCTGTCTGCATGCTCAGCCTGAAGACCTACGGTCTCAAGAAGCTGGATAACTTTTTCATTACGTTCTTTCTTATTTGCAGCAAGTCCATGGGCATCAATTCCTTCTGCCACAATGTCCAGAATTTTTCTTCTTGGATTCAGAGACGCATATGGATCCTGGAAAATCATCTGCATTCTTCTGCAAAGCTCATGTCTTTGCTTCGCATCCATATTACTGCTGATCTTAGTTCCATCGAAGGTTACAGTTCCCTCAGTAGGATCGTACAGATGGATAACTGTTCGTCCAAAGGTAGATTTACCGCAGCCGGACTCACCAACAAGACCAAGAGTCTCACCCTTATAAATCTGAAGGGAGATATCGTCTACCGCCTTCAGGATTTTTTTGTTTCCAACATTAAAGTATTTCTTCAGGTTCTTAACGTCAAGAAGTACCTGCTTGTCATCATTTTTCATCAGCGTTTACCTCCTGTGCCATTTCATCCAGCATCCAGCATGCTGACTTATGATTCCTGCCGCAATCGGTATAATCCGGCATATAATTCTGGCAGACGATCATGGTCTCCTGACATCTTGCTGCAAAAGGACATCCCTTTGGCGGATCCATCAGATCCGGAGGTGTTCCCGGAATTGCCTGGAGCTCGCCGCCTTTCTCATGTGCCTTTGGAATGGAGCGGAGAAGACCCTTTGTATATTCATGGCATGGATTATGGAAAATATCTGCAACATCGCCTGTCTCAACCAGCTTGCCGCCATACATAACAGCAACACGGTCTGCAATATTGGCCACAACTCCAAGGTTATGTGTAATAATGATAATGGATGTTTTGATTTTTTTCTGAAGATCACGCATAAGATCCAGAATCTGAGCCTGGATCGTTACATCAAGAGCTGTGGTCGGCTCATCTGCAATCAGTACCTTGGGATCGCATGCAAGTGCAATCGCGATTACCACACGCTGTCTCATACCACCGGATAACTGATGCGGATACTGATCGTAACGTGCCTCCGGATTGGAAATTCCAACCAGGGAAAGAAGCTCGATTGCTCTTGCCTTTCTGTCAGCCTTGCTCATATCCTTGCGATGCTCTTTCAGCATTTCCTCAATCTGTTTTCCAACCTTCATAGTCGGGTTCAGGGAGGTCATAGGATCCTGGAAGATCATGGCGATCTCGCTTCCTCTGACCTGCTGCATCTGACGCTCTGTATATTTGGTCAGGTCGTTTCCCTGGAACATAACACTTCCCTCTACTACTTTTCCGTTCTTGGGAAGGATTCCCATAACACCTTTCATGGTAATGGATTTTCCGGAGCCGGACTCTCCAACTACAGCAAGTGTCTCCTGCTCATTCAGGTAAAAATCCACGCCGCGCACAGCCTGTACAATTCCCTTGTGCGTCTTAATGTGGACCGTAAGATTCTTTACTTCTAATATTTTTCCCATAGCTGTACCTACTTTCTCATCTGCGGATCAAGGGCGTCACGAAGACCGTCGCCCAGAATACTGAAGCATACCATAATCAGTACGATAACGATAGCCGGGAAAATCAGTACGTGTGGATACATACGCAGTACCTGATAACCACCGTTGATCAATACACCAAGTGATGCCTGCGGCTCAGCCAGACCAATACCGATAAAGCTTAAGAATGCCTCTGTGAAAATAGCGCTTGGAATTGTGAACATAACGTTGATTACAATAACGCTGACTGTGTTCGGAATCAGATCTTTCAAAATAATGTTAAACTTGCTGGTTCCAAGTACCTGGGAAGCAAGTACGAATTCCTGATTTTTCAGTTTGAGGATCTCGGCGCGGACCAGTCTTGCCATATTTACCCATCCGGTAATGGAAAGGGCGGCGATGATCGTTCCTACTCCTGCCGGGAATGCCATCAGGAACAGAATTACAATAATAAGGCTTGGAATACCAACCAGTACCTCAATGATACGCTGCATAATAGCGTCTACTTTTCCACCGAAAAGAGCGGAAACAGCGCCGTAAAGAACACCTACAACCAAATCAAGGATTGCAGCTACAAGTGCGATCATAAGAGAGATTCTGGTTCCCATCCAGGTACGTACCCACAGATCACGTCCAAACTGGTCGGCACCAAAGATGTGTGCTGCGCTTGGAAGTCCGTATACATTGTTGTAATCTGTGTCTCTGAATGAATATTTACTGAAGATCGGTGCAAAAATGGCAAGCAGGATAATTCCGATCAGAATAAATAATGCTACAACTGCTGCCTTGTTTTTTTTCAGACGGATCCATGCATCTGCCAGCATAGTGGAAGCAGGAGCTGCGATGTGCTCTTTTTCAGAGGCTTCTACCTTCGCTTTCTGATACATGCTGCGGTCAATTTTTGATTTGTCCACGATCAGCTCTCCTTTCCTTTGGCAAGACGAATTCTCGGGTCGATAAGAGAATAAGCCAGGTCAACAAGCAGTACGATCAGCATATAAAATGCTGCATAGAAAATGGTAATACCCATGATTACCGGATAGTCATTGGCTTTGATACAGTCTACGAAAAGGCTTCCGATTCCGGGAATACTGAAGATATTCTCAACAGCAAGGGATCCTGTCATAAGGTTTACTACGATAGGTCCTAAAATTGTAACAACCGGAAGGATGGAGTTACGGACTGCATGGCGCATCAGAACCTTCATCTGGCTGAGGCCTTTCGCTCTGGCTGTTATAATATAATCCTGATCCAGTACATCCAGCATTTCAGTACGCATAAAACGGGCAACCATGGCTGTTGCACTGAATGAAAGCGCAATGGACGGCAGTACGGAACAATTCCAGCCGGTCCAGAATCCAACCGGGAGAACGCCCCACTTCAAACCAATATAATACTGTAAAAGTGCTGCAGCGACGAAGTTCGGCACCGAGACACCAAGCACGGCCAGTATCATGGTAAAATAATCAATTCCGCTATTGTGCTTCCAGGCAGCCAGGATTCCAAGAATCAATCCGATTGCAAGTCCGATCAGTACTGCCTGGATACCGATCAGAGCAGACGGTCCAAGACGACCTGTAATAACCTTGGTAACATCCTGGTTTACATAAGTAAAAGAAGTACCCAAATCTCCCTGCAGCATGTTCTTAATATATTTCACATACTGCATCGGAAGAGAATCATTTAATCCATACATTTCCAGCACTCGTTCCTGCTGCTGAGGTGTCATAATACTAAAACGCTCAGCATCAAAAGGTGTACCAGGAAGATTTTTCATCATGAAAAAGGTACAGGTCACGATTACCCACAAGGTAACCAGAATGTACCCTAATCGCTTTAAAACATATTTCAGCATGACATCACCTTTTCTTTCTGTTAAAAACAGACCGTATACCGGCTGTGTAAGCCACTGCTGTATACGGTCCGTTACTTATTCCTTAAGGAATTTTACTTATTTCGCCAATTATTCGAAGGATGCGTATTTGAACTCAAGCGGAACACCGATTGGATGGCTGATCAGATTCTTTACATTGGATTTTGTCAGAACTGCAGATCCTCTGTGGTATACAGGAGAAACAACTGCATCTTCCTCAACAAGCTTCTTCTCAGCTTTCAGCATATCATCAAGACGAACTGCATCATCTGTCTGAGTCTTAGCATCAGAAATCAGTGCATTGTAATCATCATTGTTGTAATTTCCACGGTATGGAGTTCCATTTGTCCACAGGTCAAGGTATGTCATAGCATCATCATAGTCAGCGCCCCATGCAGTTACAGCAAACTGATAGTTGTTGGCATCCATCAGCTCTCCACGTCCCTGTACAGTCTTGGTGTCGATTACCACGTTCAGTCCAAGTGTAGTAATAAGCTCACTCTGAATAAATGTTGCAACGGATTTGGATACAGAATCATCAGCTACAAGAAGAGTAACCTCTGAAGGTGCACTTCCAAGCTCTTCAACAGCTTTGTCATAGTATTCTTTTGCCTGCTCCGGATCATATGGGGAAACATCTCCGTTCAGTTCACGGAATGTCTTCTCTCCATCACCGCTCATGCCGTCTGCTACAAGACCAAATCCTGGTGCAGAACCATCAGCAAGAATGTTATCTGTAAGAGCGCTTCTGTTCATAGCAAGAGAAATAGCTTTTCTCATGTTTACATTGCTCATTACGTCATCTGTAAGGTTGAACTGTACATAGCTTGTACGGAAGTCAATCTCCTGGGAGAACTCAGGATCATCCTTGTATGCTGCTACGTTAGCAGAATCAAGCTTAACCTGGGAAAGCTCACCAGCCTGATATGCGCTTAAAGCTGCAGCTGCATCTTTAATTACACGAACCTGCGCATCTTCAATTGCTACATTGTCCTTATCCCAGTAGTTATCGTTCTTGGCAAAGGTAACACCTACTGCCGGATCATAATCTGTGATCACGTACGGTCCGCAGTAAAGCATGCTATCTGGAGAAAGTGCAAAGTTTGTGCCCTGCTCTTCGCAGAATGCTTCGTTAACCGGGAAGAACATATCCATGGTAGTAAGGTTCAGGAAATATGGTGTCGGGCTCTTCAGCTGAACTTCCAGTGTCTGGTCATCAACTGCTTTCACTCCAACCTCAGAAGCCTCAACGCTTCCCTCATTATACTCCTGACCATTCACAATATAGTCTGTCATAATGAAGCTGTAGCCGTTTGTTGCGTCTGCACTCATCTGTTTCAGCCATGCATAAACGAAATCAGATGCTGTCACAGGCTCACCATTGCTCCACTGGATTCCATCTCTTAAGTGGAATGTGTATGTAAGCTTGTCATCGGATACCTCATAAGTATCGCAAAGAGCCGGCTGAGGCTGGTTGTTCTCGTCCATACGGAACAGTCCCTCTTCTGCCTGATTCAGTACAAGGAATGCATTCTCCTCGGATGCAGCCCACGGTACAAGTGTCTTGATCTCGAAATCGGTAGCAACGCTGAGTGTCTCGCCCTCTGCGAATACTGCTGATGCGCCTGTTACGGTCATGGTAAGTGCCATGCCAAGTGCTACTGCTGCTTTCATCATTTTCATAGTTTTTCTCCTTTCTTATCCGTCCTGTATAAGGTACGGTAGTAAGCCTTTGCCGTTCAGAGTTTAAATGGAGCTTTATAGTAAAAAAACATTTTCTATTCTGCAACTTAGTCACGATGTAGTTTCATGCGCCTTTGCATAAATAAAAAATGTTCTCTTTGCTCGCCTCTTTTTGGTAATTTTAGTATAGCAAAGTGTTGTAGTATTGTCAATTGTTTTTTATTATTCTTTATTACTTTTTATTGTTTGGGATTGAGTTTCATCCGTTTTATCTCCGTTATTCCTATCAATTAACTGCGATTTATTTTCACCAATATAATACCAGTCCTGGAGTTTCCCGTATAATACAGATAAATAATATCTGACTATAGTTTTGTCTTATATCAATATTTAATCTCCACGTCTTTTTTACCGATCAGTCCGTCATCCATAGGATACCAGGCTTCCAGATACTTGCCTTCCTCGTCCTCTGATGAATTCAGGTCCAGGATCGTCCTGGTGGTTACTGTATTGCCGGAGGGGTCTTCCTTTCTGTTTTCCTCCAGAATATAAGCTGTTCCAGTTTCCACTTTCAAAGTGTCCGGCACCTGGGATGGTTCGTAGGCGTTCTGCTTCAAGACCTGATTTGTCTCGCTCATCTGGTAAATGACGGTCTGCACTGGCTTGTACATAGTGGCAAACTGAACCGTCACTTTACAGCCTTCTGTCTTGGTCTTTCCATTTTCTACTGTAGTAGTTTCACCGGAAAGGGTAGCTGCCATAGTGTTTCCTTCTGAGCCGCCCACACCGTTGGAATAGCCGTTTCCAGCCATGGCATAAATTTCCCCGTTTTCTTTCTGGAAAACCGGATTTACATACTGGGTGTGTTCTGACTTGCCAGAGACCTGGTAAACAGTGGCACTGATTTCCTGTGTTTCTCCATCATCAGTAACATTGTAGTCCAGATATGGATCTCCTACTCCGTCGGAGCAAAGATTTCCTACAGATGTATTCCCATCCTGATCTTCGGTCACTGGCATTAAAATGTATTCTCCTTTTATGTCTCCAAAAGAAATTTTCCACTCAGAAGAAGACTGGGCACTTTCTTTATCCACAGTTGCCACAAGTTTCCCCTCATAACGGCTGTCGTTCCCTATGGTGATACTGCTGCTGTTCATAAGTGAGGCTGCATGGTCGTTCAGATAGCCTTCCATATCATATAGGTCCAGATATTCGGATGTGATAAAAGCGCCGATCAGCCGGTCACCGTTTCCATCTATGCCAGCTTCTGGGACTGCAAGAGTACAGCCACTGGCTGTGAAGGCCATGAAAACAACCGAAAATCCAAGCAAACTTTTTAACAGATATTTCCTAATCTTCATTTTCGTCCTCCTCCAGATTTCCATCGAATTTTAAAATATCCCCAACATCGCATTGCAGGAAATAACAGATCCGGTTAATAGTGTGGAACCGCACGCCTTTGGCTTTTCCGCTTCTTAGGACGGAAAGATTGGCTTCTGTGATATTTACCAGACTGCACAATTCCTTGGACGTCATTCCCCGCTCCTTCAATACGTCTTCAAGGCATACTTTTATTGCCATAAATCATTTCCTTTCATTTCATTAAATAAACAGGTCGTTATCCTCTTTCAGCCTCTGCATTTCCCGGATATATCTTGCAAACAACAGCACCGCCAGCACAAAGGCCAGGGAAAATACCGGGACCGACACCACATACTCAAGCTGGCAAAGCCTACTCTGGAAAAACAACTGTAGTAGATTAAATACCGCATCCAACCCAATAGTGGATGCTAAGGTCCACACGCAAAAGTGAGAAAGCTTTTCCGCCAGTTTTATGCTCTCTTCCTGATACAGATCTTCCTTCATTGCGGTCAGAAGCCTTCTTGCCAGGAAAACAACTATAATATCCAGTATATAAGGCAGAATACGGACTGCAAAGTGGAGGAACAGAAAAACATAGGTGGGCGTAAGGTTTGAAAAAGTAAAAAATCCATCGCTTAGCTCTATGCCTGTATTTCCTTTCTGCACTGTCTCCAGAGTCTGAAGCAGCCCTCCCAGCTCCTGTCCGAAAATGCCGTATACCAGTACCACGTTCACAGTGCCAAGAAGGAACCAGAGTCCCTTTTGCAGTTTCTCTGTTCCTGCATTCTTATAATGAAGCAGAATGCGGATCAACAGGTATCCCAGAAGGACGGAATAGAAAGTACTTCCCAGGGACCATTTCCCAGTGCCGGGCACTCCTGTGGACAAAAGTCCCGGATTGATCATGTAATATAGGGTTACAAAAAGAAGAGCGCTGATAGCCAGAAGCATGAAATCCAGGGGTTCTGATTTCTTGCGCCAGTGCAGGAATCCCCAAATTCCAGCAGGGATAAGTCCCAACAGCAGGTATAAAATGATTGCGATCACATTTCCTACTGCCCCGGACAGTGACAGAACCCGCAGACCAGCTCCGATCTGTTCAAAAGGGAATGCGATCAAGGTGGAAAACAGACCGGATAAGCTGCGCTGTAAAATACAGAACAGGACGCAGGCGGCCGCTTCCACAGATAAGAGGGTAAATAAATGTCTTTCTTTCATGGGGAACCTCCTTGTTGCCGATTTCGAGAAAATCCGCTATCGTGCCGGATTAAACCTTCTAACCCTTTACTCGGGATTTCTCTAACTGGTTTATAAGAATTATTGAAAAACGATAATTTATATTTTTATTATAACTTAGAATTATCGTTTGTCAATAATTTTGATTATAAAAAAATTGCCAGGCAGAATTTACGCGCTCTGCTCTATCCAATGGACAGGAGAAACGTTTTTATTTTCTTACCTGGCATTTTTCAATAACTTACTGTGTCACATCTCCAAGCACGATCCGAATCAATGTCTTGTTCAACATCAAAGTCCTGTTCCAGGGATTGATGATCACTCCGCTGATTTCTTCCTCAGACAATGCCGCCTCCAGCACTTTTCCAATGTCAGTCATAAAGGTTGACATAACACTTCCGTTGCCTTTCAGTTCTTCGTCAAAGCTGGTGAAAACCGCCCACCAGTTCTTTCCATCGGAGGTTTGCACCGCCTGCAGCTTCATCTGACCTGCTGCCGCGTTTGGCTCTACGGCAATGATTACCTGACCGTTTTCACGCATGCGTCTTCGCACTACTGTCAGTGCATGAGCCAGCAATTCCTGCGTTGGCTGCTGCTGAAGCGCCGCGATTGCTTCCTCGATTTTCTCATTTCCAAGTAAACCTTCATCTGTTTTATCCATATTATTTTTACTCTCCATTAAACTAATAAGACTTCTGTTTTTACTTTTGCATTGCTTCGTTGAAAAACGCTACAGCTACAGCATTTTCATCTTTCCTTCAATAAACTTCGCCTCCGCATGCACCTCTCTGCACCACTCATAAAGAAAACAAGACCGTATATATTAGAAACACATACAAAAAAGATAATCAGTAATTTCATAAAATTTTACTCCAGAATTTGATGTATTCTTCTTTAAATTCATTAAGACGGTATTTACTGACACTTTGTTTATGACTGGTTTTATTCTGATACATTTTCCGGTCAGCAGCTTTCAATATCTCTGCTTCTTCAATATCAGGCTTCAGTCTTAAGGCTCCGCCCACAGCCAGTCCGATATGCGGCTCTGCCTCTGAAAACTTTTTACTTTCGGCTTTTATATTACTTATAATATTCTCATGTGCTGCCTTATTACAGACCGGCGTCACAATAAGAAATTCATCGCCGCCCCAGCGGATGACCACTGATTTTTCCGGAACAATTCTTTTAAGCATATCAGCTGTTTCACAAATATACCGGTCACCAGCCTCATGCCCATACCTATCATTGATCATTTTAAGATTATTGCAGTCACAGATAATGTAACTACAGGGCAGACTGTTTTCATTGTCAAAATCAAACTTCGCTATATAGTTTCGATTATACAGGCCAGTAAGGAAATCATACAGACTAAGCTGCTCATAGTTTTCCCGCAGATTGATCAGTTCTGTAATATCGTTACAAATGCCGCAGATTCCGATAATTTCATTCTCGTCATTATAGATAGGTTTCTTGGTCACTTCCAAATAGGTTGTTTTGCCCTCCAGCTGAAACGTATCTACGGTGCGGGTAGAAATTCCCTTACTAATAATTTCCATGTCTTCTTTATAATAGCGCATCCCCAGTTGTTTATCAAACTGAATTTCATAATCTTTTTTGCCAATAATGGTTCCGTCTGGTCCTGCATTTAAAAAATCACAGATTCGGGTTGCAAATGCATACCGCCCCTCCGTATCTTTTATAAAGAAAGTCTGCGGCAGCGCGCGAAATATTTCACTCATAAAGGGCTCATATTCTTTTTTTATTTCCATTCTACCATCTTCCTTTCCTTTTTGTCCTTATACATATTCTGATCAGCCAGCTGAATTGCCTCATTCTCCGGCTGCCGCAGCGTTTCCCTTACATGGTAGCCGACTGCTATTTCCAAATATGGAAATTTCTTTCTTTTGATTTTCTGGTCATCGTTGATTTTTTCGACGATTTCCCTGCAGAGATCCTGATCACAATTCGGTAAGATCATCAGAATTTCATCTCCACCCCAGCGAATGCAGATTCCTGTATCTGAAACGTACTGTTCCAGAATTTTCGCAGTTTCCTGAATATAGGTATCACCAGCTGCATGTCCAAGTCTGTCGTTTACCTCTTTTAAATCATTGCAGTCACACATGATATAGGCACAGGGCAAACTTTCCTTTTTATTAAAATCAAATTTCAGAAAATAATTTCTATTGTATATACCGGTCAGATTGTCCAGAAATGTCAGTGATTCAAATTTCTTTTTCAATGTCATTAATTCTGTTACATCACTGACAACACCGCAAACTCCTGCTATTTTACCGTCAACATATACCGGATTTTTGGCTATTTCCCGATAAACTGTTTTTCCATCCTCAGTAAATTCTGAATAACAGTGACAGGGGTTTCCTGTACGCATAACCTCCTTATCCTGCTCGTAATACAACTTGCCCAGCTCGCGATCATACTGAATATCCATGTCTGTTTTTCCCAGAATGGAATTATCCTCTCCGCCATCAATCAGATTTTCTACTTCTGAGGTATAGATATACTTGCAATCTGTATCTTTTGCAAAAAGGATCACTGGTATCTGATTATGTTTATACGCAAATTGAAGCAATTCGTCTGCAGAATATTTCTTTT
The DNA here is from genome assembly GCF_934371575.1 of uncultured Blautia sp. Classification (GTDB taxonomy): domain Bacteria; phylum Bacillota; class Clostridia; order Lachnospirales; family Lachnospiraceae; genus Blautia_A. The sequence goes on along the minus strand of NZ_CAKRNY010000042.1, from coordinate 3,674 downwards.
TTGCGTCTCCCATTGGACTTCCCTCCACGTAAAAATATTTTTTGCTCCCATTATTTTTCTTATATCATAACAGATTCTGAATATTTTACGCGCCTTACAGGCTAAATAGACCTATTCACAGGCTAAATGGTAAAAAAAACCTTTTACATCAACTCCAGACCTTTTGCCACCAGTGTAATGAAATCCTGAACATTTGTTACAATTGTTGTAGCACTGAGGCTTCCTCTGTCCAACAGTTTATTTACTACAAATTCATCTGCATCCACAGTATAGAGGTAAAGCGGTCTTACAGTACCGTCTTCCATAACGCGGAAAGACGGAGTCATATTCCCGGTTGCGATAGTGTGAAGCATAGTCGCCATGCAGATCACAGTTGTTGCCTTACGAACCATCCCACGCATAGTATTTGCCGCTTCATAAACGTCACCTATAACTTCCGGAAGCGGTCCATCATCACGGATGGATCCGGCAAGAACAATGGGTACTTCATTTTTCACACAGCTGCAGATGATTCCATCATCCAGATTATAATCCTTAATAAACTGCGGAATAGAGCCACTTCTGCGTACTTTATTGCAAATATCCAGATGGTTATAATGTCCGTTAGGCTGAGATCTCTGTGTATAAATGTCCTGACCAAGTGCTGTATGAAGAAGTGCGCCTTCCAGGTCATGTGTAGCAAGGGCATTTCCTGCCATAATTCCCTGTGCATAGCCATTTTCGATCAGAAGCTGCATAGCTCTTCTTGCATCTGCATCAAAAGCAAATGCCGGTCCCATGACCCAGATAATATTTCCATGTTCTTTTTCATATTTCAGGAGCTCAAACAGCTTATCGTAATCGCGCGCGTAAGAAGTTTCACGGCTTCTTCCCTGACGGAACACAAACTGATCTTCCAGAGCATTCTCTTCATCTGTAAAACCATTACAGTGCATATAAATACCATCTTCACATTTTTCTGTTCTTCCCAGGATCACCTGATCCCCTTTTTTAATATTTCTTGCTTCCACAACATCCAATCTTCCGTTTTCGCGCAGAATAACGCAGGAATCCATGCGGCTCTCCTCTGCCAGTTTCCACTGACCATCAATCTTAAAATATTCCGGATACATAGAGGTACTATGATAATTTTCCGGTGCTACACCATCCTTTTCTGCTTTTTCATAAACTGCATCCGGCGCTTTTACAAACTTTTCTTCCTCAAAATTCGGATGATGATATTTAGGCATTTCAAATGACATATTATTTTCCCCCATTTTCTCTGTCAATTTTATACTACATCTTCGTCCATTTTTATACAGCTTCCCGCATTTTATAATACGGCTTCTCGCACAAGAGGCATACTCATGCAGCGTGGACCTCCACGACCTCTGGAAAGCTCCGAACTTGGCATCTCCAGTACCATAATGCCATTCTCTCTCAAAATCTGATTCGTTACATAGTTACGGTCATAAACCACTACTTTCCCAGGTTCAATACAAAGAGTATTAGAACCATCATTCCACTGCTCACGTTCAGATACAATCATATCTTTTCCACCACATTGAATCAGTGTTACATTGTTTAGCTCCAAACATTCTTTTAGTATATCTTCCAGTGATTGTACTTTTTCAGTCACTTTCAATTCTCCGGCATTTTCTCCATTTTTCATTTCAAACACACGCAGTGTCCTTAAAATACCGGGATGTATGGTAAACTTATCATGATCAACCTGAGTAAAAACCGTATCCAGATGCATATATGCACGCATTGCCGGAATATCCAGAGCCAGAATTGTGTCTATCTCTCCGTTTTCATCTGCAAAAATCGACTGTGCAAGCAACTCAATTGCCTCTGCTGTTGTTCTCTGAGAAATGCCAACAGCAAGAACTTTATTACTGATATTCAGAATATCACCGCCCTCAATGGAATACGGCAGTTTTCGGTCATAATAAAATGGGGTCTGCCCGGCAAACTCCATATGATATTTCAATATATATTCTCCAAATATTGTCTCTCTTCTTCTTGTCCTGGAATACATACAGTTAAGACTGACCCCATTTCCAATACATGCAAACGGATCTCTGGTAAAATAAAGATTTGGAATCGGATCCAGAAGAAACTGACTTTCTGTGTTCAGATGACTGGCCAGCGGGCCTTTTGTTCTTATTTTCAATTCTTCATCCCGCACACCTGACATAACTTTCATTACCAGTTCTTTTTCGTCTGGAATCTCCAACAGGAATGATGCCAGATTTTCTTTCACTCTTTTGTCGTTTACATCCCCTTCTTCGATAAACTGGTCAATAAACTTTTTCTTTAATTCCGTATTGTTTTTCAAAACTTCTGCCATCAGGTCTTCCAGATATGCTACTTCAACTCCCTGCTCTCGCAAAATACCTGCAAAAAGATCATGTTCGTTCTGAGCAGCTTTAAGATATGGAATATCGTCAAACAACAGACGTTCTAAATCTCCCGGCACAAGATGCTCCAGTTCTTTTCCCGGTCTGTGAAGCATTACTTTTTTCAGTTTTCCAATTTCACTTTTTACCTGTATTGCCATTGCTCTCCTCTCTTTTCTTATTTATTTTGTGTTATAACCATCTTAATACGGATTCACAAAAGTCTCAACCTATTTATGCATAATAATTATGATACCAGTACAGCATACAAAAATTACTGGACTAATAACGCAGGATGAATTTTTATTCTGCAAAGAAGAAAAATGCAGGCGTAGCGAGCTGCGGCAACTGAATTCGGGTGAAATATACCGCAAAGTGGGGCGTGCAGATTGCAGGAATGATTTTTCAAACACGCTCTAGATCAGTTATCATTCTGTTAGTAAAAAAAGTTATAAAGATACACTCCCGGCAGCCTTTTTTCTATACTGTTCGTTATTATTTCCCACTCTTTTATATATTTCCAGGCAACAGAAAAAACCCGGAAACCTTACGGTTCCGGGGTATCTTACGTTTGGACACAATGTACCTTACAGTGCTCAATATATTTTATATAAACCACAGTGCATCCACCTTCACGATACTTTAATCCCGTTTTATCTCATATTTTTTATGGTTTTCTCTCCAAAATACAGTGAAAAACGGATAATCTGCACCATGTATTTTAATTTGCCTGGTTTCTTGGCACCGTTTTGGCACCAGACGCCCTGGTCGAAAAGATTCTCTTCCACGGCTAACAGATGCTACTCTACCAACTTTATATTGCACCGGTAATTTTTAACTGTTATAATCGAAACATGGGTGCTACCATAACGGTAGGCGGTTAGTCCTTCAACAGAGGGACTGTGACCCTCTGATTACATAGAAACCTGTAAAGGAATCCAGTGGAAAGGAGGGCTAAGCCAATGAGTATTGTTGACTTCATAGCAGTAGTGAGCTTCGGCTTAACCTGCTTTAGTATCGGATATACATTAGGCAAAGATAATCATAAACCACAAAAATAACCGCCCTGTCTGCAAACTAAGCGGTTATCTTTGATATCTTAATAGTAAAACGGACTAACCGTCTATCGGTAGCACTCTTTTTCTATAATCATATTAGCACGCATCTCTTGAAATGTCAAAAATTTTCTTCACGCTTTTCCATATCTGCGGAGTTTTTATTTTTCAGTTTTCTTTTTTTAAAAAAGGTGATATGCTGATACAAGATCATTCGAAAGGCGGTGAACTCATACAA
>NZ_CAKRNY010000041.1 GCF_934371575.1 uncultured Blautia sp. | reverse complement strand
TAATGATATGTCCATCTACTGGCTGGAAAATCAAAATCCCTTCTTCTTAAAATGTCCTTGACAAGGGGTACACTTTAACCTTAATCGAGAAGCTTATTTTATCCAATCGTATCAGCGAATTATTAAAAGTCACTACGGATAAGGAATATCGAAATAAACTGCTGATAGAATATGGAATTGCCTGACTGCTGTAACGCCTGTAATGGCTGTATTTCCCATATTTACAATCTTTTTTCCTTTCTGGACGAAGAAAAGGTTCTGGGCTATAATAGAAACAATGAAAACGCTTCAGAAGCAGAAATAATAAGGAGTGCATAACGTGGAAAGACAGAAATGGGTGGGAACTATACAGGATAGTGAATTTCAGAATACAAATATGAAACGGGAAGCAGGGCAAACCCCGCAAATATCTGTGATCATGCCCGTATATAATGGTGAGAAATACATTGCCCGGGCAGTGCAGTCTGTTTATGCGCAGGATGTACCACTGGAATTGATTGTCATTGATGACGGCTCTGTTGATGGAACCCGGGAAGTTCTCATTCCATGGGAAAACAGACCGGATTTTGTTTATATAAAAAATGAGCGCAATCTTGGCGCTGCCGGTTCCCGTAACCGCGGTGTGTCTGTTGCGAAAGGCAGATATGTGGCGTTTCTGGATGCAGATGACTGGTGGGAAGAGGGAAAGCTGGCGGCACAGCTGGCCGCTCTTGAAATGACCGGTGATGTAATCTGCTCCACAGGACGTGATCTCATGAATCCGGACGGAACCTTCACTGGCAAGTATATTCCGGTTAAATCCAGGCTGGATTATCATGAGCTTCTGAAACACAACAGTATTAACTGTTCTTCCGTTCTGATTCTCCGTGAGGTGGCACTGGAATTTCCCATGGAGCATGATGACAGCCATGAGGATTATATCACCTGGCTGAAGGTGGTGCGAAAATACGGACATGCCACAGGAATTAATAAGCCTTATCTGAAATATCGTCTGTCTCAGGGCGGAAAGTCAAGAAACAAAGCCAAATCTGCCATTATGACCTATCAGGTGTACCGTTACGTTGGCTATGGGCCGCTGAGAAGTGCCTGTTTCTTTTTGTCTTATGCACTTCACGGAATCTGGAAATATCGTTAAAGTATCAGAGTTTTTTTTTAACATGCTCTAGTGGGGCTCTCCCATTTTCCTGCGCCATTGCAGGGGAGAGCATCCCGCCTGTTTCCTAAAATATCTGCTGAAATGGGAAAAATCTGAAAATCCGCACATCTGCGCAATCTGCTGGACAGTCAGAGCTTCATTTGTCAGCAGGTTCTTTGCCTTATCCATACGAATCTGAAGCAAATCTGCATGAGGGGTACTCTGGAAAAATTTCTGATAGCAGGAATAGAACTGGCTTTTTTCCAGACTGACCTTTTTACAAAGCTCTGCGGTGTCCCATGGCTTAGCGTAGTTCGTGAGCATTTCCAACCGAAGCTTTCGAAATGCAGAATAAAGACTGTCTCCTTCCGTTCCATTTCCATGTATCTGATGGCTTTTAAGTCCCCTTGCAATCGTAATCATAAGCTGCTGAAAGAGAGTATACTCGTATTCATCGGAAAATAAATCATTTGCTATATGTTCTTTGTGAAGGAGCCGGATGCAGGCATCGATCTCTTCACAGTTTCCCGGATAAAAAACAGTATTAAGTGGGATCCCATATTGTTTTTTCAGATCTGCCTTACAGGAAAAATGAAGGTAGCTGTTTCGGAATCTGTGAACAGCCTTATAATGCTGCTCATATCCGGGAGCATAGAGAATACACGCATTTTCCTTGGAAATACTGAGCTTTTTGTCCAGATAAACCTTCATGGGTGTCTTAAAAAGCAAAAATAGATAGTCTCCGCTTCCGTTGGGACGGTAGATCTGATCATAATCAGGGTTTGAATAGTTGTATTCGCAGAACTGAATGGAAAAATCCCTGTCTGCAGCTTCGTAAAAAGTCATGGTCCGGACTCCTTTTGCCATTTTTTTTACTGTAATCATTATCGGAAAAAAAGTCAACTATATCGGAAGAAAAAAACTGGTAAAAAAACTGTATGCCATTAAAATAATAGATACATAAAGAGCAGAAAAATGCCATACAGCTGGTACCATATAAGGAGGACACCTATGAAAAAAGCACAGATCATTATTGACAAATATTTTCTCACCGGAAAGGTGGATAAACGAATTTTCGGATCTTTTATTGAGCAGCTTGGTCGAGCTGTTTATCAGGGAATTTATCAGGAGGGCAGTCCGTTGTCTGACGAGCAGGGCTTCCGTAAGGATACTCTGGAGCTGGTAAGAGAGTTGCAGGTTCCTATTGTCCGTTATCCGGGAGGTAACTTTGTTTCCGGGTTTAAGTGGGAGGACAGCGTAGGACCAAAGGAATTAAGACCAGCCAGACCGGAACTGGCGTGGGGCGTGATCGAGAATAACCATTTTGGCTTGGATGAGTTTGTGGACTGGGCGAAGAAAGCGGATACCGATGTGATGATGGCAGTCAATCTTGGCACGAGAGGACCGGAAGAAGCCCGAAACCTTCTTGAATACTGTAATTTCAAAGGCGGCACCTATTACAGCGATATGCGTAAGGCGAACGGACACGCAGAGCCTCACAATATCAGGACTTGGTGCCTTGGAAATGAGATGGATGGTCCTTGGCAGATGGGACATAAGACTGCATATGAATATGGAAGAACTGCAGCGGAGACTTCCCGCATTATGAAAATGCTGGATCCGGAGATTGAGACTGTTGCCTGCGGAAGCTCCAATCTGATGATGCCGACATTTGGAGATTGGGAGTACACGGTTCTGGACGAGTGCTATGATCTGGTGGATTATATGTCCCTTCACCAGTATTACGGCAATGCTGCTGATGACACCCCTGATTTCCTGGCAAATTCCAAAGGGATGGATGACTTTATTTCCGGCGTAGTCAGCATCTGCGACGCTGTCCGTGCGAAAAAGCATGGCAAAAAGCGCATCAATCTTTCCTTTGATGAGTGGAATGTGTGGTATCACAGCAATGCGGCCGATGAGAAACTGGAAAAATGGGGACAGGCTCCACATCAGCTTGAGGACATTTATAATTTCGAAGATGCCCTCCTGGTTGGAAGCATGCTGATCACTTTACTTCGCCATGCAGACCGTGTGAAAATGGCATGCCTGGCACAGCTGGTAAATGTAATCGCGCCGATCATGACCTCCGATACAGGTGCATGGCGCCAGACCATCTTTTATCCATATATGTACACGAGCATTTTCGGAAGAGGAACTGTGTTGAACACACAGGTACTGGCTCCTGTATATGACAGCAGGAATTACTGTGATGTTTCCTATCTGGATTCTGTGTGCGTATGGAATGAGGAGAATGATACTCTTACAATTTTTGCAGTGAATAAAAGCCTTGAGGAAGATCTGGAGGTAAGCTGTGATTTGCGCCAGTTTGAAGACTATCAGGTGAAAGAACACATTGTACTTACCAATGACGATATGAAAGCTGTAAATACAGAAGCGGATCCCGAAAAGGTTGTGCCTGTGAAATCTGCTGCAAGCCGGATTGATGGCGGTAAATTAAGCACTGTGCTTGGAAAACACAGCTGGAATATGATCCGCCTTGCGAAATAAAATACGGTAAAAAGCGGTCTGAAAATGAATGAAAAAAGCCAGGGAGCTGCGGCTCCCTGACTGCTTATTTCTGCAAATCCTCTTTGATCTGGGTGGTTGAAATCTCCGGTGTCCTTGGCAGGTACACCACGTCACAATAAGGCTTCAGGAAATCAAATTTCCCTTCCCAGTCATCTCCCATAACGAAAGTATCCACATGATATTCCCTGATATCATTCACCTTCTGTTCCCAGTTTTCCTCAGGAATCACCAGATCCACGTAGCGGATGGCTTCCAGCAGGGATTTCCGTTTCTCATAGGAAAAATAACACTTCTTGTGCTTCTCATTCCAGTTAAATTCATCCGTAGATAAAGCTACAATCAGGTAGTCTCCATAGGTCTTCGCCCTGCGGAGAAGATTAATATGTCCATAGTGAAGCAGATCAAAAGTTCCGTAAGTAATTACTCGTTTCATGAATTATTTGCCTTTCATAAAAATATATGAAAACAGTTCGGAATCTTGCCGGCGAGCCGGTTTCTGACGGGAAAATGCCTTCCCGATGATTCACATACAGACATTTTATCACAGTCTTTATAGAAAAGAAACGGGGAATTTTTCGCATAAATACTCTGAAAGCTTTGTATTTTCACTGTAATCTACCGGGCAGTCGATAATGCAGGGAACCTTCTGGCTGAAAGCATCCTCCAGAATCGGAATCAGATCTTCCGCTTTTTCAACACGATAACCTTTGGCATGCATGCTTTCCGCATATTTTACAAAATCAGGATTGGTGAAATCTACAAAACAGTTTTTTCCGAAGTGATCCATCTGTTTCCACTTGATCAGACCGTAGCTTGCATCAGAGAAAATAAGAGTAACAATAGGTGCATTTTCTCTGAGAGCAGTTTCGTATTCCTGGCTGTTCATCATGAAACCGCCGTCACCGGATATTGCCAGAATTTTTTTGTCCTTGTTGATCAGCTTTGCTGCCACAGCCCCGGGGACAGCAATTCCCATAGTGGCAAAGCCGTTTGAGATAATGCAGGTGTTAGGCTTGTAGCAGTTGTATTCCCGGGCAATCCACATTTTATGAGCACCTACATCTGAGATCACAATATCGTCCTCGCCCATAAACTGGCGCACATCATATAGGATTTTCTGTGGCTTCATGGGGAAAGAATTATCATTTGCATAGCTTTCGTATTCTTTTACCATCTCTTTTTTCAGCTCCAGAATTTCTTCCGGTTCCTTTTTGGCATCACTGCGAAACTGAATCTGCTGGAGTGAGTAGGAAATATCCCCGATCACCTGCACCTGAGGCTGATAAAGCATGTTAATATGAGCCGGCCGCTGGTCAATATGAATAATTTTATGCTTTCCGTTTTCATTCCATTTACCAGGGGCAAATTCTACAATATCGTAGCCAATTGCAATTACCAGATCAGCTATGTCCAGAATCTTATTCTGGTAATCCCTCTGGGGAATTCCGATGGTCCACATGGAATATTTATTTTTATAAGGGATAATGCCCTTAGCCATCATGGTATTTACCACTGGGATTTTCAGTTCATCAGCAAAGCTGGTAAGTGCTTCTCCGGCATGATTGCGCACGGCACTGTGGCCGACCAGAATTACAGGGTGCTTTGCCTTGTAAATAAGGGCAGCTGCCTGGTCAATGCTGCTGAAGGAGGCATATTCCTTTGAATACACCGGTTTTCGGATCGGGACCTCGGCAGGTCCTGGAGTAACCTTCATTTTTGCAACGTTTGTAGGCAGATCCACATGGCAAGCACCTGGCTTTTCACTTTCGGCATATTTAAAAGCAATTCGCATAATTTCATTTACGGAATCCGGATTGACGATTTGCTTGCTCCGTTTGGTAATGGGGGCAAATAGTTCTACAAGATCCAGATATTGATGGGAAGTCAGATGCATTCGTTCTGTTCCTACCTGCCCTGTGATGGCAACAACCGGGGCCCCGTCGGAATTGGCGTCAGCTGTTCCGGTGATCAGGTTTGCGGCACCTGGTCCAAGTGTGGAAAAGCATACACCTGCTTTTCCCGTAAGCCTGCCATACATATCTGCCATAAAAGCGGCACCCTGTTCATGCCGTACAACAATGACACGGATATCTGACTCTGCCAATGCGTTCATCATGTCCAGATTTTCTTCACCCGGAATACCAAATACATATTCCACACCTTCATTTTCCAGACATTTTACCAGTACTTCAGCTGCTGTGCAGGTTTCTGTTTCTGCCTGAGGCAGCTGTGTGTGTGTTGTATTTTCGTCGTAACTCATATTGACTCCCTCTTTGTGAAAAATGTTGATCAGAAACAACAAAAGCCGCTCTCATGGTCGGAACCACGAAAACGGCTTTGTTTTCCATCACTTTAATGTTTAGCCGCATTTTAGCATATCAAATTATCAATGTAAAGAGTTTTTTTGAAATTGTAAATTGCATAGTTTGATGTTATGATGGAATAATAACAGAGCGGACTGCCGGAAATAAAGGGGAGTCCGCTTCTGAATAAATGGAAGAGGAAAATTGATATGAATGTATTTGACATTCTTGGTCCTGTTATGATCGGACCGTCCAGCTCACATACTGCGGGAGCAGCCCGAATTGGTCTTGTGACCAGAGCTCTTCTGGGGAAAACTCCGGTGAAAGCTCACATTTTTTTACATGGTTCCTTTGCAAAAACATATAAAGGCCATGGCACGGATAAGGCTATTGTAGCGGGAATTCTGGGAATGAAAGCAGACGATGAACGCATCCGTTTTTCCCTGGATGTAGCGAAAAAAGAGGGACTTGAGATTCAGATTGAGACCGGAGAACTGGATGGAGCCCACCCCAATACAGCCCAGATTACCCTGACGGCGGCAGATGGAGAAAAGGTGTCTCTTCGTGGCTGCAGTATTGGCGGAGGCAATATTCTCATCACCCGGGTAAACGGAATGGAGGTGTCTCTGACAGGACAGAATCCGGCGCTGATCGTACTTCATAAGGATGCGCCTGGAACTATTGCGGCGGTTACGGAATTGATGGCAGAGTACGGTGTAAATATCTGTAATTTCCACCTGGCCAGAGAAGCGAAGGGTGGACTTGCAGTAATGACCATTGAAAGCGACAGCCATTTCAGCTCTGAGCTTAATGAACGGATTAATGGTCTGGAGAATATTTATTCCAGTACTATGCTGGAGCGTGTTTAGTTAAAAGAAAATGACGTCGGGGTCAAAACTCCCGACTATATAAAGGAGAAATCATCGTGGATTTAAACTATCATTCAATAGGATCCCTGCTAAAGACCGCGAAGGAAAATAACTGCCGGTTGTCAGTACTTGTTCTGGAGCAGCAGGCAGAGCAGATGGAGCTGTCGAAGGAAGAAATATATATAAAAATGAGGGATAATTACCAGGTTATGGCATCCTGTATTCAGCCTGGCAGTGCTCCGGATCTGAAAAGTACCAGTGGTCTGACAGGTGGCGATGCCTATCGCATGAGACAAGCTGTAGAACAGGGAAAAAATCTTACAGGCCCGCTTCTTGGCGGAGCTCTTTATCGCGCCCTGGCGGTATCAGAACTGAATGCTTCCATGGGAAGAATCGTGGCAGCACCTACAGCCGGAAGCTGTGGAATTGTTCCGGCAGCTGTGCTTACCATGCAGGAGCAGTACAGTCTTACTGAAGAAGAATGCGTCATGTCTCTTTTTACAGCGTCTGCAGTTGGAATGGTAATTGCCAATAATGCTTCGCTTGCAGGTGCCCAGGGCGGCTGTCAGGCTGAGTGCGGTTCTGCTTCTGCCATGGCAGCAGCAGCTATTGTGGAGCTTGCAGGCGGTACGCCGGAGATGATTGAGTCAGCAATAGCCACTTCTATTAAGAACATTCTGGGCCTTGTGTGTGATCCGGTTGCCGGACTGGTTGAGATTCCCTGTATCAAGCGAAATGCTTCCGGTGTAGCAGGGGCCTTTGTGGCAGCAGAGCTGGCACTGGCAGGAATCAGAAGTGCCATCCCCGCAGATGAGGTGATCTGGTCGATGAAGAAGGTAGGGGATGTAATGCCTGCAGCATTGAAAGAGACTGCAGAAGGCGGGCTGGCAGCAACTCCTACAGGCCGTAAGCTGCATAAGCAGGTGTTTGGGGAATAATGGAGCTTCATACCGAAAAGGCTGGGATATTCTAGCATCAGTAGTAAAAAAATAAAATGATATGAGTGTCAAAAGAACTTTTGACACTGGTATCATAAAATTATTCTTGACAAAACTTAAAAATGGATTTATTATTCACCTAAACTTAATACAGAAACTTATAAGAACAAAGGCGCTCTTCAGAAGAAGGGCGCCTTTTGTTATGTAACGAGGAATTCCCTATTACATAACAAAGCCCTATACAGTCAAAGGAGGGGAACACATATGAAGCTGACGCAGGAACAGCAGGATATGCTGGATGGAAAATATGGAAAAGGAACGGCATATGCCATGAAAATTCAGGTAGCTATCGGAGAATCCTTTGATGCACCTCGAATGGTTCCTATTACAAGAGCACATGTAGCGCTTAGTAATCAGGACGCAGATTTGTGGTTTGCAGAGAAACTGCTGGCAGGGGGAGCGCATTGCAGGGTGGCCCCAACTGTAAATCCCGGCTTTTGTGTATCCTTTTTCAAAGAACATAATATGGTGGCTGAAAAAGACGCAGAAATGATGATGAGAACCCACAATGCCTATAAAGGGCTGGGCGCAATTCTTACTTATAATTGTACTCCGTATGTGGCAACAAATGTTCCCAACTTTGGTGAAATTTGTGCATTCTCAGAATCCAGTGCAACACCTTACATCAACTCTGTATGGGGAGCAAGAAGCAACCGGGAGGGCGCAAACAGTGCTCTTTGCGCAGCTATTACCGGTTATGTTCCGGAATATGGTCTTCTACTGGATGAAAACCGAAAGGGAAATATTCTGGTGGAAGTAAAAGCTGATATGAAATCTGATTTTCAATATCATCTTCTCGGTTATTGTGGCAAGAAGATCGGACCTGGAATTCCGGTATTTACAGGTCTTCCCAGACATATCGGAAAAGAGGCACTTACCAATCTGGGAGCCCAGTTAAATACTTCAGGTGCATATGGAATGTACCATATTGAAGGCTTTACTCCGGAAGCGCAGACCCTTGAACAGGCTTTCGGCGGAAAAGAGCCGGAACGTGTGGTGACTATTACCAACGAAGATCTGGATGAAATCCTGGAGGAAATCTCCAACACCGGAAACCGCAAAATTGATTTCGCAATGTTCGGATGTCCTCATTTTACACTGGAACAGTGCATGCACATAGCGAAAAAACTGGATGGAAAAACCATGAAAGTTCCAATGTGGATCCTGACCTCCTATCATGTAAAAGAGCTTGCAGACCGGATGGGAATCTCCGAAATCATTGAAAAGGCAGGCGGATACATCGTGCCGGATACCTGTCCGGATCAGCCTTGCTGGCATGGCTTAAGCGGAAAATTCGGAGTGACAGAATCACCGAAATGTGCATATTATCCGAAGCGCAGAGGAATTGAATTCGTAATCCGTGACCTGGATACCTGCATTGAAGCAGCGCTTACAGGAATGGTTGTCTAATAAAACATAAAAATATTTTGACGGCGCAGGCAGTCAGAAAGGACTACATATGGGACAGAAATTTGCATGTCATAAAATTTCAGAAGGAAAAGCAACATCTGAAGCACTTGTGTCAGAAGATGACATTATGTTTTACCTGATCAGACCGGAAACCGGTGTTGTCATCGAACCGGCACATGCGTTATATGGAAAATCCATGGCAGGGAAAATTCTGATTTTCCCAAGTGGAAAAGGGAGTTCAGTGGTACAGGCAGATGGTCTGTTCCAGTTGAATAAAAATGGCAACATGCCAAAGGCAATGATCATTCAGTATCCGGAAACCGTACTTGTTTCCAGCGCCATTATTATGGACATTCCAATGGTAGACAAAGTAGATCCGGAATTTTATAAAACCGTAAAAGACGGAGATACCATAGTGGTAAATGCAGATGAGGGATATATAGAAATTATGTAAACCGAAAGTACAGACGGAAAACACAGAAAGAAAACACAGACAGAAAGGGAAATTAAAGGAGGTGGAAGTATGGGATATGAGATCAACGGAGCGCGTTTGGTGAACAACCTGTTTACCATGGCGAGGTTTGGTCAGAATGAAGGCGGAGGAATTGACCGCAGCCTTGGATCCCAGGCAGATTACGATACCAGAGAATGGCTGAAAAGCTACTGGCAGGAGCATTTGAAGGTGAAGCCGGAAACAGATGCAATTGCAAATCTTTGGGTAAAATACAATGGTACAGAGAACAAAAAACCTCTGGTGATCGGTTCTCATCATGATGCAGTTCCTGATGGAGGTAAATATGACGGTGCCATGGGAGTGCTGATCGCTACAGAGGTTCTGGAAACCATTGTAGAACAGGGAATTATGCTGAAGCACCCCTTGTACGTGATCTCCTTTACAGGAGAGGAACCCAATCCCTACAATCTGTCTACTCTTGGCAGTAAGGTAATCAGCGGAAGGCTTCGAAAGGAAGATCTTTTTCCGGTACACAACCGGGAAACCGGGGAAAGTCTGGAGGACACCATCAAAAGGCTGGGAGGTGATATTTCCAGACTGGAAGAGGCAAGAATCCAGCAAGGAGAGCTCGCCGGATTTCTGGAGGTTCACAATGAACTTGGAAGACACCTGGAAGCCTGGGGACTTCATGTCAGTGGAGTAAGTACCATTACCGGAATTTACAGAGAAGAAATTCGTGTATGCGGGGAAAACAATCACGCAGGAACCACTATGATGCAGGATCGAAAAGATGCCTTTCTTGCACTGGCTGATTTTGCAGTCGGACTGAATGAAATCGTTTCAGCTTATGAAGATCCGGATGTGGTGGGAACTATGGGATATGTAAAAATCAGTCCGAATGAAGCAAACATTGTTCCGGGAAGTGCAGTTGGAATCATTGATATTCGGACCTGTGAGAGAAAAACAGTTTCAGAAATAGGAAAGAAGCTGGATGAATTAACAGAGAAAATTGAAAAGAACAGAAAAGTTAAAATTTTCAGACAGGTTCTTCTGGATCAGCCGGCAAGGTTTATGGATGAAGATATTATCAGAATTGTAAAAGAAAATCTTGCAAAGATAAATGAACCGGAAAAGGTAATGGTCAGTATGGCAGGACATGATGCTTCCAATATGCAGCTGGTCACAAAAGCAGGAATGATTTTTACCAGAAGTGTTGGAGGCAAAGGACACTGTAAAGAGGAATTTACCGAGGATGCAGATGTAATAAAAGCCGGTCAGCTGGCACTTGAAACAATTTTAAGAATGGACGAGGAATTACCATGAAAATAATATTTCCAAAATATCTTTTTTATAAGAACAAATTCTATCCGGATTATGGGGTGCTCATAGACGGAGATACCATAATTTCTGTGGATTCTAAAGAAAAACTTCTGGAAGAATATCCGGATGCAGAACGGACTTATCTCTCCGAGCAGGTGCTGCTTCCTGGAACGGTTAATGCACACAATCACTGCTTCCAGAGTCTTCTCCGTGGAATCGCAGCAGACAGACCGTTTCTGGAATGGAGAGACAGATCACTTTATTATTATTCTCCAAAGCTGAGCAAAGAGGACATTTACAACGGTGCGTTATTTGCCTTCGGAGAAATGATGAAGCGAGGTGTGACTACAGTCGGGGATTTCTTTTATCTTCACAATTTCGGAAGAGAAAGTGATGAAGCCATTATCCGGGCAGCAAAGGATCTGGGAATGCGTATCTCACTGAACCGCACCATGTACGACTGGAATGGCGCACCGGCAGGATATGTGGAGACCGTGTCACAGGCAGAGGAGAATACCTTATATCTGGCTGAAAAATATAAGGATGACCCAATGGTAAATATTCTTCCTTCTCCACACAGTCTGCATGCAGCCACACCGGAGATGATCCAGAAGGGACATGAAATTGCGAAAAAGCTGAATGTGAAATTTCATATTCATGTTGCTGAGGAGCCTTTTGAAGTAGAACAGGTGAAAAAAGAACATGGCGGGCTTGGAACACTGGAATATCTGGACCGCCTGGGAGTAGTGGATGATTCTATGGTAATCATTCACGGTGTGTGGCTTTCCCCGGAGGAAATTGATCTTCTAGGTGAGAAAAAGGGTGGCCTGGTCTACTGTCCTTCCAGCAATATGTTCCTGGCAGATGGAATCACTGACATTCCAAGAATGATGAAAGCAGGTGTGACAATTGCCCTTGGAAGCGACGGCGGATGCAGCAACAACCGGATCAGCGTTTTTGAAGAAATGCGTATGGTTTCCCTTCTTCAGAAGGCAAAAACCTGTGATGCTCTTTGTGTAAACTACAAACAGGCATTTCAGATGGGAACGGAAAATGGTGGTCTGCTTCTGAATTTTAAAATAGGAAAAATAGAAGAGGGTTATAAAGCGGACTTTGTGGGAATTGATCTTGAAGATCTTTCCATGATGCCATTGTCAGAATCTCTGGAACAGATGCTTCCTAATATTGTATATTCCATGGAACCAACTGCAATACGGACAGTAATTGCAGCCGGCAATACCACTTTGAAGGATGGACAGCTGATCACAGTCAGTGAGAGGGAAATATCCAGAAGAGTCAGAGAAACCATGGAACGTCTGAATCGTTGATTATTCTTTTGCAAAAAAAATTGCAGAAGGTTTTCATAACAGGATCATGAAGGTTCAAAAACAGAACCGGATATCCAACAACATCTATTATCGAGGAGGAAAAAACTATGAAGAAAAAAATCGTAGCAACACTGTTAACTACAGTTATGGCAGTAATGGGTATTGCCGGAAGCAGCGTATGTGTATTTGCAGAAACTTCAGATGCAGCAGATGCCAGTGAGACCACCGACGATGCGGCAGATACCAGTGAAACCACCGGTGACGCAATGTATGATGGAAAAGTTCTTCTTGGCCAGGCATCCTGGATTGGATACGCACCTCTTTATCTGGCAGACAAAAAAGGTTTCTTTGATGATCATGGTGCGGATGTGGATGTCCAGTTCTTTGAATCCAAAACAGATTCAAAATCAGCATTGGCAGCCGGAAGAATTCAGGGAATGTCAACAACCGTAGATACACATGTTATGAGTGCAGCATCCGGAATGGATATTTCCATTGTCCTGGCACTTGATACCTCTGATGGTGGTGACGGATTAAGTGCATTAAAAGACATTCCGGATATTCCATCCCTGAAAGGACATACGGTAGCGCTTGATACCTCAGGAGGAGCTTCTTACTTCTGGTTCCAGTATTTGCTTCAGAAGGAAGGAATGACATTGGATGATGTGCAGGTGGTTAATATGAGCTCAGGAGATGCAGGAGCTGCATTTGTAGCCGGTGAGGTTGATGCAGCGGTAACCTGGGAGCCATGGCTTTCCAAAGCAAAGGAAACAGACAATGGTTCAGTCCTGATCGACAGCAGTGAGACACCTGGCATTATTGTAGACGCCCTTGCAATGGATAAGGAGTTCGCAGCAGAATATCCGGGTACTGTAAAGGCAATTGCAGAGGGCTGGTATGATGCTCTTGCATATATGGAATCTGATCCGGATGACGCATATAAAATCATGATGGAATACACTGGTGATGAGACTGCAGATGATCTTAAGGCATCCATGGAAGAAGTTAAATTTTATGACAAAGACGGAAATGCTGAATATTACGACGGTGAAATTCAGGACGTTGCAAAAATGGCTGCCGATCTGTGGCTGGATATGGGACTGATCGACGCAGAGCCTGATCTGGATTCTCTGATCGATGGTTCCTTTATTGGAGGTACAGAAGAGTAAACTGCCTATGAAACCAACAATTTTAACTCACATTTCAGAAATTGTTACTCCAGAAGGAAAAAAAGCTTTGCATGGTAAAGAAATGGGAAAGGTAAAGCGGCAGAAAGATGGAGCAATTGTTATAGAAAACGGAAAAATCCAGGCAGTTGGTTCAAATGATGCAATTATGAAGGCGTATGCAGGGAAAGACGCAGCGATCCGGGATATGTCCGGAAGCTGTGTTCTCCCAGGCTTTGTAGATTCCCATACCCATTTTATTTTCGGCGGATACAGACCGGAGGAATTTATGATGCGGCTTACCGGAGCTTCCTATCTGGAAATCCATAAAGCCGGAGGCGGAATCTGGAATACGGTTCAGGCGACCAGAAATATGGGACTGGATGAGATGGTGCAGGCAGGAAAGGAACGGCTGCAGGATATGCTCTCTATGGGCGTAACGACAGCAGAAGGAAAAAGTGGTTACGGTCTTGACAGAGAGTGTGAATTGCGGCAGCTGAAAGCCCTGGAAATCCTGAAAAGGGAACAGCCGGTTTCCCTTGTAAGTACCTTTCTTGGTGCACATTCCATACCGGAGGAATATAAGGGGAAATCTGACCAGTATATAGATTTTCTTATGGAAGAAATGCTTCCGGAAATCAAAGAAAAAAATCTGGCAGAGTATGTTGATATCTTTTGTGAAAACAGCGTGTTTGACTGTGAACAGTCCAGGCGCTATCTCCTTGGGGCAAAGCAGATGGGCTTTGGTGTTAAGATCCATGCAGATGAAATCGAGGCACTTGGGGGAAGCGGCGTGGCAGCAGAGGTTGGAGCAGCTTCAGCAGATCACCTGTTGATGATAAGAAAGAAGGACTGTGAAAAGCTGGCAGCTTCTGATACTGTTGCAACGCTGCTTCCGGCCACCGCCTTCTGCCTGAATAAGCCTTACGCTCCGGCAAGGGAACTGATTGACAGAGGCTGTGCCGTGGCACTGGCAAGCGACTATAATCCGGGAAGCTGTTTCACGAATAGTATTCCTCTTTTATTCGCCCTTGCGGTCATCCATATGAAAATGAGTCTGGAGGAGGCTTTGTGTGCACTTACTTTAAACGGAGCAGCAGCTGTTGGAAAAGCTGACAGAGTGGGCAGTATTGAACCTGGCAAGGCAGCAGATCTGGTAGTGCTTGATAAGCCACAGTATGAATTCCTTGTATACCACACTGCAAAGAATCTTGTGAGAGAAGTGTATAAAGACGGAAATATCGTATACAGAAAAAGGTGAGGAAGGGGTGAGGCTTTTATGAAAAGTCTGAAGCGAAAGATTGCAGATGCATTTATTCCCAAAGGAACGATATCAAAGGCGGCTTATATTATTCTGGCAGTTATGTCGTTTGTCCTGATATTTGCAGCCTGGATGTATGCCGTATATGTGAAAGGCGTGGATAGTATGTTCCTTCCATCTCCGGAAAAAACCCTGGAGTCTGCAAAGAACATGTTTGGAGGGGGCGGATATCTTACAGATATCCGCATGTCAGTCCAGCGTGTCCTCATTGGTTTCCTGATTTCTGCAATTGTGGGAATTCCTCTGGGACTGCTGATCGGTACCTATGCTCCCATAGCAGCATTCTTTGAGCCATTCTTTTCCTTTTTCAGATATCTTCCAGCATCTGCCTTTATCCAGCTTTTTATCCTCTGGATCGGTATCGGTGAGAGCGCCAAGGTTGCTATTATTATAGTAGGAAGTGTGGCACAGATTATTCTGATGGTTGCCACCAATGTACGAAATGTAAGCGCTTCTCTGATTGAGGTTTCTTACACTCTTGGCGTATCCAAATTTGGTGTTTTCTGGAAAATCATTCTTCCAAAGAGTATGCCGGATATTGTGGATACACTTCGAATTGTTCTTGGATGGGCATGGACATACATCATCGTAGCAGAGATGATCGGTGCATCTGAAGGCGTTGGCTTTATGATCACCCAGGCAGGACGTCAGTTTATGATTTCCAAGATTTTTGTGGGAATTATCACAATCGGAATCATTGGTCTGGCACTTGATATGCTGTGCATGTTCCTGAGAAAAGTTCTGTTCCCATGGAACGAATAATAAAAATGGGAAATAAACAGTTAAGAGGGAGGCACTGATTATGGAATACTACGAACAGCCTAATGGAAATGTTGTAAAACTGCATAATGGTCTGGATATTATCGGTGTGACAAAAACCTTTGATACGAAAAAAGGAAAAGTACAGGCCCTGGAGGAAATCAATCTTCATATCCGCAGCAAGGAATTTGTCTCTCTTCTGGGAACCAGTGGCTGTGGAAAATCAACTTTGCTTCGTATGATCGGCGGTCTGGATCATCCCAGCACCGGCAAGATCATGTTTAAAAAAGAAGAGATCACAGGTCCCGGTGCACACATCGGAATGGTTTTTCAGGCATACACTCTTTTTCCATGGCTCACTGTGGAAGAAAATATTGCGTTTGGCCTGAAGCAGAGAAAGACGAAAACAAATGGAGAAATTAAAGAGATCGTGGATTCCTACATTGATCTGGTGGGACTTCGAAAATTCGAAAAGCTGTATCCAAAATCTCTTTCCGGTGGTATGAAGCAGAGGGTAGCCATTGCCCGTGCCTTGGCAAATGATCCGGATGTGCTGCTCCTGGACGAGCCATTCGGTGCTCTGGATATGCAGACCAGAACCGTAATGCAGGAGCTGCTTCTGGATGTATGGCAGAAATCTCCGAAAACGATCGTGATGGTAACCCATGATATTGAGGAGGCAGTCTTTCTGGCTGACCGGGTAGTGGTTATGAGTTCACGTCCCGGCTCTGTAAAAGAAATCATCAATATTGATATGGATCGTCCCCGTGATTACAGGGTGAAAAATACAGAAAAATTCATGGAATATAAGGTTCGCTGCTCTGATATTATCCGTGAGGAAAGTATGAAGCTGATCTCAGCTGTTAATGAATAATATGCCGGAAATTATTCGAAAAGATGATCAGAAAACAAGCCATTGGTCTGGCGGGACTACCACAGAATTGTTTTTGTATCCTCCTGATGGAAGTTATGCCAGCCGGAATTTCCTTTTTCGGTTAAGCAGCGCATATTGCGAAGAAGGAGATTCTGTTTTTACCAGTCTGCCGGGAGTAAGGCGGATCCTTATGGTGTTAGACGGCAGGATTACCCTTAGCCATAATGAAAAAAGAAAGGTCACTCTGGAAATCGGAGACCAGGATCGTTTCACAGGAGATGAAATAACGAAAAGCAAGGGTGGCTGTGTGGATTTTAATCTGATGCTGAAGGAAGGCGCAGATGGAAATCTGTTTTATCGGAGATTACAGCCTGGAATGAAAATTAATCTGAATGATTTTTCCATAAAAGGAAAACCGGATCTCAGAGACGGCAGTTATTTCGGCGTCTATCTGGTAAAGGGAAAGGTTTCTCTGTCAAAGTGCCATAAAGTGGACAGAATCCTGTTGAAAGATCAGGATTTCTGTATGTTTCGTGAAGGTGAGAATCTTGGAGCCTGGGATATAAAAGGCGAAAAAGACAGCGAGGTTGTGCTGGTGCAGATTTTCCAGCAGGAATGAAAGAAGGGATCATATGCCGGTTTTACTGCCAGAAGATTATAAATACAAGCTTCCAAAAATGTATACCGTACGTCAGAATTTTCCAGATGAACATCTGGAGAATCCTGAAAAAATCCTGAGGGAGTCCCTTGACCGTGAGGAAATCCGTTCTCTGGTAAAGCCAGGGATGAAAACAGCAGTGGCTGTGGGAAGCCGGGGGATTACAGGGATTTCCCAAATTGTAAAAATAACGGTGGATTTTCTGAAAGAACTGGGCGTAAGCCCTTTTATTGTATCTGCCATGGGAAGTCATGGCGGTGGAACGAAGGAGGGACAAAGAGAAGTTCTCGCAGGCTACGGGATCACAGAGGAAGCCATGGGTGTGCCTGTTGTGACAGACACAGATACCGTGGACCTGGGTGTCAATGAAGATGGAAATCATGTCTGGTTTGACCGTGCAGCTTACGAGTCAGATCTGATCATTCCAATTAACCGGGTAAAGCTTCACACAGACTTTGTGGGAGAGCTGCAGAGCGGTCTTTGCAAAATGCTGGTGATTGGTCTAGGAAATCAAAAGGGATGTTCTGCTGCACACGAAACCGATTTCGAAAAATTTTCCGTAATGCTTGAGAAAAGTGCGGCCCGGATCATTGAGAAAGCGCCGGTTGGTTTTGGCGTGGCAATCATGGAAAATGCTTTTGACCAGACCTGTCTTCTGGAGGCAATTCCTGCAGTACATATGATTGCCCGGGAAAAAGAACTGGTAAAGCAGTGCGTAGAAAGAATGCCTTACATTCAGGTGAAAAAGGCTGATATCGTGATTGTAGAAGAAATTGGAAAGGATGTTTCCGGCGCAGGCTTTGATCCGAATATTCTGGGCAGGAGTACTGTGAGAAGCAAATATCTGCTTCCGATCCCGGAATTCCAGAGGATGATCCTTCTGGATGTAACGGATGCATCCCATGGCAATGCCATCGGTGTCGGTTTGTTTGACGTGATTACTGAGAAGGTGTTTGCAAAGATGGACCGTGAGGCTACTTACGCAAACGCCTTGGCCTGCAAGTGCATTCTGGATGCCAGAATTCCCATGATTGCAAAAAATGAAGAGGAAGCCGTTCGAATTGCCGTGAAATCCTGCCGCAATCCAGATATTCAGAACCTGCGTATTATCCGCATAAAAAATACCCTGAAGCTTGATGAAATCCAGGTGTCAGAGGCTATATACAGGGATGAATTTTTATAAGACTGCAGTTGAAAGGTGAACTGTTATAACACAGGGGCTGATCAGTAAACAGGCTGCCTGAAAGGGAAAAGGAGGAGAGGTCATGTCAGATACAATTTTACAAATGGTAAATGAAAATATATTTGGCGTCTGGTTTCTGGCAGGTGCAGTGCTGGTATTCTGGATGCAGGCAGGGTTTGCCATGGTGGAAACCGGATTTACCAGAGCCAAAAATGCGGGGAATATTCTGATGAAAAACCTGATGGATTTCTGTATCGGAACCATTCTGTTTATTTTTATTGGATATTCACTGCTGTCCGGAACGGATGTTGCCGGATTCCTTGGAAAGCCCCAGCTGTCTATTTTTACTTCGTATTCCAGCTTTAACTGGTCTGATTTTGTATTTAATCTGGTCTTTTGTGCTACAACTGCCACTATCGTATCGGGAGCTATGGCAGAGAGGACCAGATTTTTATCTTACTGCATTTATTCTGCCGTGATTTCCGGTCTGATCTATCCCATTGAAGCCCACTGGATATGGGGCGGCGGCTGGCTTGCACAAAGAGGGTTTCATGATTTTGCAGGCTCCTGCGCCATTCATATGGTTGGTGGAATCTGTGCCTTTATCGGCGCTGCCATGCTGGGTCCGAGGATTGGAAAATACCCCAAAAATAAATGGGGCAAAATTGTGCGTGTAAATGCATTTCCCGGACATAATCTTCCTATAGGGTGCCTGGGCGTATTTATCCTGTGGATGGGCTGGTATGGATTTAACGGAGCGGCAGCAAAAAGTGTGGAACAGCTGGGCTCTATTTTCCTGACCACCACTGTGGCGCCTGCAGTCGCTACGGTAGTATGTATGGTTTTTACATGGATCCGCTACGGGAAACCGGATGTTACCATGTGCCTGAATGCGGCTCTTGCAGGACTGGTTGCAATTACAGCATCCTGTGATTCTGTGGATTGCCTGGGATCGCTGATTATCGGTGCCATTTCCGGCCTTCTGGTAGTGTGGGGCGTGTGGTTTCTGGATCACAGGCTGCGTGTGGACGATCCAGTTGGTGCGGTGGCAGTACATATGCTGAACGGGATCTGGGGAACTCTGGCGGTCGGGCTCTTTGCAACAGACAGTGTTCCGGAATATTCCATTGCAGATTCAGCCGGAAAGGTAATGACCGGATTATTTTACGGCGGCGGACTGAAGCTGTTTGGAATTCAGTTCCTGGGATTTATCAGTGTAGCCGCTTATACCGCAGCTGCAATTTCTGTAAGCTTTTTTCTGATAAAAAAGACAGTGGGACTGCGTGTTCCGGCAAAAGAAGAGATGATTGGCCTTGATCAGGCAGAGCATGGGCTGGCAACGGCATATGCCGGATTTTCTGTTATGGACATTGATAATACCATGGAAATGGCAATTAATGACCACACTGTTTTAAGCGTGGAGGATGAGGGAATTAAGGCAGCTGCAATTCCGGCAGTGAAGATTTCCTCTGAAAAAAGCACTGGAATCTATGAGGTGATCATCATTACCAGGCTGGTGAAGTTTGATGAACTGAAAAAAGCCCTCAATGATCTTGGTGTTACAGGAATGACAGTTACCCAGGTAATGGGCTGCGGAATCCAGAAGGGTGCCAATGCTTATTATCGGGGCGTGGAAATGGACGCTTCCCTTCTTCCCAAGGTGAAAGTAGATGTAGTTGTGGGAGCCATACCGGTGGATAAGGTAATCCAGGTGGTGCGTGATACTTTATATACAGGAAATATTGGAGACGGCAAGATTTTTGTATATGAAGTGGAAAAAGTGGTAAAAGTAAGAACGGGTGAGGAGAATATGGCTGCCCTGCAGGATGTGGAGTAAAAAATAAACAGGCAATTATTTCAAATTATTAAAAAACTGTTCCAAAAAGCACAAAAGTATGTTATCCTTTATTCATAAAATTGACATGTCTGTGGCTGCAGATATGTCGGAGGTATAAAGGTGGCTAAAATGAGCAAGAATACGAAGGAACAGGAAATTCCATATTCCTACCTTGTGGATAACATAAAAATACTATTGATTTTTCTCGTGGTTTTTAACCATATTATAGCATTTCAGCTGGTTAAGGCAGACCAGGCAGTACGCTTTGTCTGGTACGGAATTACTATTTTTCATATGCCGGCGTTTATTTTTATCTCAGGTTATCTGTCCAAGAAGCCTCAGGATGTATTAAAAAATGTTAAGAATTTATTGATTCCTTATATTTTGGGATATACGCTCACCTGGGCAGCACAGATCTGGCTGGGGAACCGGATGGATTACGAGCTGCTTCGCCCGTCTGGAACGGTTATGTGGTATGTACTGGCATTGTTTGCATACCGTCTGACTATTGAAGCTTTGGGCAAAATCCGGTTTATTGTACCGCTCAGTATTGTTTTCGCTTTGTGGGCAGGAACCAGGATGGAATTCAGTACGTTCTTATCTGCATCCAGAATTGTGGTGTTTTTCCCGTTCTTTGTAGCCGGATATCTGTGGAAGAGTGAATATACCAGAGTGATCCGCAAGTTTAAAGGAAAAATCGTGGTAGCATTATTTGTGATCATTCTTTTGTTTGTAGCGACCAACTATATGATTGGTAATAACATTCCGGTAGACCTTTTCCGCGGTAATCATTCTTATCTTGCCAGCGGAATGGACGATGCAGAGGGAATGGTGGTCAGGGGAATGATGTATCTCATATCCTTTACCGTTATATTTGCTTTGCTGGCACTTATGCCTGACAGACGTCATCCATTCATTTTTCTGGGAAGAAATACCATGGGGATATACTTCTTCCATTATCCGATCCTGATCCTGATGAATGGACTTCTGATCCTGAGTATCCCGCAGCTTATGAATGTGTGGGTTCTGTTTGGTGTATCCGTGCTGCTTGTTCTGATACTTGGAAGTTTTCCGGTAGACTGGTTCTACACCAATGTTCTCGGTTTTATCACGTTTATTCTGTTTAAACGGGAGAAAAAGGTGGAGGACGAGGGACTGGAAGATGAGTACGATAATGAAGAGGAAGACCGTTTTGCAGTATTGACCAAGCGGCGTATGGCAATTGATGAGCTTGCCGCGACGCTGGAGACAGAAGAAAAGGAATAGTAAGAGGCTGCTGTAAGTGTTTTGAACAGCAGTATATATGAAGAAAGACAGTCCTTAGGATTGTCTTTCTTTGCTTAAAATGTTATACTTATTACATTTAAGGCTGTTTAATTGCAGGGGAAAATAATTGCAGGGGAAAACAATATGAAGCGAGTAATTACTTACGGAACATTTGATCTGTTCCATGAGGGGCATTATAATATTTTGAAGCGTGCGAAGGCACTGGGGGATTATCTGATCGTGGGTGTGACCAGCGAGAGCTACGATATTGAGCGTGGCAAGCTGAATGTACGGGACAGTCTTCTGAAGAGGATCGAGAATGTTCGCCGTACCGGTTTCGCAGATGAGATCATTATTGAGGAATACCAGGGACAGAAGCTCAGTGATATTATCAAATATAAGGTAGATCTTCTTGTACTGGGATCAGACTGGCGCGGCAAGTTTGATTATCTGAAGAATTACTGTGATGTGAAGTATCTGGAGCGAACCAAGAATATTTCCAGTACCAAGCTGCGGGGTGAGGGAACGACCTATACGGTAGGTGTGGTTACAGATGATGACAGAGATAACGGCATCGTGTGGGAGACCAAATATGTAAGCGGTCTTCATGTGGAATGTGTTTTTTCGGAGAATGAGGATGTGGCGAAGTCGTT
The DNA here is from genome assembly GCF_934371575.1 of uncultured Blautia sp. Classification (GTDB taxonomy): domain Bacteria; phylum Bacillota; class Clostridia; order Lachnospirales; family Lachnospiraceae; genus Blautia_A. The sequence goes on along the minus strand of NZ_CAKRNY010000041.1, from coordinate 10,556 downwards.
CTGCGATAAATATGAGCTGGACTCCTATTACTGCGTGGGTGCAGGTACCGATGAATGGGAGAAAGGCTTTGACTGCTTCCTGTCTCAGGTAGATATGGTATATATTAAGACCAGTGAGAAGAAGCGGGAGAAATATATCTGCAAGTCTCTGGAACAGGGGAAATATGTGATCAGCGATCCGCCTGTGGCAGATAATAGAGAGAAGCTGAAGGAGCTGTTTGCACTGGCAGCAGCTCACAAGGTACTTCTTGTGGAGAGAATCAATCTGGTGTATCTGAGAGCCTTTAATCAGCTTGTATGGCAGACACACGGTGATCTTATCGGGGATATTGTATGCGTGAAATGCTCCATTTCCCAGGATCATTTTGAGGGTGGAAAGAGCTTTTCGGAGACGGCGGTTCTTCCCTTGTGTGCAATCATCAAGATTCTGGGCATGAATTACCAGGAAGTGAGATCCAATGTGGTAAAGGACAGGGACGGGAATTGTATTTATGATATGATTGCCATAAAGTATCAGGACTCCCTTGCCACAGTTGAGATTGGCACCACGGTGGATGTGGAGGATGAATTTGTTGTAATCGGGACAAAGGGACGTGTGACCATTCCGGGCGACTGGTGGAATACCGGATACTTTGAGGCGAAAATTGACGACAGCAAGGGTCTGAAGCGGTTCTGCTTTAACTTTGAGGGTAACGGGCTCCGTTATCTTTTACAGGAACTGCTTATTATGATCAGTGACAAAAGAACGGAATGTACCAGACTTTTCAATGAGGAATCGGAGGTGCTGGCAGACATTCTGGAAATCATAGACCAGAGAGGATAACCAATGACAGAGAAACAGGAACATCTGCTGCAGCTTTTTCGTGAGCTGGATGAAATCTGTAAAGAGAATAACCTGAGATATGTAATGGCGGGAGGCACGGCCATTGGCGTTGTGAGAAACGAGGGATTTATTCCCTGGGATGATGACGTGGATATTTATATGCCAAGAGATGACTGGAACAGGCTGGTTGAGATCTCAGACTCTGTGCTTCCGGAGCATCGTGCCCTTCAGTGTGTGGATGTGGACCGGAATTATACCAATACATTTCCAAGATATGTTGCCACGGACAGCTGTGCCCTGCATAAGCATCAGATCATCGGAAGGGACAGTGCGGGAGAAATCATTGATGTACTGACACTGGATCCTATTCCTGCTGATGATAAAGAGTATGAGAAATACAGAACCCATATGATGATCTATTCTGAGCTTGTGAATATGGTGGTTGTATATGGTGCCCGATGGGAAATTCCGGTGACGACCTATCTGCGTTGGCTGTTTTCCTATACATTTCTTGGAAAAGACCGTACACTGAAAAAACTGGAGAAAATCATGTATTCTTATGAGGAGGCTGACTGTCCGCGTTATGCAATGCGCTGGGGAGGCTGTCCGTTCCTTTTTGACAAGGATATGATGTTTCCGGTGAAATATATGAATTTTGAGGATACGAAGGTTATGGTGCCAAATCGGATGAGTGATTATCTGATCTGGCATTATGGAGATGAGTGGTCTTACATTCCGCCTCATGGAGAGAGGGAGTCCCACGATGCGGTTACTGTGGAGGGAATCACTTATAAAGAGCTCCGTGACGATTATCTGCCCGGAATCCACAAGAACAAGCTGCGCAGAGACTCTGTGTGGCGCAAGATCTATTCCCTTGCCGGCGCGAAGCGCAATCATAAGATGCAGCATAAACGCAATCTTCTGCTTGCAAAGAGTACGGTAATGGATCTGGAAGCGCGGATTTCCGAATGTGAGCAGGGAATCAGGGGACTTCTTGAGAATCACGATTTTAATAAACTGAATGAAATTTTTAACAGATATTTCCAGATACAGTTAAGTTCCCCGTTTATCGGCAGAGAGGATTTTGGAGGCATTTATGCTTTTTATCATCCTGTTTTGCTGGAAATCAGTGATGAAGCCTTTTATGCGGCAATGCTGACTCTGGTTTATACAGAGAGGATTGGCAAGGCATGGAGAATGCTGGTTGTGAAGGAGCAGACAGGCACTTTGCCTTCTGACATGGCACAGCTGAAATCAGACATTGAGCTTTTCAGAAGGGCTGTCTGTGATTACGAATTCAAACGTTTTCAGGAAGCAGAGGATACGATGGTGTCTCTGATGGAACGTTATCCGAATGTGCCGGGCTTTATGAAATTTAAGAGCCGTTTTCTTATGGAACGTGCCCGTAACGGCATTGACGTGGTGGAAGCAGAGCTTTATATGGATGAGGCTCTTCGGATTTTTCCGGAGGATGGCTATTTCCTGAAATATCAGGGTGAGCTTCTCTGGATGAGAGGAAGATGTGCAGATGCGCTGGAGCTTTTTGCCCAGGCGCGTGAGAAGACCAATAATGGAATCACCCAGCTTGAACTTGATAAGTTCCTGAATCCATACGGGAAAGAAACTGTGAAGACCTGTCAGATGCTTCTGGACCATGGACAGAAGGATGGAGCCATGAGGCTGATGGAGCTTTGGTACCGGCTTCTGCCGGAGCAGCCGGAGATTCTGGAGTATTACTATCTGTGCCGGGTGAACGTGGCGAAAACCTGTCAGGAGATGGAAGAGCTGACTGATGAGATTCTGGGCAGAATCAGGAATGCGAATAAAGAGAGCTCTTCAGAGAACGAGAATGAGAATGCCCAGATTTACAAACGTGCTCTGATAAGAGCCTGGGAGCGTCTTGGCTATCCGGGTGAGCTTGCAAGGGTACGCACAGATCTGGTTTATACAAATGAAATGGATGATCTGGAGTGGCTTGCTGAACAGGCAAAGGACTGCCAGATCCGTAAGGAGAAGCGGGCTCAGGTATACAAAGTGATCGGTGATGTAAGGAGAAAACAGGGACAGACGGATGCTGCTTTTAAGAATTATCAGGAAGCTGTCCGTCAGACCGGAACCGGTTTTGTCCGTACAGAGCTGTCCAGAATCTTTCTGACTGATCTTTATGCGGGAAGCAGAAGAGCTGCTGTCTACGCAAAGGCAGGAGATGCTTCTGATTATCTGAATCAGTGGCTGGGAAGATATGGAAGTACGGAAGAGCTGCAGCAGCTGGTGAAAAATCTTATGAACGGATAGATGGGAGCAGGCATAGTTTGAACAGAGAGATTAAGGAAGTTGAAAAGCTTCTGAGCGAAATAGACAAAATATGTAAAAGAGAAGGAATCCCTTATTATCTGGGACCGCAGCTGACCTTGTGCTGTATTACCGGACAGGAGATCACCAATCCACATGCCGGAGTCATTTATATGCGTACTGCGGATATGGAGCGTTTTCGTCTGGCTTTTGAAAAAGAGCCGCAGGATGGAAGAATTGTGGAATCCATGAATAATAATAAGAGATTTTATGGATTTTTCCTTCGTTATACAGATCTTAATACCTTATGCTTCCGTCTGAATGAGGGAAGAAATTACAAATATCCAGGCATGGGTGTGGATATTCTGCCTTTGCGCGGAAAACAGCATTTCCGACTGGCTCATCTGTGGACAAGAGCCCAGGAGGTTGGCTGGAATGAGCTGGGAGATTATTACGGCGACCGCCGGGGCAAAAAAAAGGCATTCTGCAGGATGGCAATGAGACTTCGCCTGCTCACAGGCAGAGGACGTCTGGCGAAAGGCTTATATCGTATGCTCTGCAGACGGATGAACGTGGAAAATACGCAGGAATATGTAGTGCGCCTGAAGAAAAAGGCGGTTTATTTTCCTGTGGAAATCTTTGATGAAACACGGACAGTAGAGATTGACGGGAAGAAATTTCCGGTTCCTGCAGACACGGACACGTATTTGCGAAAGTATTACGGGGCAGACTATCAGCAGAAGATACTTCCTGTTTACACACCGAAGGTATCGGAGATGGTAAGTGCCCGTATCCGCTATGAGGATTATTTCCAGGAAGTGGGAAATCAGAACCGTTTTATTAAGATGCGTATCCGTGCCAGAAAAAAATCCGGGCGTGCGTCCAGAAAAAAGAAATATCTGAACTGGAGCTGGAATTATGTAAAGTTCTGTGCATATAAAATTGAGCTGGAGAAGTATTATCTGGATAAAAAGGACTATATTATAAATCTGTATAAAAATAAAGATTATCCGGCTCTTGAGAATGTGTTTAAGCCCTATACAAAGGCTACGACAAAAAGTCTTAAGAATAATGAGGTCTTTATTCCGGATGAGGAAATCCATCATATTTACATGGACGTACTGAATAAGGCAGGGCGCCCTAAGCTGAAGGCAAGGATTGAGAAGTTATGGAAATAGGAATGACAAAGATTACATCAGAAAGGTCGAGGATATGAAAGTAACCGATTATATAGTTGAATTTTTACAGAAAAAGGGTATTAATGATTTCTTTGGATATCAGGGAACCATGATTGCCCATCTGGTTGATTCCATAGAGAGAAACCCTCATACAAAGAGCCATTCCAGCTATCATGAGCAGGGTGCAGCTTTTGCAGCCTGCGGATATGCACAGGCCGGGGAAAGATGTGCCTGCGCATATGCTACAAGCGGACCGGGGGCGGCAAACCTGATCTCAGGAATTGCAAATGCGTATTTTGACTCCCTGCCGGTGATTTTTCTCACTGGACAGCTGAATACCTATGAGTATTCCGGAATTCAGGGACTGCGCCAGCAGGGCTTTCAGGAAATTGACATTGTGGCAATGGCGAAGCCGGTGACTAAATATGCAGTGCAGATCCGGGAAGATGAAGATATTGTAAAAGAGCTGAATAAAGCTTATCGTATTGCCAATTCCGGACGAAAGGGACCGGTGCTGATTGATCTGCCTATGAATATCCAGCGTGGGGATGTGAAGAATCCGCTTTATGATATAGGCGCTGCAGAGCTGGGGCTGGAAGAGCATGGATCAGAAGCAGACCGGGAGAATAATGAGAATTCAAAGCTTGCAGCTTCGGCAGCAGATGCGATCTGCAGAGCACTGGATGAAGCAAAGCGTCCTGTGATCATGCTGGGACATGGTATCAGTGACCGGGAAGTCCGGGAGCAGCTGTTTGTTCTGGCACGTAAATGGAAGCTTCCAGTGATCACAAGTGTGCTGGAAAAATCTGCACTTCCCTGGGATGATCCACTGAATTTCGGCTGCATTGGAGGTGCCTATGGACACCGCTATGCAAATATGATCGCCAATGCAAAAAGTGATCTTCTGATCTGTCTGGGAATTTCTCTTTGTACCCGGCAGATTGGTACGAAAGTCCATGAATTTGCGAAAAATGCGAAAATTATCCGTGTAGATATTGATAAATATAATTTACAGCGAAATATACACGAAAATGGAACAGATGAATTGAACTTCTGCGTGGATGCAGCAGAAGTAATCCGAAAGCTGGCAAAGAATGCAGAAGAGCCGAAAGCAGGAGAATATGATTTTGGTCAGTGGCTGGGTATCTGTACAGATATCCGCGCTTCTCTGTGTAATGTGGATGATTCCACACCGGAGCGTTATCCTAACCGTATGATCGCAGCTTTAAGCGATGCTCTTGCAGATACTTCCGCAGTGGCAGTTGATGTAGGTCAGCATATGGTATGGAGTTACCAGTCCTTCCATAATCAGAAGGATCAGAAGCTCCTTTTTTCCGGCGGACACGGAGCCATGGGATATGCACTTCCGGCAGCAATCGGAGCTTATTATGCCACCGGCAGACCGGTAGCCTGCATTTGCGGCGACGGTGCATTCCAGATGAACATTCAGGAACTGGAATGGGTAAAACGTGAAAATCTTCCTGTTACCATGATGGTCATGAATAATCATGCTCTCGGAATGATCCGTCATCTTCAGCGTGATTATTTCCAGCAGATTTATGCGGATACCTCAGAGGGCAGCGGCTTTTCATCCTGCAATTTCGCAGAGGTAGCAAAAGCTTACGGAATCAGCAGTACCTGCATGGAGGCAGATGAAGTGAAGGATAAGGCGGCAGATTTTCTGCAGGGAACGGATGCGCCGAAGCTTCTGGAAATCCGTATGGAGCCGGGAACCTTTGCCTATCCGAAGACCTGTCTGGGTGAGCCTATTCATAATCAGCAGCCCTATATTCCGAAGGATGTTTATGACAGGCTGATGAGTTTATAAAGATCATTAAAACAGAACTTATAAGAAAGGAAATGCTTATGAGTAAAGTTACAGTAATCACAGGCGGAACTTCCGGAATTGGAAGAGGTATCGCAGAGAAGCTTCTTTCCAATTCTGCACCGGAAGATATTTTATATGTAAGCTACGGACATAACAAAGAACAGGCAGAAGAATTTCTTCATGCCCAGACCGGGGAAAATCAAAAGAAAATCCGCCTGATCCAGGCGGATATGTCATCTTATGACGACATGATGAAATTTGTTTCCAGGATCAGAGAAGAAGCAGGACACGTAGACTGGCTGATAAACAATGTGGGAATCAGTACCTACGCCAAATATGAGGATTATACATTTGAAGAATGGACCAAAATCGTAAATACAAATCTGTCTGTTCCGGTGTTTCTTGTAAAAGAGCTGCGTCCTGTTATGAGTGAAGGCGGCAGTATTCTTTTTACAGGATCTTATGCAGGACAGCAGGCATATTCTTCCTCTCTGGTTTACGGTGTTACCAAATCTGCCATCCATTTTCTTACCAAATCTCTAGTAAAAGAACTGGAACCAAAGCAGATCCGCGTAAATGCCATTGCTCCGGGTTTTATTGAAACCAGCTGGCACAAAAATCGTACACCGGAAAGCTACGAGCGGATCAACCGCAAAATTGCCCTTCATCGTTTCGGAGAAATTTCGGAAGTAGCAGATATGGCCTACGAAATTCTGAAGAATGGCTACATGAATGGCAGTATTGTGGATATTCATGGGGGATATGATTACTTTTAAAGAAAGAAGTGAGGATAAGGCCTTGCAGAAATATGATAAAAAATATCAGGATTATGTAAAAATTCTGGAAGAAGAACTGATTCCTGCAATGGGATGTACGGAGCCTATAGCAATTGCCTATGCAGGCGCTGTGGCGAGAAAAACTCTTGGTGAGCTGCCGGATACTCTGGATATTAAGGTAAGCGGAAATATCATTAAAAATGTCAAGAGTGTGATTGTTCCCAATACAGGCGGCATGCGGGGAATTGCTGCAGCCCTGTGCGCCGGTGTGATTGCCGGAGATGCCGAAGCGCTCCTTGAGGTTATCGCAGGGGTTACACCCAGCCAGAAGGAAGAGATCAAAGCCTACATGGAGCAGGTAAAACCCAGAATCGTTCCAGCCTCCACAGGTCATGTATTTGAAATCGACCTGACAGTAGGAAAAGGGACAAATACCTCCCGTGTCCGTATTGTGGACACCCACACGAATATCATTCTGATTGAGAAAAACGGTCAGTCTGTTTTTCAGAAGGATGCCTGTTCAGAGGAGAAAAAGCCAAAAACCGATCACTCCATATTGAATATAGAAGACATTATTGATTTTGCCAATACGGTAGATACAGAAGATGTAAAAACGGTTCTGGAGCGCCAGATCCGTTACAATATGGCTATTTCCGAGGAGGGGCTTCGGGGAAATTATGGTGCCAATATTGGAAAGGTGCTTCTCCATACCTACGGCGACAATATTAAAATACGTGCCAGAGCGAAAGCAGCAGCAGGTTCTGATGCCAGAATGAATGGCTGCGAGCTTCCTGTTGTGATCAATTCCGGAAGCGGCAATCAGGGTATGACTGCCAGTATCCCGGTAATTGAATTTGCCAGGGAATTGAAGGTTTCCCATGAGAAAATGCTTCGTGCCCTGGTGCTCTCCAATCTTGTGACCATTCATCTGAAAACCGGAATCGGAACTCTTTCCGCCTATTGCGGTGCAGTAAGTGCCGGATGCGGAAGTGGTGCGGGAATTGCATACCTTTATGGCGGTGATTATGAGGTAATTGCACATACAATCGTGAATTCTCTGGCAATTGTTTCCGGAATCATCTGCGACGGAGCGAAGGCTTCCTGTGCAGCCAAGATTTCAGCGGCTGTTGATGCCGGAATCATGGGCTATGAGATGTACATTCAGGGACAGCAGTTCTATGGCGGAGACGGAATTGTCACCCACGGGGTAGAAAATACCATCCGAAATGTAGGCCAGCTGGCAAAAGACGGCATGTGCGAGACGGATAAAGAGATTATCCGGATCATGGTAGGAAAAGGAGAGGAAGAGAAAACACTATGAGGTGGAAATACATATTAAAAAGAATACTGGTTGCTATTCCCACTTTTTTCGGAATCACCATACTGGCGTATTTTATTTTGAATATGGCACCAGGTTCTCCGCTGGATGCGCTTCTGGCAGATCCGGGAATTACCCCGGCAGAGCTGGAGCGTAAGCGAGTGGCACTTGGACTGGATCAGCCTGTGATCGTTCAGTATTTTACCTGGCTGAAGCAGCTGCTGACAGGAAATCTGGGATTTTCCTACAGCACACAAAGACCTGTTGCGGCAATGATTCTGGAGAGGCTTCCGGCTACTGCAATCCTGGCAGCAAGTTCTATTCTGCTGTCCCTGATCGTATCCATTCCCCTTGGAATTTTTGCAGCGTCCAAGCCGAACTCTGGACGGGATTATTTTTCCGGCGGTCTTTCCATGCTGATGATGGCCACACCAAACTTCTTTGTTGGTCTGGTATTTATTTATCTGTTTGCGATTGTGTTTAAGATCCTGCCATCTGGAGGAATGTACAGCTCCAGTGGTGCTCATTCCTTCGCAGATTTGATGAAGCATATGATCCTTCCCTGTCTGGTACTTTCTTTCCAGCAGATCGGAGGCTGGGTACGGCACATGCGAAGCAGCATGCTTGAGGTCATGCAGGATGATTACATCCGTACCGCCAAGTCGAAAGGTCTTGGCAAATGGAAGGTGATCATGAAGCATGCCCTGAAAAACGCTCTTACACCGGTTGTCACAGTTGTGGGAATGTCCATTCCTTCCATCGTCGGCGGCGCGGTGGTAACAGAGCAGGTTTTCGGCTGGCCGGGAATTGGTTCCCTGATGGTAACAGCCATTAATGGACGAGATTATCCGGTGATCATGGGAATTACTGTTATGATCGCAGCAGCAGTATTGATCGCAAATATCCTTACTGATGTGGCATACGGAATTCTGGATCCGAGAATCAGTTATAAATAAGGGAGGATAGAACACAAAAAATGAAAAAACAGAAAAATGAAAACGTAAGCTATCTTTCCGAGGTACTTGATAAACTGAAAGAGCATAAAATGGCTATGGCAGGTCTGGTAGTTCTGATCGTGGAAGTCCTTATGGTGGTGTTTCTTCCTATGATCATGAAGTTGGATCCCTATACCTCTGACTACACCGCCTTTTCCGCTGCGCCGGGAGGGGCACATATCCTTGGAACCGATGCCATCGGACGTGATGTATTTGCCCGTCTGATGTATGGCGGAAGAACTTCCCTTCTGGTTGGTTTTGTCTCTACACTGATCAGCTGTGCCATCGGTGTACCTCTTGGGCTGGTAGCCGGTTACGCAAGAGGAAAAGCAGAAGCAATTATTATGCGAATTGCAGATATTTTCATGTCTTTCCCATCAATTGTGCTGATCCTGGTACTGGTTGCTGTTCTCGGACCATCTGTCTGGTCTGTAACCTGTGTGATCGGTGTACTTGGCTGGACACAGTTTGCCAGACTGATCTATGCAAATGTGCTGTCTGTATCAGAGAAAGAATATGTGGAATCTGCAAGGGCAATCGGAACCTCCAATTTCAAAATCGTGACAAAATATGTTCTTCCAAACTCTTTTGCCCCGATTCTGATCGCAATCACTTTCCAGATGGCAAGTGCTATCCTTTCCGAATCATCCTTAAGCTTCCTTGGCATGGGTGTGCAGCCGCCGGGAGCAAGCTGGGGAAATATGCTTTATGACGCACAGTCCATTACTGTGCTTTCCCAGAAGTTATGGATCTGGCTCCCGCCGGGACTTGCGCTTCTGGTCACTGTATTGAGTATTAATTTTCTGGGCGATGGCATCCGCGATGCTCTGGATCCCAAAATTAAACTGTGATATCAAGGTTGCAAAGTTAAAGGCCGTTCGTGCTTGCACGAAAAGGCATTTAATCTTATAAAATACGCCCACGGGTAAAAGGAGGAAAATTATGAAAATCAACATGAAAAAAGCAGCAGCCCTTCTTCTCGCCGGAACTATGGTAACAGCATTTGCTGTGCCGGCAGCCGCCGAGTCAGAAGAGAAAGTGGTAACAGCAGCTATGGACCAGGCATGGGATACCATGATGCCACTGAATACCACAAGCAATTACACACGTTTTATCTGTGACCAGATTTATGACCGCCTGACCCAGACAAACGCTGACGGTTCCATCGAGGGACGTCTTGCTGAATCCTGGACTGTAAACGATGCCAGTGATGCAGTAACCTTCAAGCTTCATGAAGATGCAGTATGGTCTGATGGTGAGCCTGTTACAGCAGAGGATGTTGTATTCAGTTATCAGATGTACTCAGATCCGTCTGTAGATGCAAAGAGCCGTTATCATCTGGAGTA
>NZ_CAKRNY010000040.1 GCF_934371575.1 uncultured Blautia sp. | reverse complement strand
TGCGCATGATTTCAGTCATTTATACACAACAGGTACAAAAAGGGAGATGCGAAAAAACTCAATCGAGTTTTTTCACAGCCCCTTCTTTCGTCTGCAGGCAATCAATTTTTATTATTAAGATGGCTCCTCGCTAACTCCAGTGTGAACCCGGAAATGCAGCTGTTGGCTGTTATTTCGTCTATCAGCTTAGGACACTGTTCCCGTAGTGCAGTCTGGATGTGGTTCAGTATCTCTGTCAATGAGAATGTTTGGTGAACCGGAACCCAAAGGACCACGCGGGAGTTGTTAGTATAAAAACCACACTGCAGATGCTGCGTTGTATAATGTGGCTGCAAGTCCAATGCACAATGCAGCATCGGGAATGCTAAATACTCTAAAAGCTGTTCGTAGTAGAGTTTTGTCTTGATGTCTTTTAGATCGGCACCAGAGAGGTGTTCGGGGCGTTCGGTAATGGAATACATAGTGGACCTCCTTCATTTTTTTTCGCAGTATACTGTGGCAGGTCCCTGCGGCATAAGGCAGGAACTTTGAACGAAAGCGTAACAGAACCATTAGATACATTCTCCTTTCTGTGGTGTGAATTTGTTGGTTTCGTTTTGATTTTTTATTTCGTTATTGCCAGAAACGGAATGTGATAATGTACGTATGAATTTCTGGCAGTAGTCTTTAAAGTCCATAAAAATTCTTTGAAAAAGTCTTGTTTTTTCTGGTGCATTCTCTATGGAAGACTTTAAACGAACCCATTCTTTTAGCCATTCTATCGTTTCCCTGTCTGCAAGAAAATCTGGTGAAGACAAGATTAACAAAAGGGATGAATCGACTGTATAGATATTTCGGGCAATTTGATACAGGTCAATTTCATTTCCATTGTAATCGTAAAACTGCTCATGGTCACTTTTGTAATCTAAAATGCATTGGACCAATAAGTAGTCTAGTGATACATTCAAGTGAGGCGCAATTCTAATCAAAGATTCTATTGGAATTTTTTTTCGGGCTCCTGTCTCCAGTTTGGAAATTTCAGCTGTGCTGAATGAAGAGAGTGTTCCTAGCTCCGTTTGCGTTAGCTGGAGACTTTCGCGTAGAACGCGAATCGTATTCCCCAGGGCTTGTGCGTCGTAATGAGGCACAGTATTTGCCTTAGGGGTAGCATACTGTTCTTTTTTCAATCTTGTTTACCTCCTAAACTGTCAAATTACAAATTGCTATCTGTTTTACATTATAATAGCTACCTCCAAAACAGTCAATACAAAAACTAAAAATAGATAACAAATATTTAGAAAAATAACAAAAAAATAAATAAAAATTGTGCATTATAACAAAAGACCAAAATAAACACATAGAATCATATATCTTATATTTACAAAAAATAAATAATGTAGTATGATTGAAACATAAACAAAGGAAAATAAAAACTGATAATTAAGTTTCCAAAAAAGGAGATGGTGTAATGAAAAAAAGAATAAAAGATACACCTGTTTCACCAGAAACATACAGAAGCGAATTCGCGAATACCTATCGTAGAGCAATTGAATTTTATTTGGGTACTCCTAAAGAGGAATCTGTTTATGTAGAGGATCCTGAATTGGAAAGAGAATTAATGCGGCTGTTTCTTGATTGTGAAAGTAAGATTATTTATTTCCTAGGAAAAGAAGGAATTGGTAAAACTACTTTTTTAAAAAATGTATTTGGTCTGTCTGATAATGCAGTGGTTTTTGACGAAGCGAAAGATATTGCATGTATATCTATGAGTTTCCGGGGGGTATTGTTAGAAAAGGATGCAAATGAGTATATAATTAATAGTATTTCATGTGTATGTACCGCTTTAGAAGAAAGATATGGATTTAGAGAAAATTTCTATTCTATAGAAGGACATAATTTATTTTTTGATTATATAAAAGAAACGTATTGTTCATTGCTTGAGAATGTATCTTCTGTAGAATTGATTGGAAAAAGTGCACAAGATATCAGATTATTGAAGCTACAGCGTGCAGAGCAGAAATATCCTTATGCTTATATGGTGTCGAAACTGAGTTTCTATTTAAATTATTATTGTATGGCGATTCATAATATTGTTATTGTAATTGACAATACGGAGGTATTGAACAAGGAAATACGAGGGAAGATAGCCAAAAGTATTTTATCATTTTTTTCAGGCTTAATAAATGATAAATATATAGATTCTGCGAAAAAGAATTTGGCGGTAAATTTGATATTCAGTATGAGACCGTCAACATATGAAGAGCTAGTTAAGACAGAAGAAATAAAAGCATATCATCCGGTAACTGTTTTACATAAAGAAAAGCCAGTAGATATGGTGAAATACTTTTCATTGAAAAGAGATACGATTATTGATAAAAATGGAATGGAAGAAGTGTGGGATGATGCTTATGAAATCATAATGACTTTGGCAAATAAGTTCAACCATAAGTATTCGGATATGATTAGCAATTTATGTAATTATGATTTTGAAAGCATGAAGAAAATCTATAAAAAGATTTTGATGAATAAAGTATGGCTTTTAAGAGGGGAACGAAGAAGAGACTTTCTTAATATGTCAAAAACGGATTACCTGTTTAATAACATAAGCGTTTTGCGGGCAATAGCTTGTGGAAATAATGCTGTATATAGAGGTGAGAAAAGTGTAGTTGTCCCGAACGCAATGTTAAATGATGAGTTTAACGATGACAGTATGCTTAGTCTGTTGGTGATGAGTTTTTTTATGCGGGAAAGAAAGTTGATAATGGAGAAAAGATTATTTGATTATTTTGAAAGGATATTTGGCAGTGATCCTGGAATTAGGGAGTCTCTGGAACGAGTGGTAAAACATTTTTTGGATACAGAGATTTTGGAAGAAACCTATAATTGGAAAAATCCAATACAGAAAAGCAAATACTTGTATCTAACTAGCAGAGGAGAAGAAATTTGGCATCTATTTAAATCAGATAGTGTACTTCTGGAGATGTATCGGGAGGATTATTTTTTTGATGAGGAGGATGATGCCTGTGATTTTACTTCAAGTTTTCAGCTGATGAATACGGTCGGTCAGTATGAAATATTTATACAGCTTTTTCTTTACATTGATCTGCTCATTGAGAAAGAAAAAGAATTACACAGGAAAGTAAAAAGTAATGGAACATTAGGAGAGTACTATAGCTGTTTTGGAAGTAAGATTCAGGCAAAAAGATTGCTGGAAGGGGTGTTGAAGTCAATTGAGTATTCTGGAAATATGTATACATACGATATTCAGAATGAAATTACAAGGTTAGAGAACAAGATTAAAAATATTGATGCGTAAAGGATGGAGGGTGAAATATGAATACAACGATTTTGATGGCGATTAGTGAATGGGCAGTTAAGAATTTAAAAATCAAAGAGTCTATAAAAAACGTAGGTACATCTGTACTTCAGAAGTGCTTATGGACTCCGCTGGAGAACAAGATCATTGCTTATTTCTCATCTAAGGAAAATGCTTTGCAGTTTGTAGAACGGGTTTCTACGTTAGATGCAGTAAATATAAAGAAACCTGAACGAGATGTAGAAGACATTTATGAAGACCTGGAAGGAAAGGAAAAACCGAAGGAGCTGTTTAATGAGATTGTTGAGTTCCTAAATGAAAATCAAAGTCTGATTCAGCAGATAAACCAGAATGACAATAGAAATACTGGAACCGGCATCTATATTGGCAGCCAGAAAGCTGAAAAAATTATCAATAACAATAATCAAGGTGGAATGACGATTTATTTGTGAGGAATAGTATGAACGTACTTGCAATGTTCTTAATAGAATTTATAAGCTTTTCAATTATTGTAGGCATCTTTATAGACCTGATCACTGGTCGCTGGCCACGGGCGGTGGTGATGGGAATTTTGATGGTGGTTATTTTGGTAATTGCATACATATATACAGCATATTATAGGTGAACTTTGATATAGCATTTATACGAAAGAAAAATTCAATGAGGTATATTGATTATGATAAAGAAATATGGAGCGCGTTTTTCACCGATGTCTTTGATATATCTGTTAATAACAGGTGCTATACTGGGAATCGTCATAATCAGATCTGCTTCAGGTTTTGAAATACTAAAGGAATTTATGGTTACGCTTGTTGAAAACTTTGACATTCATTTGTCAATGGAGAATGTAATAGAGGTTGTAGATGGTGATGGATTTGAATTAGTTTTTTTCGTGTTATGTATGCTGCAGGTTACGTTCATCTCGCGTATAATTGGGATGTGTATAGAGGATGGAACTTATTTAGACGATATTTTTATGTTCCTGGGAAGCACATGCCTGTCTTGCTTTTTGAGCATATCATATAGCTTATATCCTATAAAATTATTAGAAAGTCCGATCAGTTATGTAACGATTGGGATTTGGGTCGGATTAAATTTTATATACGGTTTTGCAAAAGGTGTTCAGGGAGTGGCTGAGTATGAATGGGGTGCATATATATTTGTATTTAGATGTATGTTGTATTTCTTTATAAACCCGTTTATGTTGGGATTTCTGTGTGTGCTGTTTCCTACATTATTGGGAGTCCAGCTGTATGCATGGCTATATGATATTATTTTGTATAAGAATATAGTTCTATTGGTTATAACGGTTCTCCTTATATCATATCCGTTGAATAAACTTTGTGGAAAATTGATGGACTGGCTGCTTAATTTGGTTACAGTATCGTATGAGGGCGCTGTGGATATATTTTATAGCGTTTTTTCCTTAGTATTGATTGTTGGATGGTTTGTATTGATGATTTTTAAAACAGGATATACAGACATAACGTTTACCATTGATAATGAAAAATACGTCTACCAGGCTATAAAGACAGTTAACAGGGGAATAGAAGAAGATCTCTGGTGGGGATATTTTTCTGATGGAACCTTAGTGCTGGATGGCGAAGATGTAAGAATGAAGGATTATAATTTTGATAATTCTCCCTGGTATGAATATCGTGACGAAATAAACAGAATTGTTGTTTTGGATGGAATCAAATATATTGGTAATTGCAGCTTTTGCGGCATGTATAATGTTAAGGAAATATACATTTCAAAAGACGTTAATGAGATTTCTAATCTGGTATTTTTGGACTGTAAATCGCTGGAATCAATAAATGTTGATAAGGAAAATAAAGCTTATTCCAGTGTGGACGGTGTGCTTTATGACAAAAACCAAACCAGGCTATTGACTTGCCCAGAAGCAAAAAAGACCATTGAAATCCCTGCTTCTGTAACGGAAATTGAAGAGGATTTTACATATGATCATATATTGGAAGAGATTAATGTCAGTGATGATAATGAATATTTTTCATCCAGGAAAGGTGTTTTGTATAATAAAGCAGGCACGCAATTGACCAGATGTCCGATTGGCAAAAAGGGAGAATATTCTATAGACAATAATACGAAGAAAATAGAGGCTTATGCATTTCAATATTGTAGGGAACTGGAGAAGGTTGTTTTATCAAACAAATTGGAAGAAATTGGAGCTTCAGCATTTTCTGGTTGCAAAAAGCTTAAGGAAATGGTAATCCCGGAATCTGTAAAAAATGTAGAAGGTTATGCTTTTATGGATTGCGAAGATCTGGAAGAAGTGGTATTTGAGGGAAAGCTTGAAGAAATAGGCTATGATGTGTTCTTGCGTTCAAATCCCCAGATTTCAGGGTTGAATTTGCCGTTGAAGAATAGCGGAGGGCATAGACATTCTTCTTTCCATAATTAAATATCTGAATTGTCTGACCGTTTAACAGCTTGTTTGTGAATCCGAAATATGCCATGTCAGGTCTTCCTGCAGGTCCATACACTGTGAAGAAACGAAGTCCTGTAGATGGAATGTTATACAGCTTGGAGTATGCGTGAGCCATAAGCTCATTGGATTTCTTAGTTGCAGCATACAGAGACACCGGATTGTCTACCTTATCATCTGTAGAGTATGGGATTTTTTTATTGGTTCCGTAAACAGAAGAAGAGGAGGCATATACAAGGTGCTCTACTCCGGATGCGCCATTGTCGTAGGAGTGGCGGCAGGCTTCCAGAATGTTATAGAAGCCGATCATGTTGGACTGGATGTATGCGTCCGGATTGGTAATGGAGTAACGAACGCCGGCCTGTGCCCCCCAGATTGACCACAACAGCCGGTTTGTGATCTGCAAAAATCCGGTCAATGATTGTTTTGTCAGAGAGATCCCCTTTATAAAAGCGATAAGTGGAGTCTGTGTGTTCGGCAGCACATTTTTCGATTTCAGCAAGTCTCCATTCCTTGATGGAAACATCATAATAATCATTCATGTTATCCAATCCCACAATGTTGATGGGAGACTGGGTTCTGAGAAGCTCCAGTACCAGATTGCTGCCGATGAAGCCGGCAGAACCGGTGATGAAAACAGTTTTATTTTTTAAATTGATTTTCTGCATTTCGCTGTCTCCTGATCAGTCACGGCAAAAAATGTCGCGGGTATATACTTTGTCTTTTACATCATCCAGCACAGTGCTGTAACGGTTGGCAATAATGGTCTGGGAAATTGCCTTAAACTCATTTAAATCACCGATAACACGGCTGCCATAGAAGGTAGATCCGGCAGGAAGTGTTGGCTCATAGATCACCACAGTGGCACCCTTCGCTTTGATTCGCTTCATAACTCCCTGGATGGAGGACTGGCGGAAGTTGTCGGAATTGGATTTCATGGTGAGGCGGTATACACCTACGATGACTTCTTTTTCTTTATTGATATCCCAATCGCTGTTCGCTTCATATGCGCCTGCAATTTCCAGAACACGGTCTGCAATGAAGTCCTTTCTTGTACGGTTACTTTCCACAATGGCAGACATCATATTCTGTGGTACATCCTGGAAATTAGCCAATAACTGATTGGTATCCTTCGGGAGGCAGTAGCCGCCATATCCAAAGCTCGGATTGTTATAATGGGTACCGATTCGCGGATCCAGACATACACCATTGATGATTTCCTGTGTATTCAGCCCCTTGGATTCTGCATAAGTGTCCAGCTCATTGAAGTAGGAGACACGAAGTGCAAGGTAAGTATTTGCAAAAAGCTTCACAGCCTCGGCCTCTGTAAATCCCATAAATAAGGTGTCGATATTCTCCTTGATCGCACCCTGCTGAAGGAGAGATGCAAAGATGTGCGCTTTTTCAGCAGAATCTTCGTCACAGGAGACGATAATACGGGATGGATAAAGATTATCATACAGAGCCTTGGATTCGCGGAGAAATTCCGGGCTGAAGATGATATTTCTGGTATTGTAACGGCTGCGTACCTGCTTCGTATAGCCTACCGGAATTGTGGATTTAATGATCATGGTTGCATCCGGATTCACCTTCAGCACCAGTTCAATAACAGCCTCCACTGCTGAGCAGTCGAAGAAATTCTTCTTACTGTCATAATTGGTAGGTGCAGCGATGATGACGAAATCGGCATCCCGATATGCAGCTTCTCCATCTGTAGTAGCTGTCAGATCCAGTTCTTTTTCTGCAAGGTATTTCTCAATATAATCATCCTGAATCGGAGATTTCTTATGATTGATCAGCTCTACTTTTTCCGGAATGATATCTACGGCAGTAACATGGTTATGCTGTGCAAGAAGAGTAGCCAGAGAAAGTCCCACATAGCCGGTACCTGCTACTGCAATATTATATTTCTTATTAACTGATACAGGGCTGCCGGATGGCTCTGCCTTCGCCGCAGCTTCTTCTACAAAAAGGTCTGTAACCTCGAAGCCCAGTACCTCACCGAGAGTCTGAAGTTGTTCTACGGAAGGCATGAATTCTTTATTTTCTGCACGTCCGATCATGGAGCGGTTAATACCGGTTATCTCTGCAAGCGCAGACTGGGAAAGATTTTTCTCTTTTCTTTTCGTAGAGATGGTCTCTGCCATAAGTTCTTTTGATATTTTTTTCATTTGATCACCTGTTTGAATATGAATGTTATTTAAAGTAGCATAATTAGTTGAACGGTTTCCTTAAACTGCTATTTATAATAATATAAGAAGAGAAATGAAGCAATACAGATATAGAATAAAAGTTAAAGTTCTATTTAAAATAGCAATTCTGGAATTTGTAATATTGATGGTGTAGGTTGTGTGTGAAAAAGTTTTATGGAGAAACATTAACCTGTTAAATTGTATACAAGTATAGTATAATATAGCATAAGGATAAAACTTAAAAGAGAGGGAAATAGGGAATTATTAAGTACGAAAGTAAAGGGAGGATATTTTTATGAAAAAACAACCAAAAAACCAAATAATGAAAAGTTTTTCAGTCGGATTTATAGTTTTTTTGCTAGGTTTCGTCAGCATGAATGTATGGTGGAATGTCCTTCCAAGAAATGGGGAACTTTATGGTTTGTATTATTATAAGGCAGCTACCTGGGGCGACGGAATCTGTTTGCCGTTGCTGACCGGGGCATTATATTATATTTGCAGGTATGTGAGAAAATCTGATGATAAAAAGAGGTATTTCATAATCGGAGTATGTACGGGGTTATTGGGCTTTGGGGTTCAGGTAAGCTGGTTGCTGGATGATAATATTGTGTTGAACTGGACCATACCGGAGGTACATTATTTTAATGTTGCCGGTTTTTGGCATGCATTCTTTTTTGTGCTTATGTTTGGTATTCTGGGAAGACTGCTGTCCCAATACATCTGGGAAAAATCAGAAAAAGAGAACAGTCCATCTGTATTATTATGTAATTTTATCATATGGTTCGCCGGAGCCTTGTTTCTGATGCTGCATTGTCTGGATGATTATATTACGCCTGGGAAAGAAAAGGTTCCGTTGCTCTTTATTGCAGCAGTGCTGAGTATTGTGGTGAGTTTGTGTATAATTTGTGTAAGAAAAATAAAGAAAGAATCTGAGGCTGGTGAGCTCACAATATGTGCAGTTTCTGGAATTCTTGCGGCTTTAGGCGTCTGTCTGGTTATTGTTGGCAGATGTAGCAAAATGGATATTCTGGCTATAGGTAATTTTGCGTTAGTATTTGTGTATTTAATTCCTCGTGGAGAGAGAATTGCAAATTTTATGAAAAAGGGAATTATAGTAGGTGCACCTGTTTTGTTTCTTGATTTTGCAATTATATCGATTCAAGATACATGGTTGAAAATAGCATTGCTTATAATTGGAATCTTATTTTCCTTGATTGCTTCCTGCAAATTTAACAGAGTCTGTCTGAAGAAGGTGGCTGAAAAAGAGAACAGCGAAATTAATAAAGAAGTAATGGCTTATGCAATAACAGGGTTGCTCATGCAGATAGCTGCTGGAAGTGTTTTATTGTTTTTGGATATGCAGGTTGGAGAAGTAATAGATAGTGCAGTGGCGTTCATCTTAAATTTAATTTTGGGTAAGCTTATAAATGTAGCCGTGCAAAGGAATTTCGCATATGTAAAAGAAACGGAGGACTCGAATAAAGAAAAGATAACACCGAAATCAGAATTAAGTGCTGTGAAAAAAAGTGTGTATTTTCTGATTGTTATGTCTGCAATTGGGGGAGTTATTTATCTTGTTTTGATCATGCAGAATTATATACAGGTAAATGATCTTTATATTAAGCTGGAATTAAACTGGATTAGTCGTATTGTATGCATATATGGCGTTGTCTTATTGATACTGCTTTTCGTTTTAGGAATGGTAAAAAATATTTATACGATAAATAGAAAAATTTACACGGTGATAGTTTATGGGATTGCACTGTGTACATATGCGATGTTGTTTTTGCTTTTGAAAGAAATAAGGACACCGTTAACAATAAAGTTTGATATTGTAAACCTATGCGTACTGATTCTGATGCTCGGAAGTTCCTTTATGGTCAGTGAAAGTTTTTATTCGAATCTATTTCGTATACGTGGAATACGAAGCCACAAGGGAAAGGTAAAAGTTGCCAGTTTTATTATTTTTGCAGGTTGTATGTTTAATATTGGCGTTTGTGTTTTTCCAGTGTGTGAGGCAGATGGAGCAGGATATAATATTGAATATATGATGATTGGCGTATTGGGCATGGTGATTACACTGGTATTGATTCCCTGGTTGTTTGCCAGAGCCGTTTGCCCAGAGATTGCGTACACTCAGATTGCGACTACTACACCGGAAGAGGGTGTTTTGCAGAATGGATTCTTAGGAACATTGATTGCAGTTCTTATCGGTCAGTTTCCTGTCTATTTTATGACATTGAATGAGAGCGGAAAGCATAACTGGATGGATACATTAGTTATACTTGTTTCCCTGGTTTTGTTGATCGTCTGGATTTTGGAGTATTGTCTTTTAAATAACGTGGAAGCACTGAAAAAGTATCAGAAAGAAGTGGAAAAATTGGGAGAAAATCAAATTGCCCGTATGGAACTGAAAGGATTGGAACGGCATTTACAGCTTCAAAATATTAGTTCCGTTGTCGCCCTTTTATTTTATAGCATGATCCCGTTTGCGATTGAGGTTGGGCAGACAATTATGAGGGAAGGGAACGCGAAGGAGATATGGAAGAAGTATATACCGAAACTTTGACGAATATCCTATAAAATTATTTGAAAGCCGTGGTGCTAGAAAGACGGTAGAAAGAATGTTGAAATTTTCAAAAGAGTGTGACAGATTTGCACATGAGATTGATGAGTTTTTATTCAAGAAAGATTTTGAAGGAATGATTTCATATCTTCCAGGTTTAAAAGCTTTTGCAAATGAGCATGATACTCCAGAATATGCCCCTATTTTTTATTATTTAGGAACAATATGTGGAGAACTTGCCAATCAGCTACATCGAGAAGGGAAGAATTATCTGGATCACGATATTGTTGAGTATCGTAAATCAGCTATGTTATACTTTCGGAAAGCATTGAAGTACATACCAAATCCATCTGAGACTTTTTTAGTCTTCTATCATTTAGATGAAAGTGCGTTTGAAAAGTTTACTATGCGCCTTCTTGTCCTAGCGAGAGAGGCACTTATGTATCTGGTTTATGCAATTGGTATTAATGAGAATAAGAAAGATAGTAAAAATACAGACTCAAAAGCAGTATCATTGAATGTGTTTGATTTTGCTGATGATTGGAAACGATGAAAGTAGTATTTATTTGAAATATTTGGGTTACTGTCCAGCTAATCTCTGAACAGTAACCCAAATATTGCGGGAAACTTGACTGTGGAAAATTTGCTGAGTATAATGATGTCAATAGTATCAGAAAGCAAATATGTGAGGAGGATTTGCCAGGTTGCTTCTGTTTTCGGTAACAAATCATCGTTCAATAAAAGAGACTGCCATTATCAGCATGAAGGCAGCTACGGATAAAACAATGATATTGTCGCGATCCGAAAAGGTGGCGAAGGAAAGCAGCGCATTTTAAAAGAAATGATGCTTACTGATCTTGGTATCTGCAATGTAGAACTGTCTGGTACAAAGGAGAAGCCGATTATTTCTACAGTGCATGAGATTGCGAATGACAATGGTGAGAAAAAGAAGTATCCCTTGCTGTTGGGACAGGGGAATCATGGAGTTATCTATCTGAAGTTTTAAAACGATTATTGTGAACATTTACCAATAGACATACACGAACGTGTGTTCTATAATTGTGAACATGATGATTATATATTCAAGCTATATTAAAGCATATTATAATTAAAAAGGGATATGTAAAGTAGAAAGGGCATGACATTATGTATAGGGCATTAACTGTCGCAGAGCATATTATTAATCGCTGTAATAAACTTGGAAGGCCAATTAGTAATTTGAAATTGCAAAAAATATTGTATTTTGTACAGGCCGAGTTTTTGGTTACTACAGGTCATGTATGTTTTGCAGAAGAAATTGAGGCATGGGATTTTGGCCCGGTTGTTCCAGTGGTATATCATCGTTATAAAGTATATGGAAGTGCAAGCATACCTTATTTTTTGACGGGAACAATTTGCAGAATTCCGACAAAAGATATTGAGATTATGGATGGAATTATTGATGAATGTGCTAAGTATTCCGCATCAAAGCTGGTAGAGATTACTCATAATCAGACTCCCTGGAAAAAGGCATATAGATCTTTTGACAAAGTTATTACGCCAGAGAGCATTAAGGATTATTTTGAGGAGGAATAAGTATGCCGGCGATTGATCTGGAAAAGGGTAAGAACGAATCAGAAGATTGTAGACAGGAAGAAAATACACAGGCAATGCAGGGAGCAATTAATGATTTCTTTAATCATTTGGTAGTGAAGCATGATGAATTCAGCAAAGAGAAAGCTTTTGATGAGTTACAAAGATATATCATGCAGTATGATCGCATTCTGTATTCACCTATAAGTAATATCATATATTCAGCGTATGAGAATTCACAGGAAGAAGAGTTGATCGGTACATTGATGTCTAATTTGGATGCGCTGGTTTCGTATTCATTAAATCAGGATGTGATTGCTAATAGAAAAATAGCATTAAAGGAAGGTACAAATAAGCGGATTGTGGATGATACGAAAAAAGCTGTTTTGAAGATCTGGGATCACGTAAATCTTGCAAATCAGCAATATAAAGTACTGAAACAGACGGACGATGAATATAATGAGAAGTTTAAGCACCAGATTTCATCTTATAAAGAAGAGATGACCAAAGAAATGAATGCACAGTTATTGACAATGGTAAGTATTTTTACGGCACTCGCTTTTTTGATTTTTGGTGGAATCAGTTCTTTGGATAATATTTTTTCTATAAATGAAATTCCAATTATGAAAGTACTTGCGACTGGTTTAATATGGGGGTTATGTATATTTAATCTTATTTTTCTGTTCCTTTTCTGTGTAGGCAAGATGACGAAATTGAATTTTAAATCAACTGATGACCCGAATGCCACTATTTTTCGGAAATATCCTGTAGTATGGTGGTGTGATTTACTATTACTGTCGTTGCTTGTTATTTGTTTGTGGCTGTATTTTATGCAGCAGCATGAGATTGATATTTGGCTTGTGGATATTTGTATTGCAAACGCAGGTGTAACAACAATAATTGGTTTCCTGCTGATTTCTTTTATAATTTATAAGGCAGTAAAAGAATTAGCGATAGCTACAGATGTAATAAAGTCTGATAAGAAAAAATGAAAACCGTCAGGGCCCCCTTTAGGGAGTCCCTGACTAAGTACAGCTATTCCTCAAATTCAGCGATTACCACATAACCGCTAAGCGGTGCCTTTTCCACACTGACAATGGTTCCTTCCTTTGCCTTGATTCTCTGTGAGTTCGGATAGCAGCCGGACATGGCTACAGCAGGCTCAATGATATAGCTGTAGTTCATGTAGGACTGATATTCTGTGATCTGAATCTTATCTCCTGGCTTCACCAGTCCCGGACGCTCCATTTTAAAACTTTCCTGACGCATGTGAATTCCCTCTTTTCAAAAATTGATTTATATTTTACACTGTACTTAGAATAGCACAAAACAGAAAAAAAGTCATCTGTCAGAAAATGTGCTAGCGTTCACAAAATCATCATAAGCCTGTGCTAAGATACAGGTAAATCGTACAAAAGGTAAAAACCATGCGATAAATGAGGTTGACCAAAAAGGGAGGACAAAATATGGATACATTAAAAATCCTTGTAGTGGATGATGAAAGCCGAATGAGAAAGCTTGTAAAAGACTTTTTAACAAAGAAGAATTTCCAGGTTCTGGAGGCCGGAGACGGTGAGGAAGCCATGGATATATTTTATAAAGAGAAAGATATTGCCCTGATCATTCTGGACGTAATGATGCCCAAGATGGATGGGTGGGAGGTCTGCCGTGAGGTGCGCAAAAATTCTAAAGTACCGATCATCATGCTGACAGCAAGGGGAGATGAGCGTGATGAGCTTCTTGGCTTTGACCTGGGTGTGGATGAGTATATTTCTAAGCCATTCAGCCCGAAGATCCTGGTAGCCAGAGTGGAAGCTATCCTTCGCCGTACCGGACAGACCGGAGCGGAAGATGTGCTCAGCGCAGGGGGCATTGTGATTGATAAGGCAGCCCATCTTGCAACAGTCGATGATAAGCCTATGGATCTCAGCTTTAAGGAATTTGAGCTTCTTACTTACTTTTTGGAAAATCAGGGAATTGCTCTTTCCAGGGAAAAAATCCTTAATTCTGTATGGAATTATGATTATTTCGGAGATGCCAGAACCATTGACACGCATGTGAAGAAATTAAGAAGTAAAATGGGTGATAAAGGTGAGTACATCAAGACTGTATGGGGAATGGGTTACAAGTTTGAGGTAGAGTGATGAAGAAACCGAAGAAGCCAAAGAAAATCCGCTCCATAAAGCACCAAATCACATTTACGTTTATAGGTCTTTTATTCCTTTCCATTCTCACGATTTCCATGATTAACGGAGCATTTCTGGAAAAATATTATGTGTCAAAAAAGACGGAAACCCTTCTGGAAGCAAAGGAAGTGCTCAGTCAGATCAATACGGATTCCATGACAGAGGATGATGTGGAAAGTGAACAGGAGGATTTGTCCTCTGAGATCATTCAGGCAAGCTCCAGGAATAATCTTACCTGGGTGGTTGTCAATGAGGATAATACGAAATATCTGTGCTGGCCGGAGAATGAAGACCAGCTGAGAAGCAAGCTGTTTTTTGGTTATGCCAGTGATCTTGACATGGATAATGGAAAAGGCACAATTCTGAAACAGACGGATAACTGTGTGGTTCAGCAGGTACATGACCGTTTCGTGGGAATGGATTATGTAGAGTGCTGGGGGAAATTTGACAACGGCAATTATTTCCTGATCCGAAGCCCTCTGGAAAGTATCCAGGAGAGCGCAAATATTTCCAATAAGTTTTATTTCTTTGTAGGAATTGTCATTATTGTTATAAGTGGAATGTGTATTATGGCAGTAACCAGAAAGCTGACCAGACCTATTTCCGAGCTGACGGAGCTTTCCCGTAAGATGACAGACCTTGATTTTGAAGCCAGATATAAAAGCAAGGCCGGCAATGAAATTGATGTGCTGGGAGATAATTTTAATAAAATGTCCAGTCAGCTGGAGCATACCATTTCCGAGCTGAAATCTGCAAACAATGAGCTGCAGAAGGATATTGAGGATAAGGTGAAAATCGATGAAATGCGAAAAGAGTTTCTGGATAATGTTTCCCATGAGCTGAAGACACCCATTGCTCTTGTGCAGGGATATGCAGAAGGTTTGAAGGAGAACATCAATGACGATCCGGAGAGCATGGATTTTTACTGTGATGTTATTATCGATGAAGCTGCCAAGATGAATAAGCTGGTTAAGAATCTTCTTACCCTGAACCAGCTGGAGTCCGGTAAGGATGCGGCAATAATGGAGCGTTTTGACCTGACTGCGCTGATCAAAGGTGTTCTTTCCACTATGGATATTATGATCCGTCAGAAGGAGGCCAGGGTGATCTTTAATGAGTCAGAGCCTCTGTATGTATGGGCGGATGAGTTTAAGACAGAAGAGGTTGTGACGAACTATGTAAGCAATGCCCTGCATCATCTGGACGGGGAAAAGATTGTGGAGATTAAAATCCTGAAGCAGGAAGATAAAGTGAAGGTAACAGTCTTTAATACCGGAACTCCTATTCCGGAGGCTGATCTTCCAAACCTGTGGAATAAATTCTACAAGGTAGATAAAGCCCGTACCAGAGAGTACGGCGGCAGCGGAATCGGACTTTCCATTGTAAAGGCGATTATGGAAGGCATGAATCAGCAGTACGGTGTTCAGAACTTTGATAACGGAGTGGAATTCTGGTTTACCCTGGATAGGAAATAATATCGGAAATAAATGTTTTATTTAGCTCTTTGCAACTGCCTGTTTTTGCGTTATACTGTAAGAATGTGAAAGTGGCTGTTCAGAGGTATTGTGCTTTGAGAGTGCAGTAATGGACGCAGTATTGACGAAAAACAGACAACAGGAGGAGACCGAATGCTTGGAATTATCGACTATGATGCAGGAAATATAAAAAGTGTGGAAAAAGCCCTTCATTACCTTGGAGAGGAAACTGTAGTTTCCAGAGATCCTCAGGTACTTTTGAATGCGGATAAGGTAATCCTTCCAGGTGTTGGAAGCTTTGGAGACGCAATGAATAATCTGAATAAATTCGGACTTGTACCTGTGATTAAGGAGATTACAGAGAAAGGAACTCCATTCCTTGGAATCTGTCTGGGTCTGCAGCTCCTTTTTGAGTCCAGCGATGAAACTCCGGGAGTGGAAGGGCTTGGACTACTGAAGGGTAAAATTGTGAAAATTCCTCCGGCTCCAGGACTTAAGATTCCTCATATGGGTTGGAATTCCCTTCATCTTCAGAATGACGGCCGCCTGTTTAAAGGAATCCCGGAAGAGACTTACGTCTACTTCGTTCATTCCTACTACCTTCAGGCAGAAGAACCGGAGATTGTGAAAGCCACCACACAGTATGGCGTAACCATTCATGCTTCCGTCGAAAAGGATAATATATTCGCCTGCCAGTTCCATCCGGAGAAGAGCAGTAAATATGGTCTGAAAATACTGGAGAATTTTGCGAAGCTTGGGAAGGAGGCCTGATCATGTTTACAAAACGAATTATTCCCTGTCTGGATGTAAATAATGGACGTGTGGTAAAAGGCGTTAATTTCGTAGATTTGAAAGATGCCGGAAATCCGGTAGAGATTGCGAAAGCATACGATGCGGCAGGAGCTGACGAAGTAGTATTTCTTGACATTACAGCCTCCTGTGAACAGCGCGACACGGTAGTAGATATGGTTCGAAAAGTGGCAGCCAACGTATTCATTCCATTTACAGTTGGCGGTGGGATCCGTACTGTAGATGATTTCAAGAGGCTGCTCCGCGAGGGTGCAGACAAGATTTCTGTAAACTCCGCAGCCATTGACCGTCCGGAGCTGATTCGCGAGGCAGCAGAAAAATTCGGCAGTCAATGCGTAGTAGTTGCGATTGACGCCAAGCGTCGTCCTGATGGCGGCTGGAATATTTATAAGCATGGCGGTCGTCTGGATACAGGAATTGATGCCATTGAGTGGGCGAAGAAAGCAGAAGCTCTTGGTGCAGGAGAAATCCTCCTTACCAGCATGGACTGTGACGGAACTAAAGCAGGTTACGACATCCCATTAACACGTGCAGTATCCGATGCCGTATCCATCCCGGTCATTGCCTCTGGCGGCGCTGGTACCCTTGAGCACTTTTACGAAGGTCTCACTGACGGTGGTGCAGACGCAGTACTGGCAGCATCCCTGTTTCATTATAAAGAACTGGAAATATCTCAGGTGAAGGATTATCTGGCCAAGAAGGGTGTTCCGGTAAGACGATAGAATTTATAAGTTATAAAATACGCAAGATGAGGTGACAATCAAAATGAGTCAGATATCAGGAGAGTGGCTGGCTGCGCTGAAAAATGAATTTCATCAGCCCTACTATGCCCGATTATATAAAAAAGTGATGGAAGAATACCGCACTCAGCAGATATTTCCACCGCCCCAGGATATGTTTAATGCTTTTGAGTATACACCACTTAATGATGTGAAGGTAGTCATCCTGGGACAGGATCCCTATCATAATGATGGACAGGCAAATGGTCTTTGCTTTTCGGTGAGGGAGGATGTGACAATCCCTCCTTCACTGGTGAATATCTATAAAGAGCTCCACAGTGACCTGGGCTGCTATATTCCAGACAACGGATGCCTGGAGAAATGGGCGAAGCAGGGCGTTTTTCTTCTGAACACGGTTCTGACTGTCCGCGCTCATCAGGCATTTTCCCACAGAGGAATTGGCTGGGAGCAGTTCACTGATGCAGTTATCCAGACCCTGAATGAACAGGATCGCCCGATCGTATATCTTCTCTGGGGAAGACCTGCCCAGATGAAAAAAGCAATGCTGAATAATCCGAAGCAGCTGGTTCTCACTGCTGCACATCCAAGTCCGCTGTCTGCGTCAAGAGGATTTTTCGGATGCAGGCATTTCAGCCAGACCAATGAATTTCTGGAGAAAAACGGGCTCGCCCCCATTGACTGGCAGATTGAAAATATCGCAAAGGAACAGTAGAAAATGGGGAAAAAGAATGATAACACACTTGTAAAAAATGCCTCATTCTTGATGATCGCGGCATTGATCTCCAAGATCATCGGAATGCTTTATAAAAGTCCGCTTTCCAATACTCTTGGAAATAACAGTATGGGTCTTTTCAATTATGCCCAGAATGTTTATTTTATCCTGCTGATGATTGCTTCTTTCAGTATACCGCAGGCAGTGTCCAAGATTATGGCAGAAAAGCTGGCTTTTAAACGTTACAGAGACGCCCAGAAGGTATTTCACTGTGCGCTTTTATATGTAATCATAATGGGAGGCGTAGTAGCGCTTTTCTGTCTCTTTGGTTCGTCCATTCTGGTACCGGAATCTATGTCAGGGGCCAGACTTGCACTGAAAATGCTGGCGCCAACCATTTTCCTGTCTGGAATTCTTGGTACCTTCCGAGGTTATTTTCAGGCATATCGAAACATGCTTCCTACCTCATTGTCCCAGATTGTGGAACAGTGTTTTGTAGCGGTTTTTGCAATCCTGATGTCTACTGTCATGCTGAATAAATTCAGCGGTGCAGAGGAATCTGTACGAAATGCCTGGGGTGCTGCCGGAGCTACTATGGGAACCGGTGCCGGAGTTGCATCTGCATTAATTTTCATGCTTTTTGTATATTGGGTAAACCGAAAGAATATCAAAAAGAGACTGGAAAGGGATACCCATTCCCGTGATGAGGCCACCGGTGAAGTTATGAAGAATATCGTTCTCATCGTAATGCCCATCATCCTCAGCTCTTTTATTTACAATGTAAACGGCTTTATTAACAGTTATATGTATTCCGGTATTCAGGGCTTTAAGGGAATTGACCATGATACCATTACAAGTCTCTACGCGGAATATGGCTATTATATGACCCTGATCAACATTCCCCTTACGCTTGCAAGTACAGCACCTACATCCATGATTCCGGAGGTTTCTGCCCAGTATGCCAAGAGGGACATGGACAGTGCCAGAGATAAGATCGACCGCGCAACCTGGATCAGTATGTTTATTTCCATTCCATGTGCAGTTGGACTTGCAGTTCTTGCCGGTCCGATCACAAGACTTCTGTTTCCGCGAACGGAGGGGGCTGCAGCTCAGTTGATGATGCTTGGTGTCATTACCATCATCCTCAATGGAAATTCCAATATTTCCAATGGTGTGCTTCAGGGAATCGGAAAGCCCAATATCCCCATGATCAATGCGGCAATTGCCCTGGTGGTGGATGTGATCGCCATGGCAATCCTGCTGTTTGCAACGGACCTTGGCGTATATGCCATTGTAGTGGCAATGATTATTTATGCAGTAGTCATGTGCCTGCTGAACGAGCGGGCTATGAAACAGTATATGCAGTACAAAAATCCATGGAGAAGTGCTTATCTGAATCCACTTCTGGCATCCGTGCCTATGGCTGTAGTGGCTGGCTTTTCCTATTATGGAATTTATAAGCTGATCCATTCCAATTTCATTAGCCTTGGAATCGCAGTGGTTCTTGGAATGGCTGCCTATTTTATTGTATATCTGGCAGTGAGCAAGTCATCTGATGAGCAGTTTGCCATGATGCCAGGCGGAGCCTACCTGAAGAAAATTGCAGGGAAACTGCCGTTTTAAAATTGGAAATATGGTATATTGATTTTTAGATATGCATATGCTATAATGCCATTAGGCAAGAAAGAAGCGATATGTTCAATGTATGCAATACGAAAGCCCTCAGAGCGGCAACTCTGAGGGCTTTCTTGTTGTATTTTTTCGGAATACGAACCGAGAAACGAAATAATACTAAAGATTTAGTTGTTACTTTTCGCCTCTTCTGCCTTCAAATTCTTCTGTGCAGTAGAGAGCATCAGTTTAATTCGGTTCAGCTGGTTTACTTCACTGGCACCCGGGTCGTAGTCGATGGCTGCAATGTTCGCCTTCGGGTACTGACGGCGGATCTCTTTGATAACACCCTTACCAACAATGTGGTTCGGCAGGCAGCCGAATGGCTGGATACAAACAATATTCGGAACATCATCATGGATCAGCTCCATCATTTCACCGGTCAGGAACCATCCCTCGCCGGTCTGGTTACCTTCGGAAACAATGGGGCGTGCCATCTTCGCCAGATCACGGATATCTGCAGTAGGATGGAAATGACGGCTTTCCGCAAGTGCCTCATTTGCAGTCTTACGAACCCAGTCGATTGCCTTAATACCCATATTTCCAAAGAATGCCTTGGATTTCTTAAATCCAAGATTGTTGACCTTGAAATTCTGATTGTAGAAGCAGTAGGACATAAAGTCAATCAGGTCCGGTACCACAGGTTCAGCACCTTCGGATTCCAGAAGCTCTGCAAGGTGATTGTTTGCAGCCGGAAGGAATTTAACCAGGATCTCACCTACAATACCAACACGAGGCTTCTTCTCATCACTGATCGGGATGGTATCGAAATCGTGAACCATTTCCCGGCACATTTTCTTAAACTGGCTGTGGCTTAAGGAGCTGCCGGAAACAAATGCGATCACACGCTTTTCCCAGATCTTGTGTTTGCGGTTTACAATTCCCTTCTCTAGCTCATATGGGCGCATGCGGTAAATACACTTCATAAGAATATCACCGAACACAGCGGCATACACAACAGTCTTCACCAGCGGAAGAGTAAGCTTAAATCCAGGGTTGCTCTCCAGACCGCTAAGGTTAAGGGAGATAACCGGAACCTGCTCCATTCCTGCCTTCTTAAGGGCACGGCGGATAAAAGCAATATAGTTGGATGCACGGCATCCGCCGCCTGTCTGGGACATGATGACGGCAGTCTTATTCAGGTCGTATTTGCCTGATAAAAGAGCGTCCATAATCTGTCCCACAACGATCAGGGAAGGATAGCAGGCATCATTATTTACATATTTCAGACCTACATCAACAGCATGCTTATTGTCATTTGGAAGCACCTCCAGATGATAGCCGTTTGCATTAAAAGCAGCCTCAAGTAAGGAGAAGTGCACCGGTGACATCTGCGGGCAGAGGATAGTGTAATCCTTGCGCATTTCCTTAGTAAATGAAACCTTCTCAATAGAGGATGGTTTAATGGTGCGCTCCTTTTTCTGTGAATCCTTTGCACGGAGGGCTGCCAGAAGGGATCTGACACGGATCCTTGCGGCACCAAGGTTGTTAACTTCGTCAATTTTCAGGCAGGTGTAAATCTTGCCGCTGCCATCCAGAATTTCGTAAACCTCATCGGTGGTGACCGCGTCAAGTCCGCAGCCAAAGGAGTTCAGCTGGATCAGATCCAGATCATCACGGGTTTTCACAAAGTTTGCTGCTGCATACAGTCTGGAATGGTACATCCACTGGTCATTGACACGGATCGGGCGCTCAACAGGTACCAGATGGGAAACAGAATCCTCAGTGAGGACTGCCACTCCATAGCTGTTGATCAGATCCGGGATACCGTGATGGATCTCAGGATCAATATGGTAAGGACGGCCTGCAAGAACGATGCCCCGGCGGCCTGTCTCCTTCAGATACTGAAGAGTTTCCTCGCCTTTTTTCTCAATGTCCTTATGTACGGCAGCCATTTCCTCCCATGCCTTATGGGCGGCTTCCTTTACCTCAGATTCCGGGATATCCGGGAAAATCTCAGCCAGTCTCTTTGTAACGATTTCCTCAGAGGTCAGGGCCAGGAATGGATTCATAAAGGTAATGGACGGATCGTGAAGCTCGTCAACATTGTTCTTAATATTCTCAGCATAAGAGGTAACGATAGGGCAGTTGTAATGATTGACTGCGTCCGGGAATTCATTTCGCTCGTAAGGGATACACGGGTAGAAAATGAATTTCACACCGTTTCGAAGCAGCCATGTCACATGTCCGTGGGCAAGCTTGGCCGGATAGCATTCGGATTCACTTGGAATGGATTCAATGCCCAGCTCATAAATCTTTCTGGTGGAGGTAGGAGAGAGCACTACCTGATATTTCAGCTCAGTAAAGAAGGTATACCAGAAAGGATAGTTCTCAAACATATTTAAAACTCGCGGAATACCAACTTTTCCACGCACTGCCTTATCCGGAGAAAGAGGCGGATAGGAGAAAAGCCGTTTGTACTTGTATTCGTAAAGGTTGGGGATATGATCCTTATTCTTCTCCTTACCAATACCGCGCTCACAGCGGTTGCCGCTTACGAACTGACGTCCTCCGGTGAATTTGTTGATGGTAAGACGGCAGTTATTGGTACATCCGTGGCAGTTGGCCATGGAGGTGGTATATTTCAGCTCGTTGATCTTGTCAATGGAAAGCATGGTGGTCTCACGGCCTTCTGCGTGG
Source organism: uncultured Blautia sp. (assembly GCF_934371575.1). Lineage (GTDB taxonomy): Bacteria > Bacillota > Clostridia > Lachnospirales > Lachnospiraceae > Blautia_A. Next base: position 11,005 of record NZ_CAKRNY010000040.1, on the reverse strand, counting down.
TAGCGCTCCTTGGCAATGAGGGCAGCACCGAAGGCTCCCATAATACCGGCAATGTCAGGACGAATGGCTTCACAGCCTGCTATACGCTCAAAGCTTCGAAGCACACCGTCGTTGTAGAAGGTTCCGCCCTGTACTACAATATGTCTGCCCAGCTCTTTTGCATCGGAAACCTTGATAACCTTGTAAAGCGCATTCTTGATAACAGAATATGCAAGACCTGCGGAAATATCAGCTACGGATGCGCCTTCCTTCTGGGCCTGCTTTACCTTGGAATTCATAAATACGGTACATCTTGTTCCAAGGTCAATGGGATGCTCTGCAAAAAGAGCAGCCTTGGCGAAATCCTGTACGGAGTAGTTCAGAGACTTGGCGAAGGTCTCGATAAAGGAACCGCATCCGGAGGAACAGGCTTCATTCAGCTGTACGCTGTCTACGGTCTGATTACGGATCTTGATACATTTCATATCCTGTCCGCCGATATCTACGATACAGTCAACCTCCGGGTCAAAGAAAGCAGCCGCGTAGTAGTGGGAAACGGTCTCAACCTCGCCCTCATCCAGCAGCAGAGCAGCCTTCATCAGCGCCTCGCCGTAGCCTGTGGAACAGGAAAAAGCAATGTGGGCATCCTTAGGAAGAATGCTGTAGATCTCCTGGATAGAACGGATAGCTGTCTTAAGAGGGCTTCCGTTATTATTGCTGTAGAAGGAGTAAAGCAGGGTTCCGTCCTCGCCTACAAGAGCGGTCTTGGTGGTGGTGGAGCCTGCATCAATACCCAGATAGCAGTTTCCGTGATATTGGGAAAGGTCACCCTTCTTTACCTGATATGTGCTCTGGCGCCTGTTAAATGCTTCATAATCCTCTTCTGTGGCAAAAAGAGGCTCCATACGTTCCACCTCGAAATCCAGTTTGATGGAGTTCTTCAGGCGGTTTGTCATATCAGTAAGGGAAACGGTCACTTCCTCCTTCGCATTCATGGCAGAACCCATGGCTGCGAAAAGATGGGAATTCTCAGGTGTGATGGCGTGCTCGTCATCCAGCTTCAGGGTACGGATAAAAGCAGCCTTCAGCTGATCCAGGAAGTGAAGGGGACCGCCTAGAAATGCAACATGGCCGCGAATCGGCTTGCCGCAGGCAAGTCCGGAAATGGTCTGGTTTACAACTGCTTGGAAAATGGAAGCGGAGAGATCCTCCTTGGTGGCGCCGTCGTTGATCAAAGGCTGGATGTCAGTCTTGGCAAATACGCCGCAGCGGGCTGCGATGGGATAAAGCGCCTTGTAATTCTTCGCATATTCATTCAGTCCGGTGGCATCTGTCTGAAGCAGGGAAGCCATCTGATCGATGAAAGAACCGGTACCTCCTGCACAGATACCGTTCATACGCTGTTCAATATTGCCGCCTTCAAAGTAGATGATCTTGGCATCCTCACCGCCAAGCTCAATGGCCACATCAGTCTGTGGTGCAATTTTCTGAAGGGAAGTGGACACTGCAATAACCTCCTGGACAAAAGGAACGCCAAGGTGGTTGGCGAGGGTAAGTCCGCCGGAGCCTGTGATCACCGGATGAAGAGTAAGCTCTCCAAGTTTGCCGTAGGCTTTTTCAAGAAGCTCTGCCAGTGTTTCCTGGATGTTGGCAAAATGACGCTGATAATCTGCGAAAAGCAGGGTGTCGTTTTCATCAAGTATTGCAATTTTGACAGTGGTGGAGCCAATGTCAATTCCTAATGTGTATTTATTGCTCATGTAAAGAATATGCCTCCTCATCTGTTGCATATAGTAACCTTAAATCTTCTTATTTATATGTAAAAAATAAATGCAAATATTCCGTAATATTATACGATACCCCGGCTTAAATGACAATGTAAAAGTTTAACAAGGATTCTTGCGGCAAGTGTTGAATTTTCGTTTATTTCGGGCTATAATATATGAAGTTTTCTGCCGTAGTTTTACACTTTTTTGTAAGTGTAAAAAAGAAAAATGTCTTTGCAGGGCTGCAGAAAAAGATTTTTTTGAAGATAAAGACTTAAAAAAGAAAGGATTCACATATGGCAAAATATACACTTATGAAAACAGAAGGTCGTGCCAAACGTGCTCAGTTTGAGACTGTACATGGAACCATTCAGACACCTGTATTTATGAATGTGGGAACGGTCGGTGCTATTAAAGGCGCAGTATCTACCATGGATCTGAAAGATATCGGTACCCAGGTTGAGCTTTCCAATACCTATCATCTCCATGTAAGAACAGGCGACAAGCTGATCAAGGAATTTGGAGGACTTCACAAGTTTATGGTCTGGGACAGACCGATTCTCACTGATTCAGGCGGCTTTCAGGTGTTTTCCCTGGCAGGACTTCGTAAGATCAAGGAAGAGGGCGTTTATTTCCAGTCCCACATTGACGGTCATAAGATTTTTATGGGACCGGAGGAGAGTATGCAGATCCAGTCTAATCTGGGATCCACCATTGCCATGGCATTTGACGAATGTCCAAGCAGCGTGGCAAGCAGAGAATATGTGCAGGCTTCTGTAGACCGCACTACCAGATGGCTGGAGCGCTGTAAGGCTGAGATGGCCAGGCTGAACAGTCTGCCGGATACAGTGAATAAAGAGCAGCTGCTTTTCGGAATCAATCAGGGAGCTATCTATGCAGATATCCGTATTGCACATGCGGACACTATTTCCAAACTGGATCTGGACGGCTATGCAGTGGGCGGTCTGGCAGTAGGAGAGACTCATAAAGAGATGTATCACATTCTGGATGAAGTCGTTCCACACCTTCCGCAGGATAAGCCTACTTATCTGATGGGAGTAGGTACACCTGCCAATATTCTGGAGGGCGTTGCAAGAGGAATCGACTTCTTTGACTGTGTATATCCAAGCCGTAACGGACGCCATGGCCATGTTTACACCAATCGTGGCAAGCTGAATCTGTTTAATGCGAAATACGAGCTGGATCCATCCCCTATCGAGGAAGGATGTCAGTGCCCTGCCTGTCAGCATTACAGCAGAGCCTATATCCGCCACCTTTTGAAGGCGAAGGAGATGCTTGGAATGCGCCTTTGCGTGCTTCACAATCTTTACTTCTACAATCACCTGATGGAGGAGATCAGGGACGCACTGGATCAGGGCAATTTCGCAGAATATAAGGAAATGCGTCTGGCTGGCTTTGAAGAGGGAAAAATCAACAGCAGATACAGTAAATGAAATTAATATAAAAAATCGGAAAAATACTTGAAGAATCAAATTATTTTGTGTATAGTATACTATAATGCGCTGGTGAAAAAGACAGAGCGTGATAGTAAGATACAGGAGGAATAGCAAATGGACGCATCAAGCGGAATGAGTATGGGATTTACCATCGTATGGCTGGTTGTACTTTTCGGTATTATGTATTTTCTGATGATCAGACCTCAGAAGAAAGAGCAGAAGAGAGTACAGGCTATGCTCAGCGATATGGCTGTAGGTGACAGTATTGTGACTACAAGCGGCTTCTACGGTGTTATCATCGACATGACAGAAGAAGACGTGATCGTAGAGTTCGGTAATAACAAGAACTGCCGTATTCCTATGAGAAAGCAGGCAATCGCCGAAGTTGAGAAAGCAGAGCAGGCTTCTGCATAATCAGCTTCATCTGAATATGACGGAAACTAAGAATGGCTTCATTCCATAAAGGGATGGAGCTTTTTCTTTTCCATAAATGTTTTCGTTAAATAGGAAAAAGGCAGTTTTTTGACAGTTTTTTACTTTAACATGTTGAAATATTAAAGAAAGTGCGTTATTATAATAACAATTATCCATTGGTGTCAGGCGAGAGGTGATTTTCCGCTGGCATTCAGAAACGAAGGAGAGGAAATTATTATGAATTACAACATTTCACTGATCCCCGGAGACGGAATCGGTCCGGAAATCGTTGCAGAAGCAAAAAAAGTTCTGGACAAAATATGTGAGAAATATGGACATACTTTTTCTTATTCTGAAGTACTTTTAGGCGGAGCTTCCATTGATGTACATGGAGTACCGCTTACAGACGAGGCAATCGCTACAGCGAAAGCTTCTGATGCAGTTCTTATGGGCTCTATTGGTGGAGATGCCAAGACATCCCCATGGTATAAGCTGGAGCCATCCAAACGCCCGGAGGCAGGACTTCTTGCCATCCGTAAGGCACTGAATCTTTTTGCAAACCTTCGTCCTGCATATTTATACAATGAACTTCGTGCAGCATGCCCTCTTCGTGATGAGATCATTGGAGACGGCTTTGACATGATCATCGTACGGGAGCTCACTGGCGGTCTTTATTTTGGTGAGAGAAAAACAGTAGAAGAGAACGGTGTAAAGAAAGCCATCGATACCCTTTCCTACAATGAAACCGAGATTCGCAGAATTGCCATCAAGGCATTTGACATTGCCATGAAACGCCGCAAAAAAGTGACAAGCGTTGACAAGGCAAATGTTCTGGATTCCTCCAGGCTTTGGAGAAAAGTAGTAGAAGAAGTAGCGAAGGATTATCCGGAAGTTACTCTTGAGCATATGCTGGTTGACAACTGTGCAATGCAGCTGGTAAGAGATCCGAAGCAGTTTGATGTTATTCTCACTGAGAATATGTTCGGTGATATTCTTTCTGATGAAGCCAGCATGGTGACAGGATCTATCGGAATGCTTTCCTCTGCAAGCCTGAACGAGACAAAATTTGGTCTTTATGAGCCAAGCCACGGCTCTGCCCCTGATATTGCAGGTCAGAATAAGGCAAACCCGATCGCAACTATTCTTTCCGCGGCTATGATGCTTCGTTTTTCACTGGATCTTGATGAGGAAGCAAATGCAGTTGAGGCTGCCGTTCAGAAGGTGCTGACAGACGGATACCGTACAGGTGACATTATGTCTGAGGGATGCACTCTGGTGGGAACAAAAGAGATGGGTGACCTGATCGCTAAAGAAATTTAGAATTCAAAATAAACAAAATGATTTATCAGCAGTGGAAAATGCTTATCCAGGAAATTGCATGAGCTGGGTGATATCCGCTTATAAGCAAATGGACAATTTTTCCCGGCTATGAAGCAAAAGGAGATACAAGTTATGAGAAGTGATGCAGTAAAAACAGGCACACAGCAGGCACCTCACCGTTCCCTGTTCAATGCCCTTGGAATGACAAAAGAAGAGATGGAGCGCCCAATGGTTGGTATTGTCTGCTCCTATAATGAAATCGTGCCAGGTCACATGAACCTGGATAAAATCGCACAGGCTGTAAAGCTTGGTGTGGCAATGGCAGGCGGAACACCGGTTATGTTTCCTGCAATCGCTGTCTGTGATGGTATTGCAATGGGACATATCGGTATGAAATATTCTCTTGTAACAAGAGACCTGATCGCAGATTCCACAGAGGCCATGGCACTGGCTCACCAGTTTGATGCCCTTGTTATGATCCCGAACTGTGATAAAAACGTACCTGGACTTCTGATGGCAGCAGCCAGAATCAACGTTCCTACCGTATTTGTAAGCGGCGGCCCGATGCTGGCTGGTCATTTAAACGGACACAAGACAAGCCTTTCCAGCATGTTTGAGGCTGTTGGTGCTTACGCAGCAGGCAAGCTTACAGAGGAAGGCCTGACTGAGTGCGAGAACAAAACATGTCCGACCTGCGGTTCCTGTTCCGGTATGTACACTGCAAACAGCATGAACTGCCTTACTGAGGTTCTTGGTATGGGACTGAAAGGAAACGGAACCATCCCGGCTGTATATTCTGAGCGTATCCGTCTTGCAAAGCATGCAGGAATGCAGGTTATGGAAATGTACCGCCGCAACATCCGTCCAAGAGATATTATGACGAAAGAGGCACTTCTGAATGCCCTTACTGTAGATATGGCTCTTGGCTGTTCCACAAACAGTATGCTTCATCTTCCGGCAATCGCACATGAGATTGGCTGGGATTTCGATATCAGCTTTGCAAATGAGATCAGCGCAAAGACTCCGAATATCTGTCATCTTGCTCCGGCAGGCCCGACTTACATGGAAGACCTGAACGAAGCAGGCGGCGTATACGCAGTTATGAACGAGCTGGACAAGAAGGGACTTCTTCACACAGAGTGTATGACTGTAACCGGAAAAACAGTAGGTGAGAATATCAAAGACTGTGTAAACCTGAACCCGGAAGTAATCCGCCCGATCGACAATCCATACAGCACTACAGGCGGACTTGCTGTACTTCGGGGCAACCTTGCGCCAGATGGAAGCGTTGTAAAACGTTCTGCAGTTGTTGCTGAGATGATGGTTCATGAAGGACCTGCAAGAGTATTTGACTGCGAGGAAGACGCGATTGCAGCAATCAAAGGCGGCAAGATCGTAGAAGGTGACGTTGTTGTTATCCGTTATGAGGGACCGAAAGGTGGTCCTGGAATGAGAGAAATGCTGAATCCTACCTCTGCAATCGCAGGTATGGGACTTGGTTCTTCTGTAGCCCTTATTACAGACGGACGTTTCAGCGGTGCATCCAGAGGTGCATCCATCGGACATGTTTCACCGGAGGCAGCAGTAGGCGGTCCTATCGCCCTTGTTGAGGAAGGAGATATCATCAGCATTAACATTCCGGAACTGAAGCTGGAACTGAAGGTTTCTGATGAGGAGCTTGCAGCAAGAAAAGCAAAATGGCAGCCGAGAGAGCCGAAGGTTACAACCGGATATCTGGCAAGATATGCAGCAATGGTTACTTCCGGAAACCGCGGTGCGATCCTCGAGGTTCCGAAAGCGAAATAGTCAGAATAAGATATACCCTAAGGAGGATACAAAATTGCAGCTTACAGGAGCGGAAATTATCATAGAATGTTTACTGGAGCAAGGCGTGGAGACTGTTTTCGGTTATCCGGGCGGAGCTATCCTGAATGTTTATGACGCCCTTTACAGATACAGTGACAAAATCAAACATGTACTTACTTCCCATGAGCAGGGAGCTTCCCATGCAGCAGACGGTTACGCCCGTGCGACAGGCAAGGTTGGCGTGTGTCTGGCGACTTCCGGACCAGGTGCCACCAATCTGGTAACAGGAATCGCAACCGCATGTATGGACTCTGTTCCTGTGGTAGCAATTACCTGTAATGTTGGAACTGCACTTCTTGGAAAGGATTCCTTTCAGGAGGTGGATATCGCAGGTATTGTAATGCCTGTGACAAAACACAGTTATATAGTCAAAGACGTAACAAAACTTGCGGACACCATTCGCAAGGCATTTACCATAGCAAAAAGCGGTCGCCCTGGCCCGGTTCTTGTAGACGTGCCAAAGGATGTAACAGCAGCGAAATGCGATTATATCCGTCACACCATCACAGCCGTAGAGCCGAAGACAGATACTATTCGTCAGGAAGATGTGGATACAGCAGCCGGTATGATCGAGGCAGCGAAGAAGCCATTTATCTTTGTTGGCGGCGGCGCAGTGATCGCAAATGCGTCTGAAGAGGTTCGCGCTTTTGCCCACAAGATCCAGGCACCGGTCTGCGACAGTCTTATGGGAAAAGGTGCTTTTTCCGGAGAAGATGAGCTTTACACAGGCCCGGTTGGAATGCATGGGACAAAAACCTCCAACTACGCCATGTGTGAGTGCGACCTTCTGATCACTCTGGGCGCCCGTTTCAGCGACCGTGTGACAGGAGATACAAAGACCTTCGCACCGAAGGCAAAAATCCTGCAGATCGATGTGGATGCAGCAGAGATTAACAAGAATATTGCAGTTGATGCTTCTGTGATCGGAGATCTGAGAGAAGTACTGAAGCTTCTTCTTGAGAAAATTCCGGAGAAGCGTCATGATGAGTGGGTACAGCATATTCAGGATATGAAAGCAAAGTATCCGCTGAATTACGATCATTCCCAGCTGACAGGACCCTACGTGATCCAGAAGCTTTATGAACTGACAGGTGGAGACGCGATCGTTTCCACAGATGTGGGACAGCACCAGATGTGGGCTGCCCAGTATTTCAAATTTAAGGAGCCGAGAACCTTCCTGACATCAGGAGGGCTTGGTACCATGGGCTATGGCCTTGGCGCAGCAATCGGAGCAAAGATGGGCTGCCCGGACAAAACCGTGGTAAATATAGCAGGAGACGGCTGTTTCCGTATGAACATGAACGAGATCGCCACGGCAGTTCGCTGCGGCAAACCTCTTGTCCAGATCATTCTGAACAATCATGTTCTTGGAATGGTACGTCAGTGGCAGACTCTTTTCTATGACCACAGATATTCCCAGACCGTTTTAAACGATGGTGTGGACTTCGTGAAAGTCTCTGAGGCAATGGGAGCAAAAGCAATCCGCGTTACGAAGATGGAAGAAGTAGAGCCTGCACTTAAGATGGCGCTTTCATCAGAGGGTCCGGTAGTTCTCGATTGCTGGATTGATCAGGATTTAAGCGTATATCCTATGGTTCCTGCAGGAGCAAGTTTAGACGAGGTATTTGATGAGGAGGATGTGAAGAAATGAGCAGAGTGTACAATTTTTCCGCAGGACCGGCGGTCCTTCCGGAAGAGGTGTTGAAAGAAGTCGCAGATGAAATGATGGATTACAATGGTACCGGCATGTCCGTTATGGAAATGAGCCACAGAAGTGCTGCATTCCAGGAAATCATCGACACAGCTGAGAAGGATCTTCGTGAGCTGATGAATATTCCGGACAACTATAAGGTACTTTTCCTTCAGGGCGGCGCTTCCCAGCAGTTTGCCATGATCCCAATGAACCTTATGAAAAATAAGGTAGCTGACTATATTGTAACCGGTCAGTGGGCAAAGAAAGCATATCAGGAAGCACAGAAATACGGAAAAGCAAACAAGATTGCTTCTTCCGAGGATAAAACCTTCTCCTACATTCCGGATTGCAGCGATCTGCCGATCAGCCCGGATGCAGACTATGTTTATATCTGTGAGAACAACACCATTTATGGAACCAAGTTCAAAGAACTTCCAAATACAAAGGGCAAAACACTTGTGGCAGATGTATCCTCCTGTTTCCTTTCCGAGCCTGTTGATGTAAGCAAATATGGTATTATCTATGGCGGCGTTCAGAAGAACATTGGACCTGCAGGTATGGTAATCGCCATTATCCGAGAGGATCTGATCACAGAAGATGTTCTTCCGGGAACACCTACCATGCTTACTTATAAGACACATGCAGACGCAGGTTCCCTTTATAATACACCGAATGCATATTGCATCTACGTATGCGGTAAAGTATTCAAATGGCTGAAGAAAATGGGCGGCCTGGAAGAGATGAAGAAACGCAACGAGGAGAAAGCAAAGATTCTTTATGATTTCCTTGATTCCAGCAAGCTTTTCCATGGTACCGTTGTTCCGAAAGACCGTTCTCTTATGAATGTTCCTTTTGTAACAGGAGATAAAGAGATGGATGCGAAATTCGTTGCTGAGGCTGCCAAGGCAGGTCTTGTGAACCTGAAAGGCCACAGAACCGTTGGCGGTATGAGAGCAAGCATTTACAATGCAATGCCAAAGGCTGGCGTGGAAGCGCTGGTTGCATTCATGAAAAAGTTTGAGGAGGAAAATGCCTGATGTTTCAGTATCATTGCCTGAATCCTATTGCCCAGAAAGGCCTGGACATTTTTGATGATAATTATAAAAAAGCAGATACTCTGGATGACTGCCAGGCAGTTCTTGTAAGAAGTGCCAAGATGCATGACATGGAGCTGCCGGAGAGTGTTTCTGTGATCGCACGTGCCGGTGCCGGAGTCAATAACATTCCGGTGAAAGAGTGTGCAGAGAAAGGTATCGTTGTATTTAATACTCCTGGAGCCAATGCAAATGGTGTAAAGGAGCTGGTTCTTGCCGGTATGCTTCTTGCTTCCCGTGACATTGTGGGCGGTATTGAGTGGGTACAGAGAGAAAAAGACCAGGAAGATATTGACAAGCTTGCTGAGAAGCAGAAGAAGCAGTTTGCCGGTTGTGAGATCATGGGCAAAAAGCTTGGTATCATCGGTCTTGGAGCTATCGGAAGCATGGTGGCAAATGCAGCTGCTTCCCTTGGTATGGAGGTCTATGGATATGATCCATACATTTCCATCGATGCAGCATGGAATCTTTCCCGTACCATTAAACACAGCAAGAGCTTAGATGAGATTTACAGCAAGTGCGATTATATCACTGTACATGTACCGCTTCTGGATTCCACAAAGAAGATGATCAACAAAGAAGCTTTCGATAAGATGAAAGACGGTGTTGTACTTCTGAACTTTGCACGTGACCTTCTGGTTGACGAGGATGCACTGATTGATGCACTGAATAGCGGCAAGGTGAAAAAGTATGTAACAGACTTTGCCAACCATACAGTTGCAGGTCATGAGGGCATTCTGGTAACTCCTCATCTTGGAGCATCCACAGAGGAATCTGAGGAGAACTGTGCAGTTATGGCTGTGAAGGAGGTTCGTGATTTCCTTGAGAATGGTAATATCAAAAATTCTGTAAACTTCCCGAACTGTGACATGGGTACCTGTGTAGCAGTTGGACGTATTGCCATTACACATAAGAACATTCCAAACATGATCAGCCAGCTGACCAAGATCCTTGGTGCTGAGGGCCTGAACATTGCAGATATGACCAACAAGAGTAAAGGTGAGTATGCGTATACTCTGATCGATCTGGAGAGTGCAGCTTCCGCAGAGGCACTGGATGCGCTGAAAGCAATTGAAGGTGTTTCAAAGGTTCGCGTGGTGAAATAAATTCGAATACAGATAATTGACATTAAGACAACAGAATGTTAATATAAGTATAGAAAAAGAGTGTTGCCGATAGACGGTTAGCCCATATACTGGTTAGCAAAAATTGCCGCTTAGTTTTCCAGGCTAGGGCGGCTATTTTTGTGTCTTGTTAATATCTTTACCAAAGGTATATCCGATTCCAAAGCAGGTTAAGCCGAAACTTATAACTGCTATAAGGTCAACAATACTCATTGGCTTAGCCCTCCTTTCCACTGAATTCCCTTACGGGTTTCTATGTAATCAGAGGGTCACAGTCCCTCTGTTGAAGGAC
>NZ_CAKRNY010000039.1 GCF_934371575.1 uncultured Blautia sp. | reverse complement strand
AAGTCTCCATATTTTTGAACCCGGTCTTTTAATTTCTGCAAATCTTTCCTGTCTGTTGTGATCAAATCTTTTTCTAATTGACTTGCTTTAAACTCTACAACCAGGTTATTGCTATTTGTTGAAATTAGTCCACAACCTCTTTCAAAGTGAACAATGGAATTAACTTCTGCTTCTGATAAGTCCAGTTCCTTTTGTATCAGTTCTGCCTCTGCCACTTCCAGGTTTAAAATGATTTTGGTCTTGGCGTTGCTTAAAATACCTCTTCCAATCTTACCTCCATTTAACTCATAATAATCTACAAGATCCTGCGAGGCACTGATTGCCGCCCCGCCATAAGCACGAATGGTTTTATAAATTTCCTGGATGTAGTCAGCTGCAAGTTCATTAGATGACAACAGCTTCCAGGCTTCATCAATAAAGATTGCTTTTTCCCTGGTTCGGTCCTCTTTCGTCCGTGACCATACATAATCCAGAGCCACAAACATCCCAATCAACAGATCTCCCGATAATTCAGAAATATCCAGCACCACATATTTATTATTCAGATTCACATTGGTCTGCTGGTTAAAGCTGGCTGCAGAACCGTTTACCAGACGTTTTAAGATATTCGCAAGCCGCTTACACTCTTCTTTTCGAAGAAGAACTTCATGTAAATCACCCAGGATTGGCATTTTTCTATAACAGTCCGGTTTTATCGGATCAAACAGGCTCTGGTTATCATGGGTAATTCCTTTTTCCTGATAACAGATTACCATAGCTTCATCCAGGAGCTGCTTTTCCTCATGCGTCATATCTGGCACCAGAAGACTGAAAAAGATATGCAGGCTTTGGATCTTCACGGCAAGTTCCGATCTTTCTGAAACATATCCGTCTAACAGCTCGCTGGTTACTTTATCTGACTGCCTGATCTCCATAACATTGATACAGTTGGAGGATGCTGGCGAGATCTGGATAAACGTTCCTCCAATATTATTGCATGCCCTGGCAAATTCATGCCCTTTGTCCGGGGCAATGATAAATACCTGGATATTTTTCCGACGCATGCGGAGTGCCATGAGCTGCATGATAAAGGTTTTCCCGGATCCAGAGGTGCCAAATATAACCATATTGGCATTCTTATAAACAGCTGTATTAAATATATCTACCAGGACAAGAGAACTGTTTGCCTTATTTACCCCCATCAGAATACCGTCTTTATCCGACATCTCATAGGCGGTAAAAGGATAGCAGGCTGCAGCTCCTGATGTTAATACATTTCGTTTTGATCTTTCATAAATTCTTTTATCCAGACATAACAGGGGAAGAGAGGACAAAAATCCCTGCTCTTCCCCAAACAGACACCTGGATACCCCAATATCCTGCGAATTTAACAGCTTTATCATCTCTTTTGAGCGCCATTCTACCTCCCTCGCACTGTGTCCTGTTACAGTTACCAGCGTACTCATATAGTAAAATTCTTCACTTCCAGAGAGTCCACGTTTCAAGTAATAACCTGCCTGAATGGATTCACTTAAGCTGTCAAAATCACTGTTGGAATCAAAGGTATCTTTTATTTTGGAGCGGTTCAAACGAATCCGCCGCCCAATCCGCTCCACACTTTTATTTTTATCCTGGCGAAAGAAAAATACATCTATATCAATCCCTTCACCAGCGTTGATAAGAAGAGAAAGCCATCCAGCAGGCACCCTGGAACGGTATCTGCCAGATGGGATATAGAGGTAGGCATGATACACGCCATCCACAATCACATATTTATAACTTTTAAAATTTAAAGAATCTGGTGCGATCAGCTCTGTTACTGGAATTTTTGCCACACTTTCTTTCCCATTTTCCAGGATATAATGTTTTCGGACTTTTTCAATGCGCTCATCAAGCGTTGCCTTCAAGCTGGTATCCCGGTTTAAGAACTGGTAAAACACTTCCACACAAAACCGGGTTTCATTTTTATGCTCCATAACTACGTTTCCGCACATAGCAAGGTATTTTTTCGCTGTCTGTACTGCCGATTGCAAGTATAAAAACATATCTCTTTCATTTACGGATTTGGTTCCGCTTAATGGATATTCAAAAATGAGAAAGAAACGCCGTGTAATGGCTTCCCTGGTTCCCAGTTGTGTCAGGAGCTTTGCATAATCTTCCTGTAAAGTCCGACACCGTTCATCTGTTTCCTGTTCTGCTTCTCTTCGTATCTTCTCTATGTAATCCTTGATATCCGCCTTTTTGGATAAAATCTTGAACTGTAAATTGGGCGGTGCAATTTTCAAATAGGACGCAAAAGAATATATAATGTTTCTTTTTTCAGATGCAGAACGTAATAGAAAATTGATGGGTAAAATTTCAATGATCTTAATGTACCTCTCATCTTTTGTTTTGATCACACCATTTCTGATCTGGCTGACTGGCAAATAGGAAGACACCCAGGTTACCGGAAGGATATCCAGGTCACTGCCGTTCTCTTCCCTGCCTTTTGTTTCTACTGGTTCTGTATCATTGACTGGAATAGACTGTTTTTCTTTTCCAGCTTTTTCGTCAGCCTGCACCGCCAGATTTTTCCGAAGACTGCGTTCTTCTGCCTCCTGTTCATGGAACCGGACAGCAGCTTCCCTTCTTTCTTTTTGTGCCTGTAGTCTGTCTTCTTTTTTCCGAAGCTTTTCTTTCTGCACATCCTGACGCTTCTGAAGACTGGCAGATTTCTTTTTCTCACGTTCCTGCTGCCGTTTATCCTTTTTTTCTAGTTTCTCGGCTTCTTTTGCCTCCTTCAGTTTCCTCTTCAGCTCTTCGATTTCTCTTCCGATCTCTGCCACCCTCCTTTTTCCTCTTTTTACGTTCCCGTCTACAGCGTTTTTTCTGCTGCTTCCGAATACGGCGGTTTCTCTTTAAACGGTACTGACTGCTTGGCTCTGTCAACACACGCCGTTTTACAAGATATGAAAACAGCTGGATAAGAAAAGAGGAAAGACTTTCGCCCTGGACACCGATCACCGCCAATATCACAAGCGGCAGAATCAGGATAATCCCGACATAAATCTTCCCTTTTATTCCAAGATTTAAGAATACTAAAAAGCGGATTCCAATAAGTGCCAAAAATGCCGCTTCTACTACGTTTCGGGCTTCTGCCCTTCCAGAGAACAAGGTTCCCTCTTTTACAAAATTAGGTGGAATGATATATACGTCTGAATGGTCATTTTGTGCCATTTCTATTAAACTCCTTTCCTGTTACTTCTTTTTGCGCCAGATCAGACCACCGATTATGGCTATACCTGCCATTACTGCCCCAAAAAGAGCAGCTAAATTATTTGATTTTACCTTATCCACTATATTTTCCTCCTGGCATTGATTCTCTATCAAATCTGATGTCTTATTTCCCTGGTTCTGTTCTAAAGATGTATTCATTTCCTGCCCGTTATCCTCTTTTGCTTCTTTCTTCTGGGATTTCTCTGCCTCAAGGGTATTTTCTATCTCAACCTTCGTAACCATAATCGGCATCACCAGGAGACCTTCTTCTGGAAGATTCTGATACATATTCGAAAACTCTGTTACAAAAGACAGATCTCCTTCTGTTGCACTTACAGACTGAATCCGATAAGTTCCACTTCCAGTGGACAGATTCCACTCATAGAAGTTGTCCGCATTTAGGAATACAGTTTGGGTTACCCCATTTTGTTCTTCTAAAGCAACCTCTATCGTACCGGCAAATCCGTCAAAAACCTGTGCCCGAAATGCAATGACTGCAGGAACCTGTTCGGTGCCTGTATAATTATCCTCCAACCCTGCTTCCATGGATTCCGAGCGTCTAAGGATAACGCCCTCTTCATCAAAGAGCACATATTTTCCAGCCGGATTGACGGTATCATAGCCCCAGCCATTCCGAAGCATTTCTCCACTTTCCAGATATCCATGTCCGTCATCCCAGGATACAATCTGTGGAAGAGCTGTAGCATTCTGCGTGTCAGTGTTTGCAAGTACCGTAATTGGCATTGCCAGTAATGCAGAAGAATATAGTCCCATAAGCAATCCATATTTCAAGTGTCCGTCCATACTCAAACCTCTCATTTCCAAATGATCCAAAAGGCTCCATCCGCCAGGTCACGGCCGTAAGAAGCAATCGTTTCCACGCTGTACACTTTTCCAGTACGTTCCCTGCTGGCACAATCAGCAATGGTGATGTAGCCATCTTTGGTAACACCAGTCAGAACAATAAAATGCCCACTTCCACTTCCTGTAATAGTGTAGGCCTCACAAATTTCCACCACCATTTTTCCGTCCTTCAAGGCATTTACAACATCTCCCATTCGGTCTTTTCCCACTCTTTCGCAGCTAAGCCCCCAGTGATGGGCTGCATTCATCGGAAAGGAATGGCATGTTCCAAGCCCATAGATATATTCTCCGTTTGCAATAGAAAACGCACAGGTCATCTCCGGAGTCACCGTCTGCCCGGTTAAGGTTGAAATTACAATGGCAAGGGAAGTTGGACCGCATCCAGAGGCTTTGATCGTACTGGCTCCATAAGACATGGTAGCCCAGGGATCTTCTCCCTGGTTATAATAAACAACCTTTTTGACGCCTTTTCCCACCGTATCATAGGTGATAATATCCCCTGTCGCGTCAATATTGCCGATATAGGTATCACCACCACTGGTTCCGCCAGTCAGAAAGTCCGTCCAGTGAAAGACATTGTAAAGGGCATTTTTGACAGCTTCTACACCGCCTTGCAGGTATTCCAACAGCTTTAATACAAAATTGAATGTGCTTTCATTTGTCACATATTTATATTGATAGCCGCTTCTGCCTGTCAGCTGTGTGTTCAAGATCAATGCCAGAGTGTATTCTACAACCTTTGTCGTTACCGTCCGCTTTTCTTCCCAGGCATTGCCTCCCTGATCCAGAACCTGCCGATAAGTCTGTTCATCTGTCTCTGCCCGGCTTCCATTCACTTCCAGACAGTAGACTTTCTGTTCCATTTGGCCGTCCCGTTCATCTGTTACAGTCCACGAAAAAAAGCTGTCCACATTTTGTGCGACAGCCTCCTTTAACACCTGATATGACTTCTCCAGGGACTCCTGATCTGTTTTTGTTTCTGTGGAAGTACCGGATGTACTATCGTGAATCTCGACAAGCCCTAACACTTTCTTGACATAGGCCTGGGTTTCGGAATATGGTGGTACTTGATAACCATATTTGATAACTGCATAAGGTCCTGCATTATATCCTGCGACTGCAAGCTCTAAGCCATTGGAATAGCCTTTAAATTGCTCTACCAGCTGGCTGATGAATTTAGCGCCGCCCATAATATTCTGGTACGGATCATAAGGATTGGATACTCCAAGGGAAGCCGCCGTTTCCGGCATAAGCTGCATTAAGCCTATTGCCCCGGCATCTGATACCACATTCGGACTGAAATCAGACTCCGTTTTACAGATTGCAAGAAGCAGCGCCACTGGCACATTATAAGTCCTGGCAGCTTCCTGAAAATAGGCATCATAAGGGCTGGAAAGGTTGGTGTCCATATCAAGTCCCAGGACATTTGAATATCCAAGGAAAGAAGATATGGTGCTGTTGTCGCATTTATCCATGAGCATAACAGACAGATAATAGGATAAGCTTCTTTTTAGTTTTGTCTCAAACTCATCCACCACAACCAATGTAGCATCAGCATATTTTTCCATCTGGTCTGCCTGGATTTCCTGCAAATGTAAATCCCTCTGCAGTCCTATGATCTGCAATATCTCATTCTGATAGTCTGCGTTTTGCAGAATTTGCTCCGCTCTGCTTCTGATATTTGCAAGCTGGTTGGACTGTGCCTCATTTGCATAGGAATCCGCGTTGGCAAAACCAAGATAATGAAATATAATTCCGATCATGTTTGCAATAATAAACATCCACAAAAAAAGAAATAGAAATATAGCACCAAACACCTTCCAAACTGTTTTGCTGCCAGCCAAGGTTCCTACTAATGTTCCAAGCGGTCCTGCCATGGCAGTCCCGGCTGCCGCACCAGCAGCAGTTCCCCCAGCTTTTACAGCAGCCGATACCGCATAAGCAGCCTGTACCGAATGAGCGATCATTTCACTCCCCTCATCAAGAGGGGAATTCTCTTGTCTTTCGTCATCCATAGCTTAATCCTCCAAGCTTCCGGTATCTCTGGCACCCTGTTTCTGTCCTCTTAACTCACTTCTTGATTTCGGAATTTCCCGAATTCTATGAGGATTGCGTAGCAGTTCCATATTCATAGGCATTTGTGCATCCTCCGTCTGGATTTCTTCCATACCATTTATTTCCTCTGGAAGTGTAAAGCTGTCATTTGCCTCTTCGATTGGATCCAGATTATCCTGTTCCAGGTACTCGTCTGGTTCCTGAATAAAACTGTCTTCAGATTCATTTATTCCGGTAAAACTGTCTACAGCAGAATTTCCAGTTGTAGAATAATTCCCGTAGCCACCGGCTTCTGCTTCCTGTGCAAAAGGCTCTTCCATGTTTGTAAGCTGTTGCTCACTTTCTATATTCCCAGAAATACCAGAATTCGAATATATAGGCGTTTCCATTTGGGGAACATCCGACATGTTACCAGAAACATTTCCTGCCTCTTCCGAAAAACTATTCGCGCCATTTACATCCATTTCTGGATTTGCATGAACACTCTCATTTCCAGACACAGCGTCCAGGATTCCCAAATCCGCACTGGAATCAAAAAAATCTCCGTTTTCACCTGCAACATTTTCATCTGAACCTGAATACCTGCCATTTAAGCTACCAGATACATCCGATTCAAAACCACTGGCAGAATAAGATAGTTCACCTTTTTCTTCTGAAGATGTATTTCTGTCCGCCTCCTGGCTTTTGTTACCAATGCCACCTCCAAAATCCGTTTCCATTGCATAATCCGAAGGCCCCATGCCTGTCTCCGAAGCCGGATATTCACCCAGTTCTGCCATAATGCCATTATCACTGTTAAATGCAGATGCTCCTTCAAATGGTTGCTCTCCAAAAGACATAGGATCACTCCGGGCGGTGGTTTTTCCATCCGGGAAATTAGGTTCTCCTGGATTCTCCATTTCACCCAGACTACTTCCACTTGATAGTGCTTCAGAGAATCCATCTTCCATAGTTTCGTTTGTAGTAACACCTTCTGAAGAAACCGCCTCTGTTCCTGAAGCTTCCTGGTATTCCGGTAAACTTCCCGCATTCAGATCCATTACAGTCCCTTCTGATTCTACAAAATCATCGGATTCCATCCCAGGCTCAATTTCACTCGAAGACGTTGCCTCATTTTCAATTGTCCCAGAAGCATAAGATGTACCAGAAGTCTCCGTTCCACTTGCACGAATTCCCAGCTCATCAAGTACATTTGCTGAAGCGGTATTTGAAGCATTCATACTCTTGGTATCTCCAGCCGCAGTTTCATGCTTTTCTGGATATTCCGTATCAAAATCACCACTTTGAAACAAAGATTCAATATCCACTTCACTTCCTCCAGAGGGATTCATAGGGATAGGCCCCGTAGGTTCAGTAAAGCCATTTGCGCTACCTAAGTTTCCCATATTCGTAGAGCTTCCAGTATCATTTCCGCTTCCATCCGTTCCAGAGAATGCCCTTCCTGCCTGTGAAAAAATTCGTTGTGCCGCCATGGCTGCTCCGAGTGCTCCCATGCCCGGGGAAGGTCGTCCAAGATTCACGCCTAACGCCGCCATATAAGAATCCAGTTTGAATGTAATTTTGCAAAAGCCCACCAGACACAAAGTTGCTACAAAAAACTTCGTGAACCCATAGCTGCTTGCCATCATGTTTCCATAACCAGACAAAAACATTTTTAGGCACCAGGCATTTAAGATAATCAGAACTACCTGGCCTCCAAACATTTTTGCCCAGGATGCAAGGATATTGTTGGTGGACTTAGATCCGCCTGTTGCAAATGCCAATGGTGCTGTATAAGAAAACACGCCCAGAAGGACATACCGTTCCGCAATTACAAACAGCATTTTAAAATAATTCCACGCAACTACAAACTGCATAATGAGCATTAAGATTGCTATGCTGATTGTTCCAAGCCCAAGCGGTGCTGTAATCCCCTCTAAGGCAGTTACATACTCCGAAAAACTTTGCACCTTGATGTCAGTTCCAATCACCCATTGATATGGGGTTCCCGCAATTTTCAATATGTAATTAACAACAGGCTTTGACGCAACCACAAAGAACAAGCAGATGGAAGAACGTCCAATTAACTCGATTGGTTCTTCAGCATTTATTCCAACCTTCCCGAACATGGATTTAAACAGCTGCCAGATCAGAATCATAAGCAATAGCGCAATACCCATAGGGACGATCACATTCCGGTACAAACTTCCTACTACAGAAAACAGTTCTTCAAACAGGGAGAGGTTACAGGATAGTAAATCTGTAAATACATCCGTAATCAGTCCCATCATATCAATGATAAACTGAGATACCATTTCTTTGACTGCATCTACCAGAAGATCCAGCAGCCAGCTCATATTTCATTCATATCTATTATAGATACCCTCCTTTTATGCCGGGAGAGCTCCGGCTTTTTCTTTTCTTCAGATCATCCCGTAAACATGCTTTGTGGAATAATCTTTTCCAGATACGTTACAATCGCACCCAATGTCATAAGTGCCGCCCAGCAGATAACAATCCTTTTTAACCAGGATCTGGATTCATCCACAGTTCGTCCAGATTTGCTAAAATTCATTAAAAAAAGGCATACTGCCGCACAAACCACCGCCGCCACAGTTGCAATTCCGGCTACATCCGTATAAACCGTCTGCATCGCGTTTTTCGCAGTTGCGAAAATATCATCTGCATACACAGGTACTGCGGTCATAAGAAGTACACCTATAGCACAATATGCAATTGGTAGTACTTTTACAAGCCAGTTTTTCTTTCCAAAACGTGCAGCAATTTCATCTTTTACTTTCTGTTTTTCCATAGATTTCCTCCCTTCAACTAAACTCCGGAAGATCAGCTTCTTACAAGGTCCTTCTGTGCAATCCGGGCGAAAAAAAAGACAACCACTTTTCTAATGGCTGTCTTTTCATACTTTCATAAAGTTCCTGGCTCTCTCATGCACCAGGTTCCGCATGCACAGAACTTTATAGTATTATTCTATTCGTTAAGATATCATATGTCAATTTCATAACGGTTGCATTATAGCTTCATTTGGATAGCAAAACACTACCGTGTATTTAACTCCTTGATTTTTAGTCCCAGCTGTTCAATCTCCTTGGAATAATCTTTCATCTTTACCTGATTATATAATTCAAAGAAAAACTCCAAATGTAAAAGAGAGTCTTTTACCTCAAATGAAAACTGATCTGTCATTGTCATTGCAGATACAAGAAAATCCATTAGAAGTGTGTCTCCCGATGTACTCATCAAAAAAGCTCCCCAGTATTCCAGCTTTCCTGTGTGCCTCTCTTCATCAATGTCTAATGTCAGATTTCCGCCCTGCATCTTTGCAATCTCAGCAGCTTTTGGATAAAGATTTGCCAGCAAATAATCATAATATTTTTCACTTTTCACTAACTTATACTGAGAAAATTCCAGATCTGCTTTTTTCATTAACAAATCACAGGAATCCTTTGATGGCTTATTTTCTGTTTCTGATGCATTATCAGAAAATAGCTCTTCCATTTCTGCATCATATGCTTCCTTATAAAATGCTTCAAATTTCATTTTTCATTTCCATATACAGGTAAAATAACTTATCTGTATCCCTCCCACATTTTTTATTACTATATCACTTTTTCTTTGTTTTGACCAGTATAACGGACAATATAATTTTTCTTTTTTCATAAAATAGAAACATCAACGTTGACACCTATACTGGTCAAAAAGGGGAATGTTTATGGAACAAAAACTAAGATGTGATATCAGCATTGGACCAAACCTTCAGAAGCTCCGCAACAAATACGGAATCTCCCAGGAAAAGTTATGTGCCATACTCCAGCGAAATGGCTGTGACATTGGTCGCACAACTTACGCCAAATATGAGAATGGAGAGCTCAATGTAAAAATCAGTGTACTATTAGAATTAAAAAAATTATATAACTGTTCCTTCGATGCATTTTTTGAAGATCTGGAAGAACCAAAATAAGCCCGGTATTATCCAACCGGGCTCGATTTCATTCTAAGCAGCATTTTTTAAATCAAGGCTTAATTGTCCTGCCTGCTCCCATGTTTTTGTTGGTATTCCGCACGCATTCAACGCTTCTTCATACCGAACTCCATTATTAGTCAAATTCATACAGATCTTATAATGTTTAGGATGCGTTACAAGCATTCTTTGAAAACGGTTTGGTTCAGCCTCTAAGTGTGCGCCAAATCCACAGAACATACATCCGGTTCTTTGTTCACCAGTCGTATAGTACTGTCCAAATTCATCCTGTAGGATATCCCCATATACCGAACTGATTTCAATATCTTTTTCAACAATGTATCGTAGTACATCAGCCCTCGTCCAAGAACCCAAAGGCTGACTTTTTATAAGAGCTCCACTATATACATTGCATCCTGTTTTCGAATACTGATGTTCTCTTCGAAAACTTTCATCCTGTGTAATTCCAATGTACGGCTTTCTTCCAGTCTCTTTTACATATCTGGTAAAAGGTTCCTTCTTAAGGATATCACAACACTTTGGACTTATATCGCACTGCATGCAAACAAGGAAACGCCATTTTTTAGGCAACATACCAAATTTCCCACGTTCATCCCCATATAAAAGGTAATTACGATAGCGATCACTTAGGTTACCATGACGAAGTTTACTGACTTTGCTTGCCGTTTCCTTTGAAGCAATCGGGAAACCATATTTATCCACAACTTCCGAAAAATAAGCTCGTTTTCCAGACTTCCACCTGGGATAAATCTCCACAAAGTTACCGCTTGCCCTACGTGCGTGCCGTACAATTTCTGGAAATTCCAGTCCTGTGTTAGAAAATACAGCCGGTATCTCATCTCCTAATACCATTCGTATCATATACAGCAGTGCCGTACTATCCAGGCCCCCAGAGTAACTAAGGTACACATCTCCATACCAGTTTTCATACCATTCTCGAATCCGTGTTTCCGCAAGCTTCACTTTCATTTCATAGGGCAGGTATTTCCGCTGACTAAATTGCCACTCATTTAATTTCAATTCATCCTGAAGAATGTACATTTATTCAGCTCCATTAACCTACGGATATTAAAAAAAATATCCGTAGGTTCGTCCTTATGCAGCCAGTGCTACAACACCAGTGCCCTCCTCATAGAAATTAATACAGTAGCAAACTGTATCTGTCTCAAACTTTACATGCTCATCATTCTGCTCCAATACTCGCCTAATTTTTCCTGTTGAACGCCATAATCCATTCTGACAATAGTGAGCTTTCTGTCCTTCCTTCAATGGCTGCATCACGGATCCATATAATACTACCGTGGGCTTAAATTTCATTCGTTCTCCTCCTTTCTGAAAATTCTTCAACTAAGCCACCTCCTTTTTGCGCACAAAAAAAGCACAGAACAGACATTCATTTTTCAAATAAATCAATGTCTTTCTATGCTTTTATTTGTACATATGATTGGTTAAATTTTTTCTCCAGGCCATAAGCCTGAACAAAATATCTGTTTCTGAATCCAGAAACAAAAATGATTACATGTTCATAATATCTATATATAGCTATTTTGTCAACTGCATAATACAATATATTGCATTATTATATTTATTGGTTTAATATGGGAACTTCACAACACATATAATCAAACGGTATACAAACTCCTCATATAAATCTTGATCAAATTGACTATTTACGTTTGCGTATTTATATAATAGCGGATTATATAATTCTATTATCTGAACCATCGCGGTATCATCCATCGTTTTTGCTCTATTAAGAAGTTCCCTAAATCCCATCTCTATTTTTCTCCTATGATTTTTCTTAGTTTTGTAAGTGTATTGAAATATATGTTTTTAGCTTGTAACTCACTTCTTCCTACCAGTTTCCCAATTTCACGAAAAGTTTTCTTTCCAATACATCGCAATACTAATATTTCAATCTGAAGTGTATTTAAAGCAGAAATAGCAGAATAAAGCGTGGGATCATCAATACAATTTAATATGTCTCTCGCATGAAATTCTTCACCATCTTTGATTTTATAATCAATACAGACATTCTCTAACATACGTTCTGCAGCCTTATCCTCAATAGAATCAACTTCATCCAAAGATGTCTCTGTTTTGATTATTTTATTCAGCTCTATCAGGTATTCTTTTTTAGCGTTCAATATTGCAACTTTTAAATACGCTCCAAACTTTCTCTTTAGTTCTTTATCCATTTTATTTGGCATTATTGCCCCCTAATTTGTAATCCTGTAAACTTCTCCAGTTGGCGGAGCTCTTTGCAATTTGTCATAATAACAACCACTTTTACAATTAACAAAACAGACTACTGAAATAACTTTCCAGTAGTCCGCACAAACCAGGTAATGTTGAGTATCCTTCTGCTTTTTATGAATTTTCTGTTCCTCCTGCCTGATTGATCCATGCCACAATGGAGTTAACCGCAAACATTTACATGAAACCAGGAATTATATTTTCTTTTACATTCTATATATAATACGATTCAAATAATTTTTGGCATCATTTCTTCATAGAATTTTCACAATTTTTGTATAATTAATTTATGCAATTTAACACATTCTTGATTTCTTCCACAACCTAACCAAACACCAAAGATACTATTTTCTTAGAAAATCATCCAGTTCTGAATCATAGGCCTTGACTTCTTCCATTGAAAGAGTATCTACTTTTTCAAATGCCCTATCAATCTGCTCGGAGCTCATATCGTCTTCTTTTTCCTTTTCAATAACATCTGTTAGCTGTTCTTCAGACAACCCTTCTTGAAAAAGGTGTCCACATTCCGGACAGATTCTATACGACTTCCGAATTTCACACTCACATTCCGGACAGATTTTCTTATGTGTTTTTTCCATTCCCAGATAAACTGTATATACTGTCAGCAAACTTGTTCCTGCCAGGCAGATTCCTGCTCCCAAATGAAATCCCATAATGTTTCCGACAGTCCCTACTGCCTCCAGAAAACAAATGCTCCCCAATATTTTAAGTTCCATCACTTTTTGCACCTCCCTGTCTATTCCTCAGAATTATCAAACAGCTTATAATTCTTCAGCATTAAAGAAACCTCCGCATCATTCGCTTCATACTCTCCATCTATACTTACAAAATGATCCTCCACATTCTTATCTTCTGGTGCCAAAGGAACTGTTTGTTCCTTTGGCTGATCAGAAAAAACCGGCTTTTGGGCTATCTGTTCAATTGATTTATTTTCGATTGTCCAATAGGCCAGTACTGCTTTAACAATATATCTGGCTTTTTTCCTGCTACCACAGTAATCATTCAAAAACTGGCAGACTTTCCGATGATCTTCATCGGTTTCATCAAAACGGAGATTGAAACGGTACTCATTTTTCTTACTCATTTCTGTTCCTCCTTTTTCTCAACCAGATACTGTAAGCGATACCCTTTTGCATTTGCTTTTGTATCATTGATAATATTGTATTCTACACCGAACCGTTTCCATACAATTTGGATGAAATCTGCCAATAAAATAGAACCTCCTCCAAGAAATACTGTCTGTGTCGTATTGAAATCAATTCCAAGCTCACGAAACTTTCCAAGTAATTCTGTCACATATCCGATAGCAACCTCACGTACACGTTCTTTTAACTCTGGTTTATAGCAACCACCTCTTTCCAATATAATATTGTCAATATCCTCTTCATCCAAGAGAATACTGTATTTTTGTCTTATCGCAGCTTTAATACTGTTATATAACCGAATGACACCATTTTCTAATGAATCGACATACTCCATTTCCAGCTGTCCAAATCTTAAAACCATATAATCTACGGTAAAGCCACCAATATCGATCAATAAAATTTTTGGTATTACCGATAACTGTTTCTTCACAGCAAGAAGACAATATGCGGCATATGCCTGTATATAAACTTTTACTTCTTTGAAAACAATTCGGTATGAAATGCCTTTATAGCAAAATTCAACTACTGCCCCATTCCGATAAAAATACTCCCTGAATTTTTTTCGCTGTTTCCCATAATGCGCAGGCGGCAGTCCTACCAGAAGCTCAATCTCCTGCAGATTTTGCGGAAGCAGACCTTCATTTTTTTCGCGGTAAGATAATTCTTTTGCAATGGCAAATAATGTCAGAATATAATACCGATCATCTGCGGTCTTATCTTCCATATACGAGATTCTTCTATTCGTTGTCATATAATATTTTCCTTCGTACTCAATCACCTCTTCCAACTCTCCTGGCAATGTATCCAAAATTTCCACTCCAGAATTGAACTCACAGTTCTCTGTTTTCATGTGTTTGTTACCGGTATCTACTGAAATAACCATATGTATTTCTCCTTTCAAAATCCAAATATAGTATTGCTATACGCCTTTTTTGCGTCCTTGCAATTTCACTATAGAGATTTTGGAAAATCTGTGTCAATAGGATTTTGGAAATAATTATTTTTCTTCGAAATCTTCGCAAACCAGTTTCAATACACGCTCACTTTCCCCTTCGTACCCCCATAATATGCTTCCTATAGCCTCAAAAGCCTGTTCACGCCACCGAAAATATGTGGTTCTATGAATCCTGGCATATTGCGGAAAATGTGGTTCCAGATTATCCAGGATTTCATCAATGTTCTCTGGTTTCGTTGATGATAAATAACTATAATAGAGTACCCAATAATATCGTTCGCCCTGCGGATGATACCTTCGCATAAGATCTACGGCTTCATCAATTAAACGCAAATACTGATTGGATCGGTTGATTGCCTCAACACGTTCCTTCTCTGATGCCAAATCTCTTTCCACATCCATTCCAGCTTGATAAATACTATCTAAAAATTCATCTACATCTGTACCATACTCCATATGGAAACGCCGTTTAACCTGGTTGAT
Source organism: uncultured Blautia sp. (assembly GCF_934371575.1). Lineage (GTDB taxonomy): Bacteria > Bacillota > Clostridia > Lachnospirales > Lachnospiraceae > Blautia_A. Next base: position 19,694 of record NZ_CAKRNY010000039.1, on the reverse strand, counting down.
TTTTATTTGCATCTGCCAGTTTACCGCCCGGTAAATTTTAAATAGTTTTATTACGTCATGATAGGCAGTATTTTCTTCCCCCTTATACTCCTTCGAAATCACTCCTGATCTTCCCCTTGCCACAGCTCTGTTTCATCCTTTCTTTTTTCACTTAGTTCTCTAAATGTCTCCTCCATCTCGTCGTCCATTTTTCCGGCTCTAACAAGGCAGCAATACATTAGTACAATAGCCACTGCCAGCAGGACCAAGAAAAAGAGCCAAAAATACCACATCTTTGATTCCTCCGTTTCTAAATTATGGAGTGGTACTATACTCTCCTATAATAAATAATGGAAAAAAATATTGAAATGTGTAAAAAGATGGAAAAAAATTGCGATTTATTTAAGATTTTTTTGATTTGAAATAAGAACCACATTGAAATACAATCGCACCAATAATGCGTCTTCTCTTTTTCTAAAAACAACGCCCAATAATATCTCGGCTAAAAAAATGTCCCAAACACTAAAATAAGCCCATGAGTTATCAATAACCCATGGACTTATTCATGCATTTTTATTCATCAAAATTTATAAAAAATATTCATTTACACACCTTTTACATTCTTATTTTGATACCCCATTTTCACACCTCTAGTACTCCATTTTTACTCCATTTTCGTAATAAATAGCGTGAAACTATAATAATTTACGTGAAATGTGCAACTCTCTCAACCCTTGGAAATACTGGAAAAATCAGGGGTTCCGTACAGGTCATACGGGGTGCTCTGGTAGACGTAATAATTCAGCCAGTTGGTATACAGGTTGTTGGCATGGGCTCTCCACAGCAGCAAAGGTCTGTTATCCGGATTGTTGTCTGGATAATAGTTTTCCGGCATTTCAATGGGAAGGCCCTTTCCAAGATCACGTTTGTATTCACCGTCAAGAGTAACCCGGTCATATTCCGGATGTCCCATTACGAAAATCTTTCGCCCATCTTCTGCCATGGCAAGAAAAAGTCCTGCCTTATCTGATTCTGCAAGAACTGTAAGTTCCTTGCAGGCATGTACATCCTCAATCGGAACTTCCGTATGTCTGGAATGGGGTGCCAGAAACATGTCATCAAAGCCACGTACCAAGGGGATCTTGCGGTTCATTACCTTGTGCCAGAACAAACCGAACATTTTCTTATCCAGCTTCCGTTTCTTAAGACCATAGAAGTGGTAAAGTGCAGCCTGGGCTGCCCAGCACAGGAATATGGTAGAAGTTACATGAGTCTCCGCCCAGTCCATAATGCCGGTTACCTCTTCCCAGTAATCCACTTCTTCAAACTCCATCTGCTCTACCGGTGCCCCAGTAATGATCATTCCGTCGAATTTCTTATCCTTCAGTTCGGAGAAGGTCTGGTAAAATTTATTCAGATGGCTCTTGGAAGTATTTTTCGCCTGATGGGACTCTACGGCCATGAAGCTCACATCTACCTGCAGCGGAGTGTTCGAGAGAGAGCGCAAAAGCTGAAGCTCAGTTTCTTCCTTCAAAGGCATCAGATTCAGGATCAGAATATAAATCGGTCGGATATCCTGATGCATGGCACGATTTTCGTCCATAACAAACAGATTTTCTTTTTCCAGTATTTCCTTAACCGGAAGGTCACTTTGTATTTTGATTGGCATTGCAATTTCCTCCTGTCTATATAAGTGCTTTTTCGCACTTTCACGTTAGCTTCGTCAAAGCCATCCTATTTTTCTCCCGCCAGTTCCAGAAAATCTTCCTCTGACAAAATTGTAATTCCCAGCTCCTTTGCTTTCTTATTCTTGGAAGAAGCTGATTCTTTATCGTTATTGATCAGATAATCGGTCTTTTTTGTCACAGAGCCTGTCACCTTACCTCCTCTGGCTTCGATAAAGCCCTTCACCTCGGAGCGATTGGAAAAATGCTCTACACTTCCTGTAATAACAAAAGTTTTCCCAGCAAATATCTGTTCTTCGGAAGTCTCCTCATGGATCAGATGAAGATGCCCCAGCAGATGGTCCAGTTTCCGATTATTCTCTTCACTGTCAAAATAAGCGGCAAGGTTTCCGGCAAGCACCGGACCGATTCCCTCTATAGAACTGATCTCGTCCGCATCTGCATGGCGGATTTTTTCGATATCATCATCAAAATATTTGCAGATCACCTTTGCGTTTGCAAGACCGATTCCAGTAATCCCAAGACTGTAGATCACCTTTGCAAGGGTAGTCTCCTTCGCCCTTTCAAGGCTTGCCATGAGATTATCGAAGGATTTCTGGCCAAAGCCCTCCATCTCCACGATCTGCTCCTTATATTTTCCAATCTCGAAAATATCCCCGAAATTATGGATAAATCCCATAGCAATAAATTTCTCTAAGGTTGCCTCGGAAAGTCCGTCAATGTTCATGGCATCCCGGCTGGTAAAAAGGCTGAAGGACTTGATCTTCTTGGCCACACAGTCCGGGTTCATGCAATATAAAGTTTCCACGTCATTTTCCTGGCGGATACGTGCCTCATGGCCGCACACCGGACATTTGTCCGGAATCACCAGATTGCCGCTTCTGGTTAAGTTCTCTGCAATCTGGGGAATGATCATATTCGCCTTGTAGACTTTAATGGTATCCCCGATTCCCAGCTGTAATTCCTTTACAATACTGATATTGTGTACACTGGCGCGGCTTACTGTGGTACCCTCCAGCTCCACCGGCTCAAAAATTGCCACCGGATTAATAAGGCCTGTTCTTGACGGACTCCATTCCATGTCCACCAGTTTGGTCTCCCGCATTTCATCTGCCCATTTAAAAGCAAAAGAATTTCTCGGAAACTTCGCCGTACTTCCCAAGGACTCTCCATAAGCAATATCATCATAGGTTACCACCAGCCCATCTGATGGAAAATCATTGTTTACAATGGCAGTGGAAAAATAGTCCATAGCCTCATCCAGTGTTTCAGACGTAACCACTTTATATTCCACAACCTCAAAGCCCTGCTTTTTCAGCCACAGAAACTGCTGTTCCCTGGAATTGGAGAAATCCACATCCTGGGCGCTTACCAAGGCAAAGGCATAAAACCGCACATTTCGTTTCGCTGTGATCTCATTGTTCAGCTGTCGCACAGAGCCGCTGCAAAGATTTCGGGGATTCTTATATTTCGCATCCGCATCTCCGATGGTCTCGTTGATCCGTTCAAACTCAGAGTAGGTGATGATTGCCTCTCCACGAAGCACCAGCTGTCCCTTATAAGGAATGCGAAGAGGAATGTTCTTAAACACCCGGGCATTGTTGGTGATCACCTCTCCAACTACTCCGTTTCCCCTTGTGACTGCTTTTGCAAGCTCCCCATTCTCATAAGTAAGAACAATAGTCAGTCCGTCCAGTTTCCAGGACAAAAGGCATTTATGGCTTCCAATAAAATCCCGGAGCACTTCCCTGTCCTTGGTCTTATCAAGAGACAGCATTGGACTTGGATGTTCTTCCTTGGGAAGCTCATTGACCGCCTCGTATCCTACACGGATGGTAGGGCTATTTGTGAGTACGGTTCCGGTTTCTTTTTCCAGCTGGTCCAGCTGGTCGTACAGATCGTCGTACTCCTGATTGCTCATGATTTCCCTGTCTTCCTGGTAATAGGCTTTCGCAGCCTGATCCAGCTTTTCTACCAGTTCTTTCATTCGCTGTAGAGAATTTTCCATGATGTCCTCCTGTTTTCCTGTTATGATTGCCATAAGCAGCCCCCACTTGTGAAGCCGGCAGCTGGGACGAACCTGCAATTCCTTTTTCCAGCTTTTCCCACTCTTCCTTAGCAGCTTCCCTGTACGTGCCCTCTTTCAGACCATCCAGCGTCAGTTCCATAATGCGCACACGCTTCAGGGTAAGCACCTGATAGCCCAGATACTCACACATCCGGCGGATCTGCCGGTTCAAACCCTGGGTCAAAATAATTCGGAAAGAATTCCTGCCTGTTTTTTCCACAAAACAGGGACGGGTAATAGTATCCAGAATGGGGACACCAGATGACATTTTTCTTACAAACTCGCCATCGACAGGCTTATTCACGGTCACCAGGTATTCCTTCTCATGATAATTCCCCGCGCGCATGATCTTATTCACCAGGTCTCCCTGGTTTGTCAAAAGCAAAAGCCCCTCGGATTCTTTGTCAAGGCGGCCAATTGGATAAATCCGTACCGGATAGTTCAGATATTCGGTGACCGTGGTCTCCTGGCGCTGCTTCTTAGTGCTGCATACAACGCCCCGGGGCTTATAAAACAAAAGGAGGACCTTCTTCTCCACCTTTTTCACTGGCTTGCCATCCACGAATACCACTGTATCTGCTGTAATCTTTTCTCCTGGTTCTGCCGTGCGGCCTTCCACAGTCACCCTTCCGTCCTGGATCAGGCCATCCGCTTCCCGCCTTGAGCAGAATCCTGCTTCGCTTAAATATTTATTGATTCTAATTTTTTCGTCCATTTTTCCATTATATAGTTTTTCCCGGACAGATGCAAGGTAAACCTTCCCCAAAGTAAAGCCAAAAAAAAGCCAGAACGAATTTCCAGGTAATCTCTGCTCACACCCTGAGTTCTCTCATAGTTCTGCAAATATCACACAGTCAAATTCATTCTGGCTTCCATGGGTCTTCTTTTTTCAAGAAGAAACTGCCTTTATTCCGTTTTTAAATCCGAGAACTTCATTTTCACCACCAGCATAACGCCCATCATCAGTGCCACACCAATGATCAGACATAGAGGGCTCTGGATAAAGCCAGCGAAAATATACGTTATAAACGATACAACTGCTGCCACAATTGCATACGGCAGCTGAGTAGATACATGATTAACATGATCGCACTGAGCTCCTGCAGAGGCCATGATGGTTGTATCGGAAATCGGAGAACAGTGATCTCCGCACACAGCACCTGCCATACATGCAGAAATGGAAATGATCATCAGATTGCCCGGTGTATTTTCAAATACATGTACCACAATAGGAATCAAAATACCAAATGTTCCCCAGGAAGTTCCTGTGGCAAACGCAAGGAAGCATGCCACCAGAAAGATAATTGCCGGAAGCATATTCACCAGACCACCTGCAGATGATTTTACCAGTTCAGCAACAAATTCAGCAGCACCCAGGCTGTCTGTCATACTTTTTAAGGTCCACGCAAAAGTAAGGATCAGGATTGCAGGAACCATGGATTTGAAGCCTTCCGGGATACATGCCATACAGTCCCGGAAAGACAATACCCCCCGGATCATGTAAAGAAGAATTGTGATGACCAGACCAAAGAAGCTTCCAAGCACCAGGCCAACGGAAGCATCGCTCTGGGAAAAAGCAGTTACAAAATCAGTGCCGCTGAAAAATCCGCCTGTATAGATCATGCCAATAACACAGCAGATAACCAGTGAAAAAATAGGGATCAGAAGATCCATAACCTTTCCCCTTGGGTTCACAGGTCCCTCTCCTTCCCCTGAGGCATACGGACGGGAAGCAGTGGTAAACAGATCTCCTTTTAAGGCATTTGATTCATGCACACCCATAGCACCAAATTCTTCTTTCATCAAAACCATAGATACCATCATAACAATGGTAAGAAGGGCATAGTAGTTATATGGAATAGCTCTGACAAATACAGACATTCCATCTTCTCCCGGAACAAAACCGCTGACTGCAGCTGCCCAGGATGAAATTGGTGCAATAATGCAGATTGGTGCTGCTGTAGCGTCAATCAGATACGCAAGCTTCGCACGTGATACATTGTGCTGATCTGTGATCGGTCTCATAACACTACCTACAGTCAGACAGTTGAAATAATCATCAATAAAAATCAGAACACCAAGTAAAATAGTGGCAAGCTCTGCTCCAACTCTTGTTTTAATATGCTTACCTGCCCAGCGCCCGAATGCAGCAGACCCTCCGGCTCTGTTCATCAGGCAGACCATGGTTCCGAGAATTACCAGAAATACCAGAATACCTACATTACTGCTGGATGACAATACACTGATCATCCCCCCGGAAAAGATCTGGTTAACCGTTTTCTCAAAATTGCCGCCGGAGTACAGAAGTGCTCCAACTAAAATTCCAAGAAACAGAGAACTGTAAACCTCCTTTGTGATCAGTGCCAGAACGATTGCCACAACAGGCGGTACCAATGACCAGAATGTGGCATACAGCGCCGGTGCTGTTTCCTCTTCAGCAGCTGCCAGAACCGTTACCGGACATGTCAGAACAAAAAGCATAACTGCTGCAAAGAATACAGATAATTTTCTTCGATTGTGCTTCATTTTTCTTTCCTCCCTTTTCACGCAAAAAAGCCATGAATGCAATTCCCATCATGGGACACATTCATGGCATTTATTCTCTTCAGAGGATCCATACCTTCGATAGCGCTCCACAACAGTGACAGTCTGCCGCATATTCTGCGTCAGCCCAGGATTCCGCTCTCATGGCAAAGCAAAAATTCCTTCGGCGGTCTCCCCTTTCATTCCAGCCAATCTGCCAGGTGATTAAAGAGTAATGTCATAAACACTGTGATCCTCTTTACAGCAGAAACTACTGATGAAGCCCGCGCCTCTATCATAACTTCCCGTATTTATTTTTCACAAACACACTGTATCAGCTTTTTCCTGCAAATGCAACCCTTTATTTCTTTTTTGTTGATTTTTTCGTTAAGTCTTTTTTCAGACCTTTATAGCGAAAAATATTATAGGATTCCGTTTCTGCAATTTGTTCACACCCATTTTTTAACAAAAAAGCCTGTAATTCCTCATTTTTTGTGACAACCACAAATTTTGTTTTCGACTTTCTCAGTGCATTTCGAAATTTTTTCGGATGGTCATAAATCTGATAGTCAATCACATCCAAAATAGCTTTCTGGCGCTTATAACGCCAGCTGTTTTCATTAAATTCCCCTGCTACTGTACTTCCTGCCCTGTAGATGCTTGCATTTCTGTCAATTGTCAGACGAAGCTGGGCATCATATTGCCTTACAACATTATTCAGACTTGCATCAAATACCACCTTCGGGCGTCCATCTGGATTGCTCATATTCTCATGCAGAATCTCACAGATCTCGATCAGCTCATCGGGAACCTTGTATATATTCTCAGCAAGTGCAAAATTCTTCACCACTCCATTCAGCGGATTCCCGGAAACGATCAGAACACCAAGAACTGCAAGAACAGCAGCTGCTTTCAGCCATTTTTTCTTAAAAGCCGAAACAAAGGTTACTCCGTAATAGGCAATCGCCGGAATTACCGGCAGAATCCATATAAACCGATAGTATTCATTTTCAAAATCCAGTCTGGCAATCACGTATTTTACTACTATAGGATTGTATACAGTCAGAAAAAGGAAGGCGGTATATCCAATAAAAATCCTGGAGCTTTTTTTACGCCCCCAGATCAAGGTGCATAACAATCCTATAGCAAAAAAAAGCGGATACCACCAGGAACCCCAGTACAGCTTCATACAAACCTTTACGAATTTCAGCCCAAGCTCTTCAATTGTCACTCCTGCCATACGATTTCTCCTTTCTATGATGCGGCAAGCCTGATAAGACCAAGCTTACATGCAAAATAAACTGCCGCATATATACCGGAAGGAACCATACAGAGAATGCAATAAGGTATTGCAGAAAATTTCCGTTTCATAAACATTACCGGTACCATCCCTGCCAGAATTGCTGCCGGGAAAATAATCGCAGATCCGGAAAAGGACAACGCACTTGCAGCTGTGAGAAATAATACAAGCCAGACGGTCTTTTCATCCTTTTTCTGATAAAACCACAGTGCACACATCAAAACTGCCGGGAACGCAATATTCGCCAGAATGGATTTTCCCTCATAGCTTCTTGTAAAAAAGAAGGTTCCTGCTGTATAAATAGTTCCGCAAAACAACTGAAGAACACAGACAAAAATCAACATCAGATCTGCTTTTTTTCTGTTTTCATCAAACAGGCGCTTTCCAATCTGGTAGATAATAAGATTGGAAACAATTACATTTACACAGGACATCACAATCTTTGCCTGAACAATGGGGTGGATTCCCAGAAGCTTACACCAGATTGCATTGTTCATTGGGTATGCTGATAAAATATAGCGCACCTGAAAACGATTCAGAATACCGCCCCGAAACGGATCATACCGGCCCAAAGTATTCGTGTACACAGATGTGCTTACAGTTCCAACATAATAAGTGGCATCAACTGTGGTATCCTCATATAAAATCACGATCAGGCACTGAATGAGAACTACAAAAGCAGCTGCCAAAAGCATAAAGGAATGACGATTCCAAAGCTCCCCCAAAAACAGTCTGAACGAATGCGTCTTCTTTTGTTTTTCTGATGCAGCCTGTTTTCTCTTTCGTCTCAAAAGAAAACAGCCACCTGCCAGCAGGATTACCAAAAGCACCACCCACAGGGCTGCTGCCCTGTTAAGCGGTACCCACAAAAGCGTCATTGGTACAACTGCCACTTCTAATACTGTAAAATATACCAGATATCCCAAAATCAGCTGCAGTGATATATCTTCTTTTAATTTTAATGCCTTTGACAAAAGCCTGCCTGCTGCAAAAAATATAGTCATTTCCAGAATAAATCCTATGCACGCAAGACAAACCTCTCTCATTTATGAATTTCTCCTTTTAACTGATTCTCCAGAACACCCATTGCCACCTTCTCCGGGGTGATCGGAAGCTCTCTCACCCGCACACCGGAAGCATTGTAAACAGCGTCCGCAATTGCAGGACAAGGTGTATCAATTACCAGCTCACCGATGGATTTCGCTCCAAAAGGACCACTCTTCTCATAGCTGCTCTCAAATTCCACGCGGATATTTCCAATGTCCACACGGCTTGGGATCTTGTACTGCATGAAAGAATTCTCGCGGATTTTTCCTGCTTTGGTGTACTGTACCTCTTCCATAAGAGCCATACCGATTCCCTGGGCAACACCGCCTTCTGTCTGCACTCTGGCAAGATTCGGGTTGATTGGAGTTCCACAGTCTACAACTGCCACATAATCGATCAGTTCAATATTACCTGTCTCTTTGTCAACTTCCACCTCTGCAGCACCGATCATGTACGGCGGCGGGGAAATCTGGGAGGAAAAGGATGTTGTCACCTGAAGTTCCTGATTATTGCCGCAGGTTCCCTTATAGGCGATTTCCTGAAGACTTACTTCTTTATCTCCTGCAAAAACTCTCTTACCGTCAAACTCGATCTGATCCGATTCTGCACCAAGCATTTCTGCGCCCATTTTCACAATACGCTTTTTCAGCTCACCACAGGCATTAATTACCGCATTTCCGGTAGCATAAGTGGTTGCAGAAGCATAAGACCCGGAATCATAAGGAGAAACGTCTGTATCAACGCCAAAAGCAACAATATTATCAAACTCTGTTTCCAGACAGTCTGCTGCCATCTGGGAAAGAATGGTATCACAGCCAGTACCCATATCCGCGCATCCAAGAGACAAGGTATAAGATGCATCCTCATTCAGCTTCAGGGTGGCACCACCAACATCAACATTTGAAATGGATGATCCCTGCATAGCCATGGCAAGGCCTACACCGCGTACCTTTCCATTTCCCATATCCCTGCATGGGTATTTCTCATCCCAGCCGATCATTTCCTTGGCACGAGCCAGGCAGCGGTCCATAGTGCAGCTTGCAGTATGTGTCAGATTGCCATCATAATCATACATTGGCTCACCTTCGATCGGCATGTTCAATTCACGGATCTTCGCCGGATCCATATTCATCTTATGAGCCAGCTCATTGACTGCTGATTCCACCGCATAGATACCCTGTGTTGCTCCATATCCGCGGTATGCACCTGCTGCCTGTACATTGGTATACACAACCTCATAATCAAAAGCAAAAGCCTCCAGATTACGGTACAGCGCAATCGCTTTATGACCAGTCAGACCTACTGTTGTAGGACTGTGATCGCCATATGCGCCTGCATTGGAAAGAGCTTCTACTTTAATTCCTTTTACAATTCCATTCTCATCGGCACCTACCTGCACATGAACTTCCATCTCATGACGCGGAGATCCGCAGGTCAAAGTTTCATGGCGGCTGTAAACGATCTTGGACGGACGTCCTGTAAGCCAGGTAACAATTGCCGGATAAATCTCGCAGACCTCTGTCTGCTTCGCACCAAAGCCACCACCAATACGCGGCTTGATCACACGGATCTTAGAGGATGGAATTCCAAGGGCATTTCCAAGGATTCTGCGCAGATGGAAAGGAACCTGTGTGGAAGATACTACGTTCAGTCTTCCGAAATGATCCTTGGTACAATATGTACGGAAAGTCTCCATCATGCTCTGCTGATCTGCCTTTGTATGATAAACCTCATCCACTGTATACTTACACTCTGCAAGAACCTTGTCAATGTCTCCCATTTCCTCGTGGCCCTTGGCTGCAAGATTTCTCTTATTATCTGCGCCTACCGGGAATTTGGACTCCCAGTCCTCTTCCGGATGAACCAGAACAGGATTGTCCTTCGCTGTATGCATATCAAGAACCGGTGTTTCCACACGGTATTTTACTTTCATGCGCTTCATGGCAAGGTCTACAGCAGCCTCCGTCTCACCTGCCAGGATTGCCACAGCATCCCCTACAAAACGCAGATGCTGATCCAGGATCATTCTGTCATAAGGGCTGAATTCCGGATAAGTCTGTCCGGCTGATGCAAAACGCCTCTTAGGAACATCCTGCCAGGTAAGAACACAGACCATGCCCTCGACCTTCATCGCAGTATCCGTCTTGATTTCTTCTACCCAGGCATTTGCGTAAGGGCTTCTTAAAATCTTGATGATCAGGCAATCCTTCGGTGCCAGGTCATCTGTATATACCGGCTGACCTGTAACAAGAGCCATGGCATCTTTTTTCTGAAGTGACTGATTTACATAGCTCATGCCTGCACCTCCTTCTCCTGATCTTTGCTGCCTTCTGATTTATTCTTCTTAAATTCCAGATATTTCAGAATACTTCTTGTCTGTCCCACGAAACCGGAACAACGGCATAAATTACCGGCCAGATATTCCTTAATGTCATCCTCTGTGGGATCTTCCAGTTCTCTGGTCATGGCAATTACATTCATAATAAAACCAGGGTTACAGAAACCGCACTGCTCTGCGCCTTCATTGGCAAGAAAAGAACCGAATTCCTCGGACTCCTCCTGAAGTCCCTCCATGGTCATAACCTTTTTGCCATCAATACGTGCTGCCAGAACACTGCAGGAAAGCACAGGCTTACCATCTTCCAGCACAGTACAAAGACCACAGTTCGCAGTCTCACAGCCTCTCTTTACACTATAGCAGCCAAGGCTTCTAAGAAATTCCAGAAGCATGGTATCCGGACGGATTTCCTCTTCCTTTTTGACTCCATTCAGCCAGAAATTAATTTTCATCAGTCAATACCTCCTACTGCTTCTAACGCTCTTCTTGTAAGAACCTGCACAAGAAGGGTCCTGTACTCTGCGCTGCCTCGCATGTTTCCGGATGTGGGAACATTCCTGGCTGCATAGTCTGCAAATTTCAGAATTGCTTTCTCTTTCTCATCTGCGGACATCTGGTCTATACCGGCAAAAATATTCTCTTCGTCAGTAATAAGAAAAGCTCTTGCAGGACGGGCGCCGTAAACTGCCTTTACACCCCTATCAGAAAGACTGACACAGCATGCCAGAACCGGGAAATCTGTCCTGGTATTTCGCTGGCTTAGGTAAGCTGTCTTCAGCGGAGTCTTCTTCACAATAATGTGAACCAGAATATCCCTGTCCTTTGGCATTTTTACAAAATCAGAAAGACAGACTCTGCCTGCCTTATACAGCTCTACTTCCGTATCCAGCGCAAGTAACAAAGTCAATACATCAGAAAAGCCGAAGCGTCCCCAGACACTTCCGCCTACAGTTGCACAGTTGCGGAACTGAACCCCTACAATATGGCGCAAACTCTCTCTTACCGCTCCATTTGTATAGGTATCAAGTCCCTTGTGAAGTTCCAGATCACGTAAAGGTGTCATACAGCCAATCACGAATTCTTCCTCAGTTTCTGTGATACGATCCAGTCCAAGACCAGACAGGTCAATGGCTGTGGTCACATTACGGCTGCCCATTTTCAGCCATACCATACCGCCTAGCACACAGGCTGTCCGCTTCTGGTTCAGCTCATAAGCCTCTTCCAGAGATTCCACTTTCACATAATTTTTTATTTTAAGCATGCTTTCTTCCTTTCTTGTATTGTTCCTTCTTAGTATAACAAGAAAAATAACAGATTTCCAGCAAAATGACATATTCAGAATATTTTTTTGTTTTGATTTTATACATATTATATAGATATTTTCAAACAATTGTGTTATAATACACGAAAAGAACGGAATATTTCACGAAAGGAGTGGGTTTTATGAGTAAACGTATCATAACAATCAATCGTATGTTTGGAAGTAACGGACGTATTATTGGAAAGGCTCTTGCCGAGGAACTGGGATTTAAATTTTATGACAAAGAGCTGATTGAAATGGCAAGCAAGGAGAAAAATATTCCTTTCGATGAATTTGCCAGAGTAGATGAGCGTAAGGCCAGCCAATGGCTTTATCCGGTAGATTATGAACTTCAGATGAATCCGGAGTACCACTTCGTCCCTATGAATGATGTACTGTTTGACCTGCAGAAGAAGATCATTCTGGAAGCTGCTGATAAGGAAGACTGTGTCATTGTCGGACGCTGCGCAAACTATATACTGAAGGACAATAAGGAAAAGCACCTGAGAATATTCATTTATGCACCTTTCGAAGATCGCGTGAAAACAGTTATTGCCCGTACCGGACGGGAAGAAAAAAGCGTGCGCAAGCTGGTGAAACGTACAGATAAAGAACGGCGTGCTTATTACGAATATTTCACAGATACAAACTGGCTGGATATGCTCCAGTATGATCTGTGCATTAACAGCAGCACGGTAACCAAGGAAGAAATTGTAGATATGGTAAAAAAACTTATCTAAATTTAAATGCAGGCCGACCGCGATTACTATCACGGTTGACCTGCTTTTTTATAAACTTATATAGGATTTCAAGAACTCATAGATATCCTCTTCTGTTGGCGGACATCCTGCCAGATGATGAATAAAATGACAGGTGCAGTTTCCAATCCCAAGCTTTCCCTCCTGCTTGCGATAGCCCTGCCCGATACAAATACGGGCGTCCAGCTTATTCAAAAGACCTTCCTGCTGCAGCCTGTCAAGTGCGGGAATCAGATTTCCGTAGCAGGCGCTGCAGGATTCTACTTCTTCTACCGCATCGGCAAGCTCTACCACTTTCCGGGACTTGGGAATGGGGGCACCGGGGTTACCGTCGAGGGCGTGGATTTCTGCCTGGCGGATGTCGGCGCAGCCAACGCCAAGGGCAGCAGCCTTTGTAATGTAAGGAACTTCTTCTGGCTGATAATACATCATGTCGCAGACATAGGCATCCATAAGAACCGGATCCACAGCTGCCAGAACGCGGTTCATCTCTACTGGGTTGCCGCCGTCCTCGAAATCCAGATCGCCGCAAATATTATCTACCACGATGAAATCCTGATGGATACCAAGACCAAGATGGGCAATGGGGTCGTGAAGACCAAGCGCGTGGAAGCGGCGCTTCTCGGAATTCGGCAAAAGGCCTTTCATGTTCTTCAATGCACAGGTGATTTTGGTCTGACAGTGACCCTTTAGTACAGGAACATTAATAAGGAAGTCCAGGTCAAGGACACTTTTGCAGATGTTTAAGGTCATATCGCCACATTGTACAGGCGCACCCTTTTCCTTTTGCATGTCAAGGAACGGAACGTTATATTTTTCACAGAGGGACTTGAAACCACAGACTTCGTAGGATTCGGAGGTCTTATCTCCTACCCAGGAACCTTCCATGATCACCAGATTGGAGAAACCTTTTTTCTGAAGATATTCTACGATTCCAGCGACTACCTCCGGATGGGTGGTACCGCCCCAGTAGGCTTCCATAGGGGCGACCAGGTTTGGCTTGATGCCAATCCGCATATTGTACAAACCAAATTCTGAATTCTGTTTTTCCACAGAATCTGAAGAATAAAAACAGTCCACTTCTGCTTTAGAGCTGTCAATAAGACTGCTCTTTGTTTCAAACTTTGCTTCTGTTATAACCTTCTCACTATTCTGCTGTAAACCTGCCTCGAAATTTTCTGAAAGCGCCTTCAATCCGCATTTCTCAAACTTCTTCTCTATCTCTCCTGCCAGATCACACGCCTCCAGCAGTTCCTTCGTCATCTCCTTATATTCAGTTCCGCATTTTATAAAAATCTGATTCTTCTTCATTTCAGGATCAGTACTCCTTTTTCTCCATAATCTTTATGGATATTGTACAGGAAATCAGAAGCATTAGCAACATAAGAACAAACAGCATCGCCAGGCAGACCGGGATTCCAAAGTTCCAAATGCGCAGGCCCAAATTTTTCAGGCCGGAAAAATCCACGTTCATTTTCTGGCATATTTCTACGCCAATCCATCCTGCCGACATGATGCCAAATACAAGAACAAACAACATCAGCCTTCCTGTAGAGCTTCCATATTTCAACTGTACCGGAAACAAAACCACATTTGCGAAAATAGCAAGAAAAAGACCTGCAGCGGCAGAAGCGATCAGTTCTTCCCAGGACACCATGCGATATCCGGAGGCATTTACGCCAATTGCAACTGCAACCGCAACAGCCCACAATGCCGTGACCATTCCTGCACCCAGCAGATACTTCTCCTTCACATATTCTTTCCTGCTGATAGGAAAAGTAAAAATATAAGACATACCATTATCCATATCATCACTTGCTATGGTATTCAGCGCCATAACAGCAGCCAGGACAGACACATAACTAATTAGAAAAGAGGGACCTGCGGAAGTACTCAGGAAACAGAAAATGGCTATAATATATATGCCAATAAACGTTTTCAGGTTTCCCCTCATAATTTCCATGTCTTTTACAAACATACCTTTCATAATACTTCCCCCTTGATCATCATGGTAATAACCTTGTCCACAGACCCACGTTCTATTACAAGCTGCGGGTAGTTCTCCGCATAAAATGCACGCTCATCTGTGAGACAGCTGTAGCCGTATTGCTCCTTCTTCACCTTGAGAATATGCTGCTTATCAAGCAATTCATATTGTTTCTCGTCAGCCTTGATAAGACCATATTCATCCAGCAGCACATCTGTATTCTCATGAAGCACGATCCGTCCCTTATCAATCATATAGATATCATCACACAGGCTCTCCAGATCTGAGGAAATGTGGGAGCTGATCAGAATACTTCTGCCTTCTGTCTCCATATATTCCCGAAGGAGTTCCAGAATGCTGTCCCTGGCAATCACGTCCAGACCAGCCGTAGGCTCATCCAGAACAAGAAGCCTGGCATCAAAGCTGGTGGCCGTCAGCACCTTTAACTTTGCTTTCATTCCTGTGGAAAACTCCTTCAGCTTCTTATCCATGGGAATAGAAAACTCCTGACAGCGCTTCTCAAAAACAGCCCGGTCAAATTTCTCATAAGTTTTCTCCAGAATATGGGCGATCTGCTTCACCCTCAGGCATTCAGAAAATCCACTGTCCGAAAGCGCCACGCCAATAAGCGCTTTCTCCTTTGCAGTGATTTCCTCCTGCTTCTTATTAAAAATCCGGATTTCTCCAGAATCCGGATAGATTAGTCCCAGAATCGCCTTAAAGGTGGTAGACTTCCCAGCTCCATTGGCTCCGATCAGACCGGTGATCTGTCCTTCTTCTATTTCCATACTTACATCCAGGGAAAATCCAGGATAATTCTTCTGCAAATTCTTCAAACTCAGCAGCATATTTACTCCTCCATAATAAGTTCAAACAGTTCCCGGATCTCTTCCTCAGATAATCCGCTGATCCGCGCTTTCCGGATCACTTCCTCCAGTTCTGTCTCAATCTCCCGCTTCCGCTCTTCCATAAGAAGTCCCTGGTTATTCTTGGCAATAAAGCTGCCTTTCCCATGCACCGTAACCACGAACCCCTCTTCCTCCAGAAAGTCATACGCCTTCTTCACCGTAAGAGCACTAATCTTCAGCTCCTTCGCCAAAGTTCTCACAGAGGGAAGCATTTCCTCTTCCTTTAACGTCCCGTCAATGATCATCGCCTTGATCCGATCTGTGATCTGCTCATAAATTGGCTGCATCGACGAGTGATTAATTATGATCTTCATGTGGCTCCTCCTTGTGTAAACAGTGTATAACAGTATTATACTGTTGTCAAGTGTTATATACTGTTTGCCAATGATTGTTTTATCTATAAATTTAATTTATTTGTAAACAAGCTGTTCACAGTCTATTTAAGCAACCAGCCGGGGAGGGGCATTGTGTTAAGGACAGTTAGTCAAAAACGGGATTTTACGAGTATAGCGCAGGTTTCATAAACACTGTCTGAGCCCATCATGGGCGAGTTTGTTTATGGAACCTGCAATAGGCGACGGAGTAAAATCCCGTTTTTTGACGTTGTCCGCAACACACTGTCCCTCCCAGGCGTCCGCCTTCGCCACACAAAAAAAGACGTGCATACCTGAGTCTAAACTCACATACACACGCCAATATTCTTATTCAGCTATATTAAACACCTCTTTATCTACAGCGCCGTTCTGACATGCAACGATCGTCGTACAAACAGCATCTCCTGTAATATTAACTGCGGTTCTGGCCATATCCAGAATACGGTCGATACCCATGATGATACCAATGGCCTCAACCGGAAGCCCGACAGAATTAAACACCATCGTCAGAGTAACAAGACCAACACTTGGAATACCTGCTGTACCAATAGATGCCAGAGTTGCAGTACCGATTACCGTCACATAATCCATTGGAGTCAGCTGGATTCCAAAGGCCTGGGCTGCAAACATAACTGCAACACCCTGCATGATGGAAGTACCATCCATGTTAATGGTCGCACCAAGAGGAATGGTAAATGAAGAAATTTTCTTGGAAACACCCATTTTTTTATGCAGTGTATCAATAGACAGAGGAATGGTTGCATTGGATGTTGCAGTAGAGAATGCAAAAGCCATAACCGGGAAAAACTTTTTAATAAATCTGACCGGATTCAGGCCGGTAAACACCTTGAGCAGAATCTGGTATACTCCAAAGCACTGAATTGCAAGAGCCAGTAAAACAGCGATCATATACTTTGCCAGCGGAACAAATGCACTGAAACCAATATTGGCAAAGGTTCTGGCGATCAGACTGAAAACTCCAATAGGTGCCAGCTTCATGACTAACATTGTCATTTCCATCATAATATCATTAAACTGACTGATAAAGTTTGCAACTGTCTCTGCGCGCTCTCCAAGCTTGGCAAGAATCACACCTATGATCAGGGCAAATACTATGATCTGCAGCATTTCCCCGTTTGCCAGGGCTTTAACAGGATTATCCGGAATAATATTCAGAATCGTCTGCACCAGGGAAGTAGATTCCATAGTTTCCACACTTGAAGCACTGGACTGGATCTGACTCATATCAAGCCCAATTCCAGGTCTGAGCAGGGTTCCGATTCCAAGAGCAACTGCTACCGCAACTGCTGTTGTGATCAGATAAAAGGCGAGGGTTTTTCCACCTACATTTCCCAGCTTCTTCGTGTCTCCGATTGCCATACTTCCGCATACAAGAGAACAAAATACAAGCGGTACCACAAGCATTTTCATGAGGCGGATAAAGCCCTGTCCCAGAACATACAGAATTCCCTCTACGATCACGTCACTTTTAATACTGCTGTCCGGCACCAGATAATGAAGCACCATTCCGGTAATGGCTCCGGCAATCAGTGCGATAAAAATCATACTGGTAAGGCCAAGCTTCTTTTTTTCTTTTGTTGTCGTTCCTTTTTTTGCGCCCATCTTAACCCTCCAGCCTTTCTTTCATAAATTCTTCCAGAGACTCTTTCCATTCCGGCATGTCATATACATCAATGATCCGGAGAATAAAATTGTCAAGGACTGCATAGGCAGGTCTGCCAACGGACAGATCAGACTGAGGTGTAGGCACCGGATTCAGCTCATCCTTTTTCCCGGCCAGGCGAAGGATTTCCTGGGCAAATTCATAGCGGCTGCAAACACCCTTACAGGTAGCATGATAGGTTCCATATTCATTCGTGTCGATCAGATAAAGAATAATTCTTGCCAGGTCCTTGGCACTGGTGGGGGAACCGTACTGATCTTCCGCTACAGAAAGCGCTCTGCCTTCCTCTGCTGCCTCCAGAACACGATTAACAAAATTGTTTCCTTCCCCGTAAACCCAGTTGCTTCGGATAATAAAGTGCTTATGGGTAAATTCCTTCACATAATTTTCTCCGGCACGTTTGGATCTGCCATAGACAGTCGCTGGATTGGTATCGTCAAACTCTGTATAGGGCTTCTTTGCCAAACCATCAAAAACATCGTCTGTGGAAAGCTGCACCATCTTTGCCCCTGTTTTTCTTGCCACAATACTTAAGTTACGGGCACCAAGTGCATTTACCCGAAACGCTTCCTCCGGTTCCTTCTCGCAAAGCTCAATGTCAGTAAGTCCTGCACAGTTAATGATCACATCCGGGCGATTAATTTCACCGAAACGAAGAACTTCATCTGTTTCCGTAATATCAAGCTCGTTCTTATCCGTATTGAGAACTTCAATTTCCAACGGATTCAGTACGTCATTAATTGCTTCGCCAATCTGGCCTTCAGATCCTACGATCCATACTTTTTGCATACTCTTTCCTCCTCATATGATTTGTTACTGTGATTTTCATATCACCGCTCAACTTGTTCACAGCAACATCTTTTGCACACAGTTGATATTATTTTAACAATTCACCTTACTCTCTGTCAAGAAAAAAAGCCGTGTTTGTCGATGCTGCCCTTTCGGATTGCCTTGAATTTCTCTTCTGCACCTTGTATAATGCAGATGTAATATGTCTAATTCAAACAGTACATTTCTTTTTCGGGAAGGATCATCATGAACAAACGTATGAAAAGAAAAACAGGGAAACGAAAACGCCAGCTGCAGAGAAAATACTTTTTCCGCAAGCTTATTACAACCGGAGCACTTGTTATCGCAGCTTCCGCTGTGCTCTTTGGCGGAGTTTTCCTTTATAAAAAAATCAAAGAAAATGCAAACACAGTTTCCATGGTTGCCGATGTCTCCGGTGATAACAGCAGTCTTAATATGGAGCAGTCAGATTCTCTTGCAGCAGTAAAGGCTGCCATGGCACGCCCCACTTCGTTTTCCCCCAGATGTGTGGAATCCACTAAACCATCACTTTACATAGAATCTACTGCCATTGAAGCAGATGGTCAGACTCTTGCCAGTATTTCGGACTATGCACCAAAGGAAAGCCATTCCTTTGATGCAGGAATCAGCTATACAGATGTAGATGGGATTGTTACTTTCCGTGGAAATAATTTCCGCGATACTGCAGCCTATGGCAATACACAGATAAAAGATGGAAAAATAAAAGATCTGTGGACAGCAAAAACCGGCTCTCTCACATACGGAGATGCAACCTGGTCCGGAAGCGGATGGACCGGGCAGCCCCTTATGGAAAAATGGTCCAAAGAAGTAAAAAAGGCCATGAATATGTACGACTGGGTAGAGTAGGCGGATGAAATTTTCATCCGCCCCTCATCAAACCGTGCATGAGGTTCTCCCTCACACGGCTTTCCG
>NZ_CAKRNY010000038.1 GCF_934371575.1 uncultured Blautia sp. | reverse complement strand
AAATCAGGTGATTTCTGAATTCAGGTGGGTCAGAATTAAACGTAAAAGTGGGTCAATTTTACTTGACAATCAACAACATCAACGCCGCCCGGCACACGCCGGGCGGCATCATCCACGGCATCCAGCCCTTATCCGGCCACATACCCATTTTCTTTAATTACATTCACAACCATATCCACATACTTCTGGCAGATTTCTTCGCTTTCCGCTTCCACCATAACACGCACAACCGGCTCTGTTCCGGACTCACAGACGAGAATTCTTCCGGTATCGCCCAGTTCCTCTGTAACCTTCTTCACAGCTGCCTGCACATCTGCGTCATCCTGCGCTGCTTTCTTGTCGGTCACTCTCACATTAGTGAGCACCTGGGGATAAACGGTGAAACCTTCTGAAAGTTCGCTGAGCTTTTTCTTTCTCGCCATCATGACTTCCATAATCTTCAGGCTGGTGAGAATGCCGTCACCGGTGCTGGCGTATTTGCTGAAAATAATATGCCCGCTCTGCTCACCACCGATACGGCAGCCGTTTTTCATCATATACTCATATACATATTTGTCTCCAACGGCTGTTTTCGCGTAGTCGATTCCAAGCTCATCAAAGGCCTTGTACAGACCGAAGTTGGACATGACGGTGGTGACAACGGTATTGGTCAGCAGCTTGCCGCGCTCTTTCATGTATTTTCCGTAGATATAGAGAATGTGATCGCCGGTAATCACGTTGCCTTTCTCGTCTACGCAGAGACAGCGGTCTGCATCACCGTCATAGGCAAAACCAACGTCCATTCCATTCTCCACCACGTATTTCTGCAGTCCTCCGATATGGGTAGAACCGGCATTGTTGTTGATGTTGGTGCCAGCGCCACCTTCACGCCGCGGAAGGAATAGACACCCAGAGAGATCAGATAACCTATGTAACGATTTCTTCCGGAAACATAGTCTACTGTACAGCCGATTCTTTCCTTCTTTGCAAAAGGAATCTCCTCCCATTTCTGCCCGAAAACTTCCAGATTTCCATCCAGATAGGCTTCCACAAGGGAAATGGTCTCCTCGTCCATCTTCTCCCCGTTTCCGTTGATTAGCTTGATTCCATTGTCAAAATATGGATTATGGCTTGCAGAGATCATAATACCGCAGTCAAATTCATCCACTCTTGCTACATAAGCCACAGAAGGTGTGGTCGTGACATGGAGAAGATATGCATTCGCACCGGAAACCATCTGTACCAAAATATTTTCCCATTTTTATAACCTCATCCTGTTGTTTTTCCCCCGAAAAACATCTGCCGTTTCTGCTCACCACATCCATAAGCCAGCTGCAAATTTACTCTACCGTAACGCTCTTTGCCAGATTTCTTGGCTTGTCCACGTCAAGTCCCTTTGCCACGCTGACGTAATATCCCATAAGCTGTAACGGAATCACCGCAAGGCTTGTGGCAAAGCACTCCTCTGTCTTTGGAACATAAACGGTAAAGGAAGCAGTATCTTCAATATTATAATTTCCATAGGTAGTCAGCCCCATGAGATAAGCTCCGCGGCTTTTGCACTCTACCATATTGGAAATGGTTTTCTCATAAAGCTCAGACTGGGTGAGCACGCCAATCACAAGAGTACCGTCCTCAATGAGACTGATGGTGCCATGCTTCAACTCTCCTGCAGCATAAGCCTCAGAATGGATGTAACTGATCTCTTTCATTTTTAGGCTGCCTTCCAGGCTGATGGCATAATCAAGTCCACGTCCGATGAAAAACACATCCCTGGCATTGGCCTGTTTGGCAGCAAACCACTGAATCCGTTCCTTGTCATCCAGAATCTTCTGGATTTGCTCAGGAAGACACTGAAGCTGGGAGATAAGATCCTGATAACGCCCCTGGGAAATACATCCGCGCACCAACGCAAACTGAACGGCAAGGCAATAGCCGGCGATCAGCTGGGTGCTGTAGGCTTTCGTTGTGGCAACTGCAATCTCCGGACCAGCAAGGGTATAAAATACATTATCTGCCTCCCGGGCAATGGAGCTTCCCACCACATTGACAATTCCAAGGGTTTTCAGCCCCTTCTTTTTTGCAAGACGAAGGGCTGCAAGGCTGTCTGCAGTCTCGCCGGACTGGCTGATCACGATCACCAGACCGTTGGAATCCAGAGGCATGTTTCGGTAACGGAATTCAGATGCCAGATCCACACGTACCGGCAGCTGCGCCAGATTCTCCAGCACATACTGGCATGCCACACCTACATGATAGGCGGAACCACATGCCACAATATATACCTGGGAAAAAGACTGAAGCTCTTCCTCAGTAAGTCCCACAGAAGACAGGTCGATAGCCCCATCCTTTAATACGGAATTCAACGTATCCTGAACGGCTTTTGGCTGCTCATGGATTTCCTTCAGCATGAAATGCTCGTAGCCTGCTTTTTCAGCTGCTTCTGCATCCCATTTGATCTGCGTTGGCTTTTTCTCAATCTCATCTCCGTCCAGATTATAAAAGGTAACTGTTCCATTTGCCAGACGTGCCATCTCCAGATTTCCGATGTAATAAACATTGCGGGTATATTTCAGAATCGCCGGAACATCAGAAGCCACATAGCAGTCTCCGTTCTCCACGCCGATGATCATAGGACTGTCCTTGCGGGCAACATAAATCTCCCCGGGATAATCCTGGAACATGATCGCCAGGGCATAGGAACCGCGGATACGGACCATGGCATGGTTGATGGCATCCACCGGAGTATGCTCGTATTTCTTGTAATAGTAATCGATGAGCTTCACTGCCACTTCGGTATCTGTAGAAGAATAGAACTCATAGCCCTTGCGAAGAAGCTTATTCTTCAGTTCCTGGTAATTCTCAATGATACCATTGTGAACACCCACCACATTTCCATCATCTGAAGTATGTGGATGGGCATTTGTCTCAGAAGGTTCCCCGTGGGTGGCCCAACGGGTGTGACCGATACCACAGGTACCAGCCAGGGCATGACCATGATCGGTTTTCTCTGATAAAGCTTTCAGACGACCCTTCGCCTTTACAACTCTTGTTTTGTTCTCACCGTCACGAACGGCAAGACCGGCTGAGTCATAGCCGCGGTATTCCAGTTTCGATAAACCATCCAGAAGGATGGGCGCTGCCTGGGAATGGCCGGTGTAGGATACGATTCCGCACATAAAATTTGTTCTCTCCTTGAATTCACATTAACCGCAAAACAGTAGTTATCATTATTTCAGCAGCGAAGAGCCTTTTTTATATTATAGGTTCTTTCTAACCCCTCTTGCACAGTATATAATGGTTTCCAACCTATAGCTTTCAATTTCGCTGTATCAAGCAAAGCATACGACGCTTTTGATGCAGCCATATCTTCTTCAATCTGATAAATAACTTTTTTCTTAGCAAGACCTGCTATATATTCTGCATATCCCCCTAAAGTTATACCTTCATCCTCATCTGAAATATTGTATGCTTCTCCATCTATTCCTTCTAATAAAATTTTTAATATTCCACTTGCAGCATCAGCAATATAACAGTATGAAAAACGTTGATTCCCTTTACTCTTAAGGATAATATCTTCTTCTGCAATCGCTTTATCCATAAATTGAGCCATTGCCTTTGTATCACGTTTCTTATCAGCACCGAATACTCTGGCTAATCTTGCAATTGCAATTTTAACACCATATTGTTGTTTAAAACTTTGGCATAAAGATTCACATGTTCTTTTTGCTTCATTATATCCACTACGAGCAGTATTACAATTAATATATCCACAGTAATTTTCATTCATTGGAAGCTCTGTTCCTTGTCCATATATTTCAACACTTGAAGCTAATAAAAATTTTGCATTTTTATCTTTGGCTAATTTTAATAGATTATTACATCCCCAGACATTAGTTGTAATGGTTCCTACTGGATCTTCTCCATATTGCTTTGGATGTGTATTCGAAGCAAGGTGCAAAATATAATCAACATTTCCGTTATAATGAATCGGATTTACAATATCAATCTTTAAACCTTCTACACTCGCATATGATTCACCACCTCTACGGGATAAAGTTATTACTTTCGTATTCATTCCGTATTTATCATTTCGATACATAATAATATTTGTAATAAACGATCCAATAAAACCAGTTCCACCAGAAATCATAACTGTTTTGTTCTTTAATTCATCCCATCTATATGGTAATTCCGCTACCCTTTCAATATCCTGAAACTCTAAATTCATACCTTCATTCCTCACTTTTACTTTAACCATGTATCCTTATCTGTTTTTAAATAAGCTTTAAACATTTCAAGGTCATCTTTTGTAGTCAACTTAATATTTTTGTCAGATCCTGCTGCAAAATGCAATGTTACACCTAATTCAACCATCATTGTATTGGTATAATGTGAACCATATATTCCGATTTCTCTTTCATATGCCTCGTGATATTTTTTATCAACCAAATCAAATTTGTACGCTTGAGGCGTTGATACTCGTCGAAGGGTTTCACGTGGAATGAATTTTGTTGTCGTTGTCTCATCCTCAGCACTAACAACAAAAATTTGCTCATTATACGGCATTGATGTCACTGCATTTCCATATTTTTCACATTTACAAATTACATCTGTTAATACAGAAGACTCTACCAATGGACGGATACCATCATGAATTATAATGTTATCATCAGACTTCGCTTTCCCCTCAAGAAAAAACACTCCATTCCTAATGGATTCTTGTCCTGTCTTTCCCCCCGATATAATCCATTTTAATTTATTAATATTAAACTGCTTAGCATAAGCCCACAATATGTCATGCCATCCATCTATGCAAACAACTTCAATAGCATCAACTTGTGGATGCCTCTGAAAAGATTCCAATGTATAAATAAGTATTGGTTTATCATATACATTAATAAACTGCTTCGGAATATCTTGCCCCATTCTACTTCCTGAACCACCTGCTATAATAATTGCAATATTACTCATTTTGTACTCTCCTTAAATAATTTTTTCTTCGTCTTTGAATATTTAAGCATTAATGCCTTATATATATTCTCATCGAGCATTAATCCTGTCATAGCAATTTTTCTACCTTTTCCAATATATGAATTCTTTATAATATTCATATAGTTTTTTTTCAATTCAGTAATTATTTTTTCTTTTATTTTGTCAACATTCTCCGTATTTGATTTCATTATTTTATCTAATACATAAAAATGGCTCCAATAATATCTAAAATCTGCACACTCCTTTAAAGAGGGAAATTTATCATTTATAATATTTCGATTATTGGTATACGCTTCAATTATACTTAAATCACTTTTTTGAAAAGGTTTCGTGGTAATTGAATCTTCTCTGTGAACATAATAATATTGAGGCTCTAATTCAAAAACAGCCTTTTTTACATCACATAAATATGGAATCGTAAAATGAGCATCTTCAAATGTTTTTCCTACTTTAAAATAATTTTTCATTAAATTATCTTTTTTGTATAATTTTGTTACAGCACAAAGGCCAGTATACGAACCTTCCATTGCATACTTAATAGCATCTTTTCCGTCCGTTACAAGTTGACCTTCAGTATGTTTGTATGCAGATGAAATTCTATCAGCATAACAATCATACATACCACATATTGCAACATCCGCGTCAAATTTAACTATAGAATTATATAAAACCTCAAACATTGTTTCTTTAATATAATCATCACTATCTACAAAGCCTATATATTTTGAGGCAGCAGCATCAATTCCAGTATTTCGTGCCGCACTTAACCCCTGATTTTTTTGATGAATTACACGAATTCTATCATCAATTTCAATATATTGATCACACTTTTTTCCACTTGAATCGGTAGAACCGTCATCAACTAAAATCACCTCAATTTCCCTCAACGTTTGCGACAAGACCGACTGAATACATTTATCCATATAATTCTCAACATTATACACAGGAATAACTATGGTTACTTTAGATTCCATAAGAATTTCACTCCTTTTCGCAAAATCAATAATCCAATCACTAAAATTTTTATTCTTCATTCATAATAGAAATCATTCGGTTTACAATAGTTTTTGAAGCAGTTCCATTTTCAAAAGAACCCAAATCATGCAAATGCTTTCTAGCTTTTTCAATTACTTCTGATTCAACTATTGTTTCTAATCTATCAATTAATTCTTTTTCACTCTTACATATAATTCCAGGCCAAGAATTTATAGGCGTATAAGTTCCTCTATCATCACAATACTCTTGCACATCTGGAATATACAAAAAACAGGGACGACTTAACAAAGCAAAGTCCCACATACTTGACGAATAATCTGTCACTAATATATCTGCCGCTGCCAACAATTCTTGCATATCATCAAAATCATTAACATTAATTAATTTATCTATATACTTACTTTTAATATTTAAAGCGTTTTTATCGTTATAATGCGATCGATTTAATATTATAACTGGCTTATTATATTTTCTTTCTAATATAAAAATCATCTGATCTACCGGCAAAGAAAATGTAATTTTCTCATTATTTTCATAATCACCTCTAAATGTCGGTGCATACAAAACTATAATTTTATTTTGAGTATTGTAAATACTATCAATCTTTTTTCTTAATTGCTTAACATAAGCAGCATCAAAATATACGTCATTTCTAGGCATTCCTGAATTTAAAATCTCACCTTCATATTTATATGCCTCTTTAATATTATATTTTGTAAATGCTTTAGAACTTGATATATATATACTTGTTTCTTCTCTAACAATATAATCTTGCCATTCAGTTGCTTTACTATACGTTTTCTCGTAAGACAATCCAACTCTTTTATATGCCCCTCCTGCATGCCACGTATTTATTACAACCTGCTTTTTTCGTTTTGGTAAATATACCTCATCAGTCTTATTACATACGATAAATTTCGATGTAAATCTATAGATAAAAAATTTAAATGAATGCAATTTAACTCCACGTATGTATTCAATATTCTCATATTTTTTGGGATCTTTAAAAACCCAAATTAATTCAAACTTTCCACTATAATATCTATTTATATATTCACATAAATATTTAGGATTACAACTATATGAAATGCCTCCATAGCTTTCAAACATAACTCTATTTTTCTTAATAGGAAAAATATAAAATATATGTAATAATAATCTTACTAATTTTCTAACAAATATATTTGTCCATTCCCTCATTATTTTATTTCCTTTTTTCTTTTGACGATTTAACTGTTTTTAGACATCTTTTAAGTAATCTACTAAATATATCTGGTTCAAACAAAGCATTAATAGTACACACCACCAAAACAGATAATAAACATATAATGATAGCTGCAACTATCCAGCTTATCCAATTTGAAATATAATGATTTACATAATTCGCAAATAATATAATCACAATTCCCGATCCTAAACAAGATCTAAAAATTCTACTCAATGTCTTTTTTATTGTACCTGGACAAAAATACTTTTCATGATATATTAATATATATATTGTTCTATATAAATATGAAGCACAAGTTCCAACTAAAACTCCAAAAATCCCCCATTTTTTTACTAAACAAATCGATATTACCAAATTAATTGTAGCCTCTAAAATAGCCGCATTTTGTGTTTGTTTAAAATGACCTGCTGCAACCTGAACTGTACTTCCTGGAATTCGCAAATTTTGAATAAGTCCGCACATCGAAAATATAATGACAAGTTTCCAACTTATATAATTATATGAATCAGCAAATTTCTCACAATATAATGAAATGAAAGGATACATCAAAATAGCCATACATGTGTATATAGAAAATAGCAAAATGTAATACCCATATTCAAATAAACTGTATGATTTTTCAAGTGTTTCATTGTCACCTTCAGCTAAAACTTGTCCAAATGATGCCCTTATTCCTGTTGATATTGAATTGAAAAGACTAGTAATAGCGTATGAAACATAACTATATATTGTATAAACACTAACTTGAACCAATGCATTCACTGGAATCATAACTGTTAGCAATACTACATCTGTATTATTGCAAATCATTCCAACAATTTGATGTACAAGAGCTGAAGATTTTTGTTTAAACGCATTTTTATTTGCTGCTACTGAAAAATCTAAATATCTATAATGATGATGTGCATAAATAGAAACAAATACAGTTCTAAAAATATATACAATTGGTACCGTAGCTTTTACAATTAAAGGATTAGCATTAACTTCAATTAATACAATAGATAGGATCATTATAATTAAAGTTCCTAATATTTGAGCTAAAGAAATAATATAATTCCTTTGATCTGCCATTAATAAAACTCTATATTTACCTAGAAAAAAATAATCAATTATTCCATTTAATGATAATATAACAATCATTACTCTAATAAAATTAACGTCAGTGATTTCACTATTAACTATATATGGATACCCTATAATTAATGCAATATCCAAAAATAAGAAAATAGCACCAGACTTATAATAAAATTGTTTTACAGCCGATAGTATCCCATTAATTGATTGAAAATCATGATCTGCCAAAGGCCTATATAATTCAACTATTCCAGCAGCACTAACTCCTGCTTCTACTAGACTCATATATGTTATAAATTGACTAATTGAAGAAACTAATCCATTTACTGATGATCCATAAGCAACCGTAAAAAATCTAGGTAAAATCATTCCCGATAAAGCGGTTACTATCTCTAATAGTAAACTTATAATTATATTTTTCATTGCTAATCTTGTTCTCATTTTTTCACACCGTATCGTACTTTATTCTTTCTACCTAACAATTTCGATAAAACATATGTAATAAACCACAAAAAGATAGAATATATATTGAAAACGCCTCCCACAAAGCCATCAAAACTTCCTCGAGGCAACAAATATATGTAATATAAAAGAGCTAATAAAAATCCATTTTTTATATATGCTTTAAAATCTATTCTATTTATCTTTTCAATTAAGACACCATAAACAAAACTTCCAATAAAAACTCCTATGTAACTAAAATCATGAAATAGTTCAGCAATATAAGAAGTTCCTGTACCCCTACCAGCTAAATAGCCATTTCCATATGCATAATAAGACAGTCTATGAGCCAGAGAGTGACCCAACATTGCATGTTCCACAGAATTGCCCGAATACACCGTAATACCAAATAATTTTCTAGCAATCACGTTTCCACACACAGTCGAATATGTACTACTAAAAGAAACTAGCGGCATATCTCGCAATTGATTGGCATTATAAATAGTACGTCTAATTACATTTATGCTTCCGCCCTGATCTACAAAGAAATCTCTAAAACCATCAACAACATTATGAAAATCAATCTTCTCCCCTACTCTTATTGAATCATATGCCGTAACTCCTAACATCAAAATTGGTAACATAACAATTATTGCGATATAATACCACTTTTTTATCCATCCTCCCTCATTTCTTTCGCGCAAAAACCAGTAAGTAAGAATGTATAAGCTAATACCAATAAATGGGTATCTTTGCCCCGTAAGTAAAGTTAAAAGAGCATATAGTTCATACAATGCCATTGGAAATATTACCTTAATTTTATCGGGACATGTTGCCAAATACATGCTTAATATCACCGGTGTAAAATTTGCAACATATGCAACAACAGACGGTACTCCTGATCCACCTGCTTCACTTGTATATGAAGCCAAATATCCAACATTTTTTACAAAGATAATTTGATAGGCTACCGAAACCAGGGATGCAAAATAACAAACATAAAACATAAGTTTACAAGCCAATTGATAACCTCGATTTACCGGAACATCCTTACCTACCTTTTTTATTTTTCTTCCTTTTCTTTCCGTAAATTTAAAAGAAGATTTTATATAATAACTTCCTCCAAAAATACCAAGCAATGAAATAAGAATTATCACAAAAGTTTGATTATTTGTTACATCTAAAAAAGAATATAATCTTTCGCCTCCAAAAAATTCATAAATAAATTCTCTTCCAAGTAAAAAGACAAAAAATGAAAGTAAAAAAGAACACATCACTATATTTTTAGATATATTATCCAACGTATAAATAAACATTATAGCCCATAAGCTCAAGATAATTACAAATAAACTATTGGTAGATACATTCAATGCACCTATTAGAATCATTGTAATTATACCTAACATAGTAAATAAAGATCTAACTTTCAACAAACAGCTCCCCCATATACTATTTTTTATTCTTCTCTGTACAATAAAAAATGCCTTTATAATCTCTATATGACCTATCTACATCTATTTTAACGGCATCATGCTCTGGCACACGTTTTTCTAGTGGCGGAAACTCCATATAATTTCCAAATGCCATTTTTAAATACTTGTCAAATCCTATCGGAATAGGCATTTCAGTATCTTCAAATTTCTTATAAATAGCTCCACTAAATAGTTCTTTTGGATACTCATTTTTCATATATTTAGGACCGGCACATATTTCCGTTACATATTTGCATTCTTTTATTTCATATTTAGACATTTCTTTTTCAGCTTTTCTCCAAATTGCATATCTCAATTTAGGATTCTTAAAAATACTCAATAAACTTTTTCCAATGATTGTAATTATTACACCATGATTCTCCGGTACAATTTGAGAACAAAATAATTGGTATACCAATCCCCAAAATATCTGAACTTTTCTATGTATCCCTTGAGGGCAAGCATCCAAAGGAAAAATATCTATAGAAATTCCATGAATCATATCTATGTCTGCCTGATACGGCTTTATCATGGTAGTATTTTTATCTCGAAGTGTTGCAAACATATTATGATCATTATATAATTCCGTTGGAAATACCAGTCCATATTCTTCTGTATCTTTCCATATTACCTTTAGCTTTTCATAACTTTCACGAGGCATAAAAAAGTCTAAATCATCGTCCCATGGAATAAACCCTTTATGTCTAACAGTTCCAATACACCCGCCTCCACAAAAATAGCAAAGCAAATCATTTTTTTTACAATATTCAACAAAAAACTTTGCCATTTGCAGATCAACCCTCTGCACCTTTTTCAATAGCAATTCATCATATTTTTTCATCAGCCCTTAGACCTCTCAGTACTTTAAATTTTCTACTAACTATAATAATCACAAATGACAGTTTTATTTCATTAATATCCATTATATTTTTATATACCAAATATATAAATTATTATCAAAAATCGCCTTATATATGCATTATTAATAATATTCAATTGCATGCTAAAATTATATGGTATTTACAAACCTTATTCTTCAACTAATACTCCCATTCGTATTTCATATTATAAATAGTACGCAGAATTTTATTAGCTTTTTTCATTTATAAATGCTAATAAAACCTCGCACCAAAAAATCCCAAAAGCGATCCCATTCCGTAACTAATATGAAATGCAGGGTATAACCAAACATTAATCATTCCATATTGTGCCTTTCCAGAAAAAAAAGAATAATAAAAATCCAATACTAAATACAATAATAATTCTATTCCAAACACATATTTTATAGGTGGACATAAAATAGAACTTATTGGTAATAGTAGCAAAGATACTACAAAAAGAAATGGAATAAAATGTCTCACGCTCATAGCCTTTCTATTTTCTTTTAAAGTATAAAAAAGAGCATTTCCATTTTGTAATCCCATTTTCAAAATTCCACTTATTGTATCTCTACAATAATATTTAAATCTAATATCTTCTGCCAGCCATATCTTTCCCCCGTTTTCGCGTATCCTGGCATTCATATCGTTGTCCTCACTACGTAATAGTTTTGTATTAAATAGTCCTACAGTATCAAAAACTTCACGTTTAAACGCGCCAAAAGGGACAGTATCAACATACTTATTTCCCTCACCAACTCTAAAATCAGATCCTCCGACTCCAAACTTTGTTGATAGCATATGCGAAATAGCTCTACCACAAAAAGTATTAGCTGTGGTTTCCGCAATTCCTCCAACATTTTCAACATCCATTTTTTCCAAATAATAAACGCATTTTTCTATATAATTAGAACTAAAACTCGCATGTGCATCAAGACGAATTATATATTTTCCCTTTGCAATTTTAATTCCCATATTCAAAGCATACGGTGTTTTTCTTTCTTTATTATCTAGGAGAATAATCGGATACTGTTTTTGTACCATATAATTTTCAATTATAGTTTTAGTTTTATCTGTAGAATTACCATCAACCAATATCCATTCCATCTTTTCACGCGGATACGATTGATTTGTCAAAGACTCTATACAACCATCTATATATTTTTCTTCATTATATAAAGGAATAATGATTGATACCTCAATATTTTTCATGAACGGTCTCCTCATTAATACTCTTTTCCTAATACTGCAAACACAGTTCTAAACATAGTTATAATATCTGTTCCAAAATAAAAATTCTTAATGCTCTGTAAATTATATTTCATTTTTCCAGGAAGCACTCTTTCAACATATACTCTATCCACATCATCCGCCGCATCCAATAGCTTTGCTTCATCCTTATAACGAATACTAGCCTCACTGGTTATCCCTGCCGGCAATAAAAGTGTAGCCAACATTTCATTACTATATTTTTCTACATACTTCGTTGCCTCAGGTCTTGTGCCTACAAAACTCATATCTCCACTTAGCACATCAAGGACCTGTGGTAACTCATCTAACCGATAATCTCGAATTTTTGCTCCCACCTTAGTAATTCGAGAATCACCACCAACAGTCACAGCAGATCCAATTTGATCGGCATTATTAACCATAGTACGGAATTTATGTATTCTAAACTTTTTGCCGTATCTGGTCACACGCTCCTGACGATAAAAAACAGGTCCTTTTGAATCCATTTTTATCATCACTGCGATAACCAGCATAGGTATAGCTAGGAGAATCAACAGGATAACCCCCACTACAATATCAAAAATCCGTTTCAGAACCAGACTTCCTTTCTTTCGTGATAAAATATCATAATAAACTTTTACTTCATCACATTTCATAAATTCAGGAAGGTCATCCCATTTTTTCAAAATCATTAGCTGTTTCTCCTAATTATTTTCCGATATAGTTCTTTACAATCTCACAATAATTTTCAATTACATATTCCACTTCTTCGTCGGTCAATTTAGTGTGAAGCGGCAGTGTAATTTCATTTTCAAATCTCTTATAAGCGTTTGGATAATCTTTAATATCAAACCCAAGATTCTTGTATGCAGTCATCATTGGCAATGGCTTATAATGTACATTACATGCAATTCCTTTTTCCGCCATTTTTACAATAATCTCATGTCTCTGTTCCAGAGTAATCCCTGGAATTCTTGTAATATAAAGATGACCTGATGACTGATGTTCATCTGCATAGTGATTCAGGACTTCAATTCCTAATGGCTTAAATGCATCATCATATCTTCCAATAATTTCTTTTCTTCTGGCAAGTAAGCCTTTATAACGCTTCATCTGTGCTAGACCAATCCCTGCAACAACATCTGTCATATTGCATTTATACCATGGACCGACAATATCATATTCCCATGCACCAAGCTGAGTCTTAGCAAGAGCATCTTTTGACTGTCCATGAAGGGAAAGCAATTGATATTTATGATATAATTCTTCATTATCAATTCCCTCAATATCTTTCCACGTAGCAGCTCCGCCTTCTGCAGTTGTAAAATTTTTCACTGCATGAAAACTAAAGTTACTAAAATCAGCAATACTTCCAACCTTTTTGCCATGCCACTCTGCTCCAAACGCATGAGCTGCATCAGTCATTACAATAATTCTTCCTATTGCTTTTTGAATATCGTTTGACGGATGAAACAGATGTTTCTTACTTTCAACTATAGAAAAAATTCTGTCATAATCGCATGGTACACCACCAAGATCAATAGGAATAATTACCTTAGTTTTTTCTGTAATTGCATCTGCAAGTTTCTCATAGTCCATTTCAAGAGAATCTCTTTGTGTATCAATTAATACAAGTTTTGCACCTACATGGCATACTACAGATGCACTTGCTGTATAGGTATAAGCGCAGGTAATTACTTCATCACCTTCTCCTACTCCTAAAACTCTCAGTGTCATTTCTGCACAGGCAGTCTGTGAATTCAAACATACTGCTCTGTTAACGCCACAAAAATCAGCAACTTCACGCTCTAATTCTTTTGTTTTCGGTCCAGTAGTAATCCAACCGGAACGAAGTGCTTCTGCGACCTGTTCAACCTCTGCATCTGTAATATCTGGTGGTGAAAATGGTATTCTCATTGTTCTCTGCCTCTCTTTAAATTTAATAATATATGCTCAAATGAATTAATGATTATTTCCTGTTGCTTTATTGAATAATTTCTTATATGTCTCCCCATGCAGCTTCAGATCATCTTTCGCCGCATGATAAGTCGGTACAATCTCTTCCACATAACTTCTTACGTCCGGATCATTTCCATAAGCCACCACAGCCAGATTCTCAAGCTGATGTAAGAACACATCTGTGTCAAATGGAATTGGTTTACCAATGTGGATCAGATCATTGTCTGTCTTCGTCAGACCTTCCTCAGCCATCAGCTTTTCTTCATAAAGCTTCTCGCCGGGTCTAAGTCCTGTATACTCCACTTTAATATCCACATCTGGTGTCAGCCCTGACATCTTGATCAAGTTTCTTGCCAGTGTATCGATCTTCACTGGAGCCCCCATATCCAGGACGAAAATTTCTCCGCCTTTGGCATAGTTGCCAGCCTGAAGCACCAGACTTACTGCCTCCGGAATGGTCATAAAGTAACGGATAATATCCGGATGGGTAACGGTCACCGGACCACCCTTCGCAATCTGTTTCTTAAATAAAGGAATAACAGATCCGTTGCTTCCCAGTACATTTCCGAAACGAACTGCCACGAATTCTGTTCTGCCTTTTTTCTCATTGTTTGCAAAACCATTCTCTGAAGTTGCTGCCACCTGGGCAAGTGCTTCCTCGCAGTCCTCATAGTGGCTTCCAAGTAATGGGAGCAGATCTTCTCTTCCTGTTCTGCTGATCTTATCCATTGTCTGGATGACCATCTCGCAGAGACGTTTGCTGGCTCCCATAATGTTGGTTGGATTAACAGCTTTGTCTGTACTGATCAGAACGAAACGCTGACAGCCATTTTTCAGAGCTGCATGAGCTGTTTTATAGGTTCCCATTACATTGTTCTTGATTGCCTCACATGGGCTTGTCTCCATAAGCGGTACATGCTTATGGGCAGCTGCATGGTAAACAATGTCTGGTTTGTATGTTTCAAATACATCGTTGATTTTTCTGGTATCGCGCACAGAACCGATCAGTACCACCAGATCCAGATGTGGGTATTTGGAGCGAAGCTCCTGTTCAATGTCGTAGGCATTGTTCTCATATACATCGAAGATTACCAGTCGCTTAGGCGCATGGGCTGCAATCTGACGGCAAAGCTCACTTCCAATGGATCCGCCACCACCAGTTACCAGAATAGTTTTCCCACTGATGTAGCGGAAAATTTCATCCATATTTACCTTAATAGGATCTCTTCCAAGAAGGTCTTCCACCGCCACATCTTTCATTTTGCTGAGAGACACTTCTCCGGTGACAAACTGATACACACCTGGAAGAATCTTCATTTCGCATTTGGTTTCTTTGCAGATATTCAGGATATCTCTCCGCTCAGCTGCACTTGCACTTGGAATGGCAAGAAGAATCTGGTCGATTTTATATTTCTTTACACTTGCAAGAATGTCATCACGACCGCCTACAATGGGCACACTCTCCATATAGCGTCCCCATTTGTTCGGATTATCGTCAATAATACAGCAAACCTTTCCTTTCGGCTCTTTTGCCCGCTCAATGTCACGGAGAATAATCTGTCCTGCCTGACCGGCACCGATCAGCATGATATGGTGAAGCGGACCTTCTTCTTTCTGTATACGTGTTCTTTCCAGAAGGATAAATCTGTATGAAAAACGAATTCCTGTAATCAGGCAAAATTGAATGATTGTTCCAAAGAGATAATAGGACATAGGCATTCTGCGAAAAGCAAAGGTGATTCCAATTATCTGAAACAGGAATGTAATTAATGTGGAAAGGCCTGTCCGCAGCAGCTCACTGTAGCTTGCGAAACGCCACATACTGTTATAAAGGCGCAGTGCCCAGAATACTAAAATAGAGAATACTGTGTACCAAGGTGCAAATTTCAGATAGGCAGACAAATATTCTCCAGGAATAGCTGAATATGTACAATCAAAGCGGAACCACAGTCCAAGAAAATATGCGACATTCACAGCGATCACGTCATAAATGATCAGATAAAGAGAGATCACTTGCCAATGCTCCAGTTTTTTCTTTCTGCGTTCCCTGTTTTTCTGTGTTGTCATTTCTTACATATGGACAGATTTTTCCTTCACTCTGTCCTTTCCCTCCCATTTCTTTTTTCATAACTTTTACCACTTACCCAAAGCTCTCTTCTGGTGCTTCGGCGACTCCCTGCATTTCCTGGAAAAATTCGGAACCCACACCGGCGGTGGTCTGCCGAAAAGCCTGCGTCACTGGCGCAGCCTCTTTGCCCGGTTACCCGGTTTTATAGATAAGGACATTCGTAATGTCTCTTACTTATTTTTATTTCCTGAGCGAAAGCTCTCCTGACATTTCCTGCCAAGATTTCTGGCGTCATTCAGGAAGCCCATCATTCGGAAAGGAGCGTCCTTTCAGCTGACAATCGGTCCACACCCATTTCTCACCATTCCAAAGCTTCAGGAGTAGACAGGTACCTTACCCATAGGTAATGGGTTGGTGGGCTGTCTGCCGTCCCGGCCTGCCACAGTCAGGAGCTCCAGGCTGCGCTGGATGTCGAAGAAGCTGTTGTTCCACAGTTCTTCGCGGCTCTTCAGAAGGTCATAGTAAAATTCCACTACGTTCTTAAAATATTCTTCTGTTCTGTCAAGCCATAATGGCTCCGGACAAAATAGGCGCATGCGCCAGGTTCGGATGCTGTATCCTGTTTTCATAAGATTCGTCTGTGATTTTCATTTCTTTTTATCGTATTATTTCAATAATGAGACGATTATACAAGCATTATTTATGCAGTCTTTCTCATTGTCGTTTTACATTTTAACGCGTACATCAGGGAAAGTCAACCAATTATGATGATCATAGTCCCTTTTTGTCGAAATATACCAGAATCAGGCTAAAATTTGACCTTTCACAGTGAGTTTTTCAAATGATGTATTTCGATATACAATATTTGCGTGGTCAAATAACTGGTACATACCAGCAGAAACAAGGAGGCAGCTATGTGCAGAAAAGATGAAAACATCCGCAAACGCAAGGACGGGCGGTGGAAAGCACATTATATTAAATACCGCGATCAGGAAGGTAAGATTCACCCGTCTTTCCTTCTTCTATAGCCCTATTTTATCACAATATAATATAAAAATCATCTTAAAAGTTTATAAATTTATCAAAAAAGAAGCAAACCACGTTATATAATGATTTGCTTCTTTCTATATTTATCTTTACTGCTGTGTCTCAGCTGCTACTGTACCAGGCTCGGTCACAGTTTCTGTGGAGGTACTGTCAGCGCTTGTGCTTCCACCAATCGGTGCATCAGCATCCTCCTGAGTAACAACCTCACCATTACGAACTTTTTCCATAAGGCTCTTAGCCTTATCAACAGTGTTATAATCCGGAACCATAACGTATGCCTTCTGGCTCATGGAATATGGCTTCTCAGTAGCGCCAGTTCCATCCACACTGTAGGAAACAATTGTCCAATCGCCGCCATTTGTCAGCTGCTGCTGAAGGATCTGCGCAATTTCCTCGTAAGTGATATTAGTACCAAAGCATCCGTTCAGACTGGAAAGAATAGAGGAATAGCTGGTAAGGATTTCTGGAGAAAGAGCCTTCTTCACAACGCCCCGGATAACTGCCATCTGGTTTTTGCCTCGCTGGCGGTCTCCCTCCTGAAATGCATAACGCTCTCTTGCAAATACAAGAGCCTGCTCACCATTTACATAATTCTCACCTTTATTAAAGTGATATCCTGTAATATTTCCAGAACTGAAATCATAATCAGAATCAACAGTAATGCCGCCAAGTGCATCAATTACTTTCACAAATCCCCCGAAGTTAATTCGGAAATAGTAATTAATATCAATGCCATACAGCATTCCCAGAGTATCCATACACACATCAATACCATAAATACCTGCATGTGTCAGCTTATCCGGCACACCATTGGAAATGGAAAGAGGTACGTAATAATCACGAGGTGTAGATACCAGCAGAATCTCGCGTGTATCTGTGTTGATGGTCGCGATAATATTCACATCGCTTCGGCTCTTGGCTGTCATCTCGCCTCTGGTATCAATACCGCTGAGGTAAATAGTATAAACCTTACCGCCATTGGCTGTGGTGATCGGCTCTGCAGGAGTCTCCTCCTCTGCTGCCTGAATCTCGGTCTCAACATCTACTGTGCCGACCTCTTTTACCTTGGTTCCAAAATCCGTATAACCGTCCATATCCTCATAAACGCTAAGATACGCACTGTTCAGAAGCATGGCATTAACCTCACCCTTAAGAAGTCCATCTGCCAGCTCAGTAAGTCCTGCAAATTCAGTGGTCTGTACATCTGTACCGAATTCACTCTTCAGATGCTCTACTGCACCATCTGTATTCTCACGGTCAAGAGAGGAAAGAATACCATAATTATATCCCTTCGTCGCCTCAACAGAATCTGCTGCGTCATCACTCTTAACATAAACCGCCATCTGTGTCACCTCTGTATTCACACCGGAAATGTCACTGATTGCAGTTCTGGTCTTATTAATATAAAATCCACCGAACGCCAGAATCGCAGACATAATTACTGCGAGTATGGTTCCTCCTATAAATCGACCTGTATATCTGGTATGCCAAACCAACAGCCAGACAATCGCTGTGATCACCGCAAGTACAATACCGATGATCAGCATATAAATCGTAGGAATCATCTTGGTCATGGCAAGAAGTCCCATGAAAACAACAGAAAGCATAATGACAATGATCGTGATCACTGCACCTGGTATCCAGTCGTTTCTTCTTCTCCTTCTACTCATCTGTTAGCTCCTTTTATTCTTTTGTTTTTTCAAAACATAATATATATTTTATACGCTGACAACTGGAAAATCAAGCAAAATAGTGTTATAATACGAAGGATTTATAAAAAATTTTTTATGAAAACGTTATAATTTCCAGGGGCGCGGATGGGACTATGACGAAAACGACTGGAGGAATTACACTATGACAAAACAGGAATTTCAGGCACTGACACAGAATGTTGTAATTTTGGATGGCGCTACAGGCTCCAATCTGATGACCGCCGGTATGCCGAAGGGCATCTGTACAGAGGAATGGGTATTGTCCCATAAGGATGTGATCCAGAAGCTTCAGAGAGCTTATATTGAAGCCGGAAGTAATATTATCTATGCGCCTACATTTGGAGGAAACCGTGTCAATCTCACCATGCATGAGCTTCAGGACCGTATCGTAGACATTAACCGCACTCTTGTTTCTTATTCAAGAGAAGTCGCTGACGCAGCAGACCATAAAGTTTATGTTGCAGCGGATATTACCACCAGCGGCAAGATGATGGCTCCTGCCGGGGAGATGACCTATGAGGCAGCTTTTGAAATGTACCAGGAGCAGCTTGGCATTCTTAAGGATTCCGGCATTGATCTGATCGTTGCCGAAACCATGATTAATATAGAAGAATCTCTCGCAGCTGTAGATGCTGCTTCTACTGTCTGTGAACTGCCAATCATGTGTACTATGACGGTAGAAGCCGACGGAAGCATTTTCAGCGGTGGAAATATCATCGAAGCAGCTGCTTCCCTGGAAGCTGCAGGAGCTGATGCCGTAGGTGTAAACTGTTCTGTTGGTCCTGATCAGCTGCTTTCTGTCATCCGCAATATCAAGGAGAACGTATCCGTTCCGGTTATTGCCAAGCCCAACGCCGGCATGCCCTTCATTGATGATAAGGGAAATGCTGTGTACTCCATGAAGGCAGACGAGTTTGCGAATCATATTAAGACTCTGGTAGATGCAGGCGCCGGTATCGTAGGTGGATGCTGCGGTACTACACCGGAATTTATTCGGGAAGTAGCAAAGATTATCAGACGGTAATTAATAGTACATAAGCCGCTGTGGAACACAAAGAATTTTGATATGTTTCTCTTTACTGAATACATCTCGTCTTCTCTGTCGTTCTTCAGCGGCTTTTTCTATAAAATTATTTCACCTTAATCGCCTTCTTCGGACACATTTCCTGACAGCAAAAGCATCGAATACACTTCTTATAATCATAAACAGGCGGATTATTTTTGCCATTTCGAAACTCTACCGCCTTGCCAGGCACAGGACAGCTGTTTACACAGATTCCACAACGGATACATTTATCAGGCTCAATGTAGGGTTTCTTCTGAAAAATATTCAGAGCCTTGGCAAGTTTTGTCCAGACATTGTTTCGTACTTTCGTGCGGTCCACATTGAAATTGGGATTGCCGTATTTTTCTATTAATGCTTCCATCGAAATCACATTACAAACCGCATCTTCCCCAACTACCACAACCTCAATATTTTCCTCCCTGCAATTTCCCAGTCCCATCTTTTCTCCATGGTAATTAGTAGGAACCATCTCCGGTTTCAGATAAACCAGTCTTGCAAACACGCTGTCCAGTGCCACAGGATCTGTGGACATAAGAATCAGGTTCATGGCTACCGGATCTCCGGAGCCCGGCCCATTTCCCTCCATTGCAGTGATTCCATCCATAATATAAAGTCTTGGCTTTACATACTGGTTCAGATCAATGAGCATCCGGGCGAAGCTATCCGCGCTGGGATATTTGGTATGACCAATGGCCTTATTTTTCCCATATACAAATCCATAGCTGTTCTTCACTGCTCCTGTAATTCGCTCCAGAGCGTGGGTTTTCATTTTGGAAAGAGAAATCACACACTCTGCCTCCAGCAGTTCTTTCGGAAGGATAAATTCCTTCGCCTGGACACCATCCGGATTTTCCACGCGCACGCCTTTCGTATAGTCAATAGCCGGAATCTGGTATTTCTCCAGATAAGTGTCCATTCCGGTGCCCTGGATTACCTGTTTCGTAGTTCCGTGGCCACAGGAATCTGCAAGCACAATATTTTCGCAGCCTTCTTCACGAAGAATCCGTGCAAAAGCTCCCACTACCACAGGATGTGTGATTACTGCCTTTTCTAATTCAGCCTTTTTCAGAAGATTGGGCTTCAGAAGGATTTTTTCTTCTTTATTTATAAGTGTTTCCAGTCCCCCCAACTGAGACAGACCATTTTTCATAAGTGCATAAATTCGTTCTTCATTGTAAGTTTCGCATGGAAGTACGATTACTTTGCTTTTATTACTCATATTCTTACCTCTCTCAGTGCTTTTCTCACTGGTAAAATACATGCCGGTACCACTGACAGTGCATCTACACCCATCTGTAAAAATTTCTCAGTCAGTCTGGTATCCGCTGCCAGTTCCCCACAGAGGCATACTTTGCAATTCTGCGCGTGTCCTGCATCGACGATCATTTTGATCATCTTCAGGATTGCAGGATGAT
Organism: uncultured Blautia sp.; assembly: GCF_934371575.1. Taxonomy (GTDB): domain Bacteria; phylum Bacillota; class Clostridia; order Lachnospirales; family Lachnospiraceae; genus Blautia_A. The sequence continues at coordinate 14,404 of NZ_CAKRNY010000038.1, read as the reverse complement.
GATCATCATATTTCTTCTGTAAAAGAGGATTCTGACGGTCCATTGCCAGTGTATACTGAGTCAGGTCATTTGTTCCGATTCCAAGAAAATCCACCCGTTTCGCCAGTTCTTTCCCCATCATCACAGCAGCTGGCGTTTCCATCATAATTCCGGTACGGATTTCTTTAAAAGGTACTCCGGCTATTCTCAGTTCTTCTTTTACTTCTGCTGTCAGCACTTCGATCTCATCCATTTCTTCTTCTGCGCAGATCATAGGATACATCATTCCCAGATTGCCATACCAGCTTGCGCGGTAAATAGCGCGGATCTGAGTTTTGAACAGATTTTTGCGGTCCAGGCTGAGACGGATTCCACGATTCCCCATAAGTGGATTCGTTTCCTTGGGAATTTCCAGATAAGGTGCCTGCTTATCAGCGCCCAGATCGGCTGTACGAATTACAACCAGACGGTCGCCCATTGTCTGTGCTGTTTTCTTATATGCCTGAAAAAGCTCTTCTTCACCTGGATAATTCTCCCTGCCAAGATACTGGAATTCACTGCGCAAAAGTCCAATCCCCCTGGCACCGTAATAAAGAGCGCTGTTCAAGTCATCCAGACTTCCAATATTCGCATATATTCCCACTTTGCGCCCATCCAAAGTAACATCGTCGGCATCTTTTAATTTCAGAAGCGCTTCTCTTTCCACCTGATCTGCTTTCCGGCGGATCTCATACTCCTTGCGCACCTCATTGTCAGGCTCCAGATAAAAAGTACCTGTATATCCATCAATAATAGCAATGCTGTCTTCCCAATCTTCTTCTGACTGTGGAATCCCAATACCTGTAACGCAGGGAATATCCATATTTTTTGCAAGGATCGCAGCATGAGAAGTGGCAGAACCTTTACGAGTGACAATACCCAGAAGCTTCTCCTTATCCATTTCCATCAGTTCTGCAAGAGAAAGGGCATCTGCTGCCAGAATAATTGGTTCCTCTCCCAGGTCAATTTTGTTCTCATCTTCCCCAAGAATTTCCAGAAGAAGACTGGAGATACGGCTTACATTGTGGATTCGCTCCTTTATGGACGGATCATTCAGACTGGAAAAAGTACTCTGCATTTCATCTTTTGTGGTCTGCACCGCGTAAGCTGCGGTCACCTTTTCCCCTGTGATCATACTCTGTACCGCACGAAGAAAGCTGCCGGAGCCCAGAAGCTCTGCCTGCTCCAGAATCTGGTTCTCTGATATTCTGTCGTATTCTTCTTTTAAAGTCTGCATCACATGCCGACGCGCTATGTCGAAATTCTTTAATTCCTTTTTCACATCATCTGTCTGATGCTGTCGAATCTGATATTCGCCTTTCCGGTAAAACCTGATTTTCCCAATGGCAATCCCTGCAAAGGCGGAAGCTCCCTTGTATATTTCCATTTTGTTTCTCCCCTAAAAACTCATTTATTCCTGTAAATAATAATCACACACTGGCGAAACTTTGTCAATATCAGTGTAAAAGAGCCTGCACAGTGATTTATCCGTTTTCCCCGAATAGCTCACTTACAGGCTCTTTCCTGATTTTATCCTTTTACTGGATTAATACAATTCAATTAATCACAGGCTGCCTTAAACTCGGTCCAGTTCTTATTATACTGTTCCTCAGCTTCCTGGCTTACATTCTTAATACTCTCACCGCTTGTTACACTGTCCGGAACCACCAGGCTCTCATCCACCAGCTCGTCTGCAGCCTTGTTGGTGCAGTAGTAACCGATATAATTGAAACACTGTGCAGCAACCTCCGGTCTTAAAATGTAATCTACAAACTGGTAAGCTGCATCTGCATTGGGAGCCTCGCTTGGAATAAACATTCCCATAACACCGAAGCCAAGACCTTCCTCCGGATAAACCACCTTCAGATCCGGGTTCTCTGCCAGAGCTGCAGTTACCTGGGAGGTGTAAAGGAACGCTACGGAAGCCTCTCCGTTCAAAAGCGCATTCTGGGTATTGTCATCCTGGATCATACGCACATTGGGAGCCAGCTCCACAAGCTTCTCTCCTGCCTCTGCTATGGTATCCACATCTTCTTCATTCATGCTTTTTCCCATGGTGAGAAGAGTAATTCCGTTAATAACACGGTAGTTGGCGATCAGCGCTATGCTGTCCTCCAGGGACGGATCCCACAGATCAGAATAGCCTTTGATGTCAATGTCCACTTCTTCCGGATCGTATACGATCAGCGGAATACCTGCGCCATATGGCACAGTGTACTCGTCATTCTCATCGTAAAACTGTCCCTGGTAAAGAGGATTGATATTTCCCCAGTTGGAGATTTTGTCTTTGTCAAGCTTGGTGGCAAGACCTTCTTCCACGATTTTCTCAAGGATGTAATCATCTGCGATTACCACATCATAGTCTCCGCCTTTTGCCATGGAAACCTTCTCCAGCATGGTTTCGTCAGTGTCAAAGTTGGAATATACGATTTTACAGCCGGTTTCTTCCTCAAATCCGTCCAGAACCTCCTGCGGAAACATTCCTTCCCAGGTATAAAGGACAAGCTCGGAGTCAGCTGCGTATACAGGTGACAGGCTGCCGCAGATTGCTGCAGCAGAAAGAATTACTGCAAATACCTTTTTCTTCATAATCGTTCTCCTCTTCTTCGAAAACACAGCCGGCTTCTGCCAGCCAGGTTTCCATTTTTACAAATTCCTATGTTTACTCTGCCTTGATCTTAGTCCACAGCTCCGCATATTTCTGCTTGATTTTCGGTTCCTGATAACGGAAAATCTCACTGTTTGGATTTTCGAAATCCGGAATGTAAGAAGAAACACCTTCGTAGTCTCCCTCGATCATAGTTTCGTAAACACTCTTTACAGGAGAAGTATAACCTACTTCTTCCGTATTGGAAAGAGCAGATTCTTCATTTAGCATAAAATTAATAAACTGATGGGCAAGCTCTGTCTCATTGCAGTCCCTTGTAATAACCATTGCATCATACCAGTTGTTTGTTCCCTGGTTCGGTGTGAAGTAATCCATATCCGGGTTTTCGCTGATAATATAGGATGCATCTCCGGAATATACAACTGCCATAGCCTTGTTTCCGGAAATCATGTTATCGATCACATCGTCACCTGCATAGATAGGCTCCATGGTATTTCGCTGGTCGATCAGCCACTGATATGCTTCCCAGATCTGGTTTTCGTCTGTGGTATTCATGGAGTATCCAAGAGCCTTCAGTGCGATCATAAAGGAATCCCTTTCTGAATCGTACATATAAATGTTACCTTTATACTTAGTATTCTTAAGGATATCCCAGCCCTCCTGCAGATCTTCCGGATCAACTACTGTTGTATCATAAAGGATTCCAACAGTTCCCCAGAAATACGGGCAGGAATAGCGGTTGCCCGGGTCATAGCTCTTATTCATAACCTCTTCCATCAGATTGTCCTTGTTTGGAATCAGATCCCAGTCAATATGCTGGAGATAATCTTCCTTAATTAAACGCTCGATCATGTAATCAGATGGAATCAGAACGTCGTAGGACTCACCACCGGAAAGTTTCGTATACATCATTTCGTTAGATTCGAAAGTTTCGTAAACCACTGTGCAATTGTATTCCTGTTCAAATTCTGTCAGAAGATCCAGATCCATATACTCTCCTGCATTGTAAACCTTCAGCACATGGCTCTCTTTTGCACTGCCGCCGCACTTCATAAGTCCGAAACCAAGAGCTGCCACTACAAGAAGTGCAATAACGCGCTGAATCTTTTTCGCATGCTTGTTTGCATGCTTCTCCAGAACAGATGGCAGCACATGGGCCAAAACAAGCACCAGCACAATGACCATAATTACAATTGTGGACAATGCATTGATCGTCGGATTGATTCGCTTGGTCATGTTATAAACCACAATGGAAATATTTTTCACACCGTTTCCGGATACGAAATACGAAATTACGAAATCATCAAAGGACATGGTAAAGGCAAGCAGTGCACCTGCGAAAATACCATCCTTGATCATCGGCACAATTACCTTGGTCAGCGCCTGAAAAGGAGTTGCACCAAGATCCATGGCTGCATTTGCCAGGTTGGGATCAAGGCTTCGCACCTTGGGATAAACACTGGTAATTACATAAGGCGTACAGAAGGAAATGTGCGCCAGCAGCATGGTAAAATAACCTTTCCGGAATCCAAGTGAGGAAAAAAGAAGCATCAGTCCAATGGCTGTTACAATATCCGGATTCAGGATCGGCAGGTTGTTGATATTTAAAAGTGTTTCCTTTAACACCTTTCTGGACTTGGACAGGCCAATCGCTGTAATCGTTCCAAGCACTGTGGAAATCACAGTTGCCAGTATGGCAATGGTTACGGATACATATACCGCCTTGCTGACCTCTGTATTGTGAAGCAGTTCTCCATACCATCTCATGGAAAATCCCGTAAACTTTGTCAGGGATTTGGAAGAGTTAAAGGAAAAGATCATGGTCACCAGGATAGGCAGATAGAAAAACACCAGGCAGATGGCCACGTAAAATTTCTGAAAAAAGCTTGTCTTTTTCTGCATGATATCCCCCCTACTCTCCTTTTTCCTTGTCCATCCGTTTCATCAGGCTCATAAAGATCAGGATGATCACAGCCAGAATCATGGAAATGGCACTTCCGAAATTCCAGTCTCCAACTGAGATAAACTGGGATTCGATCAGGTTACCGATGAGCATGTACTGTCCGCCTCCGAGAAGTTTCGGAATAACGAAAGAAGAAATGGCAAGAAGGAATACCATCATAATACCATTTACCACCCCTGGCAGGGACAGCTTCCAGATTACCTTCCAGAAGGTCTGGAAACGATTGGCTCCCAGATCATAAGCTGCCTCGATCAGGGATTTGTCCATTTTATTTAAGGATGTATGGATAGGAATGATCATAAAGGGCATAAAGTTGCAGATCAGACCAAGCATTACGGAAAAATCAGTATACATCATGCTGATAGGTCCCAGTCCGATTTTTGCCAGAAGATTATTGATAATTCCGTTATCCGCAAGAAGGTTCATCCATGCATAGGTACGAAGAAGCATGTTGATCCACATCGGGATGGTTACCAGCATAATGAGAAGTCCCTGGACTTTCTCAGAGCATCTTGCAATGATCAGGGCAAGGGGATAGCCAAGCACCAGACAGATAAAGGTGGTGAGAAGTCCCAGCCAGAAGGATTTCAGGATCACGTTCAGGTAGGTAGCTTCCAGGAATTTGGCAAAGTTTCCCCAGGTGAAGGAAAGTGTCATTACTTCATTTCCTTCTGTGGTAAACGCATACAGGGCAATCAGAAACAGTGGGATCACAAGGATAACAATTGCCCAGATAAAATACGGAATGATCAGCCGTTTAAACTGTTTCATCAGTAAGCTCCCATTCTGTACATTACGTGAATATCTTCCGGTCCGAATTTCAATCCTACCTGGCGGCCCACTTCCGCATAATCGGTAGTCTGAACTTTATAGGTGCGCAGTTCTGTTTCTACGAGAATTTCGTAATGAACACCTTTGAATGTAACGTTTCGGACAACACCGCTGATTTTCGCCTGAGACGGTTCCACAATGTCAAGATCCTCAGGACGAAGCACAACCTCGATTTCCTCATTATCCTCAAAGCCTTTGTCCACGCATTCGAATTCAAATCCATCAAACTGAACCAGATAATCTCTGATCATAATTCCTTCTATAATATTGGATTCTCCAATGAAGCTTGCTACGAAACGGTTTTCGGGCTCGTTGTAAATATCGGTAGGAGAACCAATCTGCTGAATTTCACCGTTATTCATAACAACGACAGTATCAGACATGGAAAGGGCTTCTTCCTGGTCATGAGTAACATAAATAAAGGTAATTCCAACCTCCTGCTGGATTTTTTTCAGCTCGATCTGCATCTGTTTTCGTATTTTCGCATCCAGCGCGCCAAGAGGCTCGTCAAGAAGAAGAATTTTCGGCTCGTTTACCAGAGCTCGTGCAATGGCAACTCGCTGCTGCTGTCCTCCCGAAAGCAATGTAACGTCTCTTTTTTCAAAGCCCTCAAGGCCTACCATTTTCAGCATTTTGCTAACTTTCTGCCGGATCACATCCTTATCCATTTTTTTCAGATTCAGACCAAATCCAATGTTATCCGCCACGTTCAGATGGGGAAAAAGGGCATATTTCTGGAAAACGGTGTTGACCTCTCGCTTATATGGAGGAAGCTTGGAAATCTCAATGCCGTTAAACAGCACTTCACCGCCGCTTGGCTCCTCGAAGCCTGCAATAATTCGAAGGGTTGTAGTCTTTCCACAGCCGCTTGGTCCCAGAAGGGTGAGAAACTCGTTCTCATAGATGTCCAGGTTAATTCCACGAAGAACCTGCTGGTCATCAAAGTTTTTTGTGAGATTTTTCAACTCTATGAGTTTGTTCATTTGTGTGCTCCTTTCCGTCCCTATTACTTATAGCTCTTCTTTAATTTCTTTATAAAAGAATAAATAAGAAGAATCAACACTGTAAAAGCCAGCATGATCGTACACAGGGCATTGATTTCCGGCGTTACACCGGTTTTTATCTGAGTGTACACCTTGATTGGCAAGGTGGACAGCTTCGGACCGTTAATAAAAATACTGATCACCACATCATCCATGGACATGGCAAAAGCAAGTAATGAGCCAGATGCCACTGCCGGCATGATCAGCGGCAATGTGATATCAAAAAAGGCTCTCATGGAAGTGGCTCCAAGATCCCGGGCTGCTTCTTCAAGAGAAGGATCCATGCCCACAAGTCTGGCTTTTACTTCCATCAATATATAGGGAACGCAAAACACCGTATGTCCGATCAACAGGGTAAGCATTCCAAAAGGCAGGTTCAGCAGGTAGAAAAATGCCATCAGCACCATACCCAGAATAATTTCCGGTATCATAAGGGGCAAAATAGAGATGTACTCAAGCACTCCCTTTGTTTTCCAGTGAATCCGTGACAATCCCACTGCACCAAGAGTTCCTATGACAGCAGAAACTGCACAGCTTGCCACGCCGAGAATCAGGCTGTTTACCAGTGCTTCCATCATGGCACTGTCTGCGAAAAGCTTTTCGTACCACTGAAGGGAAAAATCGGTCAGTCTTACCGGCAGCTTGGATTCATTAAAAGAAAAGATTATTACTACAGCTACAGGAAGATACATCAGGAAAAAAACCAGTCCAAGATATATCCTCTCGAAACGGGTACTTTTTTTCATCCTAATCCCTCCACTTCCTTCGCGTTGGTAATTTTGCGGTACAGCAGGATCATCAACGTGGTAAGAATCATCATGATCACTGCAAGAGCTGCTGCAAAGGGCCAGTTACTACCCCTGGTCATCTGATCCTGAATCAGGCTTCCTACCAGTACCACCTTGTTTCCGCCCAGGATATCTGCTATAAAAAACAGTCCCATAGAAGGAATGAAGGTGAGGATCACACCGGATAAAAGTCCCGGCAGAGTCAGCTTAAAGCTGACTGTCCAGAAGGCCTTCGCCTTACCTGCCCCCAGATCACGGGCGGCTTCTACCAGTGACCAGTCCAATTTTTCTGCGCTGGAATATACTGACAGGATCATAAATGGCAGCAGCACATATATCATACCAATGACGATTGCCGGGTAACTGTACATAATCTTCAGCGGCTTCTCGATCAGGCCAAGCTTTTTCAGAACGAAATTCAGAACGCCTTTTTTCTGAAGGATGATGATCCAGCCATAAAGTCTGATCAGAGAATTTACCCAAAAAGGAAGCATAAGAAGAAGCATGGCTTTCTTCTTGCCGCCTGCCGGTAATTTCGCCATAAAATAGCCAAACGGATACCCGATCAGGGTAATAAAAATAGTGCTTGTAAAAGCAAGCTGAAAGGACTGGACGAAAGTATTTAAATATACCGGTTTCAGGATCTTCCGGTAATTATCCAGGGTAAAGATCCACTGCACACCATGAACTTCTCCCGGGGTGACAAAGCTTAAGGCAACCATATAAATAAGAGGACATGCCACAAAAATCAGGGTGAAAATGTAGAGTGGCAGGATCATCCAGATGGTGGCGCGGGTGTGCCCGGTGGATGCAGCACTCTTTCTATTGCCGCGGATATTCTTTACAGGCGCAGATTCCTGGCTGTTGCCGCGGCTGTTACTGAAGCCGCCCATCATAGGTTCCCTCCTGATGCACTTGTACCCTCTGCCTTCGCAGCATCTCTGTCCACTGCATCTCTATCTGCTGCATTTCTGTCCACGATAACTGCATTTTTCGGATCAAAGCACCAGCTGATCTGCTGCCCTGGCTGAATATTTGCGTTCATTCCGAAACGGCTGGCTGTAATCTCTGTACCATCCGGCAATGCAAGCAGGACTCTTAGCTGACCTGCAGCAAAATTCTTCTCTTTTACAGTTGCGTGAAGAAGTCTGCCATTTTTCTCAGCTTCATTTTGCTCAGCTACATTTTCCATTTCAGCCTCATAAAGCAAAATATTTTCACTTCTCACTGCAAGGGTAAGCAGCTCTCCCACCTTTACAGTCTCTTCTGTATAAACGGAAACAGTGTCGTTACCTATTTGAACCTGTGCATAAGAACCATTTATTTCTACAACCTTTCCTTCTAAAATATTGGCATTTCCCACAAAGGTTGCCACATAGCTGGTCTTCGGGTGGTTGTAGATTTCGTCTGGAGTACCAATCTGCTCGAATCGTCCCTGGTTCATTACCACGATACGGTCAGACATATTTATAGCCTCCTCCTGATCGTGTGTAATATAGATAAAGGTAATTCCCAGTTTCTTCTGAAGCCGCTTCAGCTCCAGCTGCATGGTACGGCGAAGCTGCAGATCCAGAGCTCCCAGAGGCTCATCCAGAAGCAGTACACGTGGATTATTTGCCAGTGCTCTGGCAATTGCCACTCTCTGCTTCTGTCCTCCGGAAAGCTCAGCAGGTTTTCGTTTCTCGAAACCTTCCAGCTGAACCAGCTCCAGCATTTCCTTAACCTTTTTCTTTATTTCGATTTTCGGAACTTTATGGATTTTCAGACCATACCCAATGTTATCTGCCACATTCATATGGGGAAACAGGGCGTAATTCTGAAATACCGTATTCACATCTCTCTGATTGGGCTCCAGCGCAGTCACATCTTTCCCTTCCAGCCATACGCTTCCGCTATCCGGCTGTTCCAGACCTGCAATGATGCGAAGAGTAGTCGTCTTGCCGCAGCCGGAAGCACCCAGCAAAGTGACAAACTCACCCTGTTCAATTTGCAGATTGATTCCCTGAAGAACGTATTCTTCTGATGTGAAACTCTTTTTCAGATTTCTCAATTCAAGAAATGAATCAGACATTTGTCTCCTCCTTTCTACTGTAACGTTTAGTTAAATACGAAAAAAATACGGGATACCCCTATAGCCATACATTCAGAAAATCTCTGTATAAACACGGTGCATGTTTATACAGCGCCATTACTGTATATTGCTATATCGGTAACCCGTATTCCCATATAATTCTTCGAAAAAAGGTACAACAACAGCAGGTCCGTCCTGCTCCATCCAGTCAGAACGTACCCCGGTAGCTCCAAGATTCTCGGAACCTCTTCCAAGCCCACCTAAAAAAGCTGCAACTCTTGCTGCAGTCTCTCTCTCTATTTTCTTTTCAAAAAAGCCTGGGGTGGAATAACCTGACATGTACCTCATCTCCTTTGTTTGCAATCAAAGTGTATTCTATCATAGAATGAATCATTTGAAAACAGTTATTTTCCCATTGGCCTAAAACTTTTGTGAAATTGTGAAATGCTATTTTACCTTATGATATTTATTGAGCTTTTTCCAACACCATGATACAATAGCTTCAAGGGTTTTTACTACATTTGAGGAGGTTTTCCATGAAAGAAATTACAGCTGTAAAAATTAATCCAACAGATTTTGCTCCCTTTGGCAACTACTGTTCCATGAGTGAGCCGGAAGGTTATCCTTTACAGGGCGAAATCCACAAATTTTATCCGGATCGTATCTCAGGTACTTGTATGGGAAGTATGGGATTTTCTCCCATTGCCGTACGCAAAGATGAGCGAATCGTTAAGATGGCAGAATACCACACAACCACCTGGGAAGGCATTGTAGCTCTGGATGATGATATGATCATTCATGTTGCTCCTGCATCTGCCGGTACGCCAGTCCCGGAACTTACAAAGGCCTTCATTGTTCCCAAAGGATATATGGTAAAGATCAATGCTGCTATCTGGCATTTATGTCCTCTGCCGGTAAACAACGATGTCCTTCATGCAATGATCATTTTACCGGAATGTACTTATGCCAATGACTGTACTGTAGTTGAGTTTGAGGAAAAAGACTGGTTTAAAATCGTATAATCAGAATTTTTACCCAAGATTTTCTTGACAAATACCTGTTTATAACTTAAAATATTTTTTGTGTCTGATAAGTGTATAAACTTTTATACACTTATCATTACATAAGCTGGAATAGCTCAGTCGGTAGAGCACTTCACTCGTAATGAAGGGGTCGTGAGTTCGAGTCTCATTTCCAGCTTTTTTTTATTTGCATCAATCGGATATTTCTGATCTGCTTCGCTACTTGCTTATTGTAAAAAGATTCAAAAAGACTGCATTCCTCACATCTGAAATTCAGATATGTAAATGCAGTCTTTTTTGCTATTTTATTACTTATTGACTATTTATTTCTCATTTGCTATTTCTGTCTGCTTTGTTATTGTCATTTTTTTGCTGTGGCTCTTTTCTTCACTGTTTCTGCCTTTTTCTCTGTCTTGACAGTTTCTTCTGCTTTCGCAGCTTTTTCTTCCTTTACTGACTTCTTTGTTGGAGCTTTTGCCTTCACAGTCCTTACCATTTTTCCTGCAGTCTTATCTTTCGTAGTTTTCGCTGTGGTTACTTTCTTCCTGGCTGGTGCTTTCCCAGGTGTACAGCTGAAAATACTTACGCCAAGTGCCGGCAGCTTCACTTTGATAGAATGCTCCCGTTCATCACACTCTTCTGCCTTTGCATTTTTCGCACGGGAATTTACTACACCCTCGCCGCCAAATTCTGCTGCATCACTGTTAAAAATTTCTTTATATTTTCCAGCAAAGGGAACTCCCACCTGATAGTTCTCATGGGGTACTGCCGCGAAATTACAGATTACAAGCAGAGTTTCCTCTGGTTTCTCTGTCTTACGAAGGAAGGTGATCACATTCTCCTCATATTTCATCAGCTGAACCCACTCAAATCCGTCATACTCATCATCCATCTGATAAAGTGCAGGCGAACTCTTATAAAGGGTATTCAACGCCTGAATGCATTTGGCAAGTCCCTCCGGTATAGCAGCCCCCGGCGCCATCATTTTACAGCCGGGATGAACCATCATATAGGAATAAGCCTCTCGCACCTGAGCCAGCTTCTGCTTCTCATCTCCTGGAAGCTTCGCCATAAATTCTTCCAGACTTCCCACGTCTCTGCTTCCAAGTGTAAGAATATAATGCTCGGAATACGCGTATAAGGTGGACAACGTCAGCTGATCATGATAATTCTTCCGCAAAATCGGATCCACAGACAGATAAAAAAGGAAATCTCTTGTCCAACCGCCACTCCACTTATAATCAAATCCAATGTGATCATTCTCCACACTGTCAGTCAGCTCCGGCCACAGGCCATCCTCCTGTGCGATCAGAAGTGCCCCTGGATCACGCTTCTTCACAATGGAATTCAGATGCTTCAGAAATTCAATAGCATGAAGGTTCTCATTAGAGCCATACATATTCGGCGTCCAGCCATCTTTTCTTCCATAATCCAGATAAAGCATGGCATCCACATCATCCATACGAAGCCCGTCCACATGGAAGACCTCCAGCCAGAAACAGGCATTGGAAATCAGGAAATCCATAACCATAGGGCTGTCATAGTTATAAAGCATGGTGCCCCACATTGGATGGACTGCCATTTCCGGGTCTTTCACTTCATAAAGAGGTGTTCCGTCAAATTTCTCCAGACCTCCTGCGTATCTTGGGAACTGTGCCGGTGACCAGTCCAGGATCACGCCTATTCCCACCTGATGAAGCTCATCCACCAGTGCTGCAAATTCTGCTGGTGTGCCATAACGTGTGCTGACTGCAAAGTATGCAGATGTAGGGTATCCGTCTGAGCCATCCTCCAGAAACTCCATAACCGGATGAAGTTCCACATGGGTATATCCCTTTTCTTTTGCAAAAGTCACCAGCTCTTTTCCTGATTTCCACTGTCCCATGATTGTCTCATAAATGGAAACCGGCTGCCTGCGGTCATCGTATTTCTTACGTTCAGCCATCCAGCTGCTGTCATTCCATGTAAAATCAGAAACATCTGCCACAACAGAATTCCACAACGGTGCAGGCTGGGTTCTGTTTCCATAAGGATCTGCTTTCTGAAGGAGCACATCCCCTTTCGCCTTAATTTCATAACGATAGGCATCTCCCGCCTTTACTCCCGGGACAAAAAGTTCAAAAATACCTGACATGGGCATCTTATGCATAGGAAGTGCTCTTCCATCCCAATTATTGAATTCGCCAACCACACTTACCCGAACTGCATTAGGTGCCCACACTGCGAAATGAGTGCCAGCTACACCATCTATCACCATGGGATGCGCGCCCATTTTCTTATAGGCTTCATAATATACACCGCCAAGAAAGGCTCTTTCATCCTCTTCTGTGAGAAGTCCGCCAAATGCGTAGGCATCCTTAAAGTTCTTCGTCTCCTTCTCAAACTCTACCTGAAATTCATAATCCGGAATCCTTCTCCCTGGGATCAGCACTGCATAATAGCCAGCCTCGTCCTCCAGTTCCATTTCATATTTCTTGCGCCCTGTAACCACAGCCGCAGCTCTGGCTTCCGGAAAAAAGCCCTGTATCAGTACACCATCCGGTGTAAGCCTTGGTCCCATCACATCTCTTGGCGCTGTCTCTTCCCCATATACAACCGCTTCAATTTCTGGCCAGTCCATATAATCATATACTGTTTTGCTCATAAGTCTCTCCATTTCCCCGCCAATTTTCACGGACTGTCGGATTTTCCCTAAAATATGTTAATATTGTTATAATTCTTCAGTTAATCCGACTACAATTTTGATATTTCTATTTTACCATTTTAAGCGGGAAAAAGAAAGAAATTTGTTTGACAAATACATCCCTCTGCGTTAAATTATTGTTATATAATTTTGAAAACACCTAAGGAGGATTTTTCAATGAGTAATCGAAACTACGACGTAACTGCACTTGGCGAACTTCTCATCGATTTCACAGAGAATGGAACCAGCGCACAGGGCAACCCGATCATGGAAGCAAACCCGGGCGGAGCTCCATGTAATGTTCTGGCTATGCTTGAGCGCCTTGGCAAGAAGACCGCTTTTATTGGAAAAGTTGGAAAGGATATGTTCGGAAACCAGCTGAAGGCTGCTGTTGAAGAAGTTGGAATTGATACAAGAGCTCTTATTATGGATGAAGAAGTACATACCACACTGGCATTTGTCCACACCTATCCGGATGGAGACAGAGACTTCTCCTTCTACCGTAATCCAGGCGCTGACATGATGCTGACAAAGGATGAGGTTCCGGATGACTTGATCCGCGACTCCCGTATTTTCCATTTCGGAACTCTCTCTTCTACCCATGAGGGAGTACGTGAAGCTACACGTCATGCCATTGAGGTGGCAAAAGAAGCCGGCTGTATCATCACCTTTGACCCCAATCTGCGCCCGCCACTCTGGAAATCCCTTGAGGATGCCCGTGTGGAGATTGAGTACGGTCTTACCAAATGTGACGTTCTGAAGATTTCTGACAACGAAGTGGAATTCCTTTTTGATACCACAGACTACGACAAGGGTGCTGCACTGATTGAAGAGAAATATCACATCCCTCTGGTTCTTATCACCATGGGTAAAGACGGAAGCCGCGCTTATTACAAGGGACGCCGCGTAGAATGCACTCCATTCCTTCAGGAGAACACCATTGAGACCACAGGTGCCGGAGATACCTTCTGTGCCAGCATTCTGAACTATGTTCTGGAGCACGGTCTGGAGGACCTTACAGATGAGAACCTGATGGAAATGCTTACCTTTGCAAACGCAGGTGCATCCCTCATCACTACCCGCAAGGGTGCTCTCCGCGTCATGCCAACTCGCGAAGAAGTTGAGGAATTTATTGCAAAGAGTGGCAGATAATCTACATAAAAAATATAACGTATAAACAATAAAAACAGGAACAACTAATTCGAAGGAATTAGTTGTTCCTGTTTTTTATTATTAAAATGTTATTAATTCTATTATTAAATATCCAGGTTGTGTTTCCTTACCAAAGCTGATATAATTATTATATGGGTGTTGCCATAACGGTAGGCGGTTAGTCCTTCAACAGAGGGACTGTGACCCTCTGATTACATAGAAACC
>NZ_CAKRNY010000037.1 GCF_934371575.1 uncultured Blautia sp. | reverse complement strand
TTACATTGAGCCGGCTAAATCCAGGCTTATTATTTTTTTTCGTTTGCCTGTGCCCAAGCATCATCAAGTGCTGCAAGGAAGTCTTCGCAGGACATATCAGATGTGAAGAACTGCTCTGCAACTGGTACCAGATATACATCTGCAATACCTGCCGGCCACTGATTTAACGGCCAGGAAATTGTTTTTCCTTCTGCAGCAGCATCAGCAACCTGCTGGGAAAGCGGATCAAGCTCATCATTTTCCATACCATCAACAACCGGAAGGAATCCAAACTCGTTCATCAGATAATCCTGTCCGCTTTCAGATGTGTACAGCCACTCAAGGAAATCTTTACCAGCCTGCTGCTCAGCATCAGATGCCTGAGAGTTTACATACCATGCTGCAGGAACACTTACTGCAATCTTATCATTTCCGCAGATTGGAAGTGGAGCAAGACCCATCTCAAAGTCTACATCATAATCAGCGAACATGCTGTAGCACCAGTTACCCTGATGGATTGCTGCTGTTTTGCCTGTAGCGAAATCACCGCACTCTTTGTCGTAGTTTGTCTCAAGCGGGTTGTAAGAATTGTCACGGATTGCTGCATAGAATTTAGCAAATTCCTGGAACTCTGGAGTATCAGCCATCTTAACTTCACCGGCATTTAATTTCTCAATGAATCCATCAGGATCTTCCTGAAGTGCAAATGGTGTATTTAAGATATGTCCGATCAGGAAGAAGCTCTCCTGGGAAAGACCAAATCCGTTGATTCCGTTCTCTTTCTGCTCCTGAAGCATCTGTACGAAAGAATCATAATCTGTGATCTCATCAGCATTTATAAGGTCTTTGTTGTAAACCATTCCGAAACCTTCCATTGTGTATGGAATACCAACAACTTTACCATCGATTTCATTTGCCATTCCGTCAACAATTTTGTCAATGAAGCTTAAATCGCTAAGATCTGCAAGATAGTTCTGCATTGTCTCTGACTCTGCGCCAGGTGCTAATGAGAATACTGTCGGGCCCTGTCCGTTAGCAAGTTTGGTCTTTAACTGCTGAACATAATCATCACCAGTGGTTCCCCAAACCTCAACCTCAACACCAGTCTCATCTTCGTATGTCTCAGCCAATTCCTCAAGCTGATCGGTGATCTCTACTTTAGACTGGAAAATAATAATCTTGTCTGCGCTCTCGTCCTCTGCGTAACAATTAACAGTTGCGGATGCAGTCATTCCTGCGATCATTGCTGTTGCCAGTGCCAGGCTCATCACTTTTTTAGCTTTCATTCTTTTTCCTCCTTTAATTGATTTACCGTTCATATTTTGTAAATCGTTATACTAGAATAATAGCATAAAATGACTATTTGTCAATCTGGTTTTGGCGTTTTTCCGTCACTTTGCTCATTTTCAGTAATTTTCACTGTAAAATAGCATAAAAGATCCTGTGTTTGGCGCTCTTATTAAGCACTTTTCACACAGGATTTTATCAGTCGTTTTACTATTTTACTTTTTATTTTTGTTTTTTTACTAAAACAGTCTTTCTCATCTTCACTTTTGGTGAAATCTGGAATGTTTTGGCAACATCTTTTCCATTCAGAGCTTCCACCAGATACAAAGCTGCCAGATAACCTCTTTCGTAATCTGGCACAGTAATCGTAGTAAGACCGATTTCCTGGGCGCGTTCTATATCATCAAAGCCCGTCACTGCAATGTCCTCCGGTACGCGGATATTGTTCTCCTTAAACGCCTTGATCGCACCAATGGCCATATTGTCATTGGCACAGATCAGCGCATCGGGAAGATGTTCTGCCAGGGAAAGAATTTTTCCGGCTGTATATCCGCTTTCCTCGCGGTAATCACCTACAAAATAATTTTTCTGGTGAAAATGAAGGCCATTTTTTTCTATAGTATCGCAAAATCCCCGATAGCGCTCCATATTATCAAGGCTGGTCTCCACGCCGCTTAAAAATGCAAAACGCTTGTAGCCCCGGTCTATGATATCCTGCATCATCTCGCACATAGGCGGGTAATTGTCCACAATTACACTTCTTACATAGGGTGATGCGCTTGTTCTGTCAAGTGCAACGATAGGATAGTTTTCATTGGCACATCGAAGAATAGTGTCATCCCGCAGTGCCGCATCCAGCACAATGCAGCCGCTGCTCATATTGTTCCGCATATATTTTTCGCAGGAACGCTGGGTACAAATAAGAAGATCGTAATCCTTATTTTTCAGATAATCATTCACACCTTTGAGAACTTCCAGGTAAAAACTCCGGTCAAAATCACTGAAAACGAAAAGAATTGTATGGTTCTCTTTCGTCTTCAGAAGCTTCCCTGCTTCGTTGGGCACATAATCCATTTCTTCAATAAGTTGAAGGACTTTTTCCCTTGTTTTCTTTCCTACATTCCGCTTTCCATTGATCACATTGGACACTGTAGACAGCGAAACTCCTGCTGCTTCCGCAATATCTTTAATACCTACCATGATGCACCCCTTATTTTATGTATTTTTTCTATCTTACATCATTTTAGTAAAATTCACAATATTTTTTTACATAAATTTGGGTAAAAAATGGATATTATACGTATTTTTTTCATACGTACAATATCCATTCGTTTTCTGTCACTGTTCCATAATAACAAATTTATTCTTCAATAGCTGCTTTTCTGCTGAAAATTTCCCGAATGATTTCCGGTGAAAATTTTGGTTTTCTATCGTAGGTGTATAGTCCATTTTGTTCTTGTTCCACGTCAGTAAGCTGGGTATAGCAAAAGCCAAACATTTTTTCGTTGTCCAAAAGTACATCTGTAAGTCCTTTCAGACGCTTCAAAAATGTTTCCGGCGACTCCGGAATATTTCCATATCCCCAGGCTTTGCCCTTGGTATTCCAGCCAATTCCACCGTATTCGCTTACAAAAAATGGACTTTTCCCATCGTAGGACTGACGATCTTCCATTGCCTGTGGGAAATTGAATTTGTTTGTTTTTCCCAGTTCTTTATAATGTTCTGCAAATGCAGCCGGATCCTGCTCATAGTCATGAAGATCGTAAATATCTGTCACTACATGGAAATGTCCACTTGTATCAATGCAGGGTCTGGTGGGGTCCACCGCCTTCGTAGCCTTATAAACAGTAGAGATCAATTCATCAAACTGCTTTCTGTAATTCTGATCCCAGGTTTCATTAAATGGGCACCATCCCACAATGGCAGGATGATTGAAATCCCGGTCCACTTCCTCCAGCCATTCCGGAAGTACCCCGTAAATACTGTCTGCGTAGGAATGGTCCAGTCCCCAGTTAGGGAATTCTCCCCACACAATATAGCCATGAAGGTCGCAATAATACAGAAAACGTTCTTCAAATATTTTCTCATGAAGACGTGCGCCGTTAAAGCCCATTGCCAGAGAACGCCTGATATCATTTTCCAGTTCAACATCAGAGGGCGCTGTGTAGATTCCATCTGGATAAAAGCCCTGATCCAGAACCAGGCGCTGGAAAACAGATTTTCCATTTATAAGGAATTTTCTGCCTTCAAGCTGCAGGGAACGAAGCCCAAAATAACTTTTTACCACGTCCCTGTCATATTTAAGAACCAGATCATACAGACGGCCATTTCCAACTTCCCATAGATGTTTTTCCTGAAGATTTACGGTCAGGACTGCAGTTCCGCCGCCTGAAATATGACTGGCAGCACCTGCTGGCTTGCCTTTGTAAAAAGTTTCTGCCAAAAAAGTTCCTTTTCCCACAAGTTCCGCCATAATCGTAAGGGTTCCTGCCTCAATATCTGTCACATATTTTACTTTCTTTATATAATTTTCCGGCACAAATTCCAGCCATACGGTCTGCCAGATTCCAGTTGTACGGGTGTACTGACAACCGTAGGAATTATATTTTTCACTCTGTTTTCCAGAAGGGATCAGACGGCTCCTGGTGTCGTCTGCTGCATTTACCACAATTGTATTTTTTCCCGCATGAACATGATCTGTAATATCTACGGCAAAAGAAACGTATCCGCCTTTATGTGTTCCGCACTTTTCTCCGTTGACATAAATAGTTGCCATATAATCCACTGCGCCAAAGTGCAGGAGCACACGGCCTTCAAGCTGTTTTTCTTCCAGTTCTACTTCTCTGCGATACCAGACAGAGTTCATAAAATCTGTATGTCCGATTCCTGAAAGCTCACTTTCCGGGCAAAATGGTACATTAATCTTCTTCGCATAAGCGTCTGCATCTTTATAAAGCTCCTGTTCCTCCCAGCTGGCTCCCGGATCCAGCTGGAAATCCCATTCTCCGTTTAAATTCAGCCAGTTTTCACGCATAAACTGCGGCTTTGGATGTTCTGTTCTGTAAATCATCTGGACTCTCCTTTACTTTTTCCGAAACATATTTTCTGTCTTCTATCATATAGAATTCCTGATTTTTTACAATGTACTATTGTTTTGAAAAAGTTGACATATCCTACTATTCTTTTTAAAATAGATTCAAAACAGGATAGATTACGAAAACATCTTCCCCATAAAGGAGCACTTTGTTATGATACAATTATCCCAGCTAAGACATGCTTATCCAGAACGCACCCTTTATATCGACCGCCAGCATGGACATCCTGAGTACACGTTTCTTCATTTTTTTACCAGTATGAAACTGACTTATAACGGAAGAAACATAGTGACAGAGCCACATTCCGTGATCATTTTCCGCCCCGGGACACCTCAGCATTTCGAAAGTGACATGCCCATGGTACATGACTGGATCCATTTTCACGGTGATCTGAAGCCTTTTTTGCAGAATACGAATCTGAAGCTGGACACTCTCTATTATCCTTCCCAGACAAACTTTATCACGGAGCTGACCCGGGAACTGGAAACAGAATTCTACAATGCCAGAGCAAACAGAGACACACTGATCCAGTTAAAATTTCAGGAGCTTCTCATAAAATTGGACCGGACCGTTTCCGGAGAAAGCGAACCTGTTTTTAGTACAGAAATTACGGAAAATTTCCGCAGACTTCGTGGAGAAATGTTTGTCAGCCTTCAGGAAAAATGGCCTGTAGAAAGAATGGCTGCAAAGGTGGGATTCAGCAAATCCAGATTTTATAATATTTATAAATCAATCTACGGAGTCACGCCTACCGCCGACCTGATCGAAGCTCGGATAAACAGTGCCAAAAATATGCTTCTGTTCACAGGCAAAAAAATCGAGGATATTTCCTATCTTCTGGGGTACGAAAATACCACTCATTTTATAAGGCAGTTTAAGAAATGGACTGGTTGTTCACCAGCAGTTTATCGAAAAAAGCAGCAATCTTAAAACACTTTACAAAAAGGGGCTGTGAAATAAGTCCCTAAAAGAAATAGGACCATTCGTTCATGCGAAAGGTCCTATTTTTGTGGTAAAATTAACTTGCGATGAAAACTTTACACAATAATTATTGTAATTCAAAACAAGGATATTTACCACTGTTTCTTTCAGATTGTTTGGATCTGCTGGATCCTGTTTTAACATTTGACAGATTGATGGGAGGAATCGATTTAAACAAGTATCTGACGGATATTCCGGAGTACACAACCGGACGACTCAGATATAATCCAGTCAACATGTTAAAAACAGTACTTTTCGGATTTATGACTAGCGGCTACTGCTCTCTGAGAGAACTGGAAGACAACTGCAAAGTTAATATCAGGTTCATGTATCTCATGGATCACCAGGCTCCGTCATACAGAACCTTTGGATATTTTATCAATGAAATACTTCAAGATAAGATTGAGAACATTTTTAACGACATCAATCGTGCTATCTTTAACGAGGAGCATGTAGATCTGCAACATCTCTACATCGACGGCTCCAAGTTTGAAGCAAACGCAAACAAGTATACCTGGGTATGGAAGAAGGCTACCGAAAAGTTCCGTTACAAGCTTTACGAAAAAATCACTGCGGAGATTGAGGAGATTAATGCAGAAATCGCATGGAGCGGGGTGCAGATCACAACAAATCCGGAGTATGTACCGGATTATCTGAATGAAATCGTTGAGCAGCTAGTACTTTTATGGGAACTGGATACAAGTACATTTGTTTACGGAAGTGGAAAGCGAAAATCCAAAGAACAGCGTCATTATGAACACTTGACTACTTTCTGTCAGAAACTTCAAGAATACATACAAAAAATTGAAATCTGTGGTCCTAATCGAAACAGTTACTCTAAAACAGATAACTCAGCTACCTTTATGCGTATCAAAACGGATTACATGGGCAATGATCAGCTTCTGCCAGCATATAATGTACAGATTGGTGTAGCAGATGAATATATTGCAGTTGTTGACGTGAACCATTATCGTTCGGATATGGATTGTTTCGTTCCTTTGATGGAGCACTTCAAACAAACTTATGGATTCTATCCCAAATATCCTGTGGCAGATGCCGGATATGGCTCATACAACAATTATATTTTCTGTGAACAGAACGGAATTGAAAAGTATATGAAATTTCCAATGTTTAAAAAGGAAACTAAGGATCGGAAATATCATGAAGATCCATTTCGTGCAGTTAACTTCAGAATTGATGAGCAAGGTGTCATGAGATGTCCTAACGATAAAGCATTCCATTTTTTATACAGAAAAAATGTGAGGGGAAATCAATACGGACGTAAGGAAGAACTGTATGAATGCGAAGACTGTAGTGGATGTCCATATGCAGAGAAATGTAAGAAGACAGATAAGAATCGAACCGTTCGGATCAATCAGGAATTAACTTCCATGCATCAGGAAGTAATCGAAAACCTAGAAAGTATCCACGGTGCGTTATTACGAATGAACCGTTCGATACAAGCAGAAGGCACTTTCGGAATTATGAAAAACGACCGTTGGTACAAGAGAATTGTCCGAAGAGGCATTCATTCAGTCAAACTGGAAGTTTTACTCGTGGCGATAGGCCATAATCTATATAAATATCAGAAAAAAAAGATGAGAAACAGAACTGCCGCATAGATTCAAAAAAAGAATTTCTATGGGGTAGGGGAAGTGTGCTTTCTTTGCGCATGATTTCAGTCATTTATACACAACAGGTACAAAAAGGGAGATGCGAAAAAACTCAATCGAGTTTTTTCACATCCCCGATCATTTACGCAAGCAACGAACCAACGTCCATGCTTGCATGGAACCTTGGCGATTGCCGCGATAACGAGACAAATTTCATCGAGCACATTTTATCTCGTTTACTATACAATTATATACTTCGCTTAAGCCATCATCGGCTCAAGAGCCTTAGCCAGTTTCTCTTTCTCAGCTTCTGCTTCTGCAAGATCTTTACCCAGTGTGGTGTAATAAATCTTGATCTTCGGCTCTGTTCCGGATGGACGAACAACTACGGTCTCATTATTCTCCAGCTTGTAAATGAGAACATTTGCTGCCGGAAGGCCTGTCTCCTCAGGTTTCTTATAATCAGTAACCTTCACAACCTTGTAGCCTGCAATATCAGCTGGCGGGTTGTCACGGAATTTCTGCATGATTCCTGCCATGGTGTCCATTCCGCTAAGTCCCGGGAATTCAAAGCTGTCAACCTTGTTCAGGTAACGGCCATACTGTGCGTAAATCTCCTCAAGTCTCTGTTTCAGAGAGCTTCCAATGCTTCTGTAGTATGCAGCCATCTCGCAGATCAGCATGGATCCGATAACAGCATCTTTATCACGTACATACGGCCCTGCAAGGTATCCATAGCTCTCCTCAAATCCGAAGATAAAACGGTCAACCTCTCCAGCAGCCTCAAGCTGTGCGATCTGGTCGCCGATCCACTTAAATCCGGTGAGTACGCTTCTGAGCTCTACGCCATAGTACTCTGCAACTGCGTCTGCCAGAGGTGTGGAAACGATAGATTTCACTGCAACCGGATTCTTCGGCATTGTGCCTTTCTCAATACGGCCTGCTGCAATATAATCAAGAAGAAGAACTCCAACCTCATTACCACTAACCAGCTCATAAGATCCATCCGGGCATTTCATAGCAATACCAACACGGTCTGCATCCGGGTCAGTAGCAAGCATAAGGTCTGCTCCTGTCTCCTTGGCAAGCTTCAGGCCCTGCTCCAGAGCTGCGAAAATCTCCGGGTTCGGGTAGCTGCATGTGGTAAAATATCCATTCGGGTATTCCTGATCCGGAACGATTGTAATATCTGTGATTCCGATGTCCTTCAGAATCTGGGTTACCGGTACAAGTCCGGAACCATTCAGCGGGCTGTAAACCAGCTTCAGACCTGCTGTCTTGCAAAGACCCGGGCGAACCTGACGGGACTCGATCGCGTCATAAAGGGCACGTTTGCAGTCATCACCAACAAAGCGGATCAGCCCTTCCTCAACACCCTCTGCAAAGGACATATATTGCGCTCCTGTCAGAACGTCAGTTTTCTGGATCTCATCGTAAACGATAGCTGCAGCATCATCTGTCATCTGGCAGCCATCCGGTCCGTAAGCCTTATATCCATTATATTTAGCAGGGTTATGAGACGCTGTGACCATAATACCCGCGTTACACTCATAGTAGCGTGTAGCAAAAGAAAGTGCCGGTACAGGCATTAATGCATCATAAATTCTAACTTTGATTCCATTGGCAGCCAGCACACCTGCTGCTGTCTTGGCAAATACATCGCTCTTCAGACGGCTGTCGTAGCTGATGGCAACGGTCTGAGTGCCGCCCTGTGTCTTCACCCAGTTTGCAAGTCCCTGTGTAGCCTGACGTACTACATAAATATTCATACGGTTGGTACCTGCGCCAAGAACTCCACGAAGTCCTGCTGTACCAAATTTCAGAGCTACTGCAAAGCGTTCTTTAATTTCTTCGTCGTTTCCTTCAATCTTAGATAATTCCGGTTTCAGATCTGCATCTTCGAGATCCGCTGCCAGCCAGCGCTTGTACTCTTCGTTATACATTTTAACCACTCCTGCCATTATTATTCTGTTTATTTTGTCTAATATTACTACAGATATTAATAATATACCACATTTTTCACGAAACGGCAATATAAGCGACAAATTTCTACCAGACATTTTTTCTCTGTTTTCCCATAATTTCCGACAATTATACATTCCAGCTGCTGTTCACCGGTAATGTTCCGCGAGATGTTTTATTTCAATTTGGGTATAGCGTTTCCGGCATTTTTACGCTATAATGAGATAGTGTGTGAAAGCAGTCATCCTAACCGCTTTCATCTTGTGCTTTATATGACCTTGAGATTAAAAAAAACACTATAAAATTCAATTGCAGCAATCTTTACAGCTGCAGAACGGAGGAGATTATGGAAATTGTCTGCTTAGACTTAGAAGGTGTACTTGTCCCGGAGATCTGGATCGCATTTGCCGAAGAGACAGGCATTCCAGAGCTGAAACGAACCACAAGAGACGAGCCTGATTACGATAAATTAATGAAATACCGCCTGAACATTCTGAAAGAGCATGGTCTTGGCCTGAAAGAAATCCAGGAGACCATTGCTAAGATTGATCCGATTCCTGGCGCTAAGGAATTCCTGGACAAATTAAGGGCACAGACCCAAGTTATCATCCTCAGCGACACATTTTCCCAGTTCGCAGGTCCTCTTATGAAAAAGCTTGGCTATCCTACCATCTTCTGCAACACACTAGTAGTCGGCGAAAATGGCGAAATTACTGATTTCAAAATGCGCTGTGAAAAATCCAAATACACCACTGTGAAAGCCCTGCAGTCCATCGGCTACGACACCATTGCCAGCGGTGACAGCCACAACGACCTGGGTATGATCCAGGCAAGTAAAGCAGGATTCCTGTTCAAGAGCACAGATGCCATCAAGGCTGAGTATCCGAAGCTCCCGGCTTACGAAACCTACGACGAGCTGTATGACGCAATTATGAAGGCAATTACTGGCT
The DNA here is from genome assembly GCF_934371575.1 of uncultured Blautia sp. GTDB lineage: Bacteria > Bacillota > Clostridia > Lachnospirales > Lachnospiraceae > Blautia_A. Next base: position 26,979 of record NZ_CAKRNY010000037.1, on the reverse strand, counting down.
GATTTCACAAAACAGGCATGTAATCCATAGGCGGAAGCACTACAAAAAAGGACAGAAGCTAAGAAAAAATCTTAACATCTGTCCTTTTCCAGTTCCACAACAGGGCTAACTTAATAACATTTCCTGTGGAAGTATTCTTTTTCAGAAACAGGCTTTCCCCAATTTTTACAGCAGCTTAAAGAATTTCGCAAAACTCTATTACCTCTCTGTTGGGACCTTCAACCTTGAAAAAGCGAATTCCATTTTTCCAATAAGGCAGTGATTCCACCTCAGGACTAAGCACTTTATATTCTGACAGCATTTCCTGGTATAGCCTGTCCACTTTTTCTACCGAAAGTGCCAGATGTTCAATGCTTCCTGTTCTCTTTTCAGGATTTTCACATTCATATACTTCAAGCATAACATTGTGTATCCGAAGGAAAGCTGTTTTTTTCCCTTGTACTTCTTCCTGGTTTATATCCTCAAACCCCAGAGATTTGTAGAAATCTAATGTTTCTGAATATTTATCTGTCGGAATTCCAATATGCTGGATTCCCTTTATATGCCTTTTATATAAGTACTGTTCCATATGCTGTCTCCTAATGGCATTCATTCCCACTGCTTATTTCGTCATTCGATAAACCCGTGCTTCGTAAGGACGCAACGACATTTTTTCGGATATACCAACTTCAGGATAATTTGAAATCAGAAGTTTTGCACTATTTTGTACAAATTCAGCCGGTACTTCCAATTCCAGTTCTTCTTCACTGAAATTGCAGGCTACCAGAAGCTTCTCGTTTTCCAGTACTCTTTCATAAACAAATGCTGTTTTGTGCTCCGGATAAAGCAGCTTATAAGAGCCATATACAATAATCGGATACTCTTTCCGCAAACGGATCAGCTGTTTATAAAAATTCAGGATCGAATCCGGATCTTTTTCCTGCTCCGCAACATTAATCTCTTTATAATTGGGATTTACGGTAAACCAGGGAGTGCCTGCCGTAAAACCTGCATTCGCTGTGGCGTCCCACTGCATAGGTGTTCTGGCATTGTCTCTTCCCTTGCGGTTGATGTAACGCATCATATCTTCCGGAGAAATTCTTCCATCAGAGGTGTACTCTTTATAAGCATTTATTTCTTCAATATCATTACACTCTTCAATACTGTGTAATGTAATGTTCTTCATGCCTATTTCTTCGCCCTGATAGATATATGGGGTTCCCTGCAGCATATGAATGCAGACTGCCAGCATTTTAGCGGATTCCTTCCAGTATTTTCCATCATTGCCAAAGCGGGAAACCATTCGTGGCTGATCGTGGTTATTCATATACAGACTGTTCCAGCCTACGCCATCCAGACCAGTCTGCCATTTGCTAAGCACTTTTTTCAGTTCCGCAAGATCCGGCTTTTTGTCTGTCCATTTGAATCCATTATCACTGTCCACATCCATATGTTCAAAGGTAAAGACCATATTAAGCTCATCACGTTCAAAACCTGTATATTTTTTCGCATCCTCCACAGAAGTACAGGGAGCTTCACCAACTGTCATTACATCATACTTTGACAGTACTTTATGGTTCATTTCCTGTAAATATTCGTGTACATGAGGTCCGTTCATTACAAATGGAAGTCTGTCACCATATTTTGAACCAGGAATAGGCTTACCGTCCGGATATCCTTTTACCTTGGAAATCATGTTGATAACATCCATTCGGAAACCATCAATGCCCTTATCCAGCCACCATTTCATCAGATCATAAACTTCTTCGCGCACCTTTTCATTGCGCCAGTTCAAATCCGGCTGCTTTTTTGAGAATAGATGAAGATAATACATATCCGTAGTTTCATCATATTCCCAGGCAGATCCACTGAAATTAGAGTCCCAGTTATTTGGAGGATTTCCATCTTTTCCTTTTTCCCAGATATAATAGTCACGATAGGAATTATCCTTAGAGCTTCTGCTCTCCATAAACCACTTATGTTCATCGGAAGTATGATTTACTACCAGATCCAGCATAATTTTCAAATGATGTTCATGAGCTTTTGTCAGAAGTTCATCAAAATCATCCAAGGTTCCAAATTCATCCATAATATCACGATAATCGCTGATATCGTAACCATTGTCATCATTTGGTGATTTATAGATCGGGCACAGCCAGAGCACATCCACTCCCAGCTCTTCCAGATAATCTAATTTTGAAATAATTCCACCCAGATCTCCAATTCCATCTCCATTGCTATCGCAGAAGCTGCGAGGATAGATTTGGTATACAACACTTTCTTTCCACCATTTTTTATCCATAATCCTTACCATTCCTTTTTATTTTTTCTGAAAGCAAAAGTTTATCAGCCTTTTACTGCTCCGTCTGTTACACCCTTCACAATATAACGCTGGCAAACAACGTAGAATATAATGATCGGTACCATACACAAGATCAGACCTGCTGTCGCAAGATCCCAGTTCTTCGTAAACTGTCCAAAGAACAGATAAGTCTTAAGCGGTAATGTCTGCCAGCCAGCTCTGTTAATGATAAGGTTCGGAAGAAGGAAGTCATTCCAGATCCACATTACATTCAAAATAGCTACTGTCACTGTAATTGTCTTTAACAACGGAAACACAACTGAAAAGAACATACGCAGCATACTGCAGCCATCCAGTGTCGCAGCCTCTTCCAGTTCCAGAGGTATATTTTTAATAAATCCATGATATAACACGATCGACATACTGCAGCCGAATCCAACATACATAAATACAATACCCGGACGGTTCATCAGATTCAGATCACTCATAAAATCAACCAGCGGAAGCATTACACACTGGAATGGAATCAGCATAGATGCTGCAAATAACATAAAGAGAATCTTACTTGTCCGTGTGTTATAACGTACCAAAACCCATGCCGCCATGGAAGATACCAGGACGATCAAAATGGTAGATACGACTGTAATCACAAGTGAATTCATAAAAGAACGTACAAAATCCAGTTTTTCAAACGCTTCTTTATAATTATCCCATCCAAAATGGCTTGGCAGTGCCAGCACGTTCAGATAAATCTCTTTAAGATCTTTAAAGGAACTGTTGAGCAGAAGCAGAATGGGAGATAAAAACAGCAAAGACAATATGATCAGTAAAAGGATGAGGATTGTCTTTTTCCACACTTTCATCTTCATTACATCTCTACCTCCTTACGTTTGCTCAGATACAGCTGTGTCAGAGAAATTACTACAACTACAAGCAAAAATACCACTGCTTTTGACTGCGCGACTCCCAGCTTTGACTCTTTAAAAGCTGTATTATATATGTTAAGGGCAATCATTTCTGTACTGCTTCCTGGTCCGCCGGCTGTCAGTGCCAGGTTCTGGTCAAACATTTTGAATGAATCAGAAATAGAAAGAAACAGACCAATGGTAAAAGCAGGGGCTACCAACGGCAGCTTGATCTTCATAAATGTCTGGAAGGAAGTTGCCCCATCAATTTTGGCAGCTTCTATATAAGAATCCGGAATACTCTCCAGCTGCGCGATATAAATGATCATCATATATCCGGCAAGCTGCCAGGTAAGTACGATCAGCATACCGATAAATCCAGTTTTCTGATCTGACAGCCATCCCTGAAGCCAGGTAAATCCAGTCACTTTTCCCAGTGCTTCAAATATAGATACAAAAATGAACTGCCAGGTGAATCCAAGAAGAATACCTCCAATCAGGTTTGGCATAAAAAACACTGTTCTGGCAATATTAGAACCTTTGATTTTGTTTGTAACAAGTACCGCCAGACCAAAGCCAACTACGTTAATACTGATTACTGCACAGATGGCAAATACAAATGTGAATAAAAATGAATTCCAGAAGCCTGTATCTTTCAGTAATCCAATGTAATTTGAAGCTCCTACAAATGCGGCATTCTTTCCAATTCCGTTCCAGTTTGTAAAGGAGTAATAGAACCCCTTTACAGCCGGAACCAGAACTACAAGGGCAAAAGCAAACAATGCCGGAAAGATAAACAACCAGAAGCCTGTCTGTTTTCTTTTCATAATCATTCTCCCCTTTTTACTGTTCTCTCATTGACTCCCAGTCACTGATATTCTGTGCGATCACTTCATCCCAGGTCATACTTCCTGCAAGGTAATTCTGGATATTTGCGGCAACTTTGCTGTCCCATCCAGATGGCTGTCCTGAGAATACCCACGGAATTGTTTTTCCTGCATCTACATATCTCTTTACTTCAGCAGAAAGCGGATCGCTGATGGAAACATTATCATAATTATCAAATGCAGGAATGAAGCCAAGGTTATTTACTACGATTTCTTTGCCTTCATCAGACTGGTATAACCAGTTCAAAAAGTCCTTCGCTGCCTTTTTCTCTGCGTCAGAGGATTTGGAATTTACGCACCAGTAGTTGGATACACCTACTGCAATACTGTCTTCCACTACACCTTTCAGTGGAATCGGAAGAATTCCCAGATTGTCAAGAACATCTTCAGATACATTGGAAACCTCTGAAGAAATCCAGTTACCCTGCTGAACAACTGCAACACGCTCAATAGCAAGTCCACCACCTACCTGTGTGGAATAATCAACAGAATTCAGTAAAGACAGATTATCTTTGCTGCTGGTGTATTTCGTTTCCAGATCGATCAGATCTTTTAACTGATCGCCGTATGTATACGCTACTGTCTTACTGTTAAACGCATTCGCTGCGCTCTTAAATTCCTGACTCAGTGCAACATTGTTTGTGTGAAGACCTACGATCCAGGATTCCTTGGCTGCATATTCTTCTACAGCTTCCAGAACCGGAAATTCTTCAGCCAGCTTGCCCTCATCAATCTGTTTTTGTAAATCTGCAAAGGCTTTGTCAATTGCATCGTAAGTTGTCAATGTGGAAGCATCAATTCCAGCAGCCTCAAATATTTTTTTGTTATAAATCAGGCCATATCCTTCAATTGCCAGCGGAAGTCCGTAAACTTCTCCGTCGACTGTTACATTATCCACACCACCAGCCGTTACGTGGGATACCCATTCCTGATCTGTCAGCGGTTCCAGATATTCCTGATAGCTTGCAATATCATCCGGTCCGCCTAAAGTAAAGATTTCAACAGGGTCATTTCCCAGCATCTTCGCTTTTAAGGAAGAGGCATAATCGGAACCACCCACTGTTTCCAGATTAATTTTCACATTGGGATTTTTTTCCTCATAAGTATCAATTGCTGCCTGTAATGCATCACTGATCTCATTTTTGTTCTGAAAAACATCAATTACAACCTGATCATCACCTGCACTGCTGCCTGCTGACTCCTGGGTATTTGTACTTCCGCCTGCGCTTCCACAGCCTGTCATCATTCCTGCAACCATTGCCGCTGTAAGTATAGTACTGATTGCTTTTTTCATTTTCTTCTCCTCCATGTTTTCAATTTTTCGTTTCTCATTTAGGTTACTTAGCTAACCTCTGTATAATCAAGATAGCACTCTATATTATATACGTCAATAGGTTATGTTGATAACCTACTTAATACTCAATATACATTTTCGATTTTTGTACACTTTTGACAAACATCCAGAACTTTGTTATAATTTAATAACCTTGGAACCCGCTCCAATATGAGCATAAAAGCGGAGCGTATGCTTCACAATATGCGAATACCGGATAGGATTGTGGGAGTGCAACGCACGAAGCAATCCGCTGTTTTAACACAACTTTTCGCAAATAATTACAGGGAGTATCTATATGACTACGATCAAAGACATTGCAAATCGCGCCGGAGTCAGCACCACCACAGTATCCAACGTGATTCACGGAAAAACCAGCAAGGTTTCTCCTGCTACAATTGAATTAATCGAAAATCTGATTCACGAAATGGGATATGTGCAGAAGATGGGACTGAGTGTATTAAACAATAACAATTCCAAAATGATTGCACTGGTCATACACTCGCATAAGAAATATGAAGATGCGGTAATCTCTGACCCGTTTTATGGTAAAATTATCGGTTTTATTGAAGAAAAATTGAGAATAAACGGCTATTATATCATGCTTTATTCTACAGATGATGTGAATGAAGTGTTTCGCACCGTCATGGCATGGAATATTGACGGGGTAATTGCCCTGTCCTTCTCACGGAATGACTGTAATAAAATGTGGTCTCTGATCCATAAACCAGTCATTTCCATTGATGCATATGGAATCTCTCATGATGATACTCCTGTAACCAACATCGGTCTGGATGATTTTACCGGTGGCTCTCTTATGGCGGAATATTTTCTGGAATGTGGCTATCAGAATATCTTTGTCTGCGCTACCAGCGATTATGGAGTGGATCAGACCCGATGGAAAGGAGCAAAGGAAGCTTTTGACAAGCTTGCCGGAAATGACAGCAGCAAAAAAATCCGCCTTGTAAACATTGGCGAAACCGCACTGACCAGAGAAAGCTTCTATCAGCAATTGATCCGCCGGATTCCTTTTCCTCAAAAAACTGCTGCCTTTTTCCTGTCTGACTATTTTGCAATGGAAGCAATCAGTTATCTGGCGTCCAAGGGCATACGGGTCCCTGCTGATATTGGAATTGCAGGATTTGACGATATTACATATGCCCACCTTACAGTTCCCAAGCTCACTACCATTCATCAGGATATGGAGAAAAAGGCGGAGCTGGCTGTATCAGAGCTTCTGAAAGCAGTACAGGATCCTGCTATTTATATTGGAAAAGAGGCTCTGCTGGATGTAATATTGATAGCCCGCGATTCCATATAACCCAGTCTGGCAAACATATATTTTCCCAAAAATAAAACCCTGTTTTCCAAAATCCACTGGAAAACAGGGCTTTATTTATATTTTCTTCACACTCTCCCGCTCAATAAACTGTGTGCACATCTGCATCTTGATCTTAATCCCGTCATTGTCTTTCAGAATATCCCGCAGACGCCTTACAACCGCTCTTCCCATCTCCTGCTTCGGCACCCGGAGTGTAGTCAGCGGCGGATAAGAAATTGAGGAAAACGTAAGATCATCAAATCCCACAATGGATATATCCTCCGGAATCCGGAGCCCGAATTCTGCCATGGCCTTCATAGCCCCCAGGGCGATCATATCGTTGTCTGCAAAGAAGGCTGTAGGCAGCTTCACTTTCTCAGACAAATACCGCTTCATATTCTCGTAAGCACCGTCGATGGTAGTTGCCATTGTAAAAATATAGTCCTTATTTAGGGGAAGTCCCGCCTTTTGCAGCGCTGTCTGATATCCCGCAAAACGGGACCGGAAAGGTTTGATCCTGAAATCTCCACGCAGATAACCAATCTCTTTATGTCCGTTGGCAATGAGATACTCTGTCGCCATACGCGCAGAATCTGCATTATTGATCAGCATGGCATCAAAGCTCATATCCTCTTTCCAGTAATCAATCACAATAAACGGGCAGGTCATCCCGCGGATCAGGTCAATGTCCGCATCCACCATCTCTGTTCCCAGAAGGATCACGGCCGACGCCTTGTCATTCATGATCCACTTCGCCTGTTCCTGATATCCAGGATCTCTTTTATCCAGATTGCACATCTGCATTTCCATTCCACAGGCGCGGCATTCCTGTTCCACCCCGGAAATCAGCTGGATAAAAAAGGGAGAATCCTCAACCACAGCACCATCCCGCTTAAACATGACAAATTTTATTTTGCGGATATGATTTTCCTCAAAATACCCAAGATCCTGCGCCACTTTAAAAATCTTCGCAGATGTCTCAGCATTCACGCCTTTTTTGTAGTTTAGTGCATTTGAAACAGTTGCCGGAGAAAATCCTGTGATCTCACTGATTTTTCTCACACTCACTTTCATTTTAGTTCCTCCTCTGTCGGTAAAATAATGCCATACATCTGCGAAAAAAAAACGCTGCAAAAACAAGCTATCACCTGTTATTCGCAGCGTCTTCTCTGATCATTTTATGCCGGGAACGCAACTCCCGCTCTTAAAATTATGTTCGGATAAGGTGTAAACTCACCTGTACGGATTGCAAATTTGCACTGTGCAGACATCTTTTTCAGATCTACATGGTCAATTCTGCTCTCCTCTGCCTCAGGAAGGCTCTGCTGAATATATGCAAGAAGCTCCGGATTCTTTTCCTCGATCTCATTTGCAATGGTGTAGGCTTCCACTTCTGTCTCCGCCAGCACTGCGTCCATCACCTGTTTAAAGGTGGGAACTCCTCCACATACAACCAGGTCTACAATCTCCACACCCCTGGGAATGGGCATTCCTGCATCACCGATCATAAACAGATCTTTATGTCCCAGCTCCGCGATGCATCGAATTAACTGGGCATTTAAAATCCCTGATTTCTTCACGTTTCTTCCTCCTGCATCTTTCTTTTACTATAAATCATTTTGCAAATTTTCACAATATTTCTAAATGTTTATTTATTCTCATTTCTTGCCTGAAGTGCCATCTTCGCCTGAAGGTTTCTCTGTGTCTGGTCGATTACGACTGCAAGGATGATAACCAGACCACGGATAACCTTCTGCCAGAACTCAGATACACCACACATGGTCATACCATCGTTGATAACACCAATAACGAATGCACCGACTACAGTTCCAATAATGGTTCCGGAACCACCGCTCATGGAAGTACCGCCAAGTACGGTTGCTGCGATAGCGTTCATTTCCCAGCCATCACCAGATGCAGGATGGGCTGCGGAAAGCTGTGCGGTGTTGATCATACCAACCCAGGCTGCGCAGAAACCGGAGATCATGTAAACGATAATTTTGATCTTGTCTGCTTTGATACCGGAAAGGCGGGCAGATTTCTCATTGCCGCCGACTGCAAGTACATACCATCCAAATGGAAGCTTTTTCAGGATGATAACAGAAACAATTGCAAGTACTGCGAAAATATAAACACCAGTAGGAATACCTGCAATGTTGCTTCCAAGGATCTTGAAGCCTGTGTTGCCAAGTCCGTCATAACCTTTGATGTCGGAGAAGGTTGCGCCGTTGGAACGAAGGTTTGCAAAACCACGGCAGATATACATGGTACCAAGGGTAGCGATAAATGGTGCTACACCTAATTTTGTTACAATAAGACCGTTGACTGCACCGATAATACAACCGACAACCAGCATGGTAATAATGATTACCGGAACGCTGAAGTAAAGAGTTACGCCTGCAAATTTCAGTGTGATACCTTCCTGGATCATACCGCCGGCAAGCATACCAACAAGTCCGACTACAGAACCAACGGAAAGGTCAATACCGCCGGTAATGATTACGAATGTCATACCAAGTGCAAGGATTCCGTACAGGGCTACGTGCTTGGCAACCATGGTCAGCGTAGATGCTGACAGGAATGTAGTTCCTTTTACAATGGTGAAAAAGATGACCAGGAGTACCAGTACAATAAAGGTACGTCCTTTTAACAGTGTCATTAACAACTGATTATTATTTGATTTTTTGTTATTCATTGTTCTGCTCCTCCCCGGCTTACGCATTTCTTCCGGTTCCAAGTCCGGCATAAGATGTACGTACAAGTGTGTCTTCTGTGATCTCATCTCCGGTCAGCTCGCCGGTCTTTTTGCCATTTGACAATACAACGATCCTGTCTGCGATTGCCATGATCTCTTTCAGCTCAGATGAGATAACGATAATGGAAAGTCCTTTTTCCGCAAGGTCGTGAATGATCTCAAAGACCTCAGTCTTCGCACCAATATCAATACCACGGGAGGGCTCGTCCAGAAGTAAGATCCTTGGCTTGGTCAAAAGGCCTTTGCCGATCACAACCTTCTGCTGGTTTCCACCGGACAGAGACAGGATTGGAAGTCTCTTATCCGCCACTTTAATATGGATATCTCTGATCTGCTCGTCAACTGCTGCATTCTCTGATTTCTCGTCAAGGAACAGACCTTTTACATAATCCTTCAGAGAAGAAATAGAGGTATTCTTGCCGATGTCAAGAGTCTGGATCAGTCCCTGGCTCTGACGGTCCTCAGGTACAAGAGCGAAACCGTTCTTGATCTGGGTGGCAACGTCTTTGATCTTTAATTTTTTGCCTTCATAAAGCACATCGCCGGTGTGCTCCGGATGGAGTCCCATCAGACATTCAAACAGCTCGCTTCGTCCGGCTCCCAGAAGTCCGTAAACACCAAGGACTTCTCCCTTTTTCAGGTCCAGGCTTACGTGGTCCAGAGTCCAGCCGCCGCCTTTTTTCGGAAGACACATGTCCTTGATCTCCAGCACCTTCGGCTGTTTGGAAAGGTCGATGCTTCTCTCGAAACGGTGATACTGGGTGTTCTTTCCAACCATGTTCTCTACGATCCAGCTGAGCTCAATGTCTTTTACATCAGCGTCTGCAACGTATTTTCCATCACGGAGAATAGTGACGTGGTCACCGATCTCCATAATTTCCTCAAGACGATGGGAAATATATACGATGGAAATTCCGGCCTCCAGAAGCTCTCTCATGATCTTGAAAAGAACCTTAACCTCTGCTGCGGAAAGGGAGGAGGTCGGCTCATCCATGATCAGCACACGTAAATCATCCTGATTCAGGTTACGTGCGATCTCAACCATCTGCTGCTGTCCTACACGGAGATCTCCAACCATGGTTTCCGGCGGGATCTCATGCTCCAGACGTTTCAGGATCTTCTTAGCGCCCTCTGAATGAGCTTTGTCATCCAGGAAAAAGCCTTTCTTTTTCTCATGGCACATAAAAATATTCTGATATACTGTCATATTTGGGAAAAGGGACAGCTCCTGGTGGATGATTCCGATACCTTTTGCACGGGCTGCATTGGTATCTTTGAAGTAAACTTCCTGTCCATCCATGTACATCTTGCCTGCTGAAGGCTGCTCGATTCCGGCGATCATCTTCATCAGGGTGGATTTTCCGGCACCGTTCTCACCAATCAGAACGTTTACCTTGCCTTTTAACAGGTCGAAGGAAACCTGATCCAGAGCTTTGGTTCCGGGATAGATCTTATCAATTTTTTCACAATGGAGAACAACATTTGGATCATCAAACATAATGCTTCCTCCTTTTATTCAATCGTCAGCTCAACTACTGTAACAGATACTGCATCTGTACCGGCTTCTGCGCCGCCTGTAAATGTAACAGTCTTGCCAACTACATTTTCGTCGATTCCAAGTGGGTCAATTACCTGTGCAAGTGCCTGCTTGTTCAGCTCTTTTCCGTAACTTGACCATTCTGTCTGGTTGGTAAAGCTCTCAAAGGTCTTCAGAGACTGAAGGTCACGGATTGCAGTACTGGAGTTCGGTCCATCTGTACGGACCTGAACCTCTGTTGTTCCGGTGTAACCGTCTAACTCTACTACCAGATAATGTTTCGGGGTATCTGTATTGTATTCTTTGATTTTTCCTGTGCCTTTTACTGCAGTTGTTTCTGTAATGCCATCACCATTTAATAATTCACTAAGATCCTGTGCCTTTTCTGAAATATCAGAAACAACAGATGACCAGTCACCTTCTGATTCTGCTGCGGAATCAAATTCTTTTTTACCGGTGTAGGAAGCTTCTTCTCCGATTGGAACTACGGTTACAACACCGCAGCCGGTAAAGGTCACTGCTGTACATACGGCCAGAACTGCCAAAATTCTTCTGCTTTTCATAATCATCTCTCCCTGCTTTCTATTATAAAAGGCGGCGCTGGCGCACCGCCTTTCAATTGTCAATCTGTTTATCCCTTTAGAATCCGATTATTTAGCTTCTGGCTCTGTATAAACGAATGCATTCAGGCAATCTGTGTTATCAGCTGTGATTGCAACGCAAGGAACAAGCTGTTTCTCTTCTGCCGGAGCAGTTCCGTTAAGGTAAGCATCTGCCTGCTCAACTGCCATCTCAGTGATCAGAGCGATCTGCTGAAGTGCTGTACCAACCATATCACCAGATTTGATGTAAGCATTTGCTTCGTCAGATCCGTCAAGACCGATGATCTTAATGTCGTTACGTCCTGCATCCAGACAAGCCTGAACAGCGCCGCATGCCATTGTATCGTTACCGCAGATAATACCTGTGATTTCCGGATTGGACTGAAGGATTGCTTCTGTCTTCTCATATGCTTCTGTCTGATCCCAGTTAGCAGACTGCTGAGCTACCATCTCAAGGTCTTCGTACTCATCAATTACAGAATGATAGTTGTCAGAACGAACCTGGCAGTTTGTATCGGACTCAAGTCCAAGAAGCTCTGCATATTTGCCTTCATAGTTCATTGCTTCAACCCATACTTCAGCGATTGCTGCTGCACCCTGTGCGTTATCTGCTACGATCTGTGCTACTGCAAGTCCTGACTGGTTGATCTCACGGTCAATAAGGAATGTAGGGATTCCTGCATCATATGCTTTCTGAACTGCTTCGATGGAAGCATCTGCACCGGCATTGTCGCAAATGATTGCTGCTGCGCCATCATTGATAGCTGCTTCGAAAAGTTCAAGCTGTGTAGCAGCGTCATCATCATGAGATGCACACTTTACTTCGTATCCAAGCTCCTCAGCTTTCTGTTTCGCAATTACCTGCTCTGTGTTAAAGAATGGATTGGATGTGGAAGGTGTAATACAGTAAATAATCTTGCTTCCGCCGCCTGGAAGTAACTCGGTATTCTCTTCTGCCATTACCGGAACTGCCATTAAACCTCCAACCATAGCTGCTGTCATAGCCAATGCCATTGCCTTTCTTGCTTTCATAATTACGTCCTCCTTGATTTTATTAAGATCTGATTTGTTCGGTGCTCTCTCCGAACTGTTGATAACTTAATTATAAACATTCGCGTAAACATTTCAATAACCTTTTTGGTTTTATATGTGATTTTGTATGTATACACAATGTTTTTATATGTATTTTAGTGAATTTTCACTATAAAAAAGAAGTTTTTTCAACTTTTCGCTTTTCTTTCATGTAAATGTTTATATAAATGTTTACGTAAAAATTTATGGGAGCAGATTTTTATCCGCTCCCATAGTTTTTTTCTTTATTTTATTCACTACATTATTCCCAGCTCTTTCTTCACCTCATCTGCTGTAGGGATAGACGGAGTAGCACCCGGTCTTGATACAGCAATGGAAGATGCCTTCGCAGCCATTCTTAAAGCTTCCTGAATGGATCTTCCCTCAAGAGTTGCTGCAATAAAATATCCGGTAAAGGTATCACCTGCTGCCGTAGTATCCACAGCCTTTACCTTAAAAATATCCTGAAATACTTTTTCGCTGCCATCGTAGTAAACAGCACCATCGCTTCCAAGCGTGAGTACAAAACGGGCATTTGGGAATTTCGCCGCAAGGGCATCCAGAATCTGATCTTTGTCCTTGCATCCGGTGATCTGTTCACCTTCGATTTCATTTACCAAAAACAGGTAAACCTTGCCAAGATCACAGGAATTCAGCTTGTCGTCAAATGGCGACGGATTCATAACGATCTTCATCTTTTTCGCATAAGCCTGATCGATGATGTAGTCCAGCATGTTAATCTCATTCTGCAGGATCAGATAATCTCCTTCGCCAAAATCTGCCAGAACTTCGTCTACAAATTCTCTGGTCTGCATCTGATTTGTTCCACCGTAGAGAATGATGCAGTTCTGGGCTTTCTTATCCACCTGTATCATGGTGTGGCCGCCTTTTACAGGAAGCCTGCGGATGTATTTGGTGTTTACACCTGCTTCTTTACATGCCTCCAGAAGAATGTCACCGTCATCCCCAACAATTCCTGCATGATAAACCGGAACCCCTGCTTTCGCCAGAGCAATGGACTGGTTCAGACCTTTTCCGCCGCTGAAAACCTCCAGCTTGGATGAATGCTGTGTCTCGCCACCAACAATAATGTGGTCTACGGAATAAACGTAGTCCACATTTAATGAACCGTAATTTAGTACCTTCATGTAAAACCCTCCATGTCGTTTCGCTTTTGCCGCGCAGACTTTGTCCTGCAACGATTATGACTATATTATGTTGTAGAAATCGGGTTACGTCAACTGGATTTTAGAGAATTTTCCTGCAACAAAATATTATTAACATCGTTCGCCAGTAATAACTATATTGTAAGCAATTGAAAAAGTTTCAGCAATGCAGTTACCACCTATGAAAAAACAACCATTTAAAAGATCTGCAAACCGTTTCGGGTTCTTAAAAAACTCTATAGAAACCGCATTCTGTGGCTGCATAAGCTCCTTTCCGGAATATTACACTTATTCATTTGTATTTCTTATCGATATACATTTTATATTTTTATTATATATCTATACACATACTAATACAAGTGCTTTATTCCTATTTATGTTGTTAAAATTGAGTTACCAGGTCGATCTGACCACACTGACAAAAATTAGACTTTAAATTGAAATTCCAAATGATTTTCAGATATCTGATTGACTTAGTATAACTCTCAAGTGCGGGCTAAGTCAATCAGTAAGATATTAAATAACTATAAATCTTCTTTATTCGCCATCCAGAATCCGCAGCTTTTTCCCATCTCGTTCTATAACCCCTTCATCTGTCAGGTTCTTCAATTCTCTCATCATGGCGCTGCGGTCTACGCTGAGGTATTCGGCAAGGGTAGTGTAGGACATGGGCAAGGTAACTGTTTTCGTCTGTTTTTCTGCAGCGATGGAATTCAAATAGGCCATGATCTTCTTTCGGGTGCTGTTTCTGGAGAGTACGTAGATCCGGCTGGCCTGCTGGCTGGCACGCATGGCGATCATCTGGAGCAGGTTGCTTACCAGCTGACTGTGAAAGCGGCAGGCATTTTCACAGCGCTTAATTACATGCTCATAATCAATAAACAGCACTTTTGTGGCTGCTTTTGCACAGACATAGTAATGCTGGGATTCCTCTGGCAAAAGAAAGGGCTCACCAAAAACGCTGTCCTTTTTCAGATCGTCCAGCATATACTGGTTTCCTTCTTCATCACAGCAATAAAGAGCTGCCTGGCCTTCCAGGATCAGACCTATTTTTTTCATGGAACTGGCATATTCCATGATCATCTCGTTATTCTGATAAACCACCTCACGCATACAAAAACAGACGCGCATGCGCTCCTGCTCTTCCGGAGTTATATATGAAAAAAGTGTCACCGGGGTCATTTTTGCCATTCCTTTCTACTATTTTATAGCAATCTTCTTATAGAATACACCTTTTTGTTGTATTTGCAACAGATTTTCTCCCATAAATTGGTTATACTAAGATTATCTTAAAGAAATAACAAAATCTCAGAAAATAAATAATCACTGCCAGAATTTCAAACAATAAACCATCTAAAAAAAGGAGACGAAAAACCATATGAAAATCACAGACACTATCAGATATGCAGGCGTAAATGATCACCAGATTGACCTTTTCGAAGGACAGTATAAAGTTCCAAACGGCATGGCTTACAATTCCTATGTGATCCTGGATGAAAAAATCGCCGTTATGGACACTGTAGATGCAAATTTCACTCACGAATGGCTGGATAATCTGGACCGAATTCTGGAAGGCCGCCAGCCGGATTACCTGATCGTACAGCATATGGAGCCGGACCACGCAGCAAATGTAGCAAACTTCCTGAAGGTTTACCCGGAAACTACAGTTGTTGCAAATGCAAAAACCTTCAATATGATCCGCAATTTCTTTGACCTTGACCTGGAAGGACAGAAACTGGAAGTAACAAATGGAGGCACTCTCAGCCTTGGAAATCACAATCTGACCTTTGTTTTTGCCCCTATGGTACACTGGCCGGAAGTTATGGTAACTTATGACAGCACCGACAAGGTACTTTTCTCTGCAGATGGTTTTGGAAAATTCGGTGCCCTTGATGTGGAAGAAGACTGGGACGATGAGGCACGCAGATATTTCATTGGAATTGTTGGGAAATACGGTCCGCAGGTTCAGAATCTGCTTAAAGTCGCAGCCGGACTGGACATTCAGGTCATTTGTCCTCTGCACGGACCGGTTCTTAACGAAAACCTTGGACATTATATTGGACTTTATGACACATGGTCCTCTTACACTCCGGAAACTGAGGGAATTGTGATTGCCTACACCTCCGTTTACGGTCACACAAAAAAAGCCGTGGAAATGCTGGCAGACAAACTTCGCAGCAAAGGCTGCCCCAAGGTTGTTGTTTATGACCTTGCAAGAGACGACATGTCACAGGCTCTGTCTGACGCATTCCGCTACAGCAAGCTGATTCTGGCTACCACCACTTATAATGCAAGCATTTATCCTTTTATGCACGACTACATCACTCGTCTGGTGGAACATAATTTCCAGAACCGCACGGTGGGCCTTATTGAAAATGGTTCCTGGGCACCTCTGGCGGCCAAGATCATGAAAGAAATGCTTTCCAAGTGCAAGAAAATCAACTGGCTTGACACTACTGTAAAAATCCTTTCCGCTGTAAATCAGGAAAACAGAGATCAGTTAGAAAAAATGACTGACGAGCTCTGTAAAGAGTACATTGCCCAGAGTGATGAGCTGGCAAACAAGAACGATATGACAGCCCTTTTCAGAATCGGATACGGTCTTTATGTAGTTACCTCCAATGACGGCAAAAAAGACAACGGACTGATCGTCAATACTGTAACCCAGCTCACGGACACTCCTAACCGCATTGCAGTAAACATCAACAAGGCAAATTACTCGCATCATGTAATCAAACAGACTGGCGTCCTCAACGTAAACTGTCTGTCCGTAGATGCACCGTTCTCTGTCTTCCAGCAGTTTGGTTTCCAGTCAGGACGCAGCGTGGATAAATTTGCCGGTCAGAAGGTTTATCGTTCTGATAACGGGCTGGTTTTCCTGGACAAATATATCAACGCATTTATGTCCCTGAAGGTCGAGCAATATGTAGATCTGGGCACTCACGGAATGTTCATCTGCAGCGTTACAGAAGCCCGTGTTATGAATGATCTTGACACTATGACGTACACCTATTACCAGAAAAATGTAAAACCAAAACCGGAAACAGAGGGCAAAAAAGGCTTCGTCTGCAAGGTCTGCGGATATATCTACGAAGGCGACGAGCTTCCGGAAGACTTTATTTGCCCACTGTGTAAGCATGGTGCTGCCGATTTCGAACCAATCAACTAATCAGATATTTATAAGCCTTATGAGACTGCTGCGTAATCTGCTTTCTGCAGAACGATCTGATACGCTTCGTACTCTCCGTTTGCTGCCGGAAGAGGCATTCCAGCCTCCATCAGAGCTGCACCAGCATATAATTTTCCGGTGTTTTTTTCAAGATACAAAGCAGTCTCATCAAGGCCCCTTAAAGTTACATAAGCAGCAGGAGAATTGGCTTCTGCACTCAGTCTTATTACATTTACAAGAGCCTGAGCCTGGTCTTCTGAAACCATCATCCAGGCAGCCAGTTCGTCTCTGAACGGATTGGAAAGGCGGTAATAAATACCCTCACGGATCAGCTCCTGATGTTCACGGTATTTCGCCAGCTGAGTGCGGATTTCTTCTTTTTCCTCTGCACTTAAAAGAGTCGGATTCAATTCATATCCAAATGTTCCGGACATTGCAGCCACACCTCTTGTATGCAATTTTGTCACTCTTCCGGTCTGGTGGTTTGGCACCGCTGATACATGAGCGCCCATTGCAGCCACCGGATAAAAGAAGGATGTACCATACTGAATCCGAGTACGATTGATGGCGTCTGTATTGTCACTGCACCAGATCTGAGGAGTATAATACAGCATACCTGCATCAAATCTTCCACCGCCTCCGCTGCAGCCTTCAATAAGAATTTCCGGGTAACGGCTGATAAGCTTTTCCAGAAATTCATATACTCCAAGAACATAATCATAGCTTACATTTGAAGCATAAACATCAGACATACTGCGGTTCATATCCCATTTAATATACTCTATATTTCCCTGATCCAGCATTTCACAAATCTGTCTGAATATCTCATCACGGACTTCTTTTCTGGAAAAATCAAGGAGCAGCTGATTTCTGGAACGGACAGGATTCCGACCTGGAATTGTAATCGCCCAGTCCGGATGTTTTCTGTAAAGATCGCTATCTTCATTTACCATTTCCGGCTCAATCCAGATACCGAATTTCACACCTTCTGCATTTACTCTCTGGATCAGATCAGAAAGAGTTCCGCCTAATTTTTCTTCGTTTACATACCAGTCTCCAAGAGAAGAATTGTCGTCATTGCGTTTTCCAAACCAGCCGTCATCCATAACGACCATGTCAATTCCCAGCTCTTTTGCCTGCTTTGCAAGCTCTGCAATAGTATCTCCTGTAAAGTCAAAATACGCTGCTTCCCAGCTGTTGATCAGAACCGGTCTGTTTGCATGGACATATTTTCCACGGCAGATATGATTCATAATGCAATGGTGATACTGCTGGGAAAGTCTGGAAAGACCTCTGTTCGTATAAGACAAAATAACCTCCGGAGCTGTGAATTCCGCACCTGCCTCAAGAGGATATTCAAACAGTTCATCCGTCAGCCCCATCTGGATTCTGGTCTGGTCGTACTGATCTTTTTCTGCCTCCATAAGGAAATTTCCACTGTATACAAACAGCATTCCATAACAGCTTCCACTGTCCTCTGTAGTGTTTTTTCCGGCAAGGATCACCCCTGGATTATACTGATGACTGGAGGTTCCACGGCGGCTTCCAATACGGATGCTTCCATGGGAAACAGGTGTACGCTCCATGTTTCTTTCCATGGCATGTCTGCCGTAAAATCTGATCAGATCATACTCTCCATGAAGAAAATCCAGACACGCAGACTGTGCTTTTTTCACAGTAATCTTTGATTCACCGGCATTTTTAATTACAACACTTCTGGTAATAATATCCTCTTTTTCCAGTACACCATAGAGCAGATGGATTTCTACATTTGTAACTGCATCTGCCAGCACAATTTCCAGTGTTTCTGCTTCTTTTTCTTCTGCACGGACTGCCGGAAGACCTTTCAGAATGTATTTTCCAGAGGTGATTTTATGGCTTATGTAAACCGGATTACAGCACTGGGAACCGTCTGCATTCTGAATATTCAAGGCATAATTTCGGAAATCTCCGGTGCCGAGTGAAGGATATTCCTGTGGCAGTGCATCCAATGAATATGTTCTGTCGCTTCCTGCCGAATTGGGATTTCCGGAAAATCCTCTGTCTGCATATGTAAGAAGATAATCCATTTCTCCGGCAGTTCTGGCTCCATAATACAGGTGAAGCAGATATCCCTTTGCGTCTGCCTGCATCTGATAGGTAGTGTGAGCCGTATTAAGAGTAAAAATTCTGTTGGATGAATTAAAGGTAATTGACATGGATGAGTAGTCCTCCTTTTTTGAGATTTCGCTTGTATTTATTAATGCTAGTATAGCATACCAAAATCAACACTTAAATAGCCCTATTTTTCCATTTTTATACCATTATGATGTTTTATTGTGGTATAATGAAATATAATATCGTATTATGCTATATATGAGGAGATACCACATGGACAATAACTTTCACATTTTTCCAAGCGAAAATTTCATTGATCTTTGTCTTTACCAATATGGACATGAAAAATGCGCTCCCGGACATTTATTCGGTCCGGCAACGCGGAATCACTATCTTTTTCACTATGTCATTTCTGGAACCGGCACTCTGATGGCCAGCAATTCGAAGGGGCAAAATATGAATTATCAAATCCGAAGCGGTCAGGGATTTATGATTTTTCCCGGACAGATTACCACTTATGTAGCAGACATTAAGGTGCCCTGGGAATATGTCTGGGTGGAGTTTGACGGTCTGCGCACCACGGAAATCCTTAACCTTTGCGGCTTTACAAAGGATGCACCTGTTTATACGTCCCGTTCTGCAGATTTGCGCAAAAAAATGGCAGATGAACTGTTTTATATCTCCCGGAACTCAGATCAGTCATCCTTTCATCTGATGGGGCATCTGTACCTTTTTCTGGATCTGCTCACCCGTTCTGTATCCACACCAAGACCTTCTGCCAGCAGCAAAATGAGCGATTATTATATAAAAGAAGCTATAAATTTCATTGAACAGAACTTTCAGAATGATATTTCCATTGAAACTGTCGCAGCGGTATGCGGTATTAACAGAAGCTATCTGGGACGCATTTTCCGTGCCAGCACCGGACGTTCTCCACAGGAATTTCTCATCAGTTACCGAATGGCAAAGGCTGCTGAACTTTTGAAATTAACATCTCTGTCAATAGGGGATATTGGCTCGGCTGTAGGCTATGAGAATGCTCTTCATTTTTCCCGGGCATTTAAAAATGTATATGGTGTTTCACCCCGAGCATGGCGGGAACAGCATAAGCTGTAAAATAAAAGAAATGGATCTTCTGATTTCTCAAAAAATCCATTTCTTATTAAGGGGAATGTTACCAAAATAATGAAACAATACTTAGAAATTAAATCCTACGGATTTCAGAGTGCCATCTGTACACTCTGCAGTTACATCCTGAGCAACAGCACCGGATTCGGTTTCCTGGATGTGAAGAGCACTCTGGCTGGCATCCTCTGCTGCAAGCTTAAACTCCATATTGATCACAACCGCCTCGTCCGGAAGCTCAATCTCTACGCCGTCTACTGTGAAGGTTACATCATAAAAGGTGTACTCATCTTCTTCTGTTGTACCAAGATCTCTAATAGAAACCTGTTTGGCTTCTTCGTATTTCTCACTGCCTTCTTCAAGCTTCACTGCATTCATTACTGTATTCTCAGGAATAGCTGTCTCATCGAAAACCTTCGCAGTGATAATTACTTCTTCATTCTCAAAACGGAAATCTGAAGCTGCTACAGGCTCTTCTCCAACCTCACCAGTTCCATCTGTGAAAGTAGATGTCTCATCTTCAGCGGAACCATCTGAGAAACCATCCACCTCTGTAACGTCCGGAACAGAAGTATCTGTAAGGACTTCATCTGTAGCAACCATCTCAGGCTGAACCTCTTCCGGCTGAGTAACTTCCGGCTGTACTGTCTCGGTTGTCTCTGGCTGAACTTCTTCTGGCTGAGTTGCTTCCGGCTGTACTGTCTCTGGCTGAACTTCTTCTACATAAGTGCCCTCATCAGCTGCAACAAAAGCGTCCATCTCTGCAAGCGCCTCTGCATCTGTAAAGCCTTCTGCTGAAGCTGCTGTATATCCTGTAATCAGCATTGCTGCTGAAATCATAACTGCCATAATTTTTTTTAATGTATTATTTCTCATAATGGAAACCTCCTGATATTTCTTAACCATTTCCAAATGTTATATTCTTTAATTTAGACTCATTATATCAGTGGGGCTGTTTCGTCAACTCTTTCTTCTGACTGTTTTTTTGATTTTTCCGACAAAAACCCCAGTGCGCAACACACTGGGGTTTTTTCAGATCTTATCTTTTGTTTCTTCTGCGGCGTCTCTCTGTCTCCACTGCAAGTATTGCAGCTGCCAGGAGAAGCATCACGTAGGTTCCGATCGGTGTATCGTCTCCGGTCTTCGGTGACTTGGAGCCGTAACCGCCAGAATGATTTTCTGAGGAGCCTCCGCCACCCTCTTCAGAGGAAGATGGGGTAGGTGTAGGAGTAACTGTTACTGTAGGTTCTTCTGTATTTGTGATAATTACTTCGGCTTTTGTGTTTTCTTCGTCGATTGTGACGGAATCTGCACTTACAGTTACTTTATAGCCAAAGTCCTCAGCTCCTGCAACCGTTTTTCCGTTTGCATCGGTCTCTGCGATATACAGAGTCACTTTTGCGCCGCTCTGTGCAAGACCAACATTGATCGTCTCGCTTACCTCATAGCCACCGCTCATGTCAAGTGTAATAAGATTCTGTTCAACCTGACTGGAGAGCTGTGTATGCTCTGCATCATCAAAGATACCTGCATAGAATACCTTATCGCTGTTCTTGGTATCTCCATCTGCTCCGAGAAGACGTTTGGTAATTGTCAGCTGTCCCTGTCTGTAGAATCCATCTGGCGGGAAGCTGCTGAATACATTTTCGAAGGAAACTGTTGTTGTTCCATTGTCTTCGGTTACTGTTGTTGAGTTACCATCAGCAAATACTGCTTCATAGGTGGTTCCATCTGCAAGAACACCCATTGTCTGAGAAATTCCATCCTGTGTACACTCTGCAATGTAATATGTCTTGCCAGTCTCAATATTCTCTGAGAATACTACGGTAGAGGAATCTGCATTCTTGAATTCAAGTGCTTTTACATCGGAAACTTTCTTTGTGCAGGCTTCGTCCTCATACAGTGCAACGTAGAAGGTCTGATTTCTTGCCACAAGACCGTCACCAATGTAAGTAAGTTTCTTCGTTACTGCAATGGAAGCTGATGTTGCCAGGCTGTCCTGTACAAGTAAAACACCGTCCTTGGAAACTGTTGTTGTCTTTTCTGTATCAACTGTTCCATCCTCTTTCAGAACAAATGTAGTATCACTTGTCAGCAGGTATCCAGCAGGAGCTACCGTCTCGCGAAGGGTGTAAACCTTACCGGTTTTCAGTTTCTCAGTAACGTGAGCTTCCTTGGTGGAATCCCACTCCTCTACAATGTTTCCATCCTGATCAATGATCTGGATATGAGCGCCTTCCAGCTCTTTGCCGTCAGCAATATCTACTTTGCTTACCTTGACAGAGGTTCTGCTGTCTTCTACCAGAAGTGTTCCGCCATCATTGATGGTTGTGCTGGTATTGTCTTTATCAACAGTGCCATCCTCTTTCAGGATAAAGCTTGTGTCACTTGTCACTGCATAGCCTTCCGGTGCTACTGTCTCGCGAAGAGTATATTTCTCACCAGTCTTGAGACCTGTTACTTCATGAGATTCCCATGTGGAATCCCACTCTTCTACAACATTTCCATCCTTGTCAATAATCTGGATGTGTGCTCCTGCAAGCTCTTTCTGGTCAGTTATGTCAACCTTACTGATCTTTACAGAAGTAATCTTGTTGGTAATGACAAAGCCTTCGGCTGCATTTCCGGTCACTGCGGTTATATAGCCTGTTGCCTTACTTGTTTCTTCTACCGTGTAAGCAATATCTTTTCCGGCTTTCTTCTGATCAAGCTCGGACCAAGTGTAAGTCCAGTTGTTCTTCGCATTTAAAACAACTTCCTCACCGCTGTTCTCGCCGTCTGCTTTCAGCTGAACCCTGATTTCATCCGGTCTGTGGCCATCGCGGTCATTGTTGTCATCCCATGCTTTGGTAACTGTAACACTGGTCTTGCCTGGTGCATAGCTGTTTGTAATATCGTAACCAGTGATCTCAGTTGTGTAATCTGCAACTGTGTCTTCTGTTACAGTATATACAATTTCTTTTCCAGCCTCATATTTCGGCAGGTTTTCGAAACTGTAGGTCCAGTTTCCATTTTCATCTGCTTTTACAGTCTGGCTGTCTTTTTCCTCACCGTTTGCATGAAGTCTTACAGTGATGCTCTCCGGACGCTTTCCGTCCTGGTTGTCTGCATCGTTCCAGGTCTTGGTTCCTTTAACCTCAGTTGTCTCAGGAGTATAAGCATTTGTGATATCAAATCCATCTACACTTGTTTCATATCCCTCAACTTCATTTTCTGTTACGGTGTAAGTGATTTCCTCGCCCTTTGCATATTTCGGCAGATTTGTAAAGCTGTAGGTCCAGTTTCCTGCTCCATCTGCTTTCACAATCTGTTCTGCAGTCTTCTCTCCGTTTGCAAAGAGATTAACTGTAATGCTTTCCGGACGTTTTCCATCCTGATTCTCCCCATCCTTCCAGGTCTTGGTTCCTGTGATGGTAATCTTCTCCGGAGCAAGTGTATTGGTCAGAGTTGTTACGGTTCCGTTCTTGCTGTTGCCTGTAAGCTCATAGCCTTCCGGAACATTTTCCTCTGTCCAGGTGTAGTCGATTGCTTTTCCATTTGCTTTTTCCTGAAGATCAGATACCGTCTGTGTCCAATTGTTTTCTGCGTTCAGAGTCACCGTTGTTCCGGTTGCTTTTCCGTCTGCAAGAAGGGCTACTGTAATGCTCTCCGGACGTTTTCCATCCTGATTTTCTGCATCATCCCAAATCTTGGTTACAGTTGCACTGGTCTTTCCTGGAGTATAACTGTTGACAATGTTGTTGCCGTCGTAGGTTGTAGTATAATCAGCTACTTCTTCCTCGCTTACGGTGTAGGTAATTTCCTTGCCGTCTGCATATTTCGGCAGGTCGGTAAAGCTGTAGCTCCATTTTCCTGCTTCGTCCGCAGTTACCGTCTTGCGGTCTTTTTCTGCTCCGTTTGCAAGAAGGATTACGGTAATGCTTTCCGGACGTTTTCCATCCTGATCATCTGCATCCTTCCAGGTCTTGGTTCCTGCGATCTTTGTAGTTTCAGGCTTATGAGTATTGATGATATTGTTTCCATCAAGCTCTGTAGTGTAGCCCTCAACTGCATTCTCAGTTACAGTATATACAATTTCTTTTCCGTCTGCATATTTCGGAAGCTCTGTAAAACTATAGGTCCAGTTTCCGCTTGCATCTGCACTTACGGTCTGGCTCTTGCTCAGGGTTCCGTTTGCAAGAAGGTTTACTGTGATGCTGGTCGGGCGTTTGCCGTCCTGATCGTTGTTGTCGTTCCAGGTCTTAGTTCCGGAAACGGAGGTAAGCTCTGGAGTATGTGTGTTAGTCAGTGTAGTTACAGTTCCATTCTTATCTGTCTTGGTCAGCTTATAATCTTTCGGAACATCTACTTCTGCCCAGGTATAAGTGATATACTCTCCATCTGCTTTTTCCTGAAGACCTGTTACAGTCTGTGTCCAATTATTGGCAGCATTCAGAGTAACCGTTGTGTCAGTTGTTTTTCCGTTTGCAAGGAGAGTTACTGTGATGCTCTCCGGACGTTTTCCATCCTGATTGTTAGAATCACTCCAGATCTTGGTTATAGTTGCACTGGTCTTTCCTGGGGTGTAGCTGTTAGTAATATCGTACGCATTGTAAGTGGTTGTGTACTCAGATACCGGATTCTCGCTTACGGTGTACTTGATTTCTTTTCCAGCTTTGTATTTCGGAAGATCGGTAAAGCTGTAAGTCCAGTTTCCGAACTCATCTGCTTTTACAACCTGGCTTGCAGTCTGTGTTCCGTCCGCAAGAAGATTTACCGTAATACTGCTCGGACGTTTACCGTCCTGGTTATTGGAATCGTTCCAGTTCTTAGTTCCGCTGATGGAGGTTGTTTCTGGTTTATGAGTATTGGTAATATTGTAATCTTCTACCTTAGTCTCATAATCTGTGACTGCTTCCTCTTCTACGGTGTACTTAATCTCTTTTCCGGCTTTGTATTTCGGAAGATCGGTAAAGCTGTAAATCCAGTTTCCGGACTCATCTGCTGTTACCATCCTTGTGGCTGTAATTTCGCCATTTGCAAGAAGGTTGACTGTGATGCTCTCCGGACGTTTTCCATCCTGATTGTTGTTATCGTTCCAGGTCTTGGTTCCATTAATAGTAATCTTCTCCGGAACGTATGTGTTGGTCAGAGTTGTTACGGTTCCTTTCCTGCTATTGCCTGTAAGCTCATAGCCTTCCGGAACATTCACTTCTGTCCAGGTATATTTAATTGCTTTTCCATTTGCTTTTTCAGGAAGATCAGATACCGTCTGTACCCAATTGTTCTCTGCATTCAAAGTCACTGTTGTTCCGGTTTCTTTTCCGTCTGCAAGAAGGGCTGCTGTAATGCTCTCCGGACGCTTTCCGTCCTGGTTGTCTGCATCGTCCCAAATCTTGGTTACCGTTGCACTGGTCTTTCCTGGGGTGTAACTGTTGGTGATGTCATACTTATTGTAAGCAGCTGTATACTCAGGTACTGCTTTCTCACTTACGGTGTAAACGATTTCCTTGCCACCTTCATATTTCGGCAGATCGGTAAAACTATAGCTCCAGTTTCCGTTTGCATCTGCACTTACGGTCTGGCTGTCTTTCTTTACTCCGTTTGCAAGAAGAATCACGGTAATGCTTTCCGGACGCTTTCCATCCTGGTTGTTGGAATCGTTCCAGGTCTTGGTTCCTGCGACCTTAGTGGTTTCAGGCTTATGAGTATTGATGATGTTGGTTCCATCAAGCTCTGTGGTGTAGCCCTCAACTGCATCCTCAGTTACAGTGTATACAATTTCTTTTCCTTCTGCATATTTCGGAAGACCAGTAAAGCTGTAAGTCCAGTTTCCGTTTACATCTGCACTTACGTTCTGGCTGTCTTTTTTTACTCCGTTTGCAAGAAGGTTTACGGTGATGCTGGTCGGGCGTTTGCCGTCCTGATTGTTGTTGTCGTTCCAGGTCTTAGTTCCGGAAACGGAGGTAAGCTCTGGAGTATGTGTGTTGGTCAGCGTGGTTACAGTTCCATTTTTTTCTGTCTTGGTCAGCTTATAATCTTTCGGAACATTTACTTCTGCCCAGGTATAAGTGATGTAATTTCCATTCGCCTTTTCTGCAAGATCTGTTACAGTCTGTGTCCAGTTATTGGAAGCATTCAGAGTAACCGTTGTGTCAGTTGTTTTTCCGTCTGCAAGGAGAGTTACTGTGATGCTCTCCGGACGTTTTCCATCCTGATTGTTAGAATCGCTCCAGATCTTGGTTATAGTTGCACTGGTCTTTCCCGGGGTGTAGCTGTTGGTAATATCATACTCATTGTAAGTGGTTGTGTACTCAGGTACCGAATTCTCGCTTACGGTGTACTTGATTTCCTCGCCGTCTGCATATTTCGGCAGATCGGTGAAGCTGTAGGTCCAGTTATCCTTAGCAGTTACGGTCTTGGTATCTGTGATGCTGCCATTTGCAAGAAGGTTAACTGTGATCTTCTCCGGGCGCTTTCTGTCCTGATCGTTAGAATCTTTCCAGGTCTTGGTTCCGCTGATATTAACAGTTTCCAGTTTATCCTGTACAAGCAAAATTCCATCCTTGGAAACAGTTGTTGTTTTTTCTGTATCAACTGTTCCATCTGCTTTCAGAACAAATGCAGTATCACTTGTCAGCAAGTATCCTCTCGGAGCTACTGTCTCGCGAAGAGTATATTTCTCACCAGTCTTAAGTCCGGTTACTTCATGGGCTTCCTTGGTGGAATCCCACTCTTCTACAACATTTCC
>NZ_CAKRNY010000036.1 GCF_934371575.1 uncultured Blautia sp. | reverse complement strand
GATTTATGCTATGTTGGGCAAAAGATGAGGATAAAAATACCCTGTGGATAAGGAGGCTTATCCTTATATGAAGATAAAGTGCAGAACGTGCATTGAAAAACTTTGCAGTAGGACGCCGCAACTGGCTGTTTGCCAAAAGTGTACGGGGAGCAGATGCCAGTGCCCTTGTTTACAGCATTACAGAAACGGCACTTCTGAACCATCTGAAACCATATGCATATCTGACTTATATATTGGATGGACTCAGAAAAATGGGAGCTTTTCCTAAAGAGGAAGAATTAAAGAAACTGCTTCCATGGTCAGAGGATCTTCCGGAATACTGCCGTACCAAACTAAAAAAATAATACTAAGCCATCTGATATAGAATCTGGCAGACAGCCAGAAACAGTATCAGATGGCTTTCATAAAATGTCAATATACGGATGATTACCTACTTACTATGTTTCATTAGTTGCAATTTCTAGTAATTCTGGTAAACCTTGTGCTGCATTAGCTTTGGCTTTTGCATTTGCGCCTTTTAAAATTCTTGTATACCCAGAATGTGCATATTCATCTGGAAGATCATTTCCAATATATACAATTTTATTACAATCTTCTATTTGATAGAATTCTCCAACATATTGTCTCAAATATGCTTCAACTTCATTCCAGTTTACTGACCGTTTCCCCTTAAATAAAATATCATGAATAAATACTGTTTTCTGACCATCAAGATCTTCAATTACATTTACTTTTCTCTCCAAATTTTCCTCCTCAATCGCGCTTTTAAACGCATTGCGTTATATAAAGGTTAAAATAAAACTATTTCTCTTTTTCTGCAACTCTTTTCTCAATTTCCGCCCGATATTTCATCAATCTTAACAAATAATCCGGAAGTTCTCTCTTCTCTGCTTCCCAATCCTGAACCGTTCGATACGGAATTCCATAATAATCACTAAATTCTCTCCGATTCATTCCCATCTTTTCACGTAATTCTTTGACTTCTTTTCCTCTCCCCATTTTCTCTCCTCAAAACTAGCGCAATGCGTTATTTCCTATCATTTTAATATAGCAAATTGCTTGTGTCAACGTATAATTTCATAAATATGGTGTAGATTACAATCCTGTTTCAAATTATAAGCTACACCATATTGTACATACTCTAAAATTATATATGTATTGTTATTGGAAGTTTATTATCACTGATAAAATCGTTAAATGCATTTGCCACATCGCTTACCTTTTCTGGCGCAATATCTTTTATAGTATCAATTGTATTTTGTGCAAAATCTCCTGCTTTTTTCGCTGCCATCTCAGCTGTGTCAAGACCTTTATCTACTGCAGTAGCATATGCTTCAGATGTCACTGCGCAACCTATCATACCGCCAACGATACTACCAGCTGCACAACCTACTGGTCCTCCTACAGCTGTTCCAAGCGCTCCACCTACTTTTGCACCAATCGTTGCCCCTGTAATGGAAGTTGCATTTTCACCAAGATCGTATGCCAATTCCGATCCATCAATTTTCCCTTGAGCAAAATCGGATATTGAATCATATGATTCTATTGCAAAAGAAACAACATTAGCCGGTAAACAAGACCCACCTGCCTTTCTAATCAATTGACTAGAAGCACCTTTCATAGTCTGTGATACAGCCTCACTAATAAATGCTGTACCATATCCCAGAGCTCCCGCTGCCGCAGTTTCTTTTGTGATATCTTTTACCATATCTTCTGCAGAAATATCTCCTCTCATATACGATTTGACGTTGTCTACTGTTGAAACTGTAAACGTTAAACCAGCAGTAACGGCACCTGATTTTAATCCTTCGGCATTAGCTAACTTTGCCGTTTCAGAAGAGAAGATTTTAGCTGCTGCGCATTTAGGATGCAATCTTGCAAATGTCGCTTCTTTTGAAGTTGTGTTACTTTGTTCGACCATTTGATCGATTTTATTAAGTTTATCAATCTTCTTTTGTATGTTTTCAGCAACATCATTTTTCCCATCTGTTTTTACTCGCTCTAGCTGCTGTTCTAATTTTGGTATTTTTTCTGAAATTGTGGTTTTTATCTCTCCATAATAATCCTTCGGGCACTCTAATTTATCAACATGGTTGCCTTCCAAATATTTTTCAAATTTAGGAGACATCATTTTGGATACCCATTCTTTCCCATTTTTCCCAACAAATTTTGTTTGAATGCGTTCCAAAATTTCTTTGTTACTATTCATTCTGACTTTATCAACATATTGATCATTCTTTTTAAATAACTCCGGTAAATCATCTGCCCTATAAGTAGTAACATCCAATCCTTTCGCCTTTGACATAAGATTTTCTTTATATGTTGAAACAATTTCAGCAGCATAACCGGATTGTTGTTTCACATTAGTTTTATAGTATTTTGAGGTTTTATCCAATTTCCATTTAGCTACGTCAGCAAGACCCATCGTTTTGAAACCATTCTGTTCCACTCCATATAACATCTCTTTTGTCGAATCCATCACTGTTGAACGTAATGAAGTAACTATTGCTGTATTATCTATGTCAAGCATTTTTGATATTTTCGCATCAACCGAAGGATTTAATCTCTGATAACACCAGTCCATTGGTTTTACAACTGTTCCCAATTCAGTATTTAGCGCTTTTAATTGTTTTTTAATATCCAGTTGTTCACCTTGCATTCCTCGAGCTTCAATACTATCTATCAACATGTACTCATTCCTCCGTAGTCGTAAGTATAAAACAAATTTCCTTTATATTTGCTGCTGTCATTCCCTGAGTTTTTAATTTTATACGTTTTTGTAATTCTTCAACAGATGATATTCCAGCAATTTGTTTATCATCCAATCCTAGAATCTCCATTAACAATTGTTTCAGGAAGAAAATGTCCTCTTTCTTCCATATTAACTGACCACCAAAAAGCAAATAATCTTCAGCTAAAGACTTAATGTTATTACGTGTTTTTCTAGTAATATCCAATATTTTTAATGCAGAATATATTTTACTCTCATCCATTGACTTTGATTGTATCCATGGCTGCATAAGCATTTTAATAATAATTGATCGTGCTAAACGAGCAGTGCATATATGACCTTTTTCTTTTTGTGAATACGGAATCTCCTCCACCTCTGCCTTATCCACCAACGTCAACACCGGGCTTACCCAGTTGTTCTGGTATACAACGGCAACTCCACTCGGTAATTTGGCAATCTCATTCACCTGTTCTTCATTTAATCCCATAGATCTTCCAACCGCTTCTCTGTCATTTGCCTCCGGGGTTCGAAGGACGATTTTGGTGTTTGTGTTTTTAATAGCAGCAATATCAACAGACGAAGGAGACTGATCAACAATAATAAATCCTTCTCCGTATGTTCGAATCTCCGCGATTGTCTGTGTCAGAATTTCTACAGATTTTCCAACGAGTTCTGATTCTCCGCCTCCCGTCGTATTTTTCAGGAGATTATGTGCCTCTTCTAATACTGTGATATGTTTCAGACCATTATTATTAGATGTCTTACGATCCACGCGATACTCATTCAAAATATAGACAATAAGCCCCATGATCAAAGCCTTTGTTTCTCCTGATTTTACACGACTGATATCCAGAATACAATTTTCGTCAAACAGATTTTCATACGGTGTCTGATTCGTTGTAAAAATAAATTTATTCAACCCAACTGTCAGTGATTTTACTCTTGTGACCAAAGCACCTCTGTAGTTTGATTTAATATCAGAAGCATAATCGGAATTTTCAATCAATTCATTCAACTGTTCTGTTAAAACCTCAAAATCCGGATACTCCACTTCAACGCCTTCAAAAGTAGATGAGCCCAGATCCCATCCAACAGCTTCATAAGATTTCAGTATCGCATCCTTAAAGAACGCCGGCATTGCATCATACATTGGCCAGCAAACACTAAAAATCTCAACCAGACCATCAATATGCTCCAACACATGGATACTGTCCGGGAATTTGAATGGGTTCAGATTAATTAATGCTGCTACATTTGGATTTGTAGAATACACATTCACATCATCCCAATGACCAAATACATCTTTATATTCACCTTTTGCCGGTTCCACAACTAAAAACGGGATTTTATCCTGATGAAGTTCTGTCAGCATCTGATATACTGTATTACTTTTACCTGACCCAGTGGAACCAGTAATAAATGTGTGCATATTCAGACTCTTATTTTCCAGTTCTACCACCTTTTTAGTTATCCGGCCAAGATCAAATACTTTTCCAAGAGTCATTCGTTCTTCCGGTCGCAGTTCTTTTTTCCCGGAAAACAGTTGATAAGTCGTTACTTCCTTTCCAAATTCTGCATGTTCAATAACAGGCAATCCCGACACGGTTGCTCTTGGCAATCCAAGATGAAGTCCTAATTCTTTACCACTTATGGAAGTCGTTGCGTCTGTCAGAATAACATCTGACTCATTATTTCCATATACAAATCGTGGATGAACAAATCTTGATAAATACGTTGTTAAATCGGAAAATTTTCCCATAAGATAAGGATTATTGTTTCTCCAGGAATTAATAGCTGAAACTTCTCGTCCAGATGTTTCACCGTTCATAAGAGATCGATAATTACTTGCTGCAATCTCCGCAGCAGACATATCATCTGAGACAAAATATCCTGCTACATTCCACATACCATAACTGTCAAATTCGTTTGTTCTTTTGAGAGCTCCATCAATAAGCTGAAGAAGATCTGTAATAGTTTTATTTTCTGTTGTAGTGGAAGTAGAAGAACCGGTACTTTTTGTTATTTGTTCG
The DNA here is from genome assembly GCF_934371575.1 of uncultured Blautia sp. Lineage (GTDB taxonomy): Bacteria > Bacillota > Clostridia > Lachnospirales > Lachnospiraceae > Blautia_A. The sequence continues at coordinate 34,707 of NZ_CAKRNY010000036.1, read as the reverse complement.
TTGGGTGCCAGTGAAGAAATAAATCCATTTAATTGTCCTGCCACCTGGCTTCCAATCATTGCTCCAACAGCTCCAGGTTTTCCGATAACAGCTCCACTGATTGCTCCTGCCAACGAGACTGCTGCACTACCAATCATCGCAGCCTTTTGTTTTCCACTCATTTCTCCAAAAGATTTGCTTTTATTTGTACCCTGCGATTCATTCGTAGAAAACTGAACTTTCTGATACGGAGACAATCGCGTATATAATTCCTGATAATCTTTTCTGATCTTCTGTACTTGTTTTGAAGTCTGACTTTCCGCAATGATCATTCCAATATACTGACGTCCTTCCATCGCTAATGCCAATTTCTCAAGTCCCTGAACAAACTGTTCATTGGATTGTTCTTTCGAAGTCTTACTGCTACCAACCACACTTACCGATGCAACATTATGCTGATTCGATATTTTTCTGGAAAGATCAGCTATTCTGGAACGATTCTCATTCTCAATTTTAATCCCTGGAAAATGACCAATTAATGTATTTTTCAATGTATCGCCCAAAGTAACCGAAGATCTTTTCAATGATGGATCCTTTTCGTTATTTCTGACTCCTATATAAAAATCCGTATTTCTTCCATCTGAATCAATAATAATAAATACAGAAGCATTGTATGTAGAAAGAGTATTAAATACCGTTGTAAATTTATCTGTTGCAGATTCTCCTTTCTGATAAACCATCTCCGTAACCTTATAGATTCGAACATTATCAATCAGATCTTCTTCCAATGGAAGTAAAGAGCTAACTGATGCAATCTCCATTTCTGTCAAACGTGCTAAATACCTTTTACGCATTCGCTCTTCTATAATTTCCAGCCGATCATTTACCGTTACTTCCTGTGATTCAACAATATCTGTATTTGATACCTTTTGTATTTCTCCCATAGTAGCTTATCCTCTCTCAATTTCCCTCAACTGATCCTGTACTTTTTCCAACCAGTCAATATCGTTCTGCAATAAACGTTCTTCATCAGAAAGTTTTGCCGCTTCCTGATCCTTTTTCTTGGTTTCTTCCTCAATAAGTTCTGACAAATGCATAATATAATCTTCTACAATTGCCCGTTCATATTGTTGAATATTTTCAAATAGTGTCCGAATCACAGATCTTGCTCTTGACTCCACAATACTTCCTACATAATCTCTCCAATTCTGATAATAAAACACCTTTTGAAGTACCGGCTCTCTGGATGTATCCGATGCACTCTTGAAAAACATTCCAAATAAATCTTCTTTTGGTTTCACATACTCCTCTTCACATAACTTTTGAAGCATTTCCGAAACATTTATTTCATTTTCAAAATCCGGAATCACGAATACCGGACGCTCCAGCTGATACTCCTTATCAAATTCTGCATTCCTATACCATGCATCATATGCTGAATCCATGTCCTGTTTTGTTGTAGCTGCAACATTGACTATTTTTTCTAAAAACTGATTGTAATATCTCCTACTATCTGCTTCAAATTCATTTGCAGTCATTTCTGCTTCATAAGTATCCGTAATTTTTGTTTTTCGTTTTCTCCAGTTAGAAACTAATTCCAACAGCTCTGTCTCTGCCTCATTCCACTCTACAGGAATCTCCAAGTTATCCCTACTGACAAAATTATGATGCGCATCCTTCAATCTGCGAATAGTATTTTCGTATACATCTATCCGTTCATGAACTTCTTTATTGGCAATTGCAGTTTTTTCACTTTCTTTTTTGAGATACTCGTCTAACTCATCGGCCATTCCTCTGATCAGAGAAATGGCCGAATAAATGTATTCTGATACCGGATAAATTTCTATATATTTTTTTATCTTATCATCGTATATTCCAGATACAATATTTGGTTCTGAAATACCAAGATCTTTAATAATTCTCTCAACTTTTCCAGAATCTAATGATGAATGTATAAGGAAAAACAGCTGAATGAATTCCACGTCATTTCGATTCATAAAATATTCTAGATTGTTTTGAAGATTATCTATATTTTCTTCTGTAATATAAATCAAGATGGGAATATTTTTTAAATCCGTCTGCTTTAACTCATCTACAATATTCACATGCTCGATATCAATTCTGCTGTCATTAATCTCTGTTGTACTTAACGCATATCCCTGGAGAATGATATACACACATGAACTGTTTAAACAATCTGCATGTTCTTCCCGGAATTTCGCAAAATTAAAATTTCTATTTGGGTTTTTCTCAAGCCATTCTACTAAATGCCCGAGTAATTCCACCTTTTTACTACGACCATCCAACTCATTTTTATGAAAAATTTGTACAGACTCATCCGTAATTCCTTTTTCCCGAAATGCATGAACAACTTCCTGATAGTCTCTTTCCGTCCCTGAAAATTCCAGTTCAAAATCGTATCCATTCATCTCATCATAAAAAATTTCTGGAATACGACACACCCAGCTCTGTAACGGACCATCCTGAAATTTTTCTACCAGACTATTAATTCGTGGTTCCTGTCCATTAAACTTAATCATCGTTTCCAAAAGATAAGGATTATAATTCAATTCTGCTTTAACCATATGACACCCTTCCGCTTTTCATCTTCTACACTTATTATTTTCTTTTATATCATCAAAAAGCCGGTAACCATCGGCTACCGGCTCATTATCGTTACACTAATTTACCATACAATATTGTTTTTGTATATGCGTAATTGTGTATATTATACAATTTTTATTTATTTTCAAAAAGTAATCACTTCCGGTTCATGCGTAAATGCAGAAATCGTTGCGGTTGCATTCTTAAAATAGAAAACTTCTGTATTGCCATCATCTGCGGCATAAATTTTCTGCAGACTCGGATATGCGTCCAGCATGGACTGTCTTGCTTCCACACGATCATCCTCTACCAGTTCGCCAGCCACACGGATCCATTCACCGCCCTTAAAAGCACAGATCTCAGCTTTCGGATTGGCATGTAACTGTTTTGAGACATCTTTCACTTTTCCAGTCTGAATATACAGCTTGCCCTCAAAAATATGCGCCGTTCCAAAAGGACGAACTCTCGGTTGATCACCTTCTACAGTTGCCAGATAATATGTCTCTGCGTCTTTTAAAAATTGTAATACTTTCTCCATGATTATGCTCCTTTCTGCGGTGATATGTTGTAAGATAAATATAGCATCTGAAAGACGGATGTGCAAATTCTTATATGTTCATTTCCCAAACGCTCAATTATTCTTCAGACAATTTTTTTAAACGCTAATTTGCTTGCATATTATATCACATTTTCCGCCTCTCATTCATCCGCATATCCATCTTTTCCAATTCTTCTATCATCAGTGCAAAATGTTTCTGAATCAATTCTGCACATTCCCGAACAAACGCCTGATCTATCCGATATGTATAATCATCCGCCGGAAATACATCCGGAACATAATCTGGAAATTCTACCTGTTCCGGATTTTCTTCAATACCAAGGGCTATTCCCAAAGCTTTCAATACTTCTAATGCCCGATAATAGTAACACATTTTTTGTGTGGGAGATTTTTCAAAAATAGCTTTATAATTGTTCAGACAATACTCATAATATTTCTTTCCTCTGTTCACAGCCAAAATCTGATCCTGCAAATTATATTTTGGTGAACCAGAAATTTGCTCATGTATCTGCTGAATTATTTCTTTTTGTAAGCGTTTTTTCTCTTTCCACTCATCAGAAAGCGATTCCGCCCTCTCAACCCTCACCGTATAAGACCGACCATTTTCCCTTTCTCTGGATTCTTTACATGGACGAAACAGAAAATACTCCTCATTTTGTTTATACCATCTGTACATGGTAGTTTGCAGAATTTCTTCCTTCTGATGTTCTTCAATTTCCCCAAAATATTTTTTATCAACACTAAAATACTCCGAAAGCTGTGCTGCCCTTTCACGGGAAATCTCCTTTTTCCCATTCTCCCAACTACTCACCATTTGCCGGGAAACTCCTAGTACCGTTGCAATATCATTTAAAGACAGGTTGCATTGCGTTCTGATAAATCTAAGTCCGTTCATAAAAATTCTCCTTTTATTAATTGGAAGCGCTTACCTGTATATAAAGATATTGCAGGTTGACAGCAAGTGTCAACCCGTAACCATTTAGTAATTTCTTATATTTTTCTCCATTGATTTCAGCACAAAATTATGTATAATTAAAATAGTATTTATTAGTTTTTTTCACTTACTAGAAGATATTTTGGTCGATAAGACCGTCACTTAAATAAACTTTGACCGACGAGGTTTCTCTGGTTTTCCAGAGTGGGGGATGGTTAACACCATCCCCCTTTAAATGTCAAACTAATTTTTCTTCTGGTTCTCAAGAATAAATTTCTCCAACTCCCTATACTTTTCCTCATTATCCCATATCAGCCATCTTTTAAATGCCGTAAACGCAGAACTGTCTTTCAGTTCCCTCTTCAGAAGCATCGCAATATCCTCTTTTTCTTCTTCATTCTCTGCTTCCTGATACTCTCTTACATATTCTTTGAACTTTGAAAGATCTTTTCGCAACGTTTTACGTATAATCCTTGCTTCCATTTTCTTCTGAGGAGTTGTTCCATAGTAGGCATCATTTAATAGCAAAATCGTATTTCTGATTGCCTCATTATCATCCTTCACCGCCGAAAACTCCAGTTTTTCATCCGTTCCAAAATAACCTGTTTTCCGAAAAGCAATCAGGTGTTCTACAGGATCTGTTGTACAGTTCAATATTGGTTCGTATTTGTCTGACTTAATATTATTGCAATGTGCACACACCCAAAACAGATTATTCCAATCATATTTCAATTTCCTATCACTCCGGTGCGGAATCAGATGCTCGATTTGATAGGATGTTGCTTCTTTATTTTCACAAATATAACATTTCCCGTGAAATACTTCCCTTAACGCCTGATTCACATGTTCTGTATTATACGAACGACCTGTATTGCTTGCTTCCTGCAAATCCTCCATTGCCTCTTGTGTATGCGGGGTTGCTTTCCTCTCAATCTTAATCATTCGTTTCCCTTCTCCGCTCGATATCTTCAAACTTTTCTCTGGCAGCTCCTGACAGATCTGTTGATAAATTTTTGAATTTTATTTTTAATTCTGCCCGTTCAGCCATCTCTTCTTCCGTCAGTTCTTTCCCGGAACACAACTGTGCATATCGCTCCAGTTCCTCTTTTAATGTATCTGAATATTCATCTGCCTCAAAGTAGCCTTCCGCAAGTTCATCCGATGAAAAAGCAGCCAGATTCTCCAGTTCCACATGCTTTTCCAGATCATATGCTTTCGCATTGGAAATAGAATTCAGAATATATGGCGAATGTGTCGTCACGATAAATTGAATATTCGGGAAAAATTTTGTTAGGAATGGCAGGATTTTTTTCTGTAATTCAATATGAAGATGCGTTTCCAGTTCATCAATCAGAACAATTCCCTGTGCATTATACTGACTGATTTCTTCATCCAATAACCAGTTTTTATCCATTCGAAGAATCAAATCGGATACAATATAGATTACAGATGAATAGCCATCTGACAGTTCACTGAATGCAAAAGGCTCCCGGCCTTCCTGGCGGATCTTAAAATTATAATTTTTATAATCATATTCCAGATGAATCGATTTTTCGTCCAGCAAAACCTGCAGCGCAGATTCAAATCTGTCAAACCATTGTTGAATCCGCTCTACGATTTCCTTATCGCCTTCGTTTCTTGCAAAAGATTGCTGTGTCTTCATGTGAACCATATACTTAAGAAGAATATTTCCGGCGTTCTCTGTGGTGTCATATACTTCAGACAGTTTTATATTTTCCACGCCATTCGGTTTCGCAAATTCTGCTTTCCGTTCTGCCGGGAAATACGCAGTTATAAATTCTCCTTTTTGATATGCACTTTCAAGTCCATCAAAATTATTCCACGAAACTCTGACGCCATCGCTATACTTACGAATCAAATCCGACCATTGTCTGTAATCCTGTTCTGCTTTAAATCGTTCATTCTCACTTGAAGCATGTTCCATCTCCTGTTTCGCATCTTCTTCTAATTGCGGCCATGTTTCCGTTAATCGAATAAGATGTCCATCTTTAAGTACTTTCAGATATCTTACTAATCTTAACAGTAACGATGTCTTTCCTGAACCATTTTTTCCGGTCAGCAACAGATGCTGGCGTTTTGTTGTATTTAACTCTATTGTTATATTCGATAAGTGATACAACTTGTCTATATAAATTTCATTTATAAAATATTCTTTCACTATGAATCCTCCGGTTTCCGGTTATTCTGCCTAACTATTCATTATATTATCATGGGCGAAAGATATTTTCAATTTTTCTCGATATACTCCCTGATTTTCTCGATCAACCCTTCATCCGCCGGCAGCCATTCCACACTCCCTAGTGTTTCCTTCGTCAGCCACTTCGCTGCCTCATGCTCCTTCAGCACCAAATCTCCAGACTTCACTGTGCAAATGAAGCAATCCATCGACAAATGAAATTTCGGATAATCATACTCCACGGTGTCCAGAAGTTCTTCCACCTGGATCTCCGTATCCAGTTCTTCCCGGATTTCTCTTACGATTGCTTCTCTGGCTGTCTCCCCTTCTTCAATCTTACCTCCCGGAAATTCCCAGCCATCCTTGAATTCACCGTAACCTCTCTGCGTTGCAAATACTTTCCCATTATCTATAATAATCGCTGCCACTACCTTAATTGTCTTCATCCTGCGTCTCCTTTATCCATTGATAATATACTCATAAATATCTTCTCTGACCGGCGTATCCAGCGCCCACTCGATCTCTACTGCTGTCTTGTCCGTATTTGCCATGACAAATTCTTCGGTTCGACCGGTAGCTGTCATCCGACCAAGATAATAGAATTCTTTGGAAATTTTATCATCCTTATTCTTTCTCACAAAAAGCTGTACATCAATCCCCCGCTCCTTTGCTTTCAGGAAATTTTGCACATCCTCCGAATCCCTGCTTCGCCCACTTTTCGAAATAGCAATCAGACGATCCGCTGTGAGAAAATGATCTTCGTATTTTGTTGTATCGCTGATATCCTCCTGTTTATCATAATTGATAAATACAGGAAATGTTTTTGTCTTCTTATCATATTTATACCCACCGATATTCAACGGAACTTCATTACGCTCCCAGTTTAACAACCGACAGGCATCCTCATACGTATATTTCTGATATAATACCAGATCCGTATCTTGATATGTCTTACTATAGTTCATTTGATACCGGGCGATACCAAACTCCACGACTTCTTCCAGTATCTCATAAAACTCCCGATTTCCCAACATCTTTTCAAAATTTTCGGAAACCCGATAATCTTCCCCTTCTTTTTCAAGAAAAACACAGGAAGCATACGTTTTCTTTGCCGCACTGGTTGGAAATTCATTCGTCATGATATTTACCACATTTTCCGCACAGTTTTCTGTCATAGCACGATGATATTTTTTCTCCAGCGCTTGCTGCAAAATATTCAACAGTCCATGATGATACTTTAGCATACGATTCAGAAGTTCCAACTCATGAATTCTTTTCCCGCTGGCTAATTTTTTACATATGAATTCAATAATTTTTTCTTCCTCTTCGGAAAGCCGCACCGTATATTCTTTCTCGTATTTCACCAGAAACTTATAATACGAACCCAGACTGTTATTCTCAAAAATCCGCAACACATCCATCTCGCCATATCGGTCAAAATCCGATAGCTTCGGGATATGCCCCAGTTTATTTTTAAGATTTGTATAATTCTCTCGGATTAGCTTAATATCATTAAAATTCGCCGTATCAATCGCCTGGAAAATCCTTTTCCTGGAAATTTCATCAAAGTGAATGGTACTTGCTCCCGGAATCACCCGTCCGCCTTCGGTTACATACCGACGAATATTATCTTTGTTATAACTTCGGTCTCCGGATAACGCAATTGGAATCATAAAATTATTTCGATAATTTCCAATGAAATCCAAAACCACCACGTATTCCTTATTTTCTGCTTTACGCAGTCCCCGACCCAATTGCTGGATAAATACAATCGGAGACTCCGTAGGACGCAACATGATAACCTGATTGATTTCCGGCACATCCACACCTTCTGAGAAAATATCCACGGAAATAATATAATCCAGTACATTTTCTCCAGCATCTGCTGCCAGCCGTTCAATCGCATCTGCCCTTGCTGACTCCGAATCATTTCCGATTAATACCTGTGTTCTCCAACCACGCTCATTGAATTTCTTTGATAATTCTTTTGCTTCATCAATCCTGCTGCAGAAAATCAAGCCTTTTACCCGATCACCACTATAGCTGAAAAACTCCGCCTGTTTCATAACATTTGCCACACGCTCGTCCGAAGTCAGATACCGGAAATTCTCCAGTTTTTCCTCTGCTCCCTTCGCCTCATCCGCAATCACTTCCAGATCTGTAATTCCAAAATAATGAAATGGGCAGAGCAAATCTTCTTCCATGGCATCCTGCAACCGTATCTCGTAGGCAATCTGATGGTTAAAAATCTCATAAATATTTCTACCTTCCAGATTATCATCTCGCTTATCCGGTGTCGCAGTCATACCCAGCCACAGTTTTGGTGTAAAATACTCCATCACTTTTTTATAACTGTTGGCAGAACTATGATGTGCTTCATCAATAATAATCGCATCAAATGCAGTCGGTTCAAAAGCATGCAATGTCTGCTCTTTGCTGATTGTCTGAATGGTTGCAAATATAAAATCTTTGTCCATTTCCTGATACTGACCGGTAACCATCCCCATCGAAATGCTGCTGCCAAATACTTTCCGATAAGATTTCTTTGCCTGTTTTGCAATCTGATTCCTATGTACTAAAAATAATACCTTCCGAAAGCCAAGCTCTCTCATGGCAAAGGCAGAAGCATACGTCTTTCCCGTACCTGTCGCACTGATCAGTAACGCTTTATCTTCCCCTGCATCATATATTTTCTGCAGATTATTGATAAAACCGGTCTGCATGGAATTCGGTTGTAACCGATACGCTTCCAACGACGGAACCTGTTCCTGGCGCGCCAGTTCCTTCTGTTTACGGATAATTTTATTTCTTGTATAGTTTTCCGTATAACTGTCAATAAACTGTTCAAATTCCACCGCCTGCGAAGAATTCCACAAATCCTCAAATTCCGTCAGCACACTTTGCGCATACTCACCTTGTTCCGTAGAAACAATCCTCGTATTCCATTCCCGATTCACAGTAAGCGCGCTGAGTGTCATATTGGAACTTCCCACAATAATCCGGTACATCTCTTCTTTTTTGAAAATATACCCTTTTGTGTGAAATCCTTCTTCTGTCTGATCTGTTACATACATCTTTATATGCAAATTGGAAAATTCTTCTAATTTTCGCAACGCTTTCGGATCACTGAATGTCAAATAATCCGTTGTCAAAATCCGCCCCGGAATTCCACGCTTCTCCAGTTCTTTTAATGTCTGAAGTAAAGGTGTAATTCCACTCATCGTGATAAATGCCACACTGATGGCAAACTGCTCACAGGATAATAATTCATCCTCAATGGATGAGATTACTTTCCGTCCCTCTTTGTAATTGTTGGATACAAACTGCGGTCGGTAAGCCAGGTTGGAAGAAACGGTGTGGTCGATGAAGGCGGTAGTTAAGCCTTGAGTTATGTCTGTTATTATTGTTTGATTCATTTTCTGATATCTCTCTTGTTATTGAATTTATATATCACTTAATTCTCGTTTATATCATTATTCTGTTACTTTATGCCCTTTAATATTTTAATTCTCTTTTTCATCAATGGCCAAATAGTAACTAAATAATCGCTCCAATGGTTCAAATTTATTATATTTCTTTTCAAGTTCTTTCAATTTTTTATAAGTCTTCTTTTCGTCATCCGTCATATCCATAGAATTTTTATATAATATATCTTCATAACTATATATAGTGACTTCCATATCCAAAATTTCTTCTTGCAGTTCACATATTTCTTCACGCGATACATTTAAACTAATAGAACAAGGAATTTCTTCAACAAAGCCAAGTTTATATAAATTGTAATCTTCAATAGTAATTTCAACGTTCCAGTTTGGTTTGCATTCTGCTAGCAATGATTTGTAGAAATATGCTGAAGATTTTGGTATATCATGCAATATCATAGTATTTTCTAATTATTCCTTCTAATTTTAAGTATATATCTCCGTATAACTCATCTACAATTGGCAGAATTTGACACTTTTTCCCTTCTCAATGCACTCTAAATTCATCAAGTATAACTGCTGCCTCTTTCATATCAAATCCAACTAATGTTTCAAAAAAATCTTGTATTTTCCCCACATACCCTATCAAAGGAGATGCCAGGAATTTAAGGATGTCTCCAATCTCATTCAGATTAGGATTTATCAAAAATCGCTCATCATCCTTTCAGCTTTACGATATCGTTTCTGATAATAATCCATTGCACGATATTGAATTACATCTCCCATCTGTTCTTTTAGCACAGCATCTTCAATTATACTGTTCAAATCATTTGATAGCGCTAACACCGCATCATCACACGTTACAAAAAATCCCTTCCCTGATTTCAGCAAAAAATCTACTGGCATCTCTATAATTTTCCTGATATGTCTCTGGTCGGAAATGTTGCAATATTCATTATAGGTGATTTCTTTCTCCAAGTCTTTCCAGTAGAAAAGAATTCCTTCCAGTTTTCAACAAATCCTCTTCCGTCACCTTCATACGAATATTTCCATGATTATAAAATGCCATAAGCACCGGCATTTTATATACCTTAGACATAGCCGTATTTTCCAATAACTGATAAATTCTTTTCCTATTCTCTGGCAAAATTTTTCTTCTGCTTCCGTGAGTTCTTCAAGTTCTTTCAAATATTCCAGATATCTTTTAAACAAATTAGTTTTTGGATGAGCAATCGTCATTTGATAAATATCTTCATCCATATATGTAAATAATTCCATTCGACTTGGACGTGTTCCTAAGTATTCTTTTATCCGATAATACTCTCTCCGTATTTGTTCGCTCACTTTCATAGATTTCTTATCATGTTCGGCAAAAAGATCTATCAGTTTCATATCAAAATCAATCATACAACCATCCGGAAAAGCTGATTGATCGGATGGACGATAGGCAACACTACTTTTCCCCGTCAACAAAGATCGGACGCTTCCTGCTTTTTCATAATTACCAATAAAGTCCAATACATTCAGATACTCTTTTCCCTTGCTTCGGCGAAGTCCTCGACCAAGTTGCTGCATAAAGACTACCGGTGACTCTGTAGGTCGTAAGAACATAACCATATCTACACCCTCATTAAACATATCTACCGAAAAAATAACTTTAATTTCTCCAATCTTTAATTTTTCAATAGCTATATTCCTTTCCATAAAATACTTACCGCCTATTTCTTCCGAATGTATAATAGAATAAAAAAATCCTAGTGCCCTGTTGGAGCAGTATTTTTGATAATATTTATAAATCAAATTGTATCGGCGTACATTATCAATGTAAATCGCATTTACCTCTTCTTCCATATACTTTCCTCTGACAGTATGCAAATGCGAATAATCTATTGTCTCATCATAGATTCCATAATAATGGAATGGAACCAACATTCCTTTGTTAATCGCTTCCTTTAGTGAAATTTCAAACGGCACATTGTAGTCACAGATCTCATATATTTTTTCCCGTCCATTCTATCCGGTGTAGCTGTCAATCCAAGAAGAAACTGTGGTTTAAAATAGTTTACAATTCTTAAATAATTGTCATTTACCGTATGATGAAATAGAAATTCATTCAGAGAACATTCCCTATAAAATGGCGTTGTAAATGCCGCTCTATTTAAATAATTCAAAATTTCGCCAAGTATATCGCTATCTGTTTTTTTATTGATTTTATAACCAAGATTTCTTGTCACAAGCTCTTTTATTTGTTCAAATCGTTCTCTATCTTCATCATACACTGCTTCTATTTCTTGAATCAACACCTATTATGGATGGAATACTGGTCCGATTGCTATGCATCTAAGCTGACGTCATACATGTACACGCAGTTTTGTGACAAATATTGCAAATGGGCAAGGCTCATAAAGGCAACGATGCGTATCACACATAAACCTGGAGATGCTATGCACTTCAACTCTCTCAAATACAAATCCTTGATTAATTATTTGTTTTGTCCCACACAACTTTTTCACTATTATCTAATTGAATAAATAATGTGTTATAAAAATTAGAATCTAATTTTCTTTTCATAATTTGATATACTTTTTCCTCGTGTGTAGACATAATAATCTGGCAATCCTGTTTTTCCAAAATACAGCGAATCATATCTGTGAATCCTAAAATATTCATGTCGTCAAAGTGTCCAATTGGATCATCAATACAAATTGTTTTTATAGGCAAATTATTAGCTGCTAATGCTCTTCCAAAGAAAGAACTAAATGCAACTGTATTGAGTTGTGCTGTGCTAAAATAAGTTTCTGGTCTATAAAATTCTTTACCAGCTTCTTCTTTCTCACATACTTCGATAAATAATTGTGGTTCATCTTTTTCATTAAAATTCAAATGATATGTAACATTTTTCATAACTTCATGTGGGTCAATTTTTTGATATATTTCATTCATAATCGCTTGGCTGAAATAGTCTTCCAATTTAATTTCTAAATTATTTTTTTCCTTTTCATAATTTTTCTTTACTTCCTGAATTTGTAATTCTTTATTTTTTCGATTTTTATTTTGTATTTCTATTCTTTTGAATATCGTTGTATATTTTTCAAAATATGTTTTTGCACTGTTTTCTTCTTGCATTTCATATAATAATTCTAATTGTGTTTCATAATTTCTTTTTTCTTTTTTCCACATATCTATGCTTTCCTCCATTCCTTTCGGAGTGAATTTTTCAAAGATACTAGCTTCTTTCTTAAGTTCTTGTAAATTATTGATTTTCCTGTCACATTCGGAAACTTTTTGATTTATATCCGTTTCATCTATTTGTTCATAACCTTTATATTGTATCAAATCATTCCGTTTCTTCTTCTCTTCAGTTTTCAATAATTCTATACATTTTTTTAAAGAATTTCTTTCAAATTCCACGTCAAACTCATCAGATTTTTTCATCAAGAATAAAATCATTGAATATAATTTACTGTTAGCTATAATGCTTTCTTTTTGCTTAGTTTTATTCTCGATATGTTTCTGATTTTTCTGTCTTATTACATGTAATTTTTCTAATTTCTTACTTAACTCATCCTTTTGCAATTGTAGTTTTTTACAGTTTGCTTCTTCATTTTCTAACCACGCTCTCCATTTTTCTATTGAATACTCATTTAAAACAATATCTTGTTTTTTCAACCATTCTATATTTAATTGTATCTCTTTTTCCAAACTAGCTATTTCTATTCTATATTTTTCCAAGCGAATCTCTTTATTATTTTTTTCATGTTCATATGCAATTATTTGATCTATCAGTTTTACTTGTTCATTTTCCTTTTTTTCCAAAAACATACTGTAAAACTTTTCATACTCAAAGCCTAACTCATTTATACCATCAATTACCAGTTGTCTTTTCTCCAGACGTTCCTTTTTCGTCACTTTTTCAACTTGATTTACTCTTTCAAATAATTCTTCCCAGTTTGCAAAAGATTCTTTGCACAATGGACAAATTGTCTGATCTCTATGATTTAACAAAAACTCGGTTCCAAGTTCACATATTTCTTTAGTCTTTTTAGCAATCTCATTTTCTTGGCTTTGAATTTCTTCTCTTACTTTTAATTCCTTCTTTAATTCCCTCCAGCAACTCTCATACTTTTTCAATTGCATTTGTTCTTCATTAGATAAAAAATACTCTACTTCCGCCCATTTTATTATAGGAAATTTAGATATATTTTCAGGAATTTTTATAGCCTCTATTCGTTTCAATTCTATCTTTCTTAAATTTATCAATTCATCTAGTTTATTTACAGATTCCTTTATTTTTTGAATATCCTGTCTTTTAAATAATATATTCTTTTCTCCTTTTGAAATGATCTCAATCTTATCTTTAATTAAATTCAACATTTCTTTTGAATCAATAATCTTATTCATTTTTTCAATTTTCTTTAATAGCTCATTAAAAGCCTTTTCTAATTTTATCTCTTCCAATTCAAAATATTCTTCTGTTTCCTTTATCTCCGTCATCTCTTTATCTAACTCTAAGTATCTGTTTTTCTCTTCCTTAACCTTTTTTTCATCAAATTCATAAATTGTATCTAACGGATCTTTTTCTTTTTTTAATTTGTCCAGTTTTTCTTCTATTTTTTTTATATCTTTTATGACATTTACATATTTAATATGATTTTCTTTTTGATTTATATATTTTTGTTTTTTATCTTCTTCATTACTTAATGCAAATTCCAGACTTTCAGTATCTTTAATTTCACCATTTTTGATTTTTTCTCCTTTTTCCAACTTTAAGTCATACGAATTCAATATCTCATCTCTGATATTTCGTATTCTTTTTGCTATTTTATTAAGTAAATTAGTGTATATTTCTAAACTACTATTTTTTTCATCAAAGTTCAGAATCTCTTCCGGTTTTACTAATGAATTGTATTCTTTACATAATTGATTTAACCGAATAACAGCCACTTTTGAGTTTTCTATTTTATTCAATTCTTTTTTCAGTTCTTTTATTTCTTTTTCCATTTTCTCTAAGGATATTTCTTTATCTCTTAATATTTTATACGACTCTATAAATCTTTCATGTTCTCCATGCAACTCTGGTGCACTTTTCATCCATTCTCCATATTTCTCCGTTGGCGTATGGGCTGAAATAAATGTATCAATTTTATCGTGTGGAAGTATTATTTGATTCCATTTTTCTTTTTCTTTAGTAGGACCAACAATATCTAATCCATTATTTTTTCCCAATTGCTTTAATCTACAGTCATTTTTCCCCTCTTGAACCGATGCTACGTTTCGTTTAATAATTTTTCCGCTGTCTAATTCGATTTGAGAATATGCAACCTTTTCTGCATACTTTCTGTTATGATATATAGCACCCTTTAAAAGTTGTCCCTTATTATTATTTTTTAGCAAGTCTACAATCCGATCAACTTCACCTTTCAATACATATTCTAACCCATCAAACAAACTTGTTTTTCCATAACCATTTTTAGCATATATCAATGTAAAAGCAGATGGTTTTCTATTTTTTCCAGTTAAATCAACTTTTAAATTTCCTTCATATCTTCGAAAATTTTGAAGTTCCATTCGATTTATTTTAAACGTATCACCTATCGTTTTCTCTATCCCAAGAGAAAAAATCTTCGTTTCAACTCTTTTCAAGTATTCCGTCTCATTCGCTAACTTTTCTTCAAAAACATATTTTTTTGCACAAAAAGAATTCCCATGAATCTTGCTTTTATCTTCATTTCCAATAGACTCGTTTACAAATAAACAGATGTAAAAATTACTTTTTTCAATTATTGTCTCAACATTTTTTTGCACATGAAATGCTATAGTATAATTAATTTTTTCCCAGTTATTTATCAATTGCTCCTTATCTTTAAATATACAAACAAACACATTGGCATCATATTCTTCGATTGCCGCTGGACCATATCCCATTTTTCTTTTATAATAATAAAAATTTTCACATAATTCTTTAATCTCCGTATTATTTATGTCTTGTTTTTTCCATTTGTCCATCTGTTATACCTCCCACAATTCTACCAAAAAACTGTTCCATTTTGTTTTCATTTTTTCAATCGTATCTTTCATTAATACATCCATCAATCTGCCACTTCCAAATGCTGCAATATTGCACTTTTCTATTGCACCTTTTATAATATCAAATTCAGCATTCTTCTGATCTTCATCTAAAATATTTTCTGTCAACTCGCTTAACTCTTCTATGCACGTAGAATCATCCGCTATATCTGCCATAATACTACGACAATCTGCTCTAGGAATCATAACCATATGATTATCATGACCTTTAGGACTATTAATCAAAAGGATCATATTGTTCCGATACTCTCCCTCCTTTGCGAATTGTCTGTCCTCAATCATTTTTCCCAAAATATATTCCGCTTTATGTTCCGTACACAAAAACTTCAAAGCCACATCTTTACCTCCACAACTGAGTGGCAATTGCATTAGAGGATTAATTAAGTCTTCATATGCTACTTCTTGAATTTCATGCATTACAACAAGTTCTCTCAATTTTCCTTTCCAAAACTCATCACATGATTTTCTTTCGCCCGCACATAAAAACGTACTTCTAGTTTGTACTTCGAAATCTTTTGGACTAATCCCTGAATTTTTAATTAATTTAGATATTGCTCCATTCCAAATACGTTTACTATTCTTTTTATGTTCTAAAAATTCATCAGCCACAAGTTTTCCATATGGTTCAAATGACTCTGGGCATTCTATTTCAATATTATTTTCCATCATTAATTCTGTTATTTTTCCCGCATCTGTAGCCCATATCGTATAACCTGCAGTTTTATCACCTCGTGAGCATGACACCAGCCCTCTATAATAAATTCCATCTTTTTCAAGTGAAAATAAACCCGTTCCTGAATATCCCTCCATTATACAGTCTCTATCAAAGTCACCTCCTATATGCATATCATATTTAATCGCCAATCTTCCGGCATCCTTGGATTCTACTGTACCACTAAAGCACTCAATACCAGAAAATAAATTTGCTTGTTTTCTGTCTCGCTCTTCATCAAGTGATAACGGAAATCCATACCCTTTAATTTTAATACCACTCTCTCCCGAGTCAAAACGAAAACCTTTCATGTCATCCATCCAGCTACTCCATGGAATATTTATTAACGCCAGATCATTAAAATATTCCTTTTTCTTCTTTTCTTCATATTTAGAATGAATGCAGATACATTTCGAATCATCTACAATAATATAATGTAAACTCTCTTTATCGTCTTTACACGCCAGGTAAATCTTTAATCCTTTATGTTCCATTTCTTCTATCAATGGATATACAACATGTGCCGCTGTAAGAACACATACTTTTTTCCTTTTTGATACAACAAATAATGTTCCAGAGCCGCATAATTCTTTATCTTCTTTTTTACCTATTCGTACTGCATATTGCTGTATTCTTTTATGAAACTCACTATTTTCCATATAATATCAGTCCATCCTTCACAATTGTTCCTTCTTTGCCAAGCGAACTTATCTTTAAGACACCTGTATCTATATACAACTGCCAATCTTTCTGGGTAAAATATTTATTATGATATTGGCTTTCCCACCAATCATAATTACAATGAAGCGTTATTTCTGATTTATTTTCCTCTTGGCAATTTCTAAGTAATTTTGCAATTACAACCTTAGAAGGTACTTTTTTCTCATGCCCATTTGTACTTATTAAATAATTCACTGTAGACAATCTTTTTAGCAGCTTTAGATTTGTATTTGAGATACTTCCATGGTGTGAAAGCTTAATAAAATCAACAGAATAACCGTCTTTTACATCAAATTTTTTCAACCCTTCCATACAGACAGATGGCTTTGCATCTCCTAGAAATGCTCCTTTTACATTCTGATATTCAAATAAAAACGCTATTGAAGAAGCATTATTTACAGAACCATCTGTTTCCGTTCGGACTCTCATCAAATCTACTAAATCCTGTTTAATTTGCTCTAAATTAGGCGAATAACCAACCAGCACATGTTTTTTTTCATAGTTTTCCCATTTATCTAATAGTTTTTCCAATTGTACTTTTCCAGGACTTATAATTTTAAGTATTGCTCCATTTGCTAAATTGATAATTTCACCAGCTATTGTCCTTTCGACAATACGATCGTGTATTCCTTTTTCCTTTAATATCTTCCAAAATTCAATTCCTTCTTTAACCCCATATTCACCATTGTTTTTTGATACTAAAATCTCTTTATGTATTTTTTCAGATGCATTAAAAATTATCTTTTTAACTGTCCGTTGAAGAATTTCTGCATCGACTTTTGCAATGCCTTCACATGCACCAGCAATATGATCACAATCTATATGCGTAAGAATGATCGCTTCTATAGATTCCTCTTTTGTTGAAATAAATTTTATCACATCGGCATATCTTTCTCTACATTCCCTAACGCCACCATCAATTAGTAGATGATACTCCTTTCCACTTTCACCATAGCTTAACCAAATAAAATCCCCCTCATATGCCTTCATCATATGTACCTTTACCATAATTTTCACCTTTTCATTAATTAAACCTTTATCCTATTAATTATGCTTGCAAAAAATCATAAAATTTTGTGTGATATCTCCTTCATTTAGCTCGTCCTCTTACAACTCTTCGCATAAAACTGAAACTTCTTCGCCACTTCATTCAACGATCCAATCGCATAATACCCATCCTTATTTTTCCCCACACACCCTATCAACGGAGATGCCAGAAATTTAAGGATATCTTCAATCTCATCCAGATTAGGATTTATCGAAAATCTCTCGTCATCTCTCACGGTTCGATAAATCTCACGGGAAGTAAGAATGCCTTCTGTCACTTCGTCTTTGCTTTCGTTTACAAGGCACCCCACAATTGCATCTACCAATAGACCGTAACGTTCGGTTCGATTTCTTGCTTCGTCCAGGACACTGATATCTACGATTCCTGTCTGTTCAAAGATCTTTTTGTAATCTTCTCCGGTTAATGGAATTTCTACCTGATTGCGGATTAGCTGTTCCAGTGTATCTACATCAATCAATGCAACTTTATGTTCTTTGCATCGGTTTAAAAGGCGTTCCCCTCGAAAAGAACATCCAACGATTGCAGAATAATCCGCGTGGTGGAGTTTTCGGTGGTCTTTCAAAGTGTCAAAGTCAATCTGATCCTCCGTGACATTTCCAGACTGCGTAGATTTTGCATCTACTGCGACAGCATAAGATAATTTCGGAGCTGTTCTTGCTTTGATCAGAACATCGGTTTTTCCGGAACCGCCAAGCCAGATTGCATCATAACCGATAAAATCGAATGCTGCTCTTATGGCTTTTTCAAATCTGTTGGGATTGTAAGAATCTTTACTGGATAATCTTAATTCCGTAATAAGGCTTTCGCAGGAATCATTATGATGATCACCTGCATTTTCCTCTTTCTTTATTTCGGATGGTTTCACACTCTCTTTTGCCACAATGCCAAAAGTATCCAGAAGTTTTTCACCTCTGGCGGTGAGTCCATATTTATCGTTTGTCACACTGTAAATCAGTTTGGCAGCAGATAAAAGAATCAGTCTTTTACGCGTTTCCTCGATACTTTCCCTGTCGAATCCGTAAGATACCTTAGCTATTATAGAAAGTGTTTTTGCATTTTTCGGTTCTTTTCTAAGCTCTGCCAACAGTTCATAAACAAATAAATATCTTGCTTCCAGACATGCGATCAGATCAACCGGTGATTGTTTTTCAATCCATGTATTTCCAAGTTCAGAAGTTACATACATATTCTTACTGATACGATCAACAAATCCTATTTTTTCCAAAAATGAAAGAAACATATTCGACGATGACGCTGCAATCTGATAATTGATTTTCGAATATTCCCGAATCTCCTCGATAGAAATTGCCTGATTCATCAATTGCAGATATGCACTGATTGTTATACATGCATCGGCTGTTTTTCCCGGCATGTATCCGATTGCCATTCTTTTTTCCTCTGTTGTTGAAGGCTTTAAGGCACTTGCCCATTCCGACATTGGAAGCTGGGTTTCCAGAAGTGTTTCGTCTGGTTCTTCCTCTGTCTCTGACGGCATAGTAATCTCTATTTGCTGCAGAAATTCCTGTCCTTTTTGTGTCAGACTATACTCCAGTTTATATTCTTCAAACCGAACCATATCCACATCCCGAAACCATTTGATCCGGTTATGAATTTCAGAATTTGTTTTCCAGTTCAAATGATACTCTTCAGCGATTTTCAGAAGTTCCTGTGAGTTTTTTGGCTTTTGCAGATAGAATAATATTTCTCCCATAAATACAATTGTTGAACAAAAAACAGCCGTAGAAAAGCAACTATCCTGTCGTTCCAAAACCATTTCTCCTAATTCTGTCAGCGTCCACACCTGTTTCTCTTTATTAACCAGACCAATCGGACGGATCCATTCACACATTCGACCCAAAGTAGCTGTGCTGTTGCTTCCTTCAATATTAAGCATTGTATTTGCTGATTTCCCGTCTTTGACCATTTTCAGAATATAATACAGGACTTTATCCTGCCCCATATCTCCACTGGGCAGCTTTGGCATTCCAAAAGCTTTTTGTTTCCATTCTCTGTTTTCCGGATATTCATTATTTTTCATTTATTTTCCCCCACTATATCACATACATTGGCAACCTGCGAAATGAACTTACACCTATTTTTCCATAAAACTTTCTTTACATTCCGCCCATCTCATCATAATATTTCCTCAAATCTTCCCTCATCTGTCTCCGCACTCTTTCCCAGTCTTCCGCCTTCATTTGTCCGAACAGCGCATGGTTCATCGAAATCACACTCAAATCTTTCGAATAATACAGAAATCTCTTTCTTTCAAATTTTTCAAATGGATTCGTAAGCATATTTCTCTGTACCGCTTTTCTGTCTTTCAGCATTTTTTCATCATACGGGCAGGTGCTTCGATCCACCTGGAGGCCTCTGGATAATCGGTCCTGATAAAAGGCAATATAATCATCCAGAACCTCTTCTATTTTCGCATCTCCGATAGCATCCATATGTTTCACAACTGCCAACAGAAAAGGCATTTTATAGGAGAGGGAATAATCTCTTTCTTCCAGGAATTCAAAGAAATCCTCCTTGATCGTACTGTCGTTATGTTCTTTGATGTTTAATTCTTTCCGGTATTTTTCGACATCGTCCGGACTGAACAGGTAGATGGATTTGTTGCCGAATCGGTATTCTACGCTTGGCGCGATCTTTTTCTTTTTGATCCAGCTTGTCACGGTTCCTGTACTGACAAAATATTCTCTGGCAACCTGTTCCTGACTCAGGTAATCGCCGTATTTTTCTTCGAAAGAATTGATATCGACTTCCATGATACGCTCAATTCTTTCCTCCATTCCATCAATAACAACCATATCTCCGGGTGTATAGTCTGTCTTTATAATATCTCCAAACGGCACATAATATGGATTGGCAAATATCGTATGCATGTTACAGGCTTTGATCATTGCTCCGTATTCGTCAACCACATCGATAACAATAATATTTTTCTTTGTATGCGTTTTCCGCAGTCCTCTTCCGATCTGTTGCAGATAAAGAACCTTGGATAGTGTAGGTCTTGCCATGACCAAAATCCCCAGTTCCGGATAATCCCATCCTTCTGAAATCATATCGCAGGTACATAAAAAACGGATTTTCTTCTGTTTAAAAGTTGCCATAACAGCCGCCTGATTCTTTGTCTTCCCGGTGTAGCTGACTGCTGTAATATTGGCTTTGTTGAGCAGTTTCGCCATTTCATTTGCATGAGCAACATTGACGCAAAAGATGACTCCCTGCCGTCTGGCAGCTTGTCCATCTCCAAAATATTCCTGAAGGACATCGACAATCAGATCATTTCTTGAAGTAACCCGCATTTTCTTTTCAAGATCCGCATTGATATAATCTTTACCATTGAATCTGACTTTTGAAAGATCGATATTTGTCTCGATCCGGTAAACATTTGCCCGGGCAACGATTCCTTTTTCCATAGCTTCTTTCAAGGATAACGAAGTAGAATAGCTTCCGAAAACAGTTTCCAGTTTCTTTTTATCCGGTCGTTGATCCGTCGCGGTAAGTCCAACTGTAAAATCCGCATGATAATACTGGATCACTCTTTTCAGCATCGGCGCCACCGCATGATGTGCCTCGTCCACTACGATATAATTGTAATAGTCCGCCGGGAATTCCGTATAATGTCTGCACATATAGCCATATGTTCTGATCTCAATCTTTTCTTCCAGTTCCGGTACAGATTCCTTTATTCGCTCCTTCCAGTCTGCAAGAATAGTAGTTCTTGGAACCAGTATCAGCCCTCTGAATTTCGACTTCCCTTTTGCAAATTCATGCAGATCTTCCTCTACAATTCTGGATTTTCCGGATGCTGTTGGCAATACAATCAAAAATGCATTAATACCCGCCATTCTACGCTTCTGTATTTCCTGTAAACTGACTGTCTGGTGTTCATACAATTCCACTTTTCTGTCAATTTTCAATCCGTCATCGACAAATGCTGCGGTGTCTTTTCCAAAGTATTGTTTGATATCATCTTCGATTCGATTTTCAAATGCACAGTCTTCCCGCGAAAACCGGAACAGTTTGATTCCCCATAAAACACAGGTATTCTGTTTCTTCAATTGTTTTCTGTATTTTTCTTCTCCGATAATCTGCGGATGATGAAAATTCAGTCCGTTTTCTTCTACAGCATATTTTTCGTTCCTGGTTCTGATAAAATAATCCAGAAAATAATTGTTTCCATTTTCATCACAGATTCCATATTCGCGTGTCAGATATCTGAGTGCATTCATACCGTAGGCACTTGAAAAACTATCCTCAAAATGGATCTCCAGAGGTGATTCATCCGCCTGTTCTGCTCGGTCCCCAACAGTTGTTTTGTAATCGGCAGGTAATGTCATCTCATCATTTGCAAGATAGCTGTCTACTTCCGACTGTATATAGCCTAAGAATCGAAAAACTCTTTTAAATTGATGGATGTAACCGTTCTGTTTGTCCGTGATAAGCATATAAGAAAAAACAGGTTCACCCGGTGTATGATCACAAATATTCTCATCAATAATGACCATATCGATGCCATTATCATAAAATCTCGAATATCCACCATTCGGGTAATTTACCTGTTCTCTCAAAGAAAAATCTGTATGTTGTATCAGAAAATTGTCACTGTCTGCCGTTTTCACCATATTCTCTGTCTCCATTGTTTTTAAATCCGTATTAAAAATGATGTATTATGTTATATTATAGCATATAACAGGTAATGTTTCCAAAGCTTTTCGACATTTTATAGTGTATTTTGCTATTTTACTCGACATTTCTCGACAAATTTTTATTTATTTTTCCTAATTCATATTTTTTCCAGATGTTTCTTTCCATAATCAAAATTGATCCACTGAATCAATTATTGATATGCAATGCAATAAAACCGCTATTACCGTTCTTCCAGATAATAACAGTTTATAGCAACCTGTTCTCTACTCTCGCTCCATCTCTTCTCCCACTCTCTCCAGCAAATGTCCAATCGCAAACATCACCGTCTCATAATGCATATACTCCAGAATATTCCGGTCCACCAGCACCTGCAAACTCGCAGGGAATTCGTCATCGGATTCCCAGAATCTCAGTACGGCAGGCAGAAACGAAAACATTTCCAGCTGATAAGCCACATCGCCTTTTTCTATCTTAATCCCATGCAGCCGCTCGCAGGCTTTCGCCAGTTCTGCAGTCTTTCCATCGAATTTCTTTCCTGCATCCCTGAAAAAGTTACTGTCATTTGCCAGATTTCCTCCCCGCACCGTAGAGAGACTGCCGATATGAACCCATTCGTGGGCGGGATGACAGTATTCTTTGGAATTACACAGGACATCGTAGATTGTCATGGCTTCGTTGTAATTTGCATTTTCTTCCGTCCGGAATTCATCCACAGACCAGGTGATTTCTCCGGTGGTGCGGCTAATCCGGTATTTTCTTCCTACAAAGGAAATATAGAGATATTTTTCATCATGCTCCAGAGCAAATTTCCGAATCATTTTTTCCTGATCGTATTCCAGGAAATGGAAGGACATACGGTCTTTCATAGTTTCATAGTTTGACATGTCGATTTTTCCTTTCTATGGATCATATATTATCCAAAATCTGGATTTTTTACTTGTTTTGGATAATATGTTATCTATAAAAATCATATCACATCAAATAAAATTTGCAATTTTAATTCCATCTTCAGCCACCGCGTTAATCACCAGTTTCTTATGAAAGAAAAGATTTTCGTTCATTGCTCGAACAACCAAAAACAGAGTATTTTCAAATTTTGTTGTATCTCAAAATCAAAAATACTCTGTTTCTCTTAAATTATATATTTCTTATCACTGTTATTATCTTTTACACAGCCTCCACAACCGCAGCCGGTGCCGCGAAGTTTCTGGCGGCTTCACCTAATTTTACAAATCCCTGGTTATCCAGTGCTTCTTCTGCGATACTTACACAGTTGTCGGCAGCTCGATCCAGGTTGTAGAGAATACCGGAAAAGCAGCCGGTCATCGCCGGATCGCATTTCTGATTCTTTACGCGGTTCAGATGGGCTTTGTTGAATTTCTTTTCTGCTTTATGCAGTTTCTTTTTATTTTTGAATACCAGTTCCGCTTCCTCTTCACTGCCCTCTTTTACGGCTGTCATAGCCCGGCGCAGCAGATCCAGAAGGACATTGATGCAGTTTTCAATTTCCTTGCCGGCTTCCTCGGAAAAGTTCATGCCATCGTCCTGGATTTTTATCCAGATACTGTCGATATCCTGACACCGGTCGGCGATACGTTCGATATTGTTGGTTACATACAGAAGTCCTGCTGTCTGTTCAGACTGAAGCTCCGTCAGATTACCACTGGAAAACAATTTGGTGATATAGTCCGTAATTTCTTCCTGCAGATGCTGGACGATATCCAGCTGATTTTTGAATTTTTCATATGCAGCTGAGGTCTTTTTCTGATTCAGAGAACCTTTCAGGCTGTTCAGCATATGTACGGCAAATCCTGCCAGATTTTCCAGTTCCTGAGATACCAGATACATCGCAGCCACCGGCTGATCAATTACCTTGTTATCCAGATATTTCGGTTCATAAACCACACCGGTATTCTTGTCTTCTCCACGGATAATCGTAGTAACGATCTTCACCATGATCGGGATCAGTGGCAGCCATACCAGTGTACAGACCACGTTGAATGTCGTATGTGCATTGGCAATCTGGCGGGAGATCACATCGATCTCATTTCCTTTTGGAGAGATATAACGTACAAATTGTGCAAACCACGGAATGATCCAGACAAATACACAGGTACCCGTGATATTGAAAATACTGTGCGCGATTGCTGTTCGTTTTGCATCTTTAGACTGTCCGATAGATGCTAAAAGTGCTGTAATTGTAGTACCAATGTTATCGCCAAGCAAAATCGGGATGGCTCCGGTCAGTCCGATCACGCTGCTGACACCGTCCGGTCCTGCCTGGGAAGCAAAGCTCTGAAGGACTGCGATCGTTGCAGAGGAACTCTGTACCACCAGAGTCATCACCGCACCGAGGACAACACCCAGCACCGGAATAGAAGATACTTTTCCCATCAGATCTACAAAGATCGGACTTCCTGCCAGTGGTTTCATAACGCTGCCCATGATCTCGATTCCTTCAAACAAAAGTCCGAAAGAAAAGATAACCATACCAATATTTTTAACTTTTTCTTTTTTCCCTAAGAAGTTCAGCATGAATCCGATAAAGATCAACGGATAAATGTAATCACTGATTTTAAATGCCATCAGCTGGGCAGTCATCGTAGTACCAATGTTGGCTCCAAAGATAACGGAAATCGCCTGTGGCAGGCTCATCAGTCCGGCACTTACAAAGCCGATGACCATAACGGTAGTTGCCGAACTACTCTGTAACACAGCCGTAACCAGGGCTCCTGCCAGTGCTCCCATGATTGGATTCTTCGTGAGAAATTCCAGAATTTTCTTCATCTTTTCTCCGGCTGCCTTTTGCAGCGCATCACTCATACTGTTCATTCCATAAAGGAACAGCGCCAGCCCGCCAATCAGCCCAAATACTACTTTTACATTTTCATTCATTTCGTGTTCTCCCTTTTCCGGCAGCTGTCTGCTGCTCGATTTTTGAAATCATCTGTAAAATCTCTGTTATGAATCTGTATAATTCATTTACGGTTTACAGTATAGCGGGAGAACGCATATGGCTCTATCATGGTATTGTATGATTTTTGTTAAATCTGTGTAAAGCGGGTAGTTAGTTTCTGTTAACTCCGATTAAAAGGTCAGACGCATCTGATTCCAGACAACATCACCATGGACAGATTTGTCTGTTACTCCTTCATTTTTAAAACCAAATTTGGAATAGTAAGAAACCAGTGCATCTTTACATGTAAGCACCAGTCCTTCTCTTCCCTGGTTTCTGGCATCTTCGATTGCCTGCTCCAGCAGCTGTCCCGCCAGTCCACGTCTTCGATAAGCCGGGATTGTATTTACCCCGAAAATCATCTGCCAGGCACCGGTTTCGTCGTGCATGGATGCTTTTTCATACATTTCATCGGTCAGATCTGGTTCATTGGTGACAAAACCGTCGACGAGAGCAACCAGTTTGTTGTTGTTTTGTTCGTCAAACATCAGCCAGAAGTGGTTGGCGTAATGGTAAAGACGGTCGGCAAATTCTTCTTTTGTGGCAGCTTCGGCTGGCGGGAAGCACTGGGATTCTACGGCGGCGATCTGTGGCAGATCATCTTTGGTTGCAGTTCTGATTATCATAATGTTGTATCCTCCAATTTATTATCTATTAACTTTTTTCTTTCCATTTCGCAGCTGATACAATTTTCAGGTATAGTCTGCGTGGTTATGCATGATGTTTTCAAAGCGCCATCCAGACAGCAGACGCATCACAAAATGGACAGTCTGTTTGGCAGGGTATTCTCATATTTTTTATCGACATTTAGAATATCTGTTACTCTATCCCAGCATCGAAAATGCCATAACCGCAACTCCCAGCACCACCAGGATCACTCCCGTAGCCCGGTTCAGAGTCTTCGGGGTTGCTTTATTAGCAAATACGGCTGCGATTCTTGCCCAGAGGAAGGTAAAGACAACACATAGGATCCATACTGTCCAGTCTGGTGTGCCGCCGATGGCAAAGTGGGATACAGCTCCGGTGAGAGCGGTGAAGGTCATGATAAATACACTGGTTCCTACGGCTGTTTTCAGTTCATATCCGAGAACGGATGTCAGGATCAGAAGCATCATCATACCGCCACCGGCACCGATAAATCCGCAGATAAAGCCGATCATCACTCCGCAGATCACAGACTGAATCGCACGTTTTTTCGCAGACACCTGTGCCATGGCTTCTTTCGTGGTCATGACCGGGCGAAGAATGAATTTGATACCGAGAAGGAAGGTCATGAAGACGGAGAAATTTCCCATCGTTGTGGACGGTACCAGACTGGAAACGTAACTTCCCACTACGGTGAACAACAGTACGGTGACCATCATGATCAGACCGTTTTTTACATCAAGATTTTTATTCTTTCCATAGGTGTATGCGGATACAGCGCTCGCCAGTACATCCGAAGACAGGGCGATTCCCACTGCCATGTAAGGATCCATTCCTAAAAATGTGATCAGCATCGGGCTGATGACTGCCGCCGCACTCATACCGGCAAATCCGGTTCCGAGACCTGCGCCCATGCCGGCAAAAAACGTAACAATAATTGTCAGTAAAATACTCATTTCTTTTTGTTCTCCTTTTGATATGTATTCATGTTTTCCTCTGTCTGTTCCATCACCTGTTCAAAAACTTTCCGTGATTCTGCAGATATCCCGGAAAATAACGTTTCGATAAATGTTCTCTGGATCTCACATCCCTGTCTCCAGACATTCTCTGTTTTTTCCGTACAGATCAACTCGATTTTCCTCCGATCTCCCGGCACCTCCCGGCGTTCCAGATATCCTTCCTGCACCAGGCGTTCCACATGGATCGATACCAGATTTGCCTTGATCCCACGAATCTTTACGATATCTGCAGCAGTTTTATACTGCGGATTGTTTTTCAGGAACATCAGGATATCCAGGGATGTCTGCGGGATGCCGGTCTGCTGGCATAACGGTCGACAAAACTGGTTGTAAACTTCCAGCATCTTATGCACATACTCGATGCTTATCATACCTTGCACACCTCTCCTTCATTTTTAGAATGTTCATTTTTGAAGTATTTTAGCACAAATTTTCTGCTTAGACAAGCGTAAAATAATCATTACATTTTCATGTATTATGGCATATTTTTCTGTCTATATAATATTTTTCTTCTATTTCTTACAAAATCCTGAAGTTTGTGGTAAAACATGTCAGAATTTGTTATGATACGGGCAGTACATATAAACTTTGAGGGAGGTTTTCAATATGTTTAAGGAAAAAATACGTGTACAACTTCTGGGGGGAAGTCTGACGGATCACGGCAGCTATGCAGATGGCAATTATCAGGGATATCCGGTTGTCATTACAACGGAATCGACGGTTTACCACGTCCGTATCAATGCCGTCTCCACACAGGATTCGGATAACGCGCAGCTGGCACAGTATCTGGAATACCAGAAGCAAAATGTCAAACACCTGGCAGACTATTCCTGTACTTCTACTTCCGCCTTACTGACCATAAAAATGCCGGCAGTAAACGGAAACAAAGTTCCGGATATGATCAACAGTGTCGTAGAGCCTCTGATTCAGTATCTTCATGGTGGTAATTATCAGCCCTGCTGTGAGTCCTGCGGCAGCACACAGGAATATCTGTCAAATTATGAGGTAAATGGTTCCTACCATTATCTGTGTACTTCCTGTGCACAGCAGATTGAGCAGAATCTTCAACAAAATCAGCAGACAACCCGTGCAAAAAAGAGTAATCTGGTTGCCGGACTCGTAGGTGCTTTCGTCGGTTCTCTGATCGGATGTGCGATCTGGGTACTGATCTATCGGCTTGGATACATCGCCGGTATTGCCGGTGCAGTCACTGCGCTCTGTGCACTGCGGGGATATGAACTGCTTGGCGGTCATCTGGATCGGAAGGGTGTCATTATTTCCACTGTGATGATGCTGGTAATGATTTTCTTTGCCAATCGGCTTTCCTGGACCTGGGATGTTTACGACGCACTGAAAGACGAGGGATACACCTTCTCCGAATGTTATCAGTACCTGGATAACATTCTGGATCTTTCCGAACTTACCGGAAGCTATTACAGTGAGCTGTTCATCGGATACGGACTCACCTTACTGTGCAGCGTACGGCGCATCATCGACGCTTTCCGCACCAGTAATGGAAGTTATCGCATGAAGAAGGCACAGTAAAATAATCACTATAGATTCTGTAATTGCATCATTTGATGCAATACACGAAAAAAGACAGAAACCTGATTCATTCCGTACCATTGGTACATGTCTGAAACAGATTTCTGTCTCTTTTAATTTACGCAGGCAACAGTCAAAGTCCATATCTGCACGAGACCTTGATGCTGCAGTGATAATCCCTCTAGTACATCGTTTCGTAAATAACTGTATCATTCACGCAGGATACGGATTCGAGTGTGCAGTTAAAAAAACGTAGGCGTAGCGGGCTACGCTGAGGCTTTTTTAACTGTGCAATCGGATTCGTAGACAAGTGAATGATACAGTTATTTCGAAAACGATGTACTAGTTCTGCCACCGGATCTCGCCCTTCTGAATCAATGGGTATCTTGCCAGTGTGGTTCCGTCCAGGTTCTCACGGTGCATGTCGACCGCAGTGATCTGGTGGTTTTCATAGGTATTATAATAGTAGATTCCCTTCTGTGCGTTCCAGCAGGAGGTATAGATCGTGATCTCGTATTTACCCTCTGCCACCTCACAGCATCCTCTCTGCTGATCCACCGATCCCAGAATATGGAAAAACTGGCTGACGCTTTCTGCCTCGGAATCTCCTGACACTGCATGTGCTCTGGTAAATGCCACTTTTGCAAAGCGGGAAGTAGAAGAAAGATCTCCCGGAAGTCCCAATGCTCCCATCCCGCGGCTGTAGGTCTGTAACGGTAACTGCTCGGAAAAATGATTTTCCGGCTGTTTCGGTGACAGATGCATATACTGATTCATTAAAAACATCTGCTGTTCAAATGGCGGATTATTCGTCAGTACGCCTGCCGGATTATCATAAACCTTCAGTCCCTCCCGGACACACTCGATGGTGATACACGCATGTTCATCCGCCAGGATCCAGTGCAGCTGTGCTGCCGGAAACTGTGGGGCAAATACGGTTCCCACCAGATTCATCTCTGCCAGCATTTTCTTCGCCTCTTCTACCGATGCACACTGGGAAAGGATCCAGGGAATGAACTCAAACTGAGCCACATTTTCCCGTCCCTCCTGAATTTCCTGATAAACGGCGTTTCCTACGAAGTTCAAACCTGCCATTCCCAGACCTTTTTCGTTGACGGCATCGTAATACAGTGGATAATCGTCCGCTACATGTGCCATACCGATGATCGCATAATGATTTTCCAGTTCTCCCATATGGCGAAAATGAAACGGATAATTTCTCGGAGTCACCGTAATTTCATCTCCGTAAGAGAATTCATAATCCAGTGTCCGTCCCATATAGAAGTCTTTTGTTTTATAAGTAGCTGCTGTACACATTTTTATCTGCTCCTTTTTTCAGAATACTTACATAACTGTTCTGTCTTTTTTCATCGTTCTGATACTTTCATAATTTTTTCTGCGCTGGAAGGCGTCCAGGAAGAAATCTCCAGAACCGCATCCGGGATCTGCTGATCTCCGGAATCCGGATTATGGAACCAAACGCAGGACATTCCGGCTGCTTTTGCCGCCTTTCCTCCATTAGTGGAATCTTCTACCACCATACATGCAGAAGGATCCAGTAACAGTGCTTCTGCCGCAGCAAGAAACGTATCCGGTGCCGGCTTTGGATGTGCCATATTTTCTCCACTGATAAAAGCAGAAAAATACTGAGCCAGGCCAAGATCCTTCAACACTTTGCGGATCACATCCTCCGGAGAAGAAGATCCCACTGCCAGCAGATATCCTTCCTGATGTAACTTTTCCAGAACTTCCCGGATTCCTTCACATTGCGGAAATCCTTCTTTTTCCACGATTTCCTTTTTCTTTTCTTCCATTCTCCGGTTCATCGTCGGATAATCCTCGAAAATATCACCGTAAGCATCCACCATCAGCTGCCGGAAAACTTCTCTTGTAGAACCGATACACGGTTTGTAAATCTCATAATCCAGCGTGATTCCGTCCTCTTTCAGCACTTCCTGCCAACACCGAAAATGCAACGGTTCCGTATTGACCAGAACACCATCCATATCAAAAATGATTCCTTTTTTCTCAGCCAGTCGATTTGCCACTTTCGTGTAAGAAGGAACCGGCACACCGTATAGTTTTCCCATACGAACCACTTCGTATACCAATCCATCGATTTCTGATTGTTTCCCATCCATTACATCCCGCTGCATAGAAGTAGTTGTTTCCGGTGCAAGATTGGACAAAATATGTAAATTAACCTCCACCATATCTTTTTGAAACGGAACGCCCATAGCATCTGCAAGTGCTGCGATTTCCCGAATCATCGAACAAAACAGTTCCCGCGGAGCGCCCTCTTTCTGAAAATCCCCCGCTACCGCGTTACAGTACAGTCCTGCTGCTCCGATCGGAGACACATAGGAGAATTTTTCCAGTGCTTCTCTGCGGATATTTTCAGATAAAATCCCGTCGATGGAACTGTCCGTAAAATCCTGTCGGATCTGTTCGAGCTCCGGTCGCTCCTCTGCCTTTTCTCTGACACCGTAGACGATCCGCAAAATCTTTCCATGCTGCAGCAGTACCCCCGGCTCTTTGATGTTGGCAGATACATAGATGCATCCGTCCGTCACCAGCAGTTCCGGCAGTTCTTTTTGCAGTTTCGCTCCTGTGCCGTAGATATTCAGAATCGGGATCACGATGGTATCCGATTTTGCCACCCGGCGGATAAACGGGACGGTATCTTCCAGAGAATATCCTTTCACGCACACCAGAATCACGTCCGGATGTTCCTCGTAGTGCTCCATATCCGTTGCTTTCACATCAATCGTCTCCGGATTCGGATCCCAGAGACGTTCCAGCGTCAGTCCATGCTTTTTCATAGCTTCCAGATGGCGGCCACGGGCAATCAGTGTCACATCTTTTCCTGCCTTTGTCATAAAATATCCAACAACTCCGCCGGTTCCTCCGGCTCCTATGATTGCATATTGCATTTGTGTTCTCCTTTTTTCTTTGCGTCTGTCACAGATTCTGATTATATTCAGAGCATAATTGTAATATCATATACGAAATAGTTATTACTCACCGAATAACACTTCTCTGTTTGTTCCGTAAAAGATTTCATCATGACCGGACAATTTTTTCAGGATCTCTTCCATCCGATCCCAGTTCTGATCTACGTCAAACTCATAACTGTGTCCCCACAGATAGAAAAGCTGTGGTTCCTCACTGTCAGATGCCAGAAAACGGTCAATCAGTTCCATCACATCCGCATCATTATGATGACAGGTCGGATTCAGTGTTAACGGCTCTTCCGGAAGTTCAAAATTTCCGGTCCGGTTTACCGTACGGGAATAACGGATACCACAGGCACGGGCAATATCCACTACAGTATCGTTATAAGTGCCAAACGGATACGCCATTCCCACCACCGGCTGCCCAAACCGTTCTTCCAGGCTTTTCCTGTCTTCCAGAATCTCATTGCGGATCGTCTCTTCATCAAATTTTGGCAGATCTGCATGTGTCAGACAATGTACTGCAATCTCATGTCCCTGATACAGTTCTTTTAAACCTTCTGTGTTCATCCGATGAATCAGCAGCCCCTTTGGATGTTCCCATACATTTGCATAAGACTGCATACCGCTGTTTAAGTTAAAGGTGCCTTTTACACCATAAGTATTCATCATCTCCACCAGACGGCGATCCTGTGTCACACCGTCATCGTAACTGAATGTTACCGCTTTTTTCTTTCCATTCCACATAACAATTATCCTCCTTTGGCAATTTTAATATTCTTAATCATCTGTCATACTTTTTTATACTTATTACTCAAGCACTTTCTCTACCATCTGTGCATCGATTGTTACGGATTGCATATGATTGACTTCAATCTGATACAGTGCATTGGCTGCAATATGCTCTGCTGCCTGTTCCAGGTCGCGGATACCGCTGGTATTTGCATGTTTCTGAATGATTCTGTCCAGACCTTCATCTGTCAGAATAATTTCATTTTCTTTCAGGCTCATTCGTTTCAGTACTTTTGGCAGTGCATATTTTGAGAAAATAATTTTCTTTTCTTCATCTGTATAATCCGGAATGTCAATCACCGCAAAACGGGACATCAGCGGTGCACTGATCTGGGATTTGTCGTTGGCGGTAGCGATTGGATAGACACCTACCGTCGGGATCATACATTCCATATAGTTATCGGTGAATCCTAGGTTATCCAGCAGGGTCAGCAGAACATCCGCCGGGTTTCCGTTTCCTTTGCCGGAGGCCGCTTTGTCCAGCTCGTTGATGATAAATACCAGATTGGACTCTCCTGCCATCGAAAATGCATCCATGATGATACCAGGTTTCGCGTTGGCATAGACACGGGAGCTTCCGGTCAGCTGCTCTGGATCGTTGATGGAACTCATATCCAGAGTTGTCCAAGGCAGTTTCAGGATTCGTGCAACTGCGTAAGCGATCTGGGATTTTCCGGTTCCGGCAGGTCCTACGAGAAGCAGACCGTATGCCGGTAAGGTATGGGTACGGTTGATCTGGATAATTGTCTCGATAATTCTCTGTTTTACCTTTTCCATACCGTACAGTTCTTCATCGAGGATTCTTCTCGCTTCCTGCGGGTCGATAGACTCAAAATAATTACTCTTCCACTGTACGTTCATCATAATCGACAGTGCTCTCTGCGCATGCCGTCTCTCTTCCGGGGATACCTCATGGGATTTTGCAACCGCCAGGTTTCTTCTCGCCCAGAGACGGATGTTATCCGGCAGTGTTTTTCCGGCGCAGGTCATAAAGTCGGTGATGCTCTGGATACTGGTCAGCTTCATATCATCGCCGACTTCCTCTGCATCCTCATCCTCCTCGATCTCTTCCGGTGCATTGCTTGCCAGAAGACGTTCAATCATAAACTGTAAAAATCCATCCTCAGCCGAGAGTTTGGTACCGCCACCGAAAGCGATCTCACGGATCTTATAAACGGCATATCCATTTTCTCTGTTCTCACCGGACAAACGGATATGAATATGATTGCCGCCGAGCCATTTTAACAGGCTGACAAAACGGGCATCGATCTCCAGGATATCTGCGGACACGATACCGTCTTCCTCCTCGAATTCAAACGTTGTCTGTTTCGCCGGATTGGAAAAGAATCCGCTGGAGTGGTGTTTCCACTGCCGTTTTTTGTTATCCAGCACCAGCATCGGGCGCTCCGGTGTGGCGGTGGATTCGTCAGAGCGGAAAGTAGTATAGGTACAGGTCAACGGTTTGTCTTTATCCGGGGTATTATTAAAATCAAATACTGGCATGGTAATTTCTCCTTTATCACTGTTCCGTTTTTAACTCTCATCACCGGAACAGTTCTTCTGTTTTTCGATTTCCTTTTTCGTACAGGTGACCGTTTCATAGATGCAAAAATCTACCGTATTGTTACCTGTCACGTAACTATTCAGTAGCCATTATCCCGCGAGGTGTTTTGGCATAAATATGCCAAAATCCCGAGACATACAAGCAAAAATGCCATCACCGAAGGTGATTTTAATTGCATTTTTGCTCGTAACTGTGAAGGTACTGAACAGTTACCCTGTCACACTTTAACAGTTTACCATGATTTCCCGAAAAAAAAAAGCGAAAAACGTTACGAAAACGTAATGATCCTT
>NZ_CAKRNY010000035.1 GCF_934371575.1 uncultured Blautia sp. | reverse complement strand
GAAGTCAATTCCGTAATGAAAGACCTGACTCAAATTGACATTAGAGTTGCCATGTGCTTCCCGGATGTCTATGAGATAGGCATGTCTAACCTTGGCATGATGCTACTCTACAATATGTTCAACAAACGCCCAGACGTCTGGTGTGAGCGTGTCTATTCCCCATGGCTTGATTTAGACAAGATCATGCGGGAGCAGAAGATTCCTTTGTTCGCCCTGGAGTCCCAGGATCCGGTGAAGGAGTTCGATTTCCTTTGCATTACACTTGGATATGAGATGTGCTATACCAATGTGCTGCAGACACTGGATCTTTCCCAGATTCCGCTTATGGCAAGAGATCGAGACGAATCATGTCCTATCGTCATTGGCGGCGGTGCATGTGCATATAATCCAGAGCCACTGGCCCCGTTCTTCGACCTGTTTTATATTGGAGAGGGTGAGACTGTCTATGATGCTCTTTTTGACGCATATAAGGCCAATAAGGCAGCAGGAGGCAGCAGGGAAAACTTCCTTATGAAAGCAGCCCAGATTCCGGGAATTTATGTTCCATCCTTTTATGATGTTGCCTATAAGGAAGACGGTACCATTGCTTCCTTTGCTCCCAACCGCCCAGGAGTTCCCCAGAAGGTCCAGAAGCAGCTGATCGTAGATATGGATAAAGGATATTGTCCGATTGAGAAACCGGTTGTTCCTTTTATCAAGGCCACCCAGGACCGTGTCACTCTGGAAATCCAGCGTGGATGTATCCGTGGATGCCGTTTCTGCCAAGCAGGTATGATCTACAGACCGCTCCGTGAACGTGACGTGGAGGAGTTGAAAGAGTCTGCAAGAGCCATGCTACAGAACTCCGGTCACGAGGAGATTTCCCTCAGTTCCTTAAGTTCCAGCGATTACACACACCTGGAAGAGCTGGTAAACTTCCTGATTGACGAATTTAAGTCCGCAGGTGTAAATATTTCCCTGCCGTCACTTCGTATCGACGCTTTTGCCCTGGATGTTATGAGCAAGGTTCAGGATATTAAGAAGAGCAGCCTTACTTTTGCCCCGGAAGCTGGTTCCCAGAGACTCCGTGATGTAATTAACAAAGGACTTACCGAAGAAGTGATCCTTCACGGTGCGCATGAGGCATTTGTGGGCGGATGGAACCGTGTGAAGCTTTATTTCATGCTTGGACTTCCTACTGAAACCGAAGAAGATATGAAGGGAATTGCTCATCTGGCAGAGCGTATTGCAGAAGAATATTACGATACCGTTCCCAAGGAAAAACGCCATGGAAAGGTTCAGATCGTAGTCAGCACATCCTTCTTTGTACCAAAGCCATTTACCCCATTCCAGTGGGCTCCAATGTATACAGAACAGGATTTCATTGACAAGGCAAAAGTAGTAAAAGAAGAAATCCGTGCACAGCTGAACCAGAAGAGTATTAAATACAACTGGCATGAACCGGATGTAACCACACTGGAAGGCTTCCTTGCAAGAGGTGACCGCCGTGCTTCTGAGGTTATCTTAAAAGCCTATGAAAAAGGTGCCCTTTACGATGCCTGGTCAGAAAGCTTCCGCTACGACATCTGGAAAGAGGCTTTTGCAGAAACAGGAATTGACATTGAATTCTACACACTCCGAGAGAGAAGCACAGATGAAATTCTCCCATGGGATTTCATAGATGCAGGTGTTACCAAGGAGTTCCTGATCCGTGAGTGGAAACAGGCAAAAGGCGAAGTAGTTACACCAAACTGCCGTCAGAAATGTGCAGGCTGCGGAGCAAGACGTTATGAAGGAGGCGTATGTTATGAAGGTAAGAATTAAATTTACAAAAGAGGGGCCTATGAAATTTGTAGGACATCTTGACACCATGCGCTACTTCCAGAAAGCCATTCGACGCGCAGAGCTTCCAATTGCTTTTTCAGGAGGTTACAGCCCTCATATGATCATGTCCTTTGCTGCTCCTCTTGGAGTTGGCGTGACCAGCACAGGGGAATATTTCGATATGGAGCTCACCGTTACGATTCCAACCGATGAAATCTGTCAGCGTCTTAACAGCCAGATGGTAGATGGTATTCGTGTTTTGAGTGCCCGTCAGGTGGAAGATGGAAAAGCAAGCAAGGCAATGTCCCTGGTGGCAGCAGCTGATTATCTGGTAGAGTTCCGTCCTGGAAAAGCACCGGCAGATGGATGGCAGACAAAAATTACGGAATTTTTAAAGCAGCCTGAGATCCTTGTTACAAAAGAAACAAAAAAAGGCGAAAAACAGGTAGACATCAGACCTTTTATTTACAAAATGAATTTACAGAATGACAACCGCATTTTCTTAAATCTCGCTTCTGCAAGTGCCAACTATACCAAACCAGATGCTGTAATGGATGCATTTACCGCCTGGCTTGGACAGGAGCTTCCGGAATTTGCCTGCATGATTCATCGTCTGGAAGTATATGCAGATCTTGGAAATGAGAAAAAACATAAATTTGTATCATTGGAATCCCTTGGCGTGGAAGTTCAATAGACTTAAATCAGGTGAATCAAGTGACAAAATTAATTCTAACAACCATGGAACTTAGCGGTAACAAATGCCATGCCTGTGCAATCGAGGAAGAAGGTCAGATTATGGAGCTTCGCCTGGAAACAGCCGCCCGACAGTCCATTCTTGGAAATATTTATGTGGGTCAGGTAGAAAATATTGCTTCTAATATTCAGGCAGCATTTGTTCTTATTGCACCTGGCGTACGCGGCTATTTTCCTCTTCAGGAAGCAGATCAGGTTATCTATGCCTCCGGGAAAGCTCCTGGCAGTCCCTTGCGTCCAGGTGACCAGATTCTGGTACAGGTAAGCCGTGATGCCATGAAGGGCAAGCTGCCCGCGCTGACTGCAAACTTAAATTTTACAGGTAAGTATCTGGTGCTCACCACAGGAGAAAAAAAATTTGGACTTTCCGGAAAACTCTCTGGTACGGAGCGCCACACTTTATCCAGCTGGCTGGAAGCAGAGGCTGCATGTCCGGATAAGGACTATGGCTTGATTGTCCGCACCAACGCAGCCCAGGCTGAAAAGGCTGAAATCCTTCAGGAGCTTTCTTATTTGAAATCACTGTATGAAAAAGTTGCTGTCAACGGTAAAAGCCGCACCTGTTTCAGCCTTCTCTACGAAACAGAACCGGTTTACCTTACCACTCTTCGTGATATTTACAGCGAAAATCTTACGGACATTGTAACTGATGATCCTGAAATTTTTCAGCAGATCACCTCTTATTTGAAGGAAACAAGTCCGGAGGAAGAAAGCAAAGCCCGTTTTTATCAGGACAAGCTTCTTCCACTATACAAGCTTTCCCGCCTGGAAAACGCACTGGATGAGATTCAGAAGGAAAAAATCTGGCTGAACAGCGGAGGCTTTATTGTGATCCAGCAGACAGAAGCCTTTGTTTCCATCGACGTAAACAGCGGGAAATTTACTGGAAAAAAGAAAGCCGAGGAAACCTATCGAAAAATCAATCTGGAAGCAGCTAAGGAAATTTCACGACAACTACGGCTTCGCAACCTGTCCGGAATTATTCTTATCGATTTTATTAATATGACAAACCCGGATCATAATGACGAGCTTTTTCATGTATTGCAGAAATATCTGAGGAAGGATCCGGTGAAATGCAAAGCCATAGATATTACGCCGCTTCACATTCTGGAGATGACACGCAAGAAGGTCAGAAGACCAGTTATAGAGGAAATCAGGCAGATAAAATCAGGAGATTTTTCGAACTCGCTCTAAGTAAAACTATAAAAAACTCCTTTTTCGTATTTTCGAAATTATTACAAACAGCAAACCAGAAACATGGGTTTTCATTTTTATTTTTTTACAAATTTTTTTACAATTTTTTTTACAAAACCTCTTGACGAAACCAAATCTCCCTGTTATTATAATCGAGTATGCCGCACAAAGAGGTTTAAGAGTCGAGAGACCACCATATTTGGCGAGTAAAGTCTATAGGAGGTGCCACAAATGTACGCAATTATTGCAACAGGTGGTAAACAGTACAAAGTTGCTGAAGGCGACGTAATCAGAGTTGAGAAGCTCGGAGTTGAAGCTGGTGAAACCGTTACTTTTGATTCTGTAATTGCAGTTAGCAATGACGGATTAAAGGTTGGAGAAGACGTTAAGGATGCCAGTGTTACCGCTTCTGTAGTTGAGAACGGAAAGGCTAAAAAAGTCATCGTTTACAAGTACAAGAGAAAAACTGGATATCACAAGAAAAACGGTCACAGACAGCAGTACACCAAAGTTAAAATCGAAAAGATCAACGCTTAATCAGGTGCTGTTATGATCAATATTACAGTTAAGAAGAGAAAAGGCTCTTATCTGGATTTTCTGTCCAAAGGACATGCAGGCTATGCCGAAGAGGGACAGGATATTGTATGTGCTGCCGTATCAGCCTTGATCATCACTACGGTGAATTCTCTTGAGAAATTTACTGAAGAACAGATTGAGGCGGAAGCGGAT
Source organism: uncultured Blautia sp. (assembly GCF_934371575.1). GTDB lineage: Bacteria > Bacillota > Clostridia > Lachnospirales > Lachnospiraceae > Blautia_A. The sequence continues at coordinate 35,149 of NZ_CAKRNY010000035.1, read as the reverse complement.
GACGGATATGTATCCATCCATTTTAGAACAAATCCTAATACAGAGCGTGGGAAGCTTCTTATGGATTCCCTGATTCTCGGATTAACAGAAATTGAGCATAGTTATAACAATCGATATTTGACAGTAAAAGTCAAGGAGGTGTAACAACAATGATGAAGATGAACCTTCAGTTATTCGCACATAAAAAAGGAGTTGGTTCTACAAAGAACGGTCGTGATTCCGAGTCTAAGAGATTAGGTGCGAAGAGAGCAGACGGACAGTTTGTTAAAGCCGGCAACATCCTTTACAGACAGCGTGGAACTAAGATCCATGCAGGCGAGAACGTAGGATGCGGAAAAGACTATACATTATTTGCACTGACCGATGGTGTTGTAAGATTCACCAGAAAAGGCCGCGATAAGAAACAGGTTTCTATCGTACCAGTAGAGGCAGAGTAATTAGTTGAGCAAGGGGCTTCAAATCTATAAAGGTTTGGAGCCTTTTCTTATAAAGGAGATTTAATGTTCGCAGACAGAGCTACCATATATATCCGTTCCGGCAAGGGCGGCGACGGCCATGTAAGCTTCCGCAGGGAAAAATATGTACCTGACGGCGGTCCGGATGGCGGCGACGGCGGCAAGGGCGGAGACGTTATTTTTGAAGTTGACGAGGGACAGAATACCCTCGGTGATTACCGTCATAAAAGAAAATATAAGGCAGAAGACGGCCAGGAGGGTGGCAAAAAGCGTTGCCACGGTGCCGACGGAGCTGATATCATATTAAAGGTACCGGAAGGTACTGTCATTATGGATGCTGAATCCCGTAAGGTCATTGCAGATATGTCCGGAAAAAACCGTCGTCAGGTTGTACTGCGCGGTGGACGCGGCGGCAAGGGAAACCAGCATTACGCAACCCCTACCATGCAGGTTCCAAAATATGCCCAGCCGGGACAGCCATTCCAGGAGCTTGAGGTGCTCCTGGAGTTGAAGGTAATCGCAGACGTGGGGCTGGTAGGTTTCCCTAATGTTGGTAAGTCCACATTTCTTTCCCGTGTTACAAATGCGAAGCCGAAGATCGCCAACTATCATTTTACAACCTTAAGCCCGAACCTTGGCGTTGTAGATACGGAAAACGGCGGTTTTATCATCGCAGATATCCCGGGACTGATCGAGGGCGCTTCTGAGGGAGTTGGCCTTGGTCATGAGTTCCTTCGCCACATTGAGCGTACCAGAGTTCTGGTGCACATTGTGGATGCAGCTTCCACAGAAGGACGAGATCCTATTGATGATATTTATAAGATCACTAAAGAACTGGAGAAATACAATCCGGAAATTGCAAAGCGTCCGCAGGTAATTGCAGCCAATAAAGTGGACTGTATTTTTGATGACGGACAAGAAAATCCGGTAGATAAACTTCGTAAGGAATTTGAACCGCAAGGTATCAAAGTATACCCGATTTCTGCAGTTACTGGCCAGGGTGTGCGTGAGCTTCTTTTCCATATCAAGGAACTTCTGGACAGTTGTCCGAAGAAAGCAATTGTATTTGAGCAGGAATTCTTCCCTGAAGATATGCTGATCAATGAGAGTCTTCCATTTACTGTTGAAACAGATGAAGAAGATCCGTCCGTATTTATCGTTGAAGGACCACGTATTGAAAAAATGCTCGGTTATACCAACCTGGATTCTGAAAAAGGTTTTGCATTCTTCCAGCGTTTCTTAAAAGAAGGCGGTATTCTGGAAGAACTGGAAGCAGCCGGCATACAGGAAGGCGATACCGTCCGTATGTATGGATTTGAGTTTGAATACTACAAGTAAGTTTTTTTAAGACAGGAGATATATTATGACAAGTAAGCAGAGAGCATACTTAAAAGGCCTGGCAATGAAAATGGATGCAATTATGCAGCTTGGAAAAGGCGGTCTTACTCCGGAGAATACCAAAGCTGTTGATGAAGCACTTGCTGCAAGAGAGCTGATCAAGATCAGTGTCCTTCAGAACTGTCTGGAGGATCCAAAGGAAATGGCACAGGTTCTTGCAGAGCGCACCCATTCCCAGGTTGTGCAGGTAATCGGTAAGAAAATTGTATTATACCGCGAAGGCAAAAAAGAGAAGAAAAAAATTGAACTTCCAAAATAATCGAAAAAGAATCGGAATCATGGGCGGAACCTTTGATCCTATTCACATGGGACATCTTATTCTTGGTGAACAAAGCTATGAGCAGCTTCACCTTGACAAGGTTTTATTTATGCCATCCGGCAATCCGCCCCATAAGCGCAATCGGGATGGCAGAGCTTCTGACTGCCAGCGCGTAGAAATGGTACGTCTGGCAATTGAAGACAATCCTCATTTTGAATTGTCTCTTACTGAAATGCATGAGACAGGGTATACCTATACCTATCGCACTTTAGAAGAACTGAATGAACAGAATCCGGATACTGACTATTATTTTATTATCGGTGCTGATTCTCTTTTTGCTTTTGAAGAATGGAAAGAACCAGGGCGAATCTGTAAAGCCTGCACACTTGTGGTGGCTGTGCGGAATCACACATCTTCAGATGAACTGAACAGGGAAATCAAACGTCTTTCCGAAAAATATGAGGGAAATTTTGCCCGTCTGGATACTATGAATATTGATGTTTCCAGTCATCAGATCCGCCAGTGGATTTCTGATGAAAAAAGCCTGAAATACTACGTCCCGGATAAGGTTATCTCTTATATGAAAGAGAATGGAATTTACAGAAAGAAGGAAATCTGACCATGGCAGATTACGATTTTGCAAAAATTGAGAAAAAACTTTCCAAATATCTGGATGAAGACCGTTTCCAACATACCATGGGCGTTATGTACACCAGCGCATGTCTGGCTATGGTTCACGGATATGATATTAAAGATGCACAGGTTGCCGGTCTTCTTCACGACTGCGCCAAATGCATTCCTAATAAAAAGAAACTGAAAATGTGCAGTGAACACAATATTCCGGTTTCTGATTTTGAAAGAAACCATCCATTTCTTCTCCATTCCAGGCTTGGAGCTTATATTGCCTATGCAAAATATGGAATTGAAAATCAGGAAATTCTTTCTGCCATTAATTATCACACAACCGGCAAACGTGAAATGAGTCTTCTGGAAAAAATCATTTATATTGCAGATTATATCGAACCCATGCGTTATAAAGCTGGCAGGCTGACAGAGATCCGCAGGATTGCTTTTCAGGATCTGGATGAATGTATGTATGAAATTCTGAAGGATACTCTGGAGTATCTGGAGGAAGATTCTGCCGATGACATTGAACCCACCTCAAGAGAGGCTTATGTTTATTATAAAGAGCTGCATAACAAACGCAGCAGCTTAACAGGAAAGGAGCACCTCTAAATGAGTACAGTAAGTACAGAAAAAATGATGGCACAGATTGCCTGCAAGGCAATTGACGATAAAAAGGGACAGGATATTAAAGTGATCGATATCCATACTGTTTCTGTAATCGCAGATTATTTCGTAATCGCAAGCGGCACAAACTCCAATCAGGTTCAGGCAATCGTAGACAATGTGGAAGAGCAGCTTGGACGTGCCGGCTTTGAAGCAAAACAGATTGAAGGAAATCGCAATTCCAGCTGGATCCTTATGGATTACGGTGATGTGATCATACACGTATTTGATGAGGAAAACAGACTTTTCTATGATCTGGAAAGAATCTGGAGAGATGGAAAAGTACTGGAGATGGATGAATTTTTAGAAAAATAAAGTCCCGGAATTGACTGCGCAATACGGTGCTGACAATCTGGCATATACAAAAGCCGTGTGGCCATCCATCAATCATGGAGCACACGGCTTTTAGCATACTCAAATTTACTGATAGAAACGCATTACACCGAATACTTTACCAAGGATCTGAATCTCACCTGTGATAATGATCGGATCCATGGTATCGTTCTCCGGCTGTAGACGATAATAACCGTTCTCTTTATAAAAGGTCTTCACTGTAGCAGAGTCTTCTACAAGGGCAACTACAATATCACCGTTAGATGCTGTGGACTGCTGTTTCACAAGAACCTGGTCCCCTTCGAAAATTCCGGCATTGATCATGCTGTCCCCCTTTACCTTCAGCATAAAGCTCTGCTCGTTTGGCATAAATTCTGAAGGAATAGGAAAATAGCCTTCCACATTCTCTACTGCAAGGATAGGCTGTCCTGCAGCTACCGTACCTACAAGCGGAACATTAACCACCTCTCGCCGAACAAGATTGAAGTTATCATCGATGATCTCTATAGCTCTGGGCTTAGTGGCATCACGGCGAATGTAACCATTTTTCTCAAGTGCTTCTAAATGGGCGTGAACAGAAGATGTAGATTTCAGATTTACTGCTTCACAGATTTCACGAACTGCAGGCGGGAATCCTCGGTTTAAAATTTCACTTTTTATGTATTCCAGAATTTCCTGCTGTTTTTTACTGATTTTACCATATGTCATAAGAGTTTTCCTCCGAAATATATTCAACTTTTTTCTATCATACCATATTTTTCCCGATTAAGCAAACAGATATTCTGAAAATACGTTCGTTTTCTTCGTTTTATTCACAGACTTTTCGTCTTCTTTTCCTTGTTTTCCAAGTTAAAAAATGGTACAATTGTTTGGTATGAAAAAATAGAGCCTGACTCAAAAACAAAGGGGGAATCTGATTGTCCGAGAAGAAATCCAACAGACCTGGCAAAATGGCAGGACTTTTTGTACAGCTGAAAAAAATATTCGGACTGAACATCGCCACCGTTGCTTTTGGTGTATTGTTATTATATATGATTTTCACCGCAGTTCTGCTTGTTACCTCTACCCATATTGAATCCTACCAGGTAACAACAGGTCCTTTATCAAGAAACGAAACCTACACCGGAATCTCAATTCGAGAGGAAAGTGTTTATAAAGCAGAATCTTCCGGTTATGTAAATTACTATGCCAGAGAAGGAAGCAAGATCAATGCAGGAGGTGCAGTTTACGGATTAAGCTCCGGCAAGATTGCTGATTCGGTTACCTCTTTGACTCCGGAAGAGCTTTCAAAGATCCGAAGCTCCATGCTTAGCTTTTCCAAAAGCTTTTCAGGGAGTAAATTTAATAATACTTACAGTTTTAAAAATCAGCTCGAGGGAAGTATCCTTCAGTATGAAGGGATCTCCACTGATGGAAATGCCAATTCTCAGGTTGTGACGATCAGCGGACAAAATATATGTAAAGCGCAGACCGATGGCATCATCCTGTATTCTACAGACGGCTATGAAAATAAAACAGCTGACACGCTTACTGCAGAAGATTTCGACCAGACTTCTTATCATGAGACTGATCTGAAAACAGACGAAAAAGTTCAGACAGGAGATAATATTTACACCAATATTACCAGTGAGCTGTGGAGCCTGATCATTCCGCTCAGCGACAAACAGGCAGCCCGACTTGAAGGCCGTTCCACCATCCGTGTAAAATTTCTTAAAGATGATATGACCCAAAGCGGTGATTTTTCCATTATCAAAATTGATGGTCTGAAATATGGTAAAATCGATTTCAGCCGCGGTCTGATCCGATATGCTTCTGACCGTTTTCTTGATATTGAACTGGTTACCAACACTGTGGCAGGTCTTAAAATTCCGCTTTCAGCAGTAACAACCCAGGATTTTTATGTGATTCCTGCAGAATATGCCACCACAGATCCAGACAGTGGAAGTGTAGGCTTCAACAGGGTTTCCAGAGATTCTGATGGCAACAATGTCAAAACCTTTGTCAGCGCCACAATATACGGTAAAGTAAAAGCCAATCCTGACGACGAAGATGATGATACCTATAATTATTACGTTGCCCGTAGTACATTTAAAGAGGGCGATGCCATTGTAAAAGATAACTCCAATCAGCGTTTTATCGTTAGCGAGACAGACTCCCTTGAGGGTGTTTACTGTGTAAATCAGGGCTATGCTGTATTCCGTTATATTGAAATACTGGACCAGAATGAAGAATATGCGATTATTTCCAGCAAAACTTCTTATGGACTTTCCAGATACGACCGTATTGCCAGGGATTCCTCCCAGGTGAAATAACAGATATATTATGCTTAGATATATAATTTTAAGGAGGCTTATAAATGTTAGCTGATAATTTACAGCAGGTAAATACAAATATTGAAAAAGCCTGTGCATCCGTTTCACGCAATCCGGATGAAGTTACACTGGTTGCAGTAAGCAAAACAAAGCCAGTGTCCATGCTTCTGGAAGCATACCATGCCGGTGCCCGTGTTTTTGGCGAAAATAAGGTCCAGGAAATTATGGATAAATACGACCAGCTGCCATCTGATATCCAGTGGCACATGATCGGACATTTGCAGCGCAACAAAGTAAAATACATCATTGATAAAGTTGCTATGATCCATTCTGTAGATTCCCTGCGTCTGGCACAGACTATTGAACAGGAAGCTGCAAAAAAAGATCTTATCATGCCTGTTCTTCTGGAAGTAAATGTTGCAGAAGAGGATAGCAAATTTGGATTAAAAGTAAATGAAGTCCTTCCTCTTTTACAGGAAATCAGCACATTTTCCCATATCAAAGTGATGGGACTTATGACAATTGCTCCATTTGTGGAAAATCCAGAGGAAAACCGAGAAGTTTTTCGCACATTGAAGAAATTAAGTGTTGACATTAGCACCAAAAACATTAATAATGTTAACATGAGCGTTTTGAGTATGGGTATGACCGGAGATTATCAGGTTGCTGTCCAGGAAGGCTCAACCATGGTACGCGTTGGCACCGGAATTTTTGGTGAGCGTAATTACGTTGCCTGTTAAGAAGACGAAGATTGGAGATTAAAAATGAGTGTTTTTGATAAATTATTAGATTCTATTAAGCTGAATGACGACGACTACGATGAGGATAGTTATTTAGATGAAGACCTGATGGATGATGACGAAGACGGTGATTTTCTCGATGATGATCCGATGGATGATAAACCTAAGAAGAAATTCTTTGAGAAATTCGGTCGTAAGAAAGAGGACTCTGCAGCAGAAGAGGATGATTTCGATGAAGAGCCTGTACATACAGCCGCTTCGAAAGCAGCTGCCAAGGCACCTGTGAAACAGACCCCTGAAAGAGAAAAACAGCGTCCTGCCGCATCTTCCAAAATCACACCTATGAGAAGCAGCCGTCGTGCCAATCAGGCTTCTTCTATGGAGGTTTGTGTAATTAAGCCTGCCTCTATGGAAGACACTCGTGAAATTGCAGACACACTGCTTGATAATGCAACTGTAATTCTGAATCTGGAAGGTATTGATGTAGAGCTTGCACAGCGTATCATTGATTTCGCCTCTGGTGCCTGCTATTCCCTGAATGGTTCCCTTCAGAAGATTTCCAGCTACATTTTCGTACTTGGTCCTTCTTCTGTTGACATTACAGGAGATCTCCAGAACATTCTTGGCGGAGCTACACCATCCGTAAGAGCTGGTTATTAATTTTTATGGATAAGGATGAATTTTTACTTAAGAGAATCCGGGAGCTGGCAAATCTCTCTTACCAGAGAGATATTGTCACCTTTACGGATTTTCTTAACTTAAACGAACAAAATATGCTGGCTTCCCAAAAGATTTCCCAAATGGGTGTAGAGGTGAAGCTTTTCGGCGGATATTCCCACGCAGAGCGCCAGATGGCAGCCTTTTGCCCGAAAAACCTGGGTTTTTCCTGGGATTATCCTGTGGACTGTCTGAGAATAGAACCAAAAGCACTTCGTTTTTCTGAAGATCTTGGACACAGAGACTATCTTGGTGCAATTCTGAACCTTGGTGTAGACCGCAGTGTCGTTGGCGACATTCTCATTAAAGATAAAGAAGCATGGGTCTTCTGTCTTCAGAAAATGTCCGATTTTTTTATTGAAAATCTTATACGTGTAAAGCACACCACAGTACTTGTCACCAGAGTAGATCATGCAGAAGAGATTCCGCAGCCAGAGTTTGAATCCATTAACGGAACATGTGCATCCGTAAGACTGGATGCCTTGATCGCACTGGCTTTCCAGACATCAAGAAGCAGTATGGTTTCCTTTATCGAGGAAGGGCTTGTGTTTGTAAATGGCAAGCAGATCACCTCCAATGGTTATGAACCCAAAGAAGGAGATATTGTTTCCGTTCGTGGTAAGGGTCGTTTCATATATGACGGCATTTCCAGACAGACTAAGAAGGGGCGGCTTGGTATCCGTCTCAGAAAATATATCTGAATGAACATATCGCCTATGTACGGCATCACTATATATAAATAAGGAGAGGACTTAATTATGGCAGAAAAAAAATTACTTGTAAAACGTGACGGGGAATTCTGTTATCCCATTTACTTCGAAAACGACTTCTCTTTTCTTGCCCAGGCTTTAAAGGAAGAGGGACTTGCAGGAAAAAATATGTGTATTGTTTCAGATTCCACAGTAGCACCTCTCTACGCAGATCAGGTAAAAGCAGAGCTCCTGAAGGTAACAGATCATGTATGCCAGTTTACTTTTCCAGCAGGAGAAGCAAACAAAAATCTTGATACTGTACAGGATCTTTTCCAATGCCTGATTGAGAATGGACTTGACCGGAAAAGTCTTGTGGTTGCACTTGGCGGCGGCGTAACCGGTGATCTGTCCGGATTTGGAGCAGCAGCTTATCTTCGCGGAATTGATTTCATTCAGATTCCTACCACACTTCTGGCACAGGTTGACAGCAGCGTCGGCGGCAAGACAGGTGTGGATTTCAGACAATTTAAAAATATGGTCGGTGCTTTCCATCAGCCCCGGCTCGTCTATATGAATATGAGCACCCTGCAATCCCTTCCTGAGCGCGAATTTGGCTGTGGAATGGGCGAAATTCTTAAAACCGGACTAATTTGTGATAAAGACTTTTTCGAGTTTGTATGCTCCAATTACAAAGTGATAAGGACAATGGAACCGGAAATGCTTTCCACTATGATTCGCAGATGCTGCGCCATCAAAGCAGGAGTCGTAGAACGTGATCCAAAAGAACAGGGAGAGCGTGCGCTTCTCAATCTTGGACATACCATCGGACATGCTGTAGAGAAACTGATGGATTTCAGGCTTCTCCATGGACAATGCGTTGGAATCGGCCTGGTTGCTGCAGCTGCAATTTCCAGAGAAAGAGGACTTCTTACAGACACAGAATATGCTCAGATCTGTCATGGACTTGAGATCTATAATCTGCCTTTGTCTGTAGAGGGAATTTCACCGGAAGATATTCTTGCAGCCACCAAGAAGGACAAAAAAATGGAACAGGGACAGATTAAGTTTATTCTTATGGATGGTCTTGGAAAAAGCTTTATTGACAAAACAGTTACTGACCAGGAACTGCTTGTAGGAATTCACGCTATCTGCAGGTAATTGCATATGCAAAATATTATATCAGACAGACATCCTGATTCGCCTTTAAAGGCGCACCGATTGAAGAGCATTCTGCTTATTCTCTTTCTGGTACTTATGGATCAGGGGACAAAATATCTCGCAATTCTGTATTTAAAGGGAAATTCAGGAATACCTCTTATTAACCATGTTCTGACCCTGCGTTACCTGGAGAACAGAGGTATGGCATTTGGACTGCTTCAGAATAAAGTTCTTTTTCTGATATTGATCTGTGTTGTATTTTTTGCAGCTATTATATATCTTTTTATAAAAGCACCTGCAACTGTTTATTACCAGCCGTTGCTTTACACGTCTGCCATTGTATTTTCCGGAGCTCTGGGAAATTTTATTGATCGTGTTTTCCGTGGATATGTGGTGGATTTTATTTATTTTTCCCTGATTGATTTTCCCACCTTCAATGTGGCGGATATATATGTGACCTGCGGCATTGCAGTGCTTGTATTCCTCTTGTTTTTCCGATACACGAAAGAGGATGATTTCGACTTCTTAAAGCCAGGTCACAGATCCTCCAGATAATTATTTCAGAAGCCGGAGTTTCATAATTCAGGATTCTTAAGAGAGGAATTTTACCAACACATGGAACAATTAAACTTCACAGCAACAGCAGATGAGGCAGGGGTACGCATAGACCGCTGCCTTTCTGATAAATACACAGAGCTTTCCCGTTCTTATCTTCAGAAACTCCTTAAAGAACAAGGCGTTACCGTTAATGGGAAAGCTGTAAAAGCAAACTACAAAATACAAGCAGGGGATCTTGTACAGACAACCCTGCCTGATTTGACAGAACCAGATATTCTCCCTGAAAATATTCCCCTTGATATTTTATATGAAGACGAAGACGTACTGGTAGTAAATAAACCAAAGGGAATGGTAGTCCACCCGGCCAATGGTCATACCAGCGGAACTCTGGTAAATGCCATTATGTACCACTGTCAGGGAAATCTGTCAGGTATTAACGGTGTTATGCGACCCGGAATTGTCCACCGTATTGACAAAGATACTACCGGAGCCCTTCTTGTATGCAAAAATGATACAGCCCACCGGGATCTGGCACAGCAGCTGAAGGATCACACTATCAAACGTCGTTATCGCGCCATTGTAGCCGGTAATCTGAAAGAAGACGAAGGTACTGTGGAGGGGCCAATTGGACGCCACCCCATAGACCGAAAAAAAATGGCCATCAATTACAAAAACGGAAAAGATGCTGTCACCCATTATAAAGTACTGGAACGTTTCAAAAACGCGACTTATATTGAGTGCCGCCTGGAAACCGGACGCACCCACCAGATCCGCGTACACATGACAAGCCTTGGGCATCCTCTTCTTGGAGATGAGATTTATGGATCCGGCAAAAATCCCTATCATCTTCAGGGACAGACTCTTCATGCTATGGTTCTCGGCTTTGTTCACCCCAGAACCGGTGAGTATATGGAGTTTTCTGCTCCTTTGCCAGAATATTTTCTCAATTTATTAGAAAAATTAAGAAAATAGTTGTCAATTTATTCAGATTTAGTGTATAATAGTCTTACAAAAGCAGAAGGGAGTGGTAGATATGAACAATACAACAAGTTCAATTATTACCATCGGACGTGAATATGGAAGTGCCGGTAGACAAATTGGCCAGGAAGTAGCCAAATATTTCGGAATCAAGTGCTATGACAAAGAACTTCTGGAGCATGCAGCAAATGACAGTGGTATTTGCAAGGAATTATTCGAGAATCACGATGAGAAGCCAACAAACAGCTTCCTGTATTCTCTTGTAATGGATACTTATTCTTTTGGATATTCTTCTGCGGGATTCACAGATATGCCTATGAATCACAAGGTTTTTCTTGCACAGTTTGAAGCCATCAAGAAATTAGCAGCCGAAGGTCCCTGCGTTATGGTTGGACGATGTGCAGATTACGCTCTTGCAGATAATAAAGATTGTTTCAGCGTTTTCGTTCATGCAGATCTTGACTGGAGAATCAAGCGTATTGCAGGCAAATATAACAAAACGCCAAAAGAAGCCAAGGACATGATCAATAAGACAGATAAAAGCCGTGCAAGCTATTATAATTATTACACCAATAAGAAATGGGGTACAGCAGCAGGCTACAGCTTATGCATAGATAGCAGTGTACTGGGTATCGAAGGTGCAGCTCAGGCGATCATTAATACCATACATATTTTTGATGATCAGAAAAAATAAACCAGTGTTTTGAAAATTGGGAGTACTCTTTCTTTTCTATAGATATAGAAACAGAAGAGTACTCTTTTTTTATATTTTTTTAATAAGACAATAGGAAAAAACTGTGTTATAATGGAGGGAAATTGTTGTTAAAATAATAAACAGTTATCATTTTAATGATTCAGGAGGACAATATTACAATATGAAATTACGCTGGGACAATCAACATGTACGTTGGGGAGTTACCGCTTTCCTTGTGATCGCGGCCAGTATGCTGTTTTATTATGGCGTTTTCCATATGAAAACACTGCTTACAGGAATTAAGACTTTTCTCGGAATTCTCACACCTATTGTTTATGGTGTTGTAATTGCATTTTTACTTACTCCGATTTTGAATTTTCTGGAGAAAAAAATCATCTATCCATTTCTTGCCAAGAAAGAAATTTCAATGGGAAAAAAGGGACAAAAAGCCATTCGCTGGGCATGTGTACTGTTATGCATGTTTCTTTTCCTTGCGATTATCTATGCACTTCTGATGATGATTCTGCCAGAGCTGATTCGAAGTATTATGGGATTGATTTACAGTTTTCCAGCTTATGTGAAAGTCATTCAGAAATGGCTTCAGTCATTCATTGAAAAATGGAACCTGAACAGTGACGCCGTGAATACTTTGGATCAGTATATTGTTACAGCTCAGGATTATCTGACCACAAATATCCTTCCACAGATGCAGGAAATGTTGAAAAACATTTCAGCAGGTGTATTTGAGCTGATCAATTTCCTGAAGAATTTCCTGATCGGAGCCGTTGTTTCCCTGTACCTGATGGCAGATAAAGAGGGCTTTACAGCCAAGGCGAAAATGCTCACCTATGCAGTTTTTAATACTCAGCATGCAAATTTCATCATTCATTCCATGAGATTTACCAACAGAACTTTTATCGGATTTTTCACCGGAAAGATTCTGGATTCCGCAATCATCGGAGTTCTTTGCTATATCGGAATGAACTTTTTAAATATGCCATACACACTTTTGATCAGTGTGATTGTGGGCGTGACAAATGTAATTCCTTTCTTTGGTCCATACCTTGGAGCAATACCCAGTATTTTCCTGATTTTGCTGGTTGATCCTATACAGGCCATTTATTTTGCCATTTTTGTTCTGGTTCTGCAGCAGTTTGACGGTAACATCCTTGGACCGAAGATTCTTGGAGACTCCACAGGTCTTTCCAGTTTCCTTGTTATCGTGGCCATCCTTATTGGAGGCGGTATCTTTGGAATTCCTGGCATGATCATCGGAGTTCCTGTTTTTGCAGTACTTTATGCAGCACTTGACCGACTGGTCCATATGAGCCTGGTATACAAAAAGGTTCCGGATGAAGAGCAGACATACGTCAATATTGACTGTCTTGACCCTGCAACAAACGAGCCAATTCTTTTCCCGGCAGAAGAGCCGGCAAAGAGAGAGACGCCAAGACGTACCGCAATGCTGAAGTTTACCCTTACTTTATTAAAAACGACCCAGCGTATCCTGGTTACAATCTGGACATTGGTCAAAAAATATTCTTTGATAATTTATGCAAAAATCAGACAATTAATAGAAGAGTACCGTAAGACTCAAAATAGTAAAAAGGACGGAAATTAACATGAAACTTTTAATACAGCGTGTGAATCATGCAAGTGTAAAAATTGATGGAAAAACGGTTGGAAGTATCGGAAAAGGATTTCTGGTGCTGATTGGTGTGGGACAAAATGACACAAGGGGAATTGCAGATAAATATCTGAAAAAAATGCTTGGGCTCCGAATTTTTGAAGATGAAAATGGCAAAACAAACCTTTCCCTGGCAGATGTTAACGGAGAGCTTTTAATGGTTTCACAATTTACCCTGTATGCAAACTGCAGGAAGGGAAATCGACCAAGCTTTATTGAAGCTGGCTCACCGGATCATGCAAATGAACTTTATGAATACATGCTTCAGGAAGCTGCGAAAGTTGTTCCCGTTCTTCAGCACGGTGAATTCGGCGCTGATATGAAAGTTACACTGGAAAATGACGGACCCTTTACAGTAATGCTGGATGAATCAATTATGTAGTTAAAACGCCGGAAATGCCGAAAGAAGTGGCTGATCCGGCGTTATATCCCTTATCTATATCTATACGACAAACCCGAGTTTTTCATATAGATTGCCCTAAAAAGGAGCTGCTTCTCCCGAAATCCTCATTTTTTCTAATAATTAACCATTAATCTGGTAAAGGAGAATTTATTATGGATAAAAAAATTACTTACCACGAACAAACTGATGTTGAAAATACTTTGCGCCTCCGGGATGTTCTGAAAACCATACCGCCTTTTTGCAGAGATTTCTTTCGCGCCATTGAGCCGCGTACTACAACGAAAACAAGAATTTCCTATGCCTATGACATCCGCATTTTCTTCCAGTTTCTTCTGGAACAAAACCCGGCCTTCAAGGACTGGTCCATGGATGCCTTTACTGTTGATATTCTGGACCAGATCACAGCTCTTGATCTTGAGGAATACGAAGAATATCTGAAGGTCTATCAGGCTGGTGAAAAAACCGAAACCAACGGTGAACGTGGATTAAAGCGTAAAATGTCATCATTGCGAAGCTTTTATGCTTATTATTTTAAACGTGAAATGATCCACACAAATCCAACAGTTCTCGTAGATGTTCCGAAAATCCATCAGAAAAGCATTATCCGACTGGAGGCTGATGAAGTAGCTATGCTGCTGGATTATATTGAACATGGCGGTGACGATCTTACTGGTCAGAAAAAAGTCTATTATGAGAAAACCAAGGATCGTGACCTCGCTCTCGTCACTCTCCTGCTCGGAACAGGTGTTCGTGTTTCGGAATGTGTAGGGCTTGATATTGAAGATGTGGATTTTAAAAATAACGGAATCAAAGTTACCCGAAAAGGTGGAAATGAAATGGTTGTATACTTTGGGCCTGAAGTTGAAAAAGCGCTCAAAAACTATTTGGAGGTACGCAAAAATATTGTGCCTGTAGAAGGTCATGAACATGCCCTCTTCTACTCTACCCAGCGTAAACGAATCGGTGTTCAGGCAGTAGAAAATCTGGTAAAAAAATACGCAAGGCAGGTAACCACCACAAAAAAAATCACTCCACATAAGCTGCGCAGTACCTACGGTACCGCCCTGTACCAGGAGACAGGCGATATTTACCTTGTAGCAGATGTTTTAGGTCATAAGGATGTCAATACTACCAAGAAGCATTATGCAGCCTTAGATGACTCCAGACGGCGTCAGGCGGCCACTGCTGTAAAACTAAGGGAGGAATGATAATCAGGAGTGGCTTGATTCGGTAAAAAAAGGACATGCCCTGCATGGAGTCATGTCCTTTTATGTACCTTAATTTGGTTTTACTGAATTATATAGCTGCAATATCATATCATCTCAGATTATAATGCTACTGCAATCTTATCCTGTAATGCTTCTGGCAATTCTTCTTTATCAAGAGAAATACTAACTACTACAGAAATGCCATATTTCTCGCCGATCTTATCAAGCTGCTCAAGAGTATCTGTAACATCTGCATCTTCCAGTTTGGAAACCTTAAGGAAGCTGTCCAGATAAATCTGCTCAAGATCATGATCCTGGGAAATAATACCGCAGATAAAACCTACGAACTCATCTGCATTCTTCAGCGGATAAGAGGAAACGTCAATAAGACGTACCTTATTGTTAAGCTCATACATGTGTTTCGTACTCTTGTCAAGGTAAACAATGCTTCCATTGGCTTCTTTCACCGCACCGTTTACTCTGTCTAAGAGCACTTTTGTTTTGCCTTTGCCTTTCTTTCCTACGATCAGTTCAACCATGATGTTTTCCTCCTTAGACAATATGATATTAATTTTTTACCAAAAACCTTGTTTAATATGTCTCATATTATAGTATAATTTTTCCAAAAATACAAGAGTTTTTTTAATTTTTCTGTCTATTTTTCTCAATTGTGGATATGATTCATATACTCAGTTAATATTCTGAAGTAAAGAAGACATCTGCTGATACAGCTCATCCTTGGTTGCCGCGCCCATAACAATGGAAATATAAGGCTTTCCGTAAGCATTCTGACTAAGCAGAGCCAGACAATTTCCGGCATTATCTGTAGTACCGGTTTTACCGCCCAGAATCGTCACATTTTTCGGAGGGGTAGCTTCTCCTGTCAGATAGTGATCTGTTGCAAGTAAAGTAGTACTTGCACTGCTTCCATCCGCATGGGTATACTCTACGGTATAGGAACCAAGCTGCGTGATCTGTGTAAATTCCGGATAATTCAAAGCCTCCTTCAACATCAGATATATATCATACGGAGTAGTATAATGATTTTCATCCTGTAAACCATGAGGATTTGTAAAATGAGTTCCCGTGCAGCCCAATTCCTGTGCGAAGCTGTTCATCATCTCCACAAAGCCCTCTGTAGATCCGCCTACATGCTCTGCAATTGCCGCTGCAGCATCATTGCCGGAATAAACCAGAAGACAGTGAAGCAGCTGATCCAGCGTAACCTGATCGCCTTCCCAGAATCCACAGACCTGTGAACCTTCTTCCAGATTCAGATTCTCCTGGGTAATAGTTACCACATCATCCATGTTGCCATATTTCAAAGCAAGCATAGCGGTCATAATTTTGGTGATACTTGCGGGATACACTTTCTGGAGAGCCTGTTTGGAATAAAGTACCTTTCGGTCATCCAAATCCAGAAGAAGTCCTTTCTGATTTTCTCCAAGAGATACTCCATCCATGGAAACATCCGATACAACTACACACAGATTTCTGGCAAATCCATCTGCCCGAAGATTATCAGAGGCTGTAATTCCACCTGAAAATTCTCTGGATGCTGAATATGGTTCATCAAGTTTACTGAAAATATTTCCATTGCGAAGCAGATAAATCGCTCCGATTCCCACACCTCCCAATATAATCAGAAGAAGCAGCAACAGAATGGTATTTTTTATCTTTCGTCTTTTTGCCCTGCGGTATTTTGCAGACCTTCGCCTGGAACTGTTATTTTTTGCGGCTGTCATAAGTATTCCTCTTTCTTGTCAATTTCTTTTTTCTTAAGTTCTTTATTATAGGCACTGCTCTGCAGACCTACATTCATTACCAGTCCCATACCAATAAACAGACTGACAAGAGAAGTCAGGCCATAACTTACAAATGGAAGGGGGGTACCTGTATTTGGTGCAAGACCTGTGGCAACACAAATATTCAGAAAGCTCTGTATCGCCACAATACTGCCAACTCCGCAGCAAACAATCCTGCCCGCAAGATCTTTTGCCCGCAGGCTCATTCTGACACATTCTACTGAAATCAACAGCAGCAGAATAACCAATGCCGTACAGCCGATAAAACCATACTCCTCTCCTGCAACTGCGAAAATAAAGTCCGTCTGATTCTCTGCTACAAAGTTTCCCTCATTTACAGAAGAAGCCTTATCAGCTCCTGTAAACTTCTTTCCTACCAGTTCTCCAGAAGCAATTGCTGTTTTGGAATTGTTCTGCTGTTCAATGTTCTCCTGGTATTCCTCATTTTCAGGATAAAGGAAAGACATAATACGGGTTCTCTGATAGTCCTTGATCAGTGTCTGATCCGGCTGCACTACAATAGACAGGAAAATGATCAAAAGAGGAACTGAGATCAGGATCGCTCCTCCAATAATCTTATAGCTCAGCCCTGACACATACAAGAGAATGCAAAAAATAATGATTACGGTAATCGTATTCTTCATATCAGGCTGCGCATAAATAAGCGCCAGAGGTACTGCCAGAAGAAGTACTGATTCTGCCAGGATCCGGAATGTATTGATATCATCCTCATGATCCATAAAAAACTTTGCAAAAAACAAAATAATAATGATTTTGGAAAGCTCTGTCGGCTGAAAACGAAATCCACCGATATCCAGCCATCTGGAAGCACCACCAGCCTCACTTCCGAATAATCGCACGCCAATAAGCATAAGCAGATTAAAACCATACATGATCCACTGAAAATTCAATATCCAGGAATAATCCATTAATGACAGGATCACCAGAATCACTAGTCCCATTGCCACACCCAGAAGCTGCTTATTCCTCAGATCCGGTGAAGCACTGGCTACCAGCTGTACTCCAAACAGACTGATCGCAGTCAGAAGAATTATCAGTTTAAAATTGTAAAAACGCAGCTTATACTGTTTTATCATAAATTTATCTGTCCTTTTTCATAATCACAGGAATGTAAGCCATTAATACAGGCGGTTCCTGGGATATCTGTATTTTAACTTTATTCTCCTCTATGGTTACATACTTTTTTACTGTATGCACCAGGTCACTTTTTAACATTTTCATCATCTGTGGAGAGCACTCTATACGCTCTGAAATCAGGAGCAATTTCACCCTGTCACGGGCATACCCCGCAGAACGCCTTTTATCATGTAAAAAAGGTCTCATGCAAATCCCTCCATTTTTGATTATATGTTTACATAATACTTTTATTGACAACTACACGCTTATGCAAAATTTCACCGGGCTTAATGTTTTTTGAAAAATCTGGAAAACACACTTTTTTTCTGCTTCATCTCTGCAAACGGAACTTCCTCGCCCATAAGTCTTTTACAGATATTACGATATTCTTCCTCCGCCTGGGAATTCTTTCCGGAAAGAGGTTCCCCCTGATTAGTGGCAACCACGATCTGTTCATCATCCAGAAGAGTTCCGATCAGATCAACTGCCAGAATTTCTGTCACATCATCAACCGACATCATATCACCTCTGGCAATCATATCCGGACGCAGTCTGTTAATGATCAGATGAATATCACGAAGATTATTTGCCTCCAGAAGTCCGATAATACGATCTGCATCACGGATTGCAGATACTTCAGGAGTCGTCACTACAAGAGCTTTATCCGCACCTGCAATAGCGTTCTTAAAGCCCTGCTCGATTCCTGCCGGACAATCCAGCAGAATATAATCAAATTCCTCCCGAAGGTCATCTGTCAGCTTGATCATCTGTTCCGGTGATACTGCTGTTTTATCTTTTGTCTGTGCTGAGGGCAGCAAATACAGTTCAGGATGGCGTTTATCCCTGATCAGCGCCTGTTTCATACGGCAGCTGCCATTTACAACGTCTACCAGATTATATACGATCCGGTTCTCCAGACCAAGTACGACGTCCAGATTACGAAGACCGATATCTGTATCCACAACAACTGTTTTCTTACCCATCATAGCCAGTCCGGTTCCTATATTGGCAACGGTAGTGGTTTTTCCCACACCACCTTTTCCGGATGTAATGACAATGACTTCACCCATTTCTTCTGATTCCTCCTAAACAAAATGTTCCAGACTTCTGGTATTTCTCTTATGGATATGCCTGCCGGAACACTCCCGGCAGGCATAAATAGTTCTTAGTCATTCGATGTATCACTGGTATCGGTAGACGCAACACCTGTGAGAATAGAATCTTTATCTGCAAGATTGTACATATATTTAAACATATCATTAGCAATCAGACATGCATTACCGGAGCTGTAACCATTTGCAATACGGATTGCAACCGCATACTCCGGATCGGATGCTGGCGCATAACCAACAAAAAGACCATGGTTCGGATGACGGAGATCCAGCTCGGCTGTACCGGTTTTACCTGCAACCTCCACGCCAAGGCCATCAAACTGTGAATGAGTCTGAATTACACGACGCATACCATCATGAATCACGTCCCAGATATTAGAAGAAATATTTACAACATCCTCAAGCTCCGGCTCATACTCTTCGATCACCTCTCCCTTTGGACTGCTCACCTTATCCAAAAGCGTCAGCTTGAATACATTACCGGACGTTGCCATAACAGTGGCATAGCGAGCCAGCTGAGTTGTTGTAAACAGGTTATTTCCCTGTCCCATATAGGACGGAACTGCCTTGGCATCTGACACCTTTGGAGAAGCCTCAGAAAGTTCAATTCCTGTTTTTTTATCCAGCCCGATCAGAGAAGCATACTCCTGAAGCTTGCTTAAACTCTGAACCTCAGAAAACTCATTATCCCCGACTTTTCCAAGCTGGAAACCAATCATATTAAAGAAATAGTTACAGGACTGTTCAATTGCAGTTCGGATATCAAGTGCTCCATGACCGTTCTTGTCCCAACAGTTAATTGGAGGATCCACATAATCAAAAGTTCCGGTACATTCAATATAAGTACCCTCGTCAATAATTCCCTCTTCCATACCAGCAATGGTGGAAAGGAGCTTCAGAGTGGAACCTGGCGCTGTGGTCTGCTGGGTTGCCTTATTAAAGAACGGACTTGACTGATCAAGTGCCAGCTTCGCATAATACGCTGTATCCATATCATTAGTCAAACGGTTATTGTCATATCCCGGATAAGAAACAAGAGCTACCACATCACCGTTCTTAACATCTACGACCACTGCAGACGCTGAACATGGCATCAACGCCAGCTGTGCAGGCTCTATTTCCAGCGTGTAAATCTTGTTGATCATAAAATCGTATGCACCAATGGCTCCCGAAGCCAAGCTCTCATAAGCGCCATCATCCTTATCCAGAATTCCCTGTTCATAAAGCACAAGACAAACTTCCTGACCGGAAATCGTATCTTCAAGAAGCATATACTTATACAAAAGCTTGGAAAATCCGGTATCCGTACTAAGGTAATCAATAATATACGCTGTCAATGCCTGATAGATTTCTTCTGAGTCCAGATACTCCCCTTCCGGTGAAAAGCTGCTGATATCAATCCACCCCTGACTTGTGGCATAAGTCAGATAGTCTTTCAGGCTGATACTTTCGTCTGTAGTCCATGCCTTATAAGTCGCATCGGAAGTATCTATGGCATCCCTTGAAATAATTCCAAGAGTGTCCCTGAGAAGATTATTGCAGATATAGGAAAGATACTCCTGGGTTTCTTCAGTTTCATCTTTATACGCAGGTGGATTGGAACCATTCAGCTTCTGGCTTATTGTATCAAAAACGCTTTGCTGCTTTTGCTGAAATTTGGCATATAAATTTTTTTCTACATCAGAAGCATCTTCATTGCTGAATTTATTAATATCGATTACGCTGTTGGAGATCAACGCATTGTATACATCATAAATTGGAATACGAATCTGGCTGGCATCTGTAACACTGGAATAGTCAAAGGTCTTCACAGCATCGATCTTCGTCAGAAGTACACCTGCAACACGCTGCTTCAGGATCTGATAGATTGCAGACTGCCAGTCTGTATCAATGGTGATCTGTACGTCATCTCCGGCAACGGGATCCACCTTGGTATCTTCATCAATTTTCAGTACTTTTCCAAGATTATCTACGGAAACCGTTTCCTTGCCATCTGTTCCCTGGAGTGTAAGCTCCATATACTGCTCGATTCCTGCTTTACCAACAACTGCATCATTGGAATAATCCGGATTCTGCTTGCGCAGCTCTGTCAGTTCTTCTGAGGACGCTTTACCTGTATAGCCCAGAATCGGTGCCATACTTTCATCATCAATGTACTGACGGATAGAATCCTCCACAACATCAATTCCCTGAAGTGATGTTTTATTCTCCATGATCGCTGCAACCGATTTTTCACTTACATTTGATGCAATCGTAACCTGCATGTATTTTTTGAAACTGTTTGTATTCAGTTCATAACGGATCGTAGCAATATCCAGCATCTCCTGCTTGGTAAGGTTAAGCGGCAGACCATGGGAAGTCAGTTCCTCTTCTGTATACGCATTCTCTCCCTTGAGAACAATGGAGAATTTCTCTGAACCGGTAAGAAAATCCATCATCTGAACAGCAGTTGCATTTTTCTGCTCATCTTTCAGATTATCAATCAGTGCCTCCCCGTAGATATCCGCACGAAAACGATTCAGGGTAAAGCCCTCTGCAACATCAAATACATACTCGCCATTATCATCAACTACAATATGAAAAGAATGTGTAATATCATCTCCATTATTGTGCAGGATCTGCAGTACCTGATATGCCACGCCATTTAAGGTCAGATTTTTTTCTCTCGTAGAAGTGTATGTTCCGTTATCCTCCAGCGTCAGGGAGTACGACAGCACATTAGATGCCAGTATGTCTCCATTCCGATCCAGAATATTTCCACGTGTACTCTTAATCACTCGCTCTTTGGTTGTCCTTGCCTGAAACTTGCTGATATAATCCTGTCCCTGAATAATCTGCAGGTCAAACAGTCTGCGGACCAGAATAACCGACATCAGGATAAATGCCAGAATAAGGACAGATGTTCGTTTTAAACTGATTTTCTTGAAAATTCGCTTTATTTTAGTACCCAAATTGACTCACTTTCTTTCCTTGTTATGTTCATGTAACGATAGTTAATGTGGCGGAAAATCCGGTATACAATCAAGGTAAGAAATACCGTATAAAATATTTCCGGTATGATGATCCTGTAAAGGTAAACCTGAATCCCAAGTCTTCCTCTTAAAAGAAACTGCAATCCATAAACAGACAGATTATATAAAAGATCTGCGAGCGCAGCAAGAAACATGGGAACCTTCACATTATCATCATAATAAATTCTGTGTGCATATCCGCTCAAATAGCCAATATACATATAGATCAAAGCATAGAACCCAAAAACAGATCCAAAAAACAGATCCACTAAAAGGCCAGAGAAAAACCCTGTCCAAAGACCGCTTTTTCTCCCCCTCATAAGTCCCATGGAAACGCACAGAACCAGCATAAGATTGGGAGTTACAGAGCCAATGGAAATCAGGTTCATCACTGTGCACTGCAAAAGGAAACAGGCTACAACGGTAAGAAAAAATACGAATTTACTCTTCATCCGCACCCTCCGTTCCTTCTACTGTATCCTGCTTATTAACAGTAATGACAAACACATCTTTCAGATGGAGAAAATCCACAGGTGTGACGATTGTACCAGTCTTCGTCAGGTTATTACTGTCTACCTGTACTTCACTGACATAGCCGATAAAAAGACCTTCTACAAACTTCTCACTGATATTGGAAGTAACAATTCGTTCTCCTACAGTTACTTTATTTTCCTGATCATAAAGCTGCTCAAACCGAAGCTTTCCTTCGTCTATCAGTTCCAGGTCTCCTGTCACGATACAATTGTCAGAGGTACTCACTGTCATGGCACTGACACTGCTGCTGTCATCAATAATAGAACGGACTGTCGCCCAGGAAGAACCAACCTCTGTCACAATTCCAACCAGTCCTTTTCCTGCAATTACATTATTATCCACCCGAATGCCGTCATCAGAGCCTTTATTGATCATAAAAGTATCATACCAGTTTCCCGGGTCCTTGGAAATGATCGTCGCAGCAACCTTGGGATAGTCCTCATAGGTCTGATCCAGATTATAAAGCTCCTTTAACCGCTGATATTCTCCCTGATCCTGAATCAGCTTATTATTCTGTGTGGTCAGACTGTCAATTTCTGCCTTCAGCTCTTCATTTTCAAAAAGCAGATCCTGCTTATCCTTGAAGCTGTCCCTTACAGAATGAACCATGGAACCGATCTTCTCAATACTTTTTTCGAACGGAACTATGACAATTCCCGCCATCTCCTGCAAAGGAGCCGTAGAAACGCCTGATGCAAAAGTAGCTACAATACAACTCATGCAGAAAAGCGTCATAATTGCCAGCAAATGTTTACTTTTCAGATTTATTCGAAACCGAAATTTTTTCTTAAGGTTTTTCATGGAATGGCACCCCTAAAAAATTTATAATTTTCTTTGTTTAATGGGCTGCGCCCATTTGCGAAGATCTTTGTTGTGAATGATCTCCTCGAGTCCTTTCACAGCGGAAGTCTCATAAAGGTCTGACAGATTAAAGGAATAACCTGTATAACTTGCCAGATATGTATCTATATGAGAAATTCTGGTACTTCCACCGGTGAGATAAATTCCTTCTTTTGCGATATGATAGGAAATCTGCGGTGGGATACGCTCCAGAAAAACTTTCATCTGGGCGCCGATCTCATTGACGCAGTTCATAATACCTGCATTCACCACATAGGCAGAAATAACTTCTTCACGTGGTAGCCCGGAAACACTGTCAATCCCCACAACCTTGCGCGCCTGTTTATGCTGATCTGCAAGACGGCCCATTACCAGCTTCAGCCGTTTACCGGTACGGGTACCGATCTGCAGATTATAGCGCTTACGCACCTCACTGCACACAGCCTCATTCATCTGCCGTCCTCCAATAGGTATTTTCTTACTGATAATAATACGTCCACCTGTAATAATGGAAAAATTCGTGCTCTGTGCTCCGATATTTACCACCATACAGCCCACATTATTCTCCAGATCCACACCCATGGCTATCGCATCTGCAATAGGCGCCTCAACCATATAAACACGGTTTTTGCGAAGCCAGTGACCGTTAGCGACCTGATAATAAGCTCTTTTTTCAATAGCTGTCATATCAAGGGGGACTGCAAAGTACATAACAGAACCTATTCCCAAAATCTTATCAATTTTTCTCATCATACTGTAAAGTACAATTTCCTGCAGTTCCAGATTGGCTATCATACCAAAAGCCATCGGCGAACTTACGGAAATGTCAGATGGTGCTTTTTCAAACATTTCATACGCTTCGTTGCCCACGGCTATGATTTTGCGACCCTTGGCCGCAATCATGTTTTTCTCAATGTAACTTTTATTTCGAATCATGGAATAGACCTTGACGGAACTGCTTCCAAGATCTATTCCATATGTTTTTTCAAACAGCATATATCTGTCCCTTCATCATTTTCCTGCATAACGGCTGTTTCAGAGAATCAATACGCAAGTATCCCCTGTTCCCTGAAGCTTACGTATTTCTGATCACCTATTATAATATGGTCCAGAAGCCTTATCCCCAGAAGCTCCCCGGATGTGTAAACGCGCTCTGTAACTTCTCTGTCACAATCACTTGGCGTCGGATCACCGCTTGGATGATTGTGGACCAGGATCAGACTTACAGCATGATATTTAAGCGCTTCCACAAAAATCTCTCTTGGTGTGATCAGTGTAGCATTCACAGTGCCTCTGGAAATTGTCTGTTCTCCAAGAAGATGATTTCTTCCATCCAGCAGCATTACAATCAGCACCTCCTGCTCCTCATGCCGGAGATGTTCCATATAGTATTTCGCTATCGTAATGGGATCGTTAAAAGAAAGTCTTGGTCTGGCTGCTGCAGATGCCATCCGCTTGGAAAGTTCCCCGATACATTTCAGCTGGACGGCCTTGACTTTCCCGATTCCGTTCACCTTCATCAAATCCGGAAGAGACATGTGTAAAAGTCCCAGAAGTCCCGGATATGAGGTATCTTTCGTAAGACTTAAGATTTGATTGGCAAGTGCAAGGGAATTGGTTCCCGGTACACCGCTTCTCAGGATCACAGCCAGAAGCTCACTGTCACTGAGCACTGATGGTCCCCACTTCAGACATTTCTCGTAAGGACGTGAAGACTCTGGCAGTTCTCTGATAGTCTGTTTCATTTCATTCATATTATTTCACCTGCAGTTCTCCAGGGCTGACAGGTAATTTCATCTTGCATTGTACTTCGCAATGCAGACTCATTTTAGCATAAAAAAGGAGAGATGTACACTCTCTCCTAAAAATTTCTGAACTTTTTAGAAATAGCCTCCGCTACTTTTATGCCATCCATAGCGGCAGAAGTGATACCGCCAGCATAACCGGCACCTTCACCGCAGGGATAAATTCCCTCATAATTTGCCTCCAGAGACTCTTTATCCCGAACAATACGTACCGGAGACGAAGTTCTGCTCTCTACACCGGACAGCACTGCATCAGGACGATCAAAGCCTTTAATTTTCTTACCAAATGCCAGGATGCCTTCTTCAATGGAATCTCCGATTTCTTTTGGAAAAATATTTCGCACATCTCCCGGAACATAAGCTCCTTTCATACAAGGCTCCACTTCGCCAATGGAAATACTTGGCTTATGCAGCTGATAATCTGCAAACAACTGTACCGGAATTCTGCCATTTCCTGCTTTCCAGGCTGCCCGCTCCAGATTTCGCTGAAATGCGACGCCTCCTAAAGGGCCATCTTCCGGAAAATCAGCCGGTGTCACAGACACAATGAGTGCGCTGTTCGCATTTCGGCTGTCTCTGGCCTGATAACTCATACCGTTTACAGCGAGCATTTCCGGTTCAGAGGAAGCATTTACCACATAGCCTCCCGGGCACATGCAAAAAGAGTAAACTCCACGGCCATTTCCGCAGGTATGGGTAACCTTATATGCTGCAGCACCAAGTCTTTCATTTTCTTCTTCCCCGTAAAGGGCCAGATTGATCATGGACTGGGGATGTTCCATACGTACCCCCACTGCAAAGGATTTCGGTTCCATATAAATTCCTTTTTTTTCAAACATGGAAAAAGAATCTCTGGCACTGTGGCCCACTGCCAGCACACATACCTGAGCCTGGATCCGCTGTTCACCGTTCACTTCGATTTCCTTTAGCTGACCATTTTCAAAAAACAGATCTGTTACCTTGCTTCGGAAGCGGAACTCGCCGCCCATCTCTTCAATCTCATGGCGGAGCTTTTCCACAACTCCAACCAGCACATCCGTACCAAGATGAGGTTTCTGCTGATAAAGGATTTCCTCTGGCGCACCAGCCTGTACAAAGCGTTTCAGAACTTCATAATTTCTTCCTGAGGGATCCTTCACCAGTGTATTTAATTTTCCATCAGAAAAAGTACCTGCACCGCCTTCCCCAAACTGCACATTGGAGTCCGGATCAAGAACACCGTTTTTCCAGAAATTTTCCACTGTTTTCTGACGGACATGTGCTTCCTCGCCACGCTCCAGAACCAGTGGACGATAGCCGGCTTTTGCCAGATACCAGGCGCAGAAGATTCCTGCTGGTCCGCTTCCTATAATTACTGGCGGATTCTTCAGCTCTGTATCACCTGGAAGAGGAAATTTATAAGCTTGCTTTTTAGTTAACGTAATGTTATTATCGTGAACCTTTCGGATCATTTTACTTTCCAGTTCTTTTTCCTGCAAAGAAACATCAACTGTGTATACAAATTTCTTATCTTCTTTATGGCGGCAATCCAGTGACTGCTTCACGATTTCGTAAGTAAAGCCCTCATTTTTCAGCCGCAATGCCTTACGAATCTTATTACTTAACTCTTCCCGGGTATGATTAATTGAAAGCTTCAGCTGCGTGATCCGAATCATATCATTCTCCTTATTTCTTATTACCTGCCGGCATTCATTCCTGCAACATAGCCGCTGGACCAGGCCCATTGCAGATTATAACCGCCACATTTTCCATCAATATCCAAAAGTTCACCTGTAAAATACAGTCCCTGGTTCCGTTTGGATTCCAGTGTGCTGGAATGAACCTCTGTGGTATCAACACCACCTGAGCACACCTGCGCCTGCTCAAAGGGCTGATAGCCAGTTACTTTAAGCGGATAACAGTTGATTGCTTTCTCCAGTTCCTTTGCCGACAAAAGCACCTTTGCAAGCTTATCCGGGAATAATCCGGTAAGAAATTCCTTCTTTCCTTTATAAGGACAGTTTTTCCTGCGCGTTTCCAGAAATTCCGTCAGCTGTTCCCTTGAAAATTCAGGAAGAAAATTCAGATTCAACGTAACGTTTCGACCCTGGTTCAGTGCGCGAATCCCGTAACGGCTGATCTGAAATACCGGAATTCCGGAAATGCCGTAATCTGTAAGCTGCAATTCTCCTGTTTCTTCTGTGATTTTTTTACCATCCACAAACAGGGTAACTTTTCCCTCTGTCCGAACGCCAGCCCATCCGGAAAATCCGGTATTTTTGCATTTTAAAGCAGTTAATGCCGGAAGAGGCTCTATAATTTTGTGTCCGAGGGCAGCAGCAATTTCATAACCGCTTCCATCTGAACCTGAAATAGCAGAAGCCTTTGATCCATTGGCAAGAATAACCGCATCTCCTTCATAATTCCAGCTCTCTGTATAAATTTTCCAGCTGTTATTTTCTCTGGAAACCTGCTTTACGCGTTCATTTGTTTTAATTTTCACGCCAAGGCTCCGCGCTTCCATGCATAACACTTCCGCAACACTTGCAGCCTGTCCGCTGTGAGGATACAGATAGCCATTATTTTTATTCACAGGATAAATTCCAAGACGGGTAAAAAAGCGTACCGTATCTTCTACTGAAAACTGGTCCAGAACATCCTGCTCAAAGCCCGGGTTTTCACTTCGGTAAGCATCAGGTTGCTCCTGAATATTTGTAAAATTGCATTTACCATTTCCTGTAGCGCAGATTTTTTTACCGGGCTTTTCATTTTGTTCCAATACAGTCACTGCTGCACCTTTTTTTGCAGCTGTAACAGCAGCCATCAGACCGGAGGCTCCACCTCCCACAACAATAACCCGCTTCTTTTTTTCTGGATGATCGATCGATATACCACTTAACTTCACGGTAATTTCACCAGATCCTTCTCCACGAGCTTCTGCAGTGACATCATAACACCAAGCTTTGCATGCTCCCAGGTAAGACCACCCTGGAAGTATACAGCGTACGGCTCTTTTACCGGACCATCTGCGGAAAGTTCAATGGAAGAGCCCTGCACAAATGCGCCTGCTGCCATAATAACCTGACTGTCATATCCCGGCATATC
The DNA here is from genome assembly GCF_934371575.1 of uncultured Blautia sp. Taxonomy (GTDB): domain Bacteria; phylum Bacillota; class Clostridia; order Lachnospirales; family Lachnospiraceae; genus Blautia_A. The sequence continues at coordinate 6,939 of NZ_CAKRNY010000035.1, read as the reverse complement.
CCATGGTTCCGGATCTACATAGCTGTCAACCGGAGCCGCTGCCTGAATGCCTTTGCAAAATGCAATCAGTCTTTCCGGACTGTTTAAAGTAACTGCCTGAATAATATCCTGTCTTGGCTCTGTAGAATTCGGAACTACAGCAAAGCCCAGCTTTTCATAAATATTAGCTGCAAAAACAGCTCCCTTTAAAGCGCCCTTTGTAACCATCGGCGCAAGGAAAAATCCCTGATAGAAGGAGCGGTTTACACCAAGAGTAGCACCTACCTCGGAACCAAGTCCCGGACAGGTCATACGATAGGACGCGTTTTCCACGCACTCCTTTGTACCTGCAATATAGCCACCGATCGGGGCAAGTCCGCCGCCCGGATTTTTGATCAAGGAGCCAACCACCATATCTGCACCAACATCACTTGGCTCAATGGTATCAACGAATTCACCATAGCAGTTATCTACCATACAGATCACATCCGGTTTGATACTCTTTACAAACGCAATCAGTTCTCCAATCTGTTTCACAGAAAAAGAAGGACGTGTCATATAGCCCTTTGAACGCTGGATCTCAACCAGCTTTGTCTTCTCATTGATAGATTTTCGAATATTTTCGTAATCAAAGGTGCCATCTTCAAGAAGATCCACCTGACGATACGTAACACCATATTCTGCAAGAGAACCCTTGGATGGGCGGATACCGATCACCTCTTCAAGAGTATCATACGGTTTTCCGGCAGGCGCCAGCATTTCGTCTCCCGGACGGAGATTTCCAAAAAGAGCAATGGCCAGAGCATGGGTTCCACACGCAATCTGTGGGCGTACCAGGCAGGCTTCTGTGTGGAATGTATCTGCATAAACCTTTTCCAGAGTATCTCGTCCATAGTCATTGTAACCGTATCCAGAGGAAGAGCCAAAGCATTCCTCACTGACGCGGTTCTTCTGCATTGCAAGAAGCACCTTCATCTGGTTGTATTCCGCAGTTTTATCAAACTGCTCAAAACGATCCTTTAAGGATTCCTCTATTTCATGGCAAAAATCGTAAACCTGAGAAGAAATTCCCAGCTGTCTATATAATTCTTTCATTCTATTTTTTATCGCCGGTATTGGCGACATTCCTCCATTTTTATCATTATTTATTTTATGGTACCAGTGTCAAAAGGTCAAAAAGCCGTTGGTGCCTACCATCGTTCAGGCAAACCGTTCCCGGCAAATCTGAAGCATATATTCCAGCATTTTCTCATCCTGGTACGCAAACTGATCTTTGTTTACCCACACAGTTTCCGGCTCTCTTCGAAACCAGGTCAGCTGGCGTTTTGCAAAATGCCTGGTATCCCGTTTCAGAATCCTCACAGCTTCCTCCAAAGACATTTCACCATCCAGGTAAGCCAGAATTTCCTTATATCCAAGCCCCTGCATGGATACCATTCCTCTGTGATAGCCCATATCCTTCAGCCTTTGTACCTCTGACACAAGACCTTTATCCATCATTTCATCTACACGCCTGTCGATTCTCTCATATAAAAGTTCGCGCGGCGCATTCAGCACAAAATAAGCCAGCTTATAAGGGCTTGTACGTTCCTGCTGTTCCTCATTATGAGCAGAAATAGGGCTTCCGTTCTGATGATAAAACTCCAGAGCACGGATCACTCGCTTTATATTGTTTTCGTGAATATTTTCTGCACTTTTCGGATCTACTTCCATTAGCATCTGATGAAGAAATGCAGAACCTTTTTCCTGGGAAAGCTTCTCCAGTTTTGCACGATATCCATCGTCCTGCTCTGCCTGGGTAAAATCAATGTCCCTGGTTACTGCCTGAATATAAAACCCGGTTCCTCCTACCAGAATCGGAATATGTCCCCTGGCATAAATTTTCCCCATTGCTTCTTTTGCCATCTGCTGAAAGCGTACAATGTGAAATTCTTCGTCCGGCATAAGCTCATCTACCAGATAATGGGGAACCCCCTGCATTTCCGATTGCATGATTTTTGCCGATCCTATATCCATATATTTATAAATCTGCATGGAATCTGCAGATATGATCTCACCGCCAACAGCCTTCGCCAGATCAATGGACAGTCTGGTTTTTCCTACCGCAGTAGGACCGGTGAGGACAATAAGAGGTTTTTTCATAATCTCTCCTGTTTTTTATAATTTATCTGATCAGACAATTCGTTTGAATTTCTTCTCAATCTCCGTTTTCGTCATGGCAATGACCGTCGGGCGGCCATGAGGACAATTGTAAGGATTGTCCAGTGTCAGCAGCTCATCGATCAGTTTATCGGCTTCCAGAGCAGACATCTGGTGATTTCCTTTGACAGCTGACTTACATGCCATTGTGGCAAGTCTTGCTGTAAAAAGATCAAACGCGTCTTTCGCGCCTTCTCCGCTCAGATGATCCAGCATTTCCAGAAACAGTTCTTCTTCGTGAAAACCATACAGATTGGACGGAACTGCACTGATACAGTATTCCCGCCCACCAAAGGGTTCAATCTCAAAACCATACTTTGTAAAATATTCTTCATTCGCTTTTAATTTCGCCTGCTCATCCATATTCAAGGTTACCACAAGAGGCGGATTCAGATACTGAGATTCTATGGACTGTTCTTTAAATCTTTTCACAAAACGCTCATAATTTACCTTTTCATGAGCTGCATGCTGGTCAATAATGTAAAATTTATTTTCGAACTCAACCAGCCAATACGTATCAAACAGCTGTCCGATCAGTTTGTGACGGCTTCTGGACTCCGGTGCCAGCAGCTTCTCCTGAAAAAGCTCAAGCTGCTGTGGCTCCGGCAGAGGCTCCTCCACTTCCGGCAGGTTTTTAGAAATCTTTGGGCATTCTGGTTCTCTCTCAAAAATTTTGGGCGGCTCTTCTTCCGATACACTCTCCAGAATCTTGAGCGGCTTTTCTTCTGGTCCTTTCTTAGGAATTTCACGCGGCTCTTCTTCTGCCCCTCTCTCAGATATTTGAGGCTGTCCTTCTTTTGGCTCTCTCTTAGGAATTTCGCACTGCTCTTCTTCCTTCCTTGCGTCTGCCTCTGCAGAAGTTTTCAGGGTTCCCGCAAAAAGAGCCTCCTCTTCTTTACTAAATGGCTTCGCCTGATAAGCTGCCTGTTCCCGAAGCATACCGCAGGACTGACTTCCCACTTTATTTTCCTGACAAAGCTGAGACCTTCTGTTTTTTTCGAAAGGCTCCGGAACACTTCCTCTGCTCACTGCTGCCGCTCTTTGTACACGCTCCTCTTTTCCCACCGGAACAACAGGAATCAGCTCTCTATGAAGAAGCGCATTGTGAACTGCCTCGTAAACAGCATCATACACCTCAGCGCCTCTTGCAAAACGAACCTCCAGTTTCCTCGGATGGACATTCACATCCAGATCATTTCCAGTCATCTGAATCTGAAGGGACACAAACGGAAATTTATGCTGCATGACAAAGCCCTTATATGCATCCTCTATTGCCTTGGTGATAATATTGTTTTTCACAAATCTGCCGTTTACATAGTAATTCTCAAAGCTTCTGTTTCCTCTGGAAACTTCCGGTTTGCCGGCGTATCCCTCGATTTTCATAAATTCATTTTCATACGAAACCTCCAGAAGAGCTTTCGCCATATCCCGGCCATATACATTATAAATAACATCCTTCACATTATAATTGCCGGAAGTATGCAGCTTCACCTGTTTGTTCTGAATATATTTAAAAGAAATCTCCGGATGTGAAAGAGCCAGCTGTTCCATCATGGTTCCAATGTAATTTGCTTCTGAAGAATCCGATTTCAGGAACTTACTTCTGGCCGGTGTATTATAAAACAAATTTCGCACCAGAAAAGTAGTACCATCCGGTGCTCCCATTTCTTCCATGCTTTGTTCCACACCGCCCTCGATCACATAACGCACACCACTGATCGCGGAAGGTGTTTTGGTGATCAGCTCCACCTGGGAAACAGCGGCAATACTGGACAAAGCCTCACCACGAAATCCCAGTGAGGCTATGTTTTCCAGATCTTCAACTTTTTCAATTTTACTGGTAGCATGACTTAAGAATGCTGTTGGTACCTGAGACGCTTCGATTCCGCCACCGTTATCTGTAATACGGATCAGCTTCTTTCCTCCGTCTGTGATTTCCACAGTTACAGCTGTAGCGCCTGCGTCAATTGCATTCTCTACAAGCTCCTTCACAACAGAAGAAGGGCGTTCCACCACTTCTCCTGCTGCTATTTTATCAATGGTATGTTTATCTAAAACTGCTATTTTTCTCAAAGTTTTTCTCCTGTAAAAGCAAGTCTTCTGTTACCATCTGTTTTTAATTTTATTCTGAAGATTATATAAAGTATTTAAAGCTTCCATTGGTGTAAGATTTCCAATGTCAATATTTTTCAGTTCTTCAATAATATCATTATCCTGAACAGTATCAAATAACGACATCTGAGCCATGTCCATTTCTACCTTAGGCTTCTTTTTCGGTGAAGCCAGATCCTTCACCGCAGCAGTTATATCGGCATCGCTTAATTCCTCAACAAGCTCCTTTGCCCTGCTTATTACTGTATCTGGCACTCCTGCCAGCTTGGCAACCTGAATTCCGTAACTCTTATCTGCACCACCCTGAACAATTTTGCGAAGGAAAACAATGTCATCTCCCTTTTCTTTGACCGCAATACAGTAATTGGTTACACCTGACAGCTTTCCTTCCAGCTCAGTCAGCTCATGATAATGGGTAGCAAATAAGGTTTTTGCCCCGCAAAGCCTTGTGTTGCTGATATGTTCAATCACTGCCCAGGCAATGGCAAGACCATCAAAGGTACTGGTTCCACGGCCAATCTCATCCAGAATCAGAAGACTCTTTGCAGTGGCATTTCTGAGGATATTGGCAACCTCTGTCATTTCCACCATAAAGGTACTCTGTCCGCTGGCAAGATCATCAGAAGCTCCAACACGGGTAAAAATCCTGTCCACAATTCCAACTGTAGCTTTATCTGCAGGAACAAAGCTGCCAATCTGCGCCATAAGAACAATCAATGCGGTCTGACGCATGTATGTGGATTTACCGGCCATGTTCGGACCTGTGATAATAGATATCCTTTTTTTATTGCTGTCAAGATATGTATCATTCGCGATAAACAGATCATTATCGATCATCTGCTCTACAACCGGATGACGGCCACCTTTGATATCTATAATTCCGCCTTCATTTACCTTCGGACGTACGTAATGATTGCGCTCAGCAACAAGCGCCAGGGATGCAAACACATCCAGACCTGCAATTGCCTTGGCTGTACGCTGGATTCTTACCACTTCCTGACCAACTTTATCACGGACATTGGAAAACAGCTCGTATTCCAGGGCATAAAGTTTATCTTCAGCGCCAAGGATCATATTTTCAAGGTTTTTCAACTCCTCGGTAATATAACGTTCTGCATTTGCAAGAGTCTGCTTACGGATGTAGTTCTCCGGCACAAGTTCTTTAAACGTATTGGTTACCTCAAGGGCATAACCGAATACACGGTTATATTTGATCTTCAGGGATTTGATTCCGGTACGCTCACGTTCCTTTGTTTCCAGCTCTGTAAGCCATTTTTTTCCATCTGTGCGGGCACTGCGGAATTTATCCACATCTTCGTTAAAGCCTTCACGAATAATACCTCCATCCTTCTGGGCAAGAGGCGGTTCATCTACAATGGCGCGCTTGATCAGGTCTGTAATGTCTTCAAGACTGTCCATGTCCTCGTATATTTCTTTCAGCATCGGTGCCTGAAAGTCCCTGAGAACCTGTTTAATATAAGGAATCATTTCCAGAGAGGATGCAAATGCTACCATATCTCTTGGATTTGCAGATTTAAAACTGATACGGCTGATCAGACGCTCCAGATCATAAACTGGATTGAGATATTCCCGGATTTCATCACGAAGCATTGGCTTTTCATTTAATTCTTCCAGTGCTTCCAGTCTTCGGTTAATCTCTGCGGCATCAATCAGTGGCTGTTCCACAAAAGAGCGAAGAGTACGCGCTCCCATAGCTGTTTTTGTCTTATCCAACACCCAGAGAAGAGAACCTCTTTTCTGTTTTTCCCGAAGCGTTTCTACCAATTCCAGATTACGGCGGCTGGAACTGTCGATCAGCATATAACGTTCAGCCGTATATGGACGAATCGTAGTCATCTGGGAAAGAGCAGTCTTCTGCGTTTCCTTAAGATACAAAAACAGCGCTCCGGCAGCTATAATTCCACTGTCATAATCGCTGATTCCAAGACCTTCCAGATTGGTTACGTGAAAATGCTCTCTTAATTCTTTCCTGCAGGTATCATCATCGAAGTACCAGGAATCCAGAGAAAAAATACAGATTCCAAGACGTTCCTTCAAATCATCTGTATCAACGCCACTCATAAAAAAGGAGTCGTTGCATATAATCTCAGCCGGACTGAATTTGTTTATTTCATCAACCAGCTTCTGACCTGACGGAACTTCTGTAAGAAAACAGTCACCTGTGGTAATATCCGCTATTGCACAACCAAAGCGGTCTGCTATGGAGACAATTGACATCAAATAGTTATTCTTGGATTCATCCAAAGAAGTTGCATCCAAAGTAGTTCCGGGAGTAACCACACGGATAACAGCACGTTTCACAAGTCCTTTTGCCTTCTTAGGATCCTCCACCTGCTCACAGATTGCGACTTTATGCCCCCGTTCGATAAGACGGTTAATATATGTATCAGCAGCATGAAACGGAATTCCACACATAGGAGCCCGCTCTTCCAGACCACAATCCTTACCAGTGAGCGTCAGTTCCAGCTCCTTGGATACCAGAAGTGCATCATCAAAAAACATCTCGTAAAAGTCCCCGAGACGATAAAATAAAATGCAGTCTTTGTATTCTTCTTTGGTTTTGCAGTATTCCTGCATCATCGGTGATAATTTCCCTGTGTTAACTGGAAACCCTGTATTTACGCGGCT
>NZ_CAKRNY010000034.1 GCF_934371575.1 uncultured Blautia sp. | reverse complement strand
TCCCTTACTTCTATTTCAGCAGTATCCACAAGGCGGTATTCATAAATGGGATACTGAGATATAAATTCTTCAAAACGGTCTGTATTTAACATATTATTCCTCTTTCGAATTATTAATTGCTATTTAGCTCGCCAAGAGGGATCCTTTCAGCGCCCTAATTATCCAAAATACTTAATCTATCAAATCCTGCTCTGCAAATAAACCGGATACCACAGACGAATACTCTGACAGGTGCTGGGATTTCTTGATTTTCTTGGCATATTTCTCATAGTTTGTAAAATTAACGGCCATATAACTCCATAATTCTTTCATACGGAACAGCACATTCCGCTCACCAGAAAGAAGTGCCTGATATTCCTCGAAAAGACAGTCATGGAATTCTCTTAATGTCTTTTTGTCCGGACGAATACCTTCCCGGATCTCAGTTACCAGACCTGGATTGGTGATCAGCCCTCTTCCATACATGAAACAGCACGTGTCTGGAAAACGCTCTGTAATCCGCTTATAATCCGCTACAGAAAACAGATTGCCATTATAGCAAAGGGGCATTTTCAGACGGTTTACAGCTTTCTCATAAGCTCCAAGCCGCGGCACTCCGCGATACATATCCACCTGGATTCTTGGATGTATGATCAGTTCATGAATGGGATATTTCTCATAAATGGCCAGCAAATACTCCCAGTCTTCCTCATAGTGAGTTCCGATTCTGGTCTTTATGGAAATTTTCATATCCAGTTCTGAAAAAATCCGATCCAGGAACTGATCCAGCTTCTGGGGCTCCGCCAGAAATCCGGCACCTTTTCCCTTCGCTGTAACTGTTCCTGAGGGACAACCAAGATTCAGGTTCACTTCCTGGTGTCCGTAATCATCCTTCAAAAGCTGGGCAGTACGGATAAAATCATCTGCATTACAGGTCAGTATCTGGGGAACTACGTACATCCCCTCATTCCGCTCCTGTGATACCTCACAGATCTCCTGAAAGCTGAGGTTCTTCTTCGGTTTGGCAGAAATAAACGGAGTAAAATATTTATCCATGGGATGATAAAAGCGGTGATACGCCTGACGGTAAACAAAGTTTGTCACGCCCTCCATAGGGGCCATATAGTCTTTCATTTATGTCCTCACATGTCTGTTTTTTTTAATCAAGTGTAAAATTTCGGCTGCGCTATATGTGCGCAGCCGGTCTGACGTCCTATTTCTCTTCTTCCAGAACAGAAGTACAGTGTGGACATCTTGTTGCCTCCAGAGGGATCTCGCTCTTGCAGAACGGACATACCTTAGTGATAGGCGCTTCCTCTTCCTTCGGTGCGGAAAATTTCTCAGCTGCTTTATTCAGTGTTTTCACAATGATAAAGATGATCAGTGCCATAATCAGGAAGTTGATCACAGCTGTGATAAATTTACCATAATTCAAAGTGGCATCACCTGCCAGCTTCACGCTCAGCTGATCAAAGTTAATCCCGCCGAAAATACCCAGAATCGGGTTGATGATGTCATCTACCAGAGAAGTGACAATATTGGAAAAAGCACCGCCGATAATAACACCGACTGCCATATCCATTACATTACCACGGCTGATAAATGTCTTGAATTCTTCGAGAAACTTCTTCATTTCCTCTTTCCTCCCTTGGCTTGATATAGCCAATTATACACGTTTCTCCAGTTTTAGACAATGCCCTCTTAAGTGTCAGCTGCTATTTTTTCTCTAAAATCTATACAATAAAAAACTTTACCCCAAAATCCTGCAGTGCACGGCAGCCAGCCCATTTTCGTTTGCTATTAGTAATACAAATGTCTTTCCAGAAAATACATTTTTGTCTTGCACTCTGTTATAGTACTGTGATAAAATAAACGGGATTTTAGCACAAACCTATTGGTTTGGCATTTTGAGAGAAAGAAGGCTTACTTACGATGAAATTTTCCAAAAGACTGGATTTATTTGGAGATGAAATTTTTGCCGCACTCAATGAAAGGCGGCTTGAACTTGAGAAACAGGGAAAGAAGATCTACAACATGAGTGTGGGAACTCCGGATTTCCATACACCGGATCACATTAAGAAAGCACTGATGGAAGCTGCCGCTGACGATCAGAACTGGCGCTACAGTCTCCGCGACCTGCCGGAGCTTCTGGATGCGGTCTGTGCATATTACAAGAAGCGTTTCCATGTGGAAATCACGCCGGATATGGTAATGTCCGTTTATGGAAGTCAGGAAGGTATGGGACATCTTGGCATGACTTTATGCGACGAGGGAGATGTGGTTCTTCTTCCAGATCCGTGCTATCCGGTTTTCGCAGCAGGAAGCAAATTAGGAGGCGCAGTTCCTTACTACTACCCGCTTGTAGCAGAGCATGATTTCCTGCCATATGTAAAAGATATTCCAGAAGATGTGGCTCGCAAAGCCCGTTACATGGTAGTCTCTCTTCCATCCAACCCGGTAGGAAGCATTGCCACACCAGGACTTTATGAAGAAATTGTTGCATTTGCAAAAAAATACGATATTTTAATTATCCATGATAATGCATACAGCGACATTATCTTTGATGGTGTGGAAGGTGGAAGTTTTCTTGCCACTCCTGGTGCGCGGGAGGTTGGTGTTGAGTTTTTCAGCCTTTCAAAATCCTTTAACGTAACCGGCGCCAGAATCAGCTTTCTCATTGGAAATCCAGGAATCATCGCTGCTCTTAAAAAGCTTCGCAGCCAGATCGATTTCGGTATGTTCCTGCCAATCCAGAAAGCTGCTATCGCTGCTCTTGAGGGACCTCTGGACAGCGTAAAAGAACAATGCAGACAATACCAGGCACGCCGTGATGCTCTATGCGACGGACTTGCTTCCATCGGTTGGGAGAAGCCAAACGGCAAAGGAACTATGTTCGTATGGGCAAAGCTTCCTGGAAAACGCACGGACAGCATGGCATTCTGTATGGAATTAATGGAAAAAGCCGGTGTCATCGTTACTCCTGGCGCAAGCTTTGGTCCTCATGGGGAAGGATATGTGCGCTTCGCGCTGGTACTTCCACCAGAGAAAATTAAAGAGGCTGTGGAATCTATCCGCACAAGTGGAATTTAAGTACCACTCCCAAATTTATCTTCAAATATATTGCAAGCTTTAACAAACCGTACACCACACGTTTTGCGCGTTATGGCAGTAATCGCCAGAAACTTACACAAACGTCGGCTTTAGGTTTGGACTGATTGCTCGTGTAAACTAATAAACTCCCAGATGTTAGCTACCTCAAACATGCTTTGACATCTGGGAGTCCTTGTATCTGCAATTATCATTTATGGAACTTTACAAAAATGAAATCTCATTATTTATGATAAGGCTCATGATTCATAATCCGATACCCTCTGTAAATCTGCTCCAGCAGAATCATCTGCATCAGCTGGTGGGGAAAGGTCATTCTGGAAAAACTAAGCTTGTAATCTGCCCGTTTCAGGACAGCATCTGAAAGCCCAAGTGATCCACCGATCACAAAGGCAATGCTGCTTTTACCCTGGACTCCCAGTCTGGCAATTAAATCGGAAAGCTCTACAGAATCCAGCATTTTGCCTTCTATGGCAAGCGCAATCACATAATCTGTATCACGGATATGGCTAAGAAGCCGATTACCCTCTGTCTCTTTAATCTGACGGTTCAGGGCATCGGAAGCCTTATCCGGCGTCTTCTCGTCTGGCACCTGGATAAAATTCAGCTTACAGTAACGGCTAAGGCGCTTGGCGTACTCTGCTATACCGTCATTCAAATATTTTTCTTTAATTTTACCAACTGTAATAATTCGAATTTCCATTTATAACCCTTTTATTATATCTCAAAATCCATAGCTACACGGTCACACACATTCGGTCTTACATAAGTGTCTGCAACGTGAACATGATTCGGGTTTACTGCGTAGGCAGCCAGTGCCTCTGCACTCTCAAGCTCGGTGATCAGACACAGATCGCGTGTGCTGGATGGAAGCAGATCTGTGACAACCTCTGCTTTAATCAGACCTGGAACAACACCAACCAGTCCTTCAAGATGCTCTTTGATCTTTGCTTTTAATTCAGGCTTCTTTTCTTCTGGAACCTCTTCTTTAAATGACCACATTACAATATGCTTTACCATTTCTATTACCTCCTATTTTTTACAAATGCTCTTCCACATAAGTCTGAAACTCATCCATAGTCATCAGTACCTTACGTGGTTTTGTTCCCTCTTCCGGGCCTACCACGCCTGCATCACACAGCTGATCCATAATTCGGGCTGCCCGGTTAAATCCGATTTTATACATTCTCTGAAGCATACCAATGGATGCTTTTTCTTTCTCAATAATGAACCGTCCCGCTTTTTCAAAATAAACGTCCCGTTCATCTTCCTGGGAGCTTCCTCCTGCTGTAAGGACTGCATTATTCATCTGCTGCTCGATCTTATTGTCATACTCTGCCCTGGGATTCTTATCTGCAAGAAAATCCACGATACTGCTGACTTCATCATCAGATACAAAGGCTCCCTGCAGTCTGGCAGGTTTCTGATATCCCTGTGGATAAAACAGCATGTCACCTTTACCAAGGAGCTTTTCTGCGCCATTCATATCCAGAATCGTTCTGGAATCCACACCGGAAGTAACAGCAAAAGCAATACGTGAAGGCATATTGGCTTTGATAAGACCGGTAATAACGTTGACAGAAGGCCTTTGTGTGGCAATAACCAGATGAATACCGGCTGCACGGGCCAGCTGAGCCAGACGGCAGATTGCATCCTCCACATCTCCCGGTGCAACCATCATAAGATCTGCAAGCTCATCTACGATAATAACAATCTGGCACATTTTCTCCGGACGCTGTTCGCCTTCAGGAAATTTCATCTTCTCAATCTTCCGATTAAATTCCTCCAGATTACGAACTCCGTATTCAGCAAAAGTATTATACCGGTTGCTCATCTCATTTACTGCCCAGTTTAAAGCTCCTGCAGCCTTCTTCGGATCTGTGACAACCGGAATAAACAGATGTGGAATACCGTTGTAAACACTAAGCTCAACCACTTTCGGATCGATCATGATCAGCTTGACTTCATCTGGTTTGGCTTTATATAAAATACTGATAATCAATGTGTTGATGCATACAGATTTACCGGATCCTGTAGAGCCTGCGATCAGAAGATGGGGCATCTTGGCAATATCTGCCACAACTGTCTTGCCCTCAATATCCTTGCCGGCTGCAAATGCCAGCTTGGACTTGGCGTTTATAAACTCCGGACTCTGGATCAGATCACGAAGCATAACAGCACTGTGTTCTTTATTCGGAACTTCGATTCCTACCGCAGCTTTCCCTGGAATCGGGGCTTCAATACGGATATCCGGTGCTGCAAGATTCAGCTTGATATCGTCGGAAAGCCCTACGATCTTGCTTACCTTTACTCCCATTTCCGGCTGAAGCTCATATCTGGTAACCGTAGGTCCGCAGCTTACATTGGTAACTTTTGCGTTTACTCCGAAATTAAACAAGATTTCCTGAAGCTTCTGTGCAGTCTTACGAAGGTGGGAATCTGAATCACCCTGAGACTTGCCATTGCCCCTCTTCAGAAGATTTACAGGCGGATACTGGTATTCCTTTTTTACAGCAGTTTCCTGAGTATTGATCTCATGCTGGATATTCACAATGCCGTTGGCAATCTCCTGCTGGGATGATTTGGGATTTTTTGCAGGCTGACGTACTGGCGGCTCTTCCATGTCCATTGTTGCCATAGCCTCATTAAAATCTACCCCCGCATAACTGTCTTCTTGCTCTTCCTCAGCTTCCTGTACGACAGGATTCGTAATACAGCTATCCTCCTGCTCTATCACAGGGGTTTCTTCTGCATATATATCCGGAGTTTCCTCAAGTTCTGGCTCTGCGCGGTGAATTGCAAACCTGTCCACTCCATTTTCCGAATTTTTCTCTTCTGGATTTTTCTCTTCCGGATTTTTTGCATTCTCTGGATTCAATGGGAATTCCTGTTCATCGTCCAGATTCTCATCTTCATTTCGCTCTCCGGATAAATCTGTTCCATCAAGAAATCCTGACAAAGGCTGTGTTCCGGCACCTCTTTGACGTCTTCTTCCATTTCCTGCATTGATCCGTGAACTTATCTCGGATTTGTTTTCAGATGCTTTTCCGATTTTTTTTCCTGCTTTTGAACCAGATTTTTTGGAAAAAAGAGAAGTGCTTTCTTCTGTTTCCAGCCCATCTTCTGCAAGAGCTGCCTCCAGCTCCTGCATTCTCTTCTCTCGGCGCTCCTGGGCTGCTATCTGGCGCTGCTGCGCCTTCAGCTGTTTTTTCAGCTGGCGCTCTGGGGCTCCCTCTTTATAAAGAGCCTGCTGTCCCTTTATTGCTTCCAGTATAAGATCATAAATCTTATATAAGAATCCCAGAAATGAATGCTGTGTGATCAAAATCAGGCAGACAAGAATCACAAGCACTATAATTACGTATGCACCAATATCTCCAAATGCGGAAATTGTAGAAATACAGATTGCACCGCCAACAGCGCCTCCACCTGTATGATATTCAGAACTGATTCTGTAATATTCTGCAAGAGTTGTACTCTCGGCATAGCCCTCAGTGAACAACTGTGCAAGTCCACAGAATACCAGAAATAAAACTGCTGCAGCAGCTGTTTTTTTGTATGCAAGTACATTTCCTTTATTTGAAATCAAAAATGCAGCCATAATAAATAGAACAATGGGAAATACATATGCCATCAATCCCATTACTCCCATAAGGACCTTACTGATACTTCCGCCTACACTTCCACCAAGACCGATACAGCTCACCATAAGAATAATAGAAGCTGCCATCAGCACCAGAAGGACAATTTCGGTCTGGAAACCGCTGGATATGGATTGCTTTCCTGCTGTACTTTTCTTTGTGGAAGTTCTTCCGGAAGTTTTTTTCTTCGCAGAAGGACGCCCTTTTGTTGTTGATTTTTTCTGCGTTTTAGACGCTGCCATTTAAAAGCTCTCCCTTCGTCAGGCAAAATTACTGATAAGTGCTATGGCTCCTGCCACAAAACAATAAAATGCGAAATAGCGCAGCTTCGCGTGCTGCAAAATCTGAAGAAGATAACGAATCATGAAATACCCAACCACTCCAGCTACGATCATTCCAAGTATATATGTAAAGCCAAGAGATACTGTCATCTTAGGTGTGGTAAATTGTCCGGCCTCCAGGAACAGAGATCCCAAAACAGCAGGAATACTGATTAAATAAGAATATTTCACTGCAAATTTTCTGCTGAAACCGCACAAAAGCCCTGCGCAGATCGTCATTCCGCATCGGGATATTCCTGGAAACACAGAAATACCCTGGCAGATGCCTACCCACATGGCATTATCATATGTAACATCCTTTGGTGTTTTGATTCCGCCAATATTACTGAGATCTGTCACAAGAAGAAAAACACCTGTCACAAGAATACATGCCCCGGGAAGAAGAGGCGAGATTGCAGCTCTTGTCACCAGTCTTCTGCAAATATATCCCAGCATGGCAGTTGGGACAAAAGATACGGCCATAATTGCCGTAAACTTACGGTAAGTACCATATACCACTCTGGCATAGTGGAGATTCTCCCCTGTTCTGCGATTATGGAAATAAATATTTATATTTCCGATCATATCCATAATCATACCCAGAAGTTCTTCTCCGATTCTTCGAAGATCATTCCAAAATGCAAAGAAAATGGCAGCCAGTGTACCTACATGAAGAAGAACTTCAAAAAGTACAGCCGTGTTACGGGTAATTCCCATTGCATTCTCTATTGCAGCCAGATGTCCGAAACTGCTCACAGGAAGAAATTCCGTAATTCCCTGAACAATTCCCAATAAGATTGCCTGTAAAACTGACATAATAAATAATTCCTTTTCTTTTTAGGTTAAGGTGAACTGTAAAGCCCACCGAGCGAACCCATTATATCACAGAAATGAAAAAGATACAACTTTTATTCGAACGACTGTTTACCCGGACAAAAAATCCCCGCCTGAGATTCCAATGGAAATCCCTGACGGGGAATTGCACATATTTATTCTGTTTTCAGAAAAAAGAAGTGCTGATTATTTTGCATATTTGCTCTTGATATACTCATCAATACCGCGTGCACCTGCTTTACCAGCTCCCATAGCAAGGATAACAGTTGCAGCGCCTGTAACAGCATCTCCACCTGCATATACGCCTTCTTTGGAGGTCTTACCGAACTCTTCGTCAGCGATAATACATTTTCTCTTATTGATATCAAGACCGATTGTTGTAGAGGAAATCAGCGGGTTCGGGCTTGTACCAAGAGACATGATAACAGTATCAACGTCAATTGTAAACTCAGAACCAGGAATCTCAACAGGACGTCTTCTTCCGGAAGCATCCGGCTCGCCAAGCTCCATTCGGATACATTTGATACCGGTTACCCAGTCTTTATCATCTGTAAGGATCTCAACAGGGTTGCAGAGAAGATCAAACTGTACGCCCTCTTCTTTCGCATGATGAACTTCCTCTTTACGTGCCGGAAGCTCTGCTTCAGAACGACGGTAAATGATATGTACCTCTGCGCCAAGACGAAGGGCTGTTCTTGCAGCATCCATAGCTACGTTACCGCCGCCCACAACAGCTACTTTTTTGCCGTGTGCGATCGGTGTATCATAGTCCTCACGGAATGCTTTCATAAGGTTGTTACGTGTCAGGTACTCGTTAGCAGAGAATACACCATTAGCCTGCTCACCCGGAATTCCCATAAACATAGGAAGTCCTGCACCGGATCCGATAAATACAGCCTCAAAACCTTCATCTTTCAGAAGTTCGTCGATTGTTACGGATTTACCAATGATAACGTTAGTCTCAATTTTAACACCCAGAGATTTTACATTCTCAACCTCTGCAGCAACTACTTTATCTTTCGGAAGACGGAACTCCGGAATACCATAAACAAGAACACCGCCTGCTTTGTGAAGTGCCTCAAAAATAGTTACATCGTAACCCATTTTTGCAAGATCTCCGGCACATGTAAGTCCGGAAGGACCGGAACCGATAACAGCGACCTTGTGTCCGTTTTTCTCAGCTGCAGGAGCCGGTTTGATACCGTTCTCTTTCGCCCAATCTGCAACAAAACGCTCAAGTTTACCAATGGAAACTGCCTCGCCCTTCAGACCGCGGATACATTTACCCTCACACTGTGTCTCCTGAGGACATACACGTCCGCAGACTGCCGGAAGAGCACTGGACTCACTGATGATCTGATATGCTTTCTCAAAGTTTCCTTCCTTAACCTCATGAACAAAACCTGGAATATTGATGGAAACAGGACAGCCTTCCACACATTTTGCTTTCTTACAGCCAAGGCAGCGATTAGCTTCCTCTACTGCTTCTTCTTTATTGTAACCAAGGCAAACCTCTTCAAAGTTAGCAGCACGTACTTCCGGAGCCTGCTCTCTGACTGGTACTTTTTTTAATACATCTGCCATTATTTGTCACCTCCACAATGTCCGCATCCGCCGTGATGGGTATCACCCTC
The DNA here is from genome assembly GCF_934371575.1 of uncultured Blautia sp. Lineage (GTDB taxonomy): Bacteria > Bacillota > Clostridia > Lachnospirales > Lachnospiraceae > Blautia_A. The sequence continues at coordinate 30,874 of NZ_CAKRNY010000034.1, read as the reverse complement.
CTGAAGCTTCAGGAGCGCACGTCCCTCTTCGGTCTTATACATCTGCTGTCTCTTCATGGCAAGATCGAAATCAACTTTATGTCCGTCAAATTCCGGTCCGTCAACGCAGGCAAATTTTACTTCGCCGCCAACCATCAGACGACAGGCACCACACATACCGGTTCCGTCAACCATGATCGGGTTCATGCTGACAACTGTAGGGATATTCAGTTCTTTTGTTAACAGGCAGACAAATTTCATCATGATCATCGGTCCGATTGCAACGCAGAGATCATACTCTTTTCCCTGATTCTGTACAAGATCACGAAGTACATCTGTACCCATACCCTTACGCACATAAGAACCATCATCTGTGGTTACATACAGATTACATACTTCCTTCATCTTATCTTCAAGGATAAGAAGATCTTTTGTCTTGGCACCAACGATAGCATCTGCTGTAATGCCATGCTCATGAAGCCATTTTACCTGAGGATATACAGGAGCTGTTCCAACACCACCTGCTACGAAAACGATTTTTTTCTTCTTCAGTTCTTCGATGTCTTCACTGCAAAGCTCAGACGGCTGGCCCAGCGGACCTACGAAGTCTTCGAAATAATCGCCGGCTTTCAGTTCAGCCATTCTGGTTGTAGAAGCGCCTGCTGGCTGGAAAACGATTGTTACAGTTCCTTTCTCTGCATCATAATCACAGATTGTAAGCGGAATTCTCTCACCTACTTCGTCCATCTTGACGATGACGAACTGACCAGGCAGACAATGCTTAGCCACGCGAGGAGCTTCCACATCCATAAGAAAAACATTTGCAGAAAGTTTCTCTGCGTTGAGTATCTTATACATAGTTCCCTCCTGAAGTACTATATTTAACAAGCGCTGCTTACACGCTTATCATATCCTCTAACACTATAGCACAAAAAAGTGGGTTAGTAAAATAGAATTCTCTTGTTTTTCTCATATTTTTATAAAAAAACGGATTATCTGTTTCCTTTTTTCTCCCCAATCAGTTGATATAATTTCTCCAGGGCTTCTTTCATTCCTCCTACCTCATCGATCAGCCCCTCTTTTACTGCTTCAGTTCCTTCCAGCATGGTTCCCACATCCTTTACCAGCTGAGTGGTATCCAGCATCAGTTCTTCCAGTCTTTCCTGGGAAGTATTGGAATGTCTGGAAATGAAGGTTGTGATCCGATCCTGGATTTTTTCCATATTCCGATAGGACTGTGCCACTCCAATGAACATGCCATTTGTGCGCACCGGATGAATCACCATTGTTGCACTTGGAACTACAAATGAATAATCTGCAGAAACTGCCATTGGTACACCAATGGAATGACCGCCTCCCAGCACCAGTGAAACTGTAGGAACACTTAAGGAAGCAATCATTTCCGCAATAGCAAGGCCTGCTTCCACATCTCCCCCTACTGTATTTAAAAGCACCAGAAGTCCATCCACAGTTTCATCATCTTCAATCATTGCAAGTTTTGGCAAAACATGTTCGTATTTGGTTGTTTTACTGTGGGATGGTGCAGACTCATGTCCTTCTATCTCACCGATGATCGTCAGAAGTTCAACCTTATATTTATTGGAATTTTCATTTAAAGTGATCTGTCCCATCTCACAGATCTGCCTGTTCTGATGCTCTTCTTTTTCCAGAATTTCTTCTTCCTGTTTTGTTTCTCCGTCCTGTTCCTGTATTTTTTGCATAAAAATACCTCCACACATAATCGTATGGAGGTAGTATCTGCAAATCTGATAAAATTATTCGTCCCAGTTATGCCATACATCTGTTACATCGTCATCGTCATCCAGAAGATCAAGAATTTTCTGGATATCTTTGAGGGATTTTTCATCTGTAAGCTCAACTGTTGTCTGCGGGATCATGGCAACCTGTGCCTCAAGAAGCGGAACTCCTGCTGCCTCAAGAGCTTCTCTCACTGCACTGAAATCATCCGGAGCAGTAAGAACCTCATAGCTGTCCTCTTCCTCATTGAAATCCTCAGCCCCAGCATCAAGAGCTGTCATCATAAGCTCATCAGCATCCATCTCACACTCTTCCTTGTCGATGATGATCTGGCCCTTCTGATCGAACATATAAGATACACAGCCCTGTGTTCCAATACTTCCGTTACCTTTTGTAAAAGCATTTCTTACATTGCTGGCTGTACGGTTTTTGTTATCAGTCAGAGTCTCAACGATGATTGCAACACCGTTCGGACCATATCCTTCATATACAGCTTTCTCGTAGCTGTCAGCTGAATCAGCACCGGCAGCTTTTTTAATACCACGTTCGATCGTATCATTTGGCATGTTGTTGGCTTTTGCCTTTGCAATAACGTCACGAAGCTTACCATTGTTATTCGGATCCGGGCCGCCTGCTTTTACGGCCATTACGATCTCACGACCGATGATAGTAAAGATTTTTCCTTTTTTAGCGTCATTTTTTTCTTTCTTATGTTTTATGTTTGCGAATTTTGAATGTCCTGACATTTCTTTTCCTCTCCTTTTGGTTCTTTTTTTATCTTTTCGGCCCGTACCCTTCCAATGGTTTTATTACCAAGAGAAAGTATTCTGAAACGATAGCCGTTTACAACAATTTCTTTATCCAGATCATCCTCCGTGGGAATATGTCCCAGAAGGCTTGTCAGATAACCGTTTAAGGTCTCAAATTCCACTTTTCCAAAATCAATTCCCAGTGCCTCTGATACATCTTCCAGATATGCCAGTGCATCTATGATCACACTATTGTCCTTCTGAGTACGGAAGGTACTTTCGTCCTCATCATACTCGTCCAGAATGTCACCTACAATTTCCTCCAGAATATCCTCCATAGAAACAATTCCTGAGGTCTGTCCATATTCATCCACCACCACTGCCATGTGAATTTTCTTCATCTGCATGGATTTAAACAGCTCACTGATTCCTCTCGTCTCTGGAATAAACGAAGCTTCCCGGATCAGACCAGGCAGATCCTTAAGCGGCTTGAACTTGGCCCATGAATTTCTGGTAAGGAATTTCAGTGCATCCTTATAATGGATAATTCCCACTATGTTATCAATCGTCTCTCTGTATACAGGATAACGGGAATTGCCCTCCTCCAGCATGGTATCTACAATAGTCTGCAGATTATCCTCCTCGTCAAAAGCGATCACATTCTTACGGTGAGTCATAATATCCTTGGCTTCTGTATCAGTAAATTCCATGATATTCTGAATCATCTCGGCTTCATTTTCCTGAATAACTCCCTGCTCGTGAGCTTCATCTACAATGGAAATGATCTCTTCCTCTGTCACCGTATCCTCAACCTGATTTAACGCAACACCAAACGGTCTTGCCGCCAGCTTGGCAATAAATGTTATACACATGGTAAAGGGATACAGGATTCTGGTGAAAACTCCTACTATCTTCATATACCGATATGCATATTTCTCCGGGTGATAGGTTCCGATTCTTCTAAACGTGAGAATACCAAGAGATGCAAGCAGAATGATCACCAGTGCAAGCACCAGGATCAATGCAGCCAAATGCTTTATGTAGGGATGAAAGGTCTCGGTAGCCCATGGAACGATAAATGCTCCGAAGCATACTCCGGAAGCCATAACAATCAACGGAATCGCATTGACAAATGAAACAGGGTTATTGATCAGGGAAAAAAGATATATGGCTTTTTTATCTCCTTCCTGAGCCCGTTTCTCCACTTCGTTCTCGCTCAGATTGTGTACTGCAGCTGAAAATCCGTAAAAAATACCATTCAGCCACAAAAGCAACAATAAAATAACAACGCCCGCCAGGGGCATACTACTGCCATCTTCCATATATTAACCTTTATTCCTCCTAAGAAACCAGCTGCCGTCAGGTCATGTACGGCAACAGGAATGTACAAATGCAGCTGTTAATGCCGCTGAGACTTAACAACTATATCACTAAAGTTTCCTTTCGTCAAGAGAATGTAAGCTCCAGACTGATTTCAAGAGCATGATTGACCTTGTCAAGCATAGCGCCATCCAAATGGCATACCTTATCTTTTAATCTTCTCTTGTCAATGGTGCGAAGCTGTTCCAGCAAGATCACAGAATCTTTTTCGATCCCATATGCAGATGCATCTATTTCAATATGAGTTGGAAGCTTCGCTTTGTTCATCTTAGATGTGATCGCCGCACAGATCACCGTGGGACTGTGACGGTTACCCACATCATTCTGAATGATAAGTACCGGACGGATACCACCCTGCTCACTCCCTACCACAGGTCTGAGATCCGCATAAAAAATATCCCCTCTTTTAATTACCACACAATTCACACTCCGTTTTACATTAACTTTTTCACTTCTGAAATAAGTATTTCCAACTTTTTTCATGTGTATACATGTGTGGTGCTTTACTGTAAAATTCCTGGCGGGTATTTATTCAAAATAACTTAACTCGCCACATTCTTTTCCATCCCGGATATAAATCCTTGGCACACGCTTGTTGATATCACATACAAATTCATAGGAAAAGCGTCCGGATAAATCCCCCAGGGTATCTGCACTGATAAACTCATCTCTGTCTTTTCCAAGCAATGTTACCTCATCTCCTGCTTTTACCTCCGGAATCTCTGTTACATCCACCATAAACTGATCCATACAGACTCTTCCGCAGATCGGGGCTTTCTTTCCATGGATCAGTACCCAGCCTTTATTGGAAAGCATTCTTGGGTATCCATCTGCATATCCTACCGGAATGGTCGCCATCCTTGTCACATGGTCTGTGGTGTAAGTACCGCCGTAGCTGACTTCCGTTCCAGGTTCCACATCTTTTACATAGGAAACATGACTTTTCAGGGACATAACCGGCTGCAGCTTCACAATATCCTTCTCCACTTCCTCGGAAGGATAAATTCCATAAATGGTGATTCCGGCGCGCACAATGTTTAAGTTTGCCTCTGGTACGCGGATGATTCCGGCACTGTTTGAACAGTGATGAAGTGGAATCCGAATACCATTCTTATCCAGGAGTTCTGCAAAATCGAGGTATCTTTTCAGCTGTATCATAGCCGGAGCCCGGTCATATTCATCTGCCCTTGCAAAATGGGTAAACAGTCCTTCAATCTCCACGTTTGGAAGTTCTGAGATCCTGCGGATGTCCTCCAGGCTTTCTTCACTGTCTTTAAATCCGATCCTGGTCATACCAGTGTCAGCAGCAATGTGGATCAGACCCTTTTTGCCTACCCTGACAGCAGCTTCATCATACTTTTTCGCAGTCTCATAATCACAGACTGCCATGCGTATCTCATTTTCCACAAGTTCTTCATAATACTCTTCAAAAACAAGCCCCAGGATCAAGATCGGTCTTGTGATTCCCGCCCTTCTAAGCTGAAGGGCCTCCTGAGCCGTAGCTGTGGCAAAGCCCCACACATAATCCAGTTCCTCAAGCATTCTGGAAATGGGCACTGCACCGTGTCCATATGCGTCTGCTTTGATTACGGCAATGATCTTTGTTCCCTCTTTTATGTTCTTTTTCATCTGTTCAAAATTGTACTTGACCGCGTCAAGAGAAATCAACGCCTTGATTCTGCTGTATTTTTCCATAATATTTTCCTCGATTTTTCTTATTTTACCGCCAGTTCCGTCTTATAGCCACATGTGCATCTATTCTGCGGTTTCTGCGAGCATTAATACTTCTGTAAGCGCATGGATCATATCTTCCGCTGTCATGCCATGCAATCCTTTTTTATTTCCGGCATACTCGCCACACAAGCCATGTATATATACTGCCAGTGCAGCTTTATAAGCAACCGTTTTCTCTTCTTTACAGCTTAAGTACATACAAAAAACAGCTGCAATTATCCCGGACAGGACATCACCACTTCCAGCTGTTGCCATTCCGGAATTTCCTGAAAGGTTCAGATACAGGCTGCCTTGACTGTCAGCAACTGTAGTACATGCATCTTTTAATACGCAGATACAATTATTTTTCTCTGCAAAGCGGCTGGCACTGGCTGCCGGATTTTCTTTCAGTTTCGAAATCTCCATACCGGTAAGCCGACTCATTTCTCCCATATGAGGCGTCAGGACAGTCTGCTCATTTATACATTCCATCCATTGCGAATTCTTAGCCAGAAGATTCAGCCCATCTGCATCCAGTATAACAGGTTTTCCCGCTTTTGTCCCGTTTTTCAGAAACCAGAGCAATCTTTCTTTTCCAGTACTTTCCGTTCCAAGCCCTGGTCCGATCACCAGCACATCGCACCAGTTCAGATTTTTCCAGTTTGATTCTTCGTCAAATTCACAGGTCACCATAGCCTCAGGAAGAAGACTCTGCAATGGAACCCGGTTCTCCTCCACTGTCTGGATTTTCACCATTCCTGCTCCCCCGTGAAGCGCTGCACTGGCGCTTAAATAAGCAGCACCGCACATGCCCTTCGAGCCTGCAATAAGGAGCACCTTTCCAAAGGTTCCTTTATTTCCCCAGGCAGGTCTTGCAGGAAGGGTTTTCACATCCTTCATCTCCATATGCCATGCAGCCTTATCTGCAAGTTCACTGCCAGCACGATCCCGGTCATAGATTCCGATATCTGCCACCAGGATTCTGCCAGCATATGCTCTGCCAGGGAAAAAACACAGCCCCCGTTTCCGGTATGCAAATGTCACGGTAAGGTCTGCCTGGAAAGCAGTTCCAAGAACTGCACCTGTATCTCCGTGAATGCCAGACGGAATATCCACCGCCACTTTATAAGCACTGGCTTGATTTAAGCGGTCAATTATTTCTTTATATTCTCCTGTAATTTCCCTGGACAGGCCAACGCCGAAGATTCCGTCTACTATAACAGTATATTCATCCCATACAGGGTTATTCGTCACCGGGATCTGATAGCTCATGGCAATTTCCCACTGATGCCTGGTTTCTTCGGTCATTTTGTCCGGATTTCCTACAAGACAGATTTCGGTATGAAGACCGGCCAGATGAAGAAGTCTTGCAATAGCAATCCCATCACCGCCGTTATTTCCGGAACCACACACAACAAGCACACGTTCTTGTTTGGATTTTTCTGATCCGGTTTTATGTTTCAGATAATTTTTTATTTCATTGGCTGTGACAAGCGCCGCTCTTTCCATCAGAACAAGTGAAGGAACGTGCATATCGTGAATGGTACTATGATCCAATAGCTTCATCTGGCTGCAGGTAACAATTTTTCTCATAAAAAGCATCTCCCTTACCGAACATTTTTACAACATCCATTCATATGCAAAACTGCCGCCCGGTCTCCTGTAAATCCTTCAGTGAGACAAGCAGCAGTCCTCTTTGACTTTTTTATTTTTCTTTATGTTCGTTGCGATACTGACTTAAATTATAAGACAATGCCATCAGGCTCTCTGACAGATGAACATTCTCCACGATCACATCCTCCGGAGCGTCAAGGTCTGTATGTGCAAAATTCCAGATCGCTTTGATTCCATTTTCAATGAGAACCTTCGCCATCTCCTTGGCCTTATTCTTCGGAAGAGTCAGTATAGCAATCTCCACCTGATTTTCTCTTATAAATTCAGGAAGGTCATTGATCATCTGAATTTCGATTCCCCGGACAGAAATCCCCTCCAGAACCGGGTTTACGTCAAAAATTCCAACCAGACGAAATCCGCGTTTCTCAAAATCCCCATAATTGGCAAGTGCCTGTCCCAGATTACCTGCACCAAGAATAATCATAGGATGAATGGTGTCCAGACCCAAAATCTTCCCAATTTCTGTATAAAGATACTCTACATTATATCCATAGCCCTGCTGTCCAAAGCCGCCAAAATTATTTAAATCCTGACGAATCTGTGAGGCAGTCACGTGCATTTTCTTGCTCAGATCGTTAGAAGATATACGTTCAACATTCTCTTCCATTAACTCTCCCAGGTAGCGATAATACCTTGGTAATCTCTTGATCACTGCCTTTGAGATTTCTTTTGCCTCCAAAATGTTCCCCTCCTTGCTTCCGCTGCCTATACTTTCCGCGTAACACTATGTCAATTATACCTAAATGTTATTTTCTTGTCAATTAAAGTTGTGCAGAATTACAAATTTTTGCAAATTTTTTTGTAATTTGACAATTATTCTTTCAAAAAAATGGTTTTTAAGCTATAATATTCTCCATGTATTCCATTATTAAGGAGGAAATTATGATTTTATCATGTCAGAGCATCTGCAAATCCTTTGGCGAAAAAGTGATCCTGCAGGATGCTTCCTTTCATATAGAAGAACGCGAAAAAGCTGCCCTCATTGGTAATAACGGAGCCGGAAAAACCACTCTTCTGCGTATTATCATGGAAGAGATTTCCGCTGATTCCGGTCAGGTGATCATTGCCAAGGATAAAAAAATCGGTTATCTCGCCCAGTATCAGGATATCCATGGACATCACACCATTTATGAGGAGTTAATGACCACAAAGCAGTACATTCTGGACATGGAGGACAAAATCCGTTCTCTGGAACAGGAAATGAAATATGTGGCCGGTGAAAAGCTGGAAAGCCTTATGAACAGCTACACCCGTCTCACCCACCAGTTCGAACTGGAAAACGGCTACGCTTATAAAAGTGAGATCATAGGCGTATTAAAAGGTCTGGGTTTTGAAGAAGAAGACTACAACAAGCAGATTGAAAATCTTTCCGGTGGGCAGAAAACAAGGGTTGCCCTTGGTAAGCTGCTGATTTCCAAGCCGGACATTCTGCTTCTGGATGAGCCTACCAACCATCTTGATATGGAAAGCATAGCCTGGCTTGAAACTTATCTTCTCAATTATCCAGGTGCCGTGTTTATTGTTTCCCATGACCGTTATTTTCTGGATAAAGTAGTCACCAAAATTGTGGAAATTGAAGCTGCCCAAATGAGAATGTACGAAGGAAACTACTCTGCATACGCACTTAAGAAGGCTCAGCTTCGCGATGCCCAGTACAAGGCATATCTGAATCAGCAAAGAGAAATCAAGCATCAGGAAGCCGTTATTACCAAGCTGCGGTCTTTTAACAGGGAAAAATCTATTAAGCGTGCAGAAAGCCGTGTGAAAATGCTGGACAAGATCCAGCGTATTGAAAAACCTTTGGAAATAGATAATCAGATGCGTATCTCTCTTGAACCACGTTTTATCAGTGGAAATGACGTGCTCACTGTGGAAGGACTTTCCAAAGCTTTCCCGGGGCAGACTTTATTTACAGACATTAATTTTGAGATCAAGCGTGGAGAGCGTGTAGCATTGATTGGGAATAACGGAACCGGTAAGACTACTATTCTGAAGATCCTGAACGGAATTGTAGATGCTGATGCAGGACGTTTCACTCTTGGTTCTAAGGTTCAGATTGGATACTATGACCAGGAACACCATGTACTTCATATGGAGAAAACCATTTTTCAGGAAATTTCCGACACTTATCCTACCCTGACCGAAACTGAGATCCGTAATATGCTGGCTGCTTTCCTTTTCACGGGAGACGATGTATTTAAGCTGATTTCCGCATTATCCGGTGGTGAGCGTGGCCGTGTTTCTCTGGCTAAGCTGATGCTCTCAGAAGCAAACTTCCTGATTCTGGATGAGCCTACCAACCATTTGGACATTGCTTCCAAAGAGATTCTGGAGGAGGCACTGAACAGCTATACAGGAACTGTTTTATATGTTTCCCATGATCGTTATTTTATCAATCAGACCGCTACCCGCATTATGGATCTGACCAATCAGGCAATTGTCAACTATATCGGAGATTACGATTATTATCTGGAAAAGAAAGATGAAATGACTCAGATCTACGCTCCTGTCCAGGAAACTTCCCCACAGGAAACAAAAGAAACTGTATCCGAAACCAAGCTCACCTGGCAGCAGCAAAAAGAGGAGCAGGCTCTGAAAAGGAAACGGGAAAATGAACTGAAAAAAGTAGAAGCCCGGATTGAAGAGCTGGAAACAAAAGACAAAGAAATTGATGAAACAATGGTTCTGCCAGACATTTGCACCAATGTTGCAGAATGTACCAGACTCAGCAAAGAAAAAGCTGCTATTGCAGAAGAACTGGAAGGACTTTATGAAAAATGGGAGGAGCTGGCATAACGCCAGACTCCTCCTTTTTATTACATATTTTCCAGTTTTTCCCTGATAGCCAGAATAAAATCGCGGCTGTTCAGAACCTTTACATCCTTTAAAGTTGTAATCAGTGCCAGATCTTTTGTCATCTGACCACCTTCGATAGTGGAAAGTGTTGCTTTTTCCAGTTTGTCTGCAAAATCTGCAAGCTCCTGATTTCCATCCAGCTCTCCACGTTTTCTAAGGGCACCTGTCCATGCAAAAATAGTTGCAACAGAGTTTGTGGAGGTCTCCTCTCCTTTCAGATGACGATAATAATGTCTCTGTACCGTTCCGTGTGCAGCTTCATATTCGTAATATCCATCCGGAGAAACCAGTACAGATGTCATCATGGCAAGAGAACCAAATGCAGAAGAAATCATATCACTCATAACATCTCCGTCATAATTCTTACATCCCCAGATAAAGCCGCCCTCTGCTTTCATAACACGGGCTACCACATCATCGATCAGGCTGTAGAAGAACGTAATTCCTGCCGCTTCAAATTTTTCTTTAAACTCAGCATCAAAAATATCATGGAAAATCTCTTTGAATTTACCATCGTATGTTTTGGAAATGGTATCTTTACCGCCAAACCACAGATCCTGTCTGGTATCAAGGGCATAGTTAAAGCAGCATCTTGCAAAGCTTGCAATGGATTTGTCAAGGTTATGGACACCCTGGATCACACCAGGAGTCTCAAAATGATGAATCAGCTCGGTTCTCTCTTCTCCGTCCTCGCCTTTAAATACCAGCATCGCATCGCCCGGTTTATCAATATACATCTCTGTATTCTTATAAACATCGCCATATGCATGACGGGCAATGGTGATCGGTTTCTTCCAGTTCTTAACACATGGCTCAATTCCATTTACTACAATCGGGGCACGAAAAACAGTTCCATCCAGAATAGCACGAATGGTTCCGTTAGGACTCTTGTACATTTTTTTCAGATTGTACTCAGACATTCTGGCTTTATTCGGAGTAATTGTAGCACATTTTACTGCAACTCCATATTTCTTGGTTGCCTCAGCAGCATCTACAGTTACCTGATCATCTGTCTCATTTCTGTATTCCAGTCCAAGATCATAATATTCTGTTTTCAGATCTACAAATGGAAGAAGAAGCTCATCCTTGATCATCTGCCACAGAATTCTGGTCATCTCATCCCCGTCCATCTCTACAAGAGGGGTCTGCATTTGAATTTTACCCATTATTTCCTCCTAGTATAAAGTTGATTTTCTGGCATTTTCATTTTAACGTAATTCCAAGTCTCTGGCAAGTCTCAGATACAACACTCTCAAGCTCTACATCACAAAGAACAGTAACACGTCCATCTTCATACTGCTGGTCAACCCAGGATTTGATCATCTTTACAAGTTCACTGTTCTTATCAACCTTCTGATCTCCCTGAAGACGATAGTGGCTGTCAATCCAGTGTGCGATTCCGGCAGCTCCGGAAGTATTGGAAACCGCAACTTCAACCGGACGGTTCAGGAATTTCTCTGTGTCGAACACATTATAAATCTCTTCATTTTTCAGAAGTCCGTCCGCATGGATACCTGCTCTTGTAACGTTGAAATTTTTTCCCACAAATGGAGTTCTCTCCGGAATATGATATCCGATCTCTTTCTCATAGTACTCAGCAAGCTCTGTAATAACAGTGGTATCCATTCCGCCAAGATTACCGCGAAGCTGTGCATACTCAAATACCATAGCTTCAAGAGGTGTATTACCGGTACGCTCTCCGATACCAAACAGGGATGTATTGACACCACAGGCACCATAAAGCCATGCTGTAGTAGAATTGCTCACTGCCTTGTAAAAATCATTGTGTCCATGCCACTCAATCAGTTCAGACGGAACACCTGCATGAACCATAATACCATAGATAATGCCAGGAACAGAACGGGGAATTACAGCACCCGGATAGTTCACTCCATAGCCCATAGTATCACAGCAGCGAACCTTGATCGGAATGCCATACTGCTGGCGCAGCTTCATCAGCTCCAGGCAGAACGGAATTACATAGCCGTAGATATCAGCTCTTGTAATATCCTCCAGATGGCAGCGAACGGAAACACCAATTTCCAGACATTCTTTTACAATACTTAAATAGTGCTCCATAGCCTGTTTACGTGTCATTTTCATCTTATAGAAAATATGATAATCGGAGCAGCTTACCAGAATACCGGTTTCCCTCATTCCCATATCACGTACAAGCTGGAAATCCTTTTTATTTGCCCGGATCCAGCTGGTAACTTCCGGAAATTCGTAGCCTCTTTCCATGCATTTCTCAACTGCATCACGATCCTTCTTACTGTAAAGGAAAAATTCAGAAGCGCGGATTCTTCCTTCCGGGCCGCCCAGTTTATGAAGATAATCGTAAATCCTTACGATCTGCTCTGTGCTATACGGCGCTCTTGACTGCTGGCCATCACGGAATGTGGTGTCTGTGATCCAGATGTCATCTGGCATATGATGTGGAACGACTCGGTCGTTGAATGCAATCTTCGGTACTTCAGAATATGGAAAAAGATTTCGGAATACATTGGGAGTAGCGACATCCACAAGTGGATACATATGCTCCTCTAACTGAAGCAGGTTTGTGTGGCGGTTCATAGAAACACGTCTGTTTTCCATAATTATTTCCTCCTCATTGTTTGAAACTCTTGCTGTCCATTTTACTCAATTAAAGAGATAACGTCAAGTGCTTTTCTACTGTAAAGTGATAATCTTTTATCATTCTCCGGTTGTTTGCCCCTTTCAGATAGCAAGAAACCTTGTTTTGTTGAATTTTCCCCAGCCTTGCAGATTTCTTGGAAGCCCCATATCATCTGCGCTGTTCATCAGCATGGTTTTGATCTCTGTATTTGTCAGCTCCGGATTTTTTTCCAGCGCACAGGCAATAGCTCCGCTTACAAGCGGCGTAGACATGGATGTGCCGCTTTTAATACCATAGGAATAAGGCTTTCCTGGCAAACAGGACATGATTTTGCTTCCAGGTGCAACAATATCCGGCTTGCAGACGCACTCTTCTGTCGGCCCTCTTCCTGAAATTGCACTTTTTCCTTCCAGAAGATCACTGGAGCCAACTGTAATTACCTTTTTACTGCTTCCGGGAGCTGTAACGCTGCCGGGCCGCGGTCCCTTGTTTCCGGCTGCTGTAACGATCACCATTCCTTCATCCCAAAGCTGTTCCACACTGCCAAGAAGACGCATATGATCTTTTCTGGTATTACAGGTGGTTCCAACTGAAATATTTACCACCCGGATCCTGTATTTTTGTCTATACTCCCGGATCCATCGCAGTGCCCTTAATACATCTTCCTGGCTTCCATTTCCATAACGGTCAAGAATTTTCAGGGATATGATTCCACACTCAGGTGCTGCTCCCTGAAATTTTCCTCCGGATGCTGTACCATCTCCGGCCGCCACTCCGGCCACATGAGTACCATGTCCGTTATCATCATAAGGACGTCGTTTAAAAGCAAGAAAATCATAGAATGCCCATATCCTGCCTGCAAAATCTATATGATCGTAAATACCGGTATCCAGAAAACACACGCCAATTCCCTTTCCGGTATAGGAATATTTTTCCATTATTTCCTCCAATAAAAAGAAGCTTATAATAAATTATGTTTTAATTTTCAAATCTGCTTTGAAATTATACATAATTTTTGAAATTCTCAAAATTTTTGTAGTTTTTTTCAGGCACATATAGTATAATGAAAATACACTTTATTTGAGACTGAAATATATTTTTACAAGGGGAAGAAAGAGAATATGGAAAAAAACAGCAGACAGACTCTGGAAAACAAACTGCATTACTATTCCGGAGCCATCAGACGTGATGTGGGAAATCTGCTTAAATGGTTGCTTCTCGCTGTTGTAGTGGGATGTATTGCAGGAGCTTTCAGTACATTGTTTTCCTTTGTTCTGAAAGCTGTAACCAATTACCGGAAGCTTAATCAGTGGATGTTTTATCTGCTCCCGCTTTCCGGACTCTGCATCGTATTTTTGTATGATAAATTCGGAAAGGACGATGGTGGAACCAACCAGGTACTCTCCACTGTTCGCTCACAGGATGATGTGCCATGGAGATCCGGTCCCTTAATCTTCGTCTCCACGGCTCTCACTCATCTCACAGGCGGTTCTGCGGGACGTGAGGGCGCAGCGATCCAGCTGGGAGGCAGTATTGCCAATCTTCTTGGCCGATGGATCCATCTTGACGAGGAAGACCGCCACGTGATCGTAATGTGCGGTATGAGTGCCGCATTCTCTGCATTGTTTGGTACACCGATGGCTGCTGCAGTCTTTTCCATGGAAGTTGTCAGCGTAGGAGTTATGTATTATACAGCACTTATGCCCTGTATGATTGCCTCTCTTATCGCTTCACAGTTTGCAGCCGGTATGGGAGTTACTCCGGAATCCTTTCACGTGACAAATATTCCGGCACTTTCTATGGAAACAGGACTGAAAATGGTTGCAGTCGCCCTTGGTTGTGCTGTGGTCAGTATCTTGTTCTGTATTGTTTTAAATGCAGTATCCAAGCTGTATGGCCGTTTTTTTCCAAACAAATATATACGGGTTGCTGCAGGTGCTGCTCTGGTGATTTTAATCACCTTACTTCTCAGGACCAATGAGTATATGGGCGCCGGTGCCGAATTGATTGAAAAGGCAGTTGAAACAGGCGAAACCGATTACCTGGCCTTTTTATGGAAAATGCTCCTTACTGCGCTTACTATGAAAGCCGGCTTCCGTGGCGGGGAAATCGTTCCTTCCTTCTGCGTAGGTGCCACTTTTGGCTGTATGGCTGGACAGCTTATCGGACTGTCTCCATCGCTTTGCGCTGCATGCGGAATGGCTGCCGTTTTCTGTGGTGTGACAAACTGTCCGATCACCTCAATCCTGATTGCATTTGAAATGTTCGGTTTTAAAGGCGTATCCTTCTATCTGATTGCAGTATCCATCAGTTATGCTGCATCCGGATATTATGGACTGTATAAAGATCAGACCATTGTATATTCCAAATATAAAGCAAAATACATCAATAAACATACAAAAATGTAGAGAATATTTGCAGAAATCCCTGTTGCAGGCATAGCGTGGACAGCAAGGGGGCATTTCTGTAAAATATAAAAACGGCACTCAAAGTGCCGTAAAAAGAAGGGGGTACTTTTATGAACCTAGAAAAACTTTTTCATCTGAAGGAAAACCACACTGATGTGAAGACAGAAATCATGGCTGGTATTACCACATTCATGACCATGGCTTACATCCTGGCAGTTAACCCGAACATCCTTTCCGCTGCCGGAATGGACCGCGGTGCAGTCTTTACCGCCACTGCCCTTTCATCCTTCATCGCAACCTGTCTGATGGCACTGTTATCCAATTATCCATTTGTCCTTGCACCTGGAATGGGACTGAATGCATATTTTGCATACACAGTAGTCCTTGGTATGGGTTATTCCTGGGAACAGGCCCTGGTTGCTGTATTTGCAGAAGGTATTATCTTCATCCTGCTTTCTCTTACCAATGTACGTGAAGCAATTTTTAACTCCATTCCTATGACACTGAAACATGCCGTTTCTGTTGGAATCGGACTTTTTATTGCATTTATTGGTCTGCAGAATGCAAAAATTGTAGTAAACAATGATTCTACACTTGTAAGCATGTTCTCTTTTAAGAGTTCCATGTCTGATGGCAGCTTTAATTCAGTGGGAATCACAGTTCTTCTGGCACTTTTAGGAGTTCTGATTACCGGTATTCTTCTTGTAAAAAATGTGAAAGGCGGTATTCTTTGGGGTATTCTGATCACATGGGCACTTGGAATTCTCTGCCAGTTTGTTGGGCTTTATGTTCCAAATCCGGATGCAGGTTTCCACAGTCTTCTCCCGGATTTTTCAAACGGAATTTCTGTACCGAGCATGGCTCCTACTTTTATGAAGATGGATTTCGCAGGTGTCTTCTCACTTGATTTTATTGTCATCATGTTTGCATTCCTGTTTGTAGATATGTTTGATACCCTTGGAACTTTGATCGGTGTTGCTTCTAAGGCTGACATGCTGGATAAGGACGGCAAGCTGCCGAAAATCAAAGGTGCACTTCTCTCCGACGCTGTTGGTACAACAGTCGGCGCTATGTGCGGTACTTCTACTGTTACCACATTTGTTGAGAGTGCTTCCGGTGTTGCAGAAGGTGGACGTACCGGTCTTACTTCCCTGGTTTCCGCTATTTTGTTCGCACTTTCCCTGTTCCTTTCCCCGATTTTCCTGGCTATTCCATCCTTTGCAACAGCTCCGGCTTTGATCGTGGTTGGATTCCTTATGCTTACTTCTGTTACAAAGATTGATTTTGACGATCTCACAGAAGCTATCCCGGCATTTATTGCAATTATCGCAATGCCGTTCCTGTACAGCATTTCCGAGGGTATCGCTCTTGGCGTTATCTCTTACGTTGTAATCAACGTTTGTACCGGTAAGGCAAAGGATAAAAAGATCAGCGCGCTTATGTACGCACTGGCTGTTATCTTCGTTCTGAAATATGTATTCCTGTAATAGGAAATAAAATCCCCCTGCCATGGAACCACGCTTTCTTGGCAGGGGGATTTTTTTCTCACTCTATAAGATTCGCAAATTTATCGCCATATTTCCTTTTACTGATATACGCCATTATTACACCTAACAGAATCCATCCGCCGACAATAACCCATTCCTGCCAGACCAATGTACAATTTGTCTCCGGAATAATATACATGGCAGACATGGTTCCTGACATAATAACTGCAACTATTCCTACTAATTTGTAGTGTTTTACCTTATATGGTCTCTCCATATCAGCTTCTTTTTTTCTTAAAACTATAAAGGACAGAGATACAATACAATAAGCAAAGCAACAGGCAAAATTCCCTGCATCAACAATCCATACCAGCATTGACCGGCCAAAAAACGGGGAAATAACTGATAATGCGCCAATTAACAGCAATGAATTCACAGGTGTATTGTATTTCTTATGTAGTACAGCAAATTTTCTGGGAAGCATATAGGAAACAGACATAGAATACAAAGCTCTGCTCCCGCCAATCAGAAATGAATTCCAACTGGTAACAATACCGCAAAGACCACCAATTATCAGGACTTTGGCCATATTAGCATTATTAAATGCAATGCCCATTGCATCGGCAGTTACAAGACCGGTGGCGGAAGACATCGATATCTTGATCTGTTCTGCATCCATAACATATCCAACAGCCAGAACAACCAGAACATAAAAAGAAACTGCCATAATGATAGAAAGAATCATCATCTTCCCCAATTTTTTCAAAGGGACATTAATTTCCTCCGCTGCCTGTGGTATAACATCAAATCCAAAAAGGAAAAAAGGCGTCATTATGGCGACCTTTGCAATATTTTGAATAATCTTACCACTGGTGTCACCAATCAACAACTGATTCTGAAGATTACTTGCGTTTCCTGAATATGCAGATCCTGCAACCAGTGCGATCCCTACTGCTGCAATTACACAGGTTAATATTTTCTGAAATCTTGCTGCCTTCTTCATTCCTATAATATTGAGGAATAGAATTAACAGAGCCATTCCAATTGCAATAAGCAGCCATGTCAAATATATATCAAATCCGCCAACCGAATATAAATATCCTCTGGCTATTTCAGGGAAAACATATTGAAGGATTGTTGGAAATGATACCGCCTCATAGCATACAACACCAATGTAGCTTAAAATAATGGACCATGTACATATATAAGCCCCAATGGAACCAAATGCCTTATAGCTAAATACATGTTCACCGCCACATTTCGGCATCGCGGTAGTCAATTCAGCATAACACAAACCTACAAAGTAGATCATAATACCGCCAATTATAAATCCAATTACCGTTCCAAGAACACCACCATTGGTAATCCACTGACCAGAGGACACAACCCATCCCCATCCGATCATGGCGCCAAACGCTACAACCAAAACATCACCCGTGTTGAGTACTTTGCTAAATTCTGATTCTCTATTACTCACTAACATCCTCGCTTTCCTTAAACCCGTAAAAATTTTATACCATCATTCTTTAATACGGATGACCATCCATCTGAGTCACCTCAGCGGATGGTCTATGGATTAATGCTCTAATAAGGCACCACGTCATGTTTGAAATACTCAAAATAAATCCGCTCCAATTCTTTATGAAGCGTACCTTACTCGGCGACTGACTGTATGTCTGATATCATAACTTCCACTTCCGTACACACCGCGATACCAGCCTGCAAACTGAGCTTCCGGATCATAATATGCTCCATTAATCATTACCCAGCCATGTCTGGTAAGACCATCAGCAGCACCGTCCCTTGTTCCGGAAACACGGCCAAGAACCACATATGGATTATAACCCAATTCACTTGCCATTGCTGCAAATGTACAGGCAAACCCGTAACAGTCTCCACCACCTGTAGTAAGCATACGATATGCAACCTCACGCTGCCATCCTTTTTTATTCAGATTCGGCCAGTATGTTGAATAATAGAAATTTCCACTGCTGGTAAGATATTGCCAACAAGCATACAGCTTTCGGGATTTACTCATTCCCGGTGTCGTAATTCTGGAAATTGTAGACATAAGCTTCATTTTAAGCTTGGAATTTAAATTGCTTTTTGCATATCCCTTGCTTGTAAATGTGATATTGGAAACAGTCTTATTCTTTGTGAGTCGGCCTTTGGAATCTCCTCTATAAAGTTTTTTTCCAATTTTAAAATAACCTTTTGTAGCATGTCCATTCTTATTAACATAATAAGAACTCTTCCCTACAGTTACAATTTTAGACTTAGACGGGCGTATCAGTTTTCCCTGAAGATCAAATACATAAATATATTTTCCAATTTTCACTCCGCCAACTGCAGCTGTTCCGTCTGCTTTAAAATAATAGCGACTCTTCTTAATAGTTTTCCACTTATTTTTCAGCTTATTACCTTTTTTATCGTAATAAACGTACTTTGTGCCTTCTTTTACAAGACCGCTTTTCTTTACTGCCGGTGTTGGCTGAACAACTGTATTTGTATCAAATTCAGCTCCCTGCGCCGGAACTGTGCATACTGCCATTACAGCCACTGCTGCAACTGCAAAAAGCGTTTTTAATTTTCGCATACTGCTCTTTCTCCCCTATGTACAACAGAATCAGCCTTTCAGACGGCAAACCATTTCCCAAAGTGCTGCGGCAGAATTAAAGTTCTCCGGAATAATATCCGCCGGAGTAATAGCAATATCAAACTCATCCTGAAGTTCGCTGACAATTGACAAAATCGCAAAAGAATCAAGTAAACCATCGTCAATCAGAGTATCACAGGTTTCATAATCTACCCCCGGCTTAATGTCCTCAAGAATTTCTATTAATTTGTCCATTTTTGTTTCCTCGCTTTCCAATTATCTTTTTTTGCATAAACACCTGCTGAAGCAGGATACATTTATTTCCAATCATGAGCATACCACAGTTTCAAAAGCATTTCAACACGAAGAAAGCTTCACTTTCTTATAACATGTATTGTTCAGCTGATCTGTGCTGCCAGAAGTTTTCTGTTAATCTTTCCATTCTGATTATGAGGCATTTCAGGCAGATGATTGATTTTTCTTGGCTGCATATAATCCGGTAATTTTGATCTTAATGTTTTCAGCAATGCTTTATCGTCAATTGCTCCAGAATAGAATAGCACGATTCTCTTTTTAGCCGAATCAAATACACAACAATTTTCATCTACGCCATCAATGCTGCTTACATTTGCCTCAATTTCGCCAAGCTCAATTCTTCTTCCCATATATTTAATCTGGAAATCTTTGCGTCCATAGTATTCCAATTCACCATACTCATTGAAACGCACCAGATCACCCATTTTATATACGGTTTCCGGATAACAGGAATTCAGTGGATTCTGAATAAATACTTCCGCAGTCTTTTCAGGATCTTTATAATATCCATATCCTACTGAATTTCCTCTGACAACCAATTCACCAACACCATCTGTTATAGGATTGCCATCCTCATCAATTACAAGAACATCACAATTGCTGTACGGAATGCCGATTGGAAGGATATCTTCATCTTTAAATTCCCTGTCTACAATATAGTAAGTACATCCATCTGTAATCTCAGTAGAACCATATGCATTAATATACACAGCGTCCGGAACAGCTTTCTGCCATGCTTTCAACTGTTTTATTGGCATAACTTCACCACCGAAAACAATAAGCTTGATCGCTGACAGATCTGCTACAGAAAACGCATTTGTATTTGCTATCATGCAAAGTGCAGATGGAACCCAGCTAAGTAAATTGATCTTATTTTCATACAAATATTGAACCAGATAAGCAGGGAAAAGAAATTTGCTTTTTGGAATCAGGTAAGCATGTGCTTTAGCTGCAATTGTTCCATAAATATCAAGAGCCGTCATAACATAGTAAAACGGAACCTGAACACCAAGTACATAAGTATCGTCCATTTTATAGTCTGAAACCAATGCAACTATGTAACTGGTGATTGCTTTATGAGGAGTGACTACTCCTTTGGGGATTCCTGTGGATCCAGAAGTAAAAAGGACATAAAGCACATCAGTCTCCAGGATCTTTGCTTTACTCTCTTCGATTGCTTCTTCAGATATTTCAGAATCATTCAATTCCTCTGTGACAATAATCCTGTCTTCATCAAAAAACTCTTTTGCCTTTTCAAAATGCTTTCTGTCTGTAAGTACCAGTTCTGGCTCAAGTACTTCAAATATTTTGTTAATTCGCTCAACTGGCATTTCCGTATCAATTACAGAATAAAAATTGCCACTATAAGCAACTGCCATCATTGATGAAATACAGTAAATAGATTTATCAAAATAAAGGGCTACTGGTTTCTTACGAAATCCCGACCTGATAATCGGCATTGCAATTCTGTAAGCCTCTTCCTGAAGCTCTTTATATGTAAGAGATCTTTCTTCTTCCGTAAAAGCAGCTTTATTTGGATGTGTTTTTACAGCATCATCCAGAAAATCTGTCATAATTCTTGGCATATGACACCTCCATATATTAAATTTGGTTTAAAATATTTGCCAGCACTTTGGAATACTCTTTTGCAGCATTTCCATTCATATGACCATTATAGTCCGTATAATTGATTAAGTCGTGAGAAAATGCCTTAAAATATTGTGTATTAAAATTCAGGTAAGTAATTCCTTTTTGATCAAAATACTCTCCCAAATATTTTGAAGCCGCATTAAAATTATCACTGTATACTTTCAGCGTGTCAATTGGAATCGGAGTTGTTACAGCTACAAATTCAATATTATTTTCCTTGCAAAAATCAATCAGCTTTCCAAGATATTCCATATTCTGCGGGTTTACCTGATCTTCTGTAAAATCCTTCATAGACTGCATTTTCAGCTTGGTTGTATCAACCGGATAACGCTCAATCAGACCACTTTCATGGTATTCCTGGGTATCACTCTTCAAATGGGAAATATCATAATCTTTATTCCATTTCTGAGAAAAAGTTTCCTTTACTCTTCCAAGCTCATAACTAAGTGAATATTCATACCACGGAAACAGAACAGTTCTGAAATTGCAATCCGCAATAGAATTCCAGAAATATTCCAATTTTGCTTTTGAAAAAGGAAACTCATGATAAAACAGAAGATAATTGTTTCCTTCTTCTTTTTGGGAAACCAGATATTCCGGATCCACTTCATAAATAATTCTGGTAGGCTTCTGTTTCTCTGCAATCAGCTTCGCAATATGATATGCGTCAATTACATATTCTCCGCCAACGCACATATTGTGGCCAGTTCTTCCTGTAATTTCTTCCATTACTGCCGGATCAATATCCGTCATTCCGTGAGAAGTTCCCAGAATAATATCATCATATTGATTATTTACCACTGCATGAATGTCATTCCTCATGAAGGTACATGGATAAAGTGCCATATCCAATCCTACAAGAAGCGTTATACACACAGCAAGTACCAGTACTGTCTTTACGATTTTCTTAAAATTGTGCATAGATAAAACCTCTCGCTACTGCAGTGGAACCAAACAAGCCAATGGATACCAGCATGCAAAAATAAATGGCAACTGTAACAGGTAAAGGAAGCTTTGCAAGAGACTCGCGAATTTTAACTCCTCTTTCCTGAAGTACACTGACAATAAACTGAATCACACATAAAACAACAATGATTAAAAGAGCATAAGGAGTAAATGCAGTCCCCTGTTTACCAGCCGGAATCATAAGAAGCTGAGATGGATCAAAACTTGTCAGGGATTGCTTCATCATAAGAAAAGCCTGTCCCACACTGTCTGCCCGATCAAAATAATTACCAATAAGAACCAGTATAAACGTTCTGACTACTGTAAATACGTAATACCAGGTTTCTTTGCCGGAAATGTTCAATTTTTTCTTCCAACTGCGATAATTATCAGCCATAATTCCACTAAACGCAATAATAATACCATTGTACATACCATATACAATGTATTTCCATGCAGCTCCGTGCCAGATACCCACAATGAAAAATACGATCAGATTTGCTACACCAATGGGAATCGCACGCCCGATTTTCTTACCAAATACTTTTTTGCATTTCTTACCGAATTTGCTCATCCAACGAGATAATGTAACCGGATAGAAAACATAATCCTTCATCCAGGTTCCAAGGGTGATGTGCCAGCGATGCCAGAAATCTGCAGTCGATACTGCAAAATAAGGTCTTTTAAAGTTCTCATCTAATTCAATTCCAAACATGGAAGAAATACCGATCACAACATCCATTCCGCCGGAAAAATCTGCATAAATCTGAATCAGATAAAATAATACACCAAGCAGAGCAACTCCATTATATTTCTCTGGGTCATTAAAAATAGCATCTGAGAAAACGACCGCCCAGTCTGCAAGAATCATCTTCTTAAAGAATCCCCAGAGAATACGTTCAAAACCTCTTGTTATATTTTCCAATTTAAACTTATGCTCAGCATACAACTGATCAGCCAGACGGTTATATCTGCCGATAGGTCCCTGAAGGATCTGCGGAAAATACGATACAAATAAGGCGTATTTAAATGGCTGCTTTTCTGCTTTACATCTTTTCCAGTAAACATCCAAAAGATAGCCTGAAGACTGAAACGTATAGAATGAAATTCCAAGAGGAAACAGAAGTTCAATTCCTCTTAAATGCAAGTGAAACAAGGCATTAATATTCTCGATTGTAAAGTTGGTGTATTTTACGATTCCAAGCATTCCAAAATTGAGAATCAAACCCAGAATCAGAAATCTTTTTGCACCTATATGACTGCCATTTGTTTCTGTCTTTTCAATCAGCAAAGCTGTCAGCCAGGTTACAAAGGTGGAAAAAAGAATAAAGATAACATAACGTGGACCGCCTGCCAAATAATAGATATAGCTGAAAATAAGAAGAACAATCCATTGAAATTTACGGGGCACTATATAATAGACGAACACCCCCGCTGCTACAAAAAGTATAAACAAATTTGATATTAGTGACATTTTTTCTCCTAAGACAGGACAAGGGCCTGCACTGCCTTGTACAGTGCAAAAGCCCTGTCCTGAAAATCCTTTATTGATCTTATAACAATATTTAATTTAAGAGACCATTATCCAGGCAACCATCTCCACCATCGTCACCATCATCGTAGTCATAGCCGCCATCATCATAATCATAGCCGCCATCATCATAATCATTACTGTAATCATAATCATTACTATAATCATAGGAATAATCATCGCTGCTGTCATAGCTTTCGGTCGGCTGAGAAGCTGCCGCTTCAGCTGCTACCGCATCAGCTGCTGCCTGATCTGCAATAGCTTTTTCTGTGTCGTATGTACTCTTTTTCTCTTTTGTGCTCTTTGCCTTATAGGTACCGTAAACAATTCCGTCTTTTTCACGAATTGTAAGTGTGCCAAGATCTTCAAGAGCTACACCGTGAATATCAGCTGTTGTCTGATCCTCGAATGTAATATGAAGATCATAGGTAGGTGCCTTATCCTCAGAAGCTGTGTCCGTTGTTTCCTCTGTGTTCTCTTCTTTCCTGGAGAAGAAAACTTTTTTCTTTTCTTTTAATTCAAAGGAATCCTCCGCGTCCATCATATTCTCAGGAAACTCTGTTTCTTCTGATATTTTGATTGCAAGCCCGGTGATTTTTTTTGAAGTAACATTTTTCATTTTAAAAGTGATACAGCCATCCTTTTTCTCACCAACTGTTTTCAGCTCTTCTTTCTTTTGGTCAGCTGTTTTCTCTTCCTTTTCAGCCTCTGCTTCTGCAGTATCCTGAGTCACTTCTGCTGCTTCTGTTGCTTCTGATGCAAAGCAGCTTACAGGTGCTGCAACTGTCATTGTTCCTGCTAATAAAGCAATCAATAATTTTTTCTTCATGATTTTCTCCCTGCGTCATACTTTTTAGTCTATACAATCTAAAACGGATTAAAGAGTTATTTTCTGTCTCTTCGCATCATATTGGTAGGTGCGCTTTGCACCATATTTGAATTTATATCCGCTGTGCGCCTTTGAATTATTTCTATTGGAATAAGCAAAGTTTGGGTCATATACAAACCAGGTTTTGCCGGATTTAATCTCACACCATGCATGTACACCATGCTTACCGTTTCGCTGCGGCACAGTACCCTTTACAAATCTTACCTTGCAGCCTTTTGCTTTCGCCATCATACAGAAGGTTGCTGCCATAACATAACAGTCACCTCTGCCATTTTTAAAGCCGTAGGTTGCATAGTATTCAACTTCATTCTGACCTTTTTTCGGTTTTCCTACATTGCCAAAATATCTGATCTTAGTTGAGCTCCATTTAAATGCTTTCTTCAGATCTCCGCCACATTTGTCAAGACGGGCTCCAGCAAGACCTTCTGCTGTAGAAAGTTTGGTTACAACACCTTTTTTGCTGATGCGGTAGTATTTCTTACCGATCTTATAGCCATATTTATTCTTTACCAGCTTACCTTTTTTGTTATAGTAGGTTTTTCCGTTCTTTTTATAAAAGCCATTCTTAGGAATCTTATTCTGAGGTGCAGGTGTAGGTGTAGCTGTCTGCTCAGTCTTTACCGGTGTTCCAGCCTTTTCTTCAGCTGCAAATACAGGTGCTCCCATTGTAAGTGTCATGCTAAGAGACAGAATAACTGCCATTGATTTGGTAAACTTTCTCATACTATCTTCTCCTGTCATTTATAATATCATAGCTGCCAAATGGCAGCAATATCGTTTATCATCAATCACGGACGGATACTCAAGATCCGCTTTCCAGCTTGCTTATAACCGAATACTTAGCGTGGCTGCATTCCGTAAACAATTTCGCCGCCATTGTACTTCTTTCCAAGCTGAACATAAACATTTGCATAAGTTAAAGTGAGGTCTTTTTTTACACCAGTCATACAGCTGGAAGAAGTTGTTGTTTTAGATGGCTTTTTGCCCATAAGCTTGCGAATAGTCTTACCATTTGCCTTATATTTACATGCTTTCTTCAGCTGTGCGCTCTTCTTCTCTACAAGAACGCCTTTTTTGAAGTAATAAGGAGTTCCCTTCTCATTGGCATAAACACCAGTCTTAACCTTACAGCCGTTTCTGTCAAATCCATATTTTTTCTTGCCGATTTTGAAAACTTTTACATTTTTCTTACAGCCCATGGCTTTCGGCGCTTTATAGGCAGCTCCGTTTTTGCCAAAATAATATGTCTTTGTTTTATCCCAGCAGTTTTTCTTCTTTACGCCATTTACATAAAGATATTTCTTGCCGCCTTCTGTGTAAATGCCATTTTTCTTAACAGCCGATGAAGAAGCTGCAACAGAAGCAGTATTACTGCCTGTCGTTTCTGCACTTACAATTACCGGAGTCTGCAGCATAAATATGCACATTGCCGGAATAAGTAATTTTTTCCATTTTTTCATCTTGATACTCTCCCTTAAAATTTATATTCTATCAGAATTTCTCTGACAGTTTTCGCTACTTAATTATAGTATCTCTGATTAAATTTGCAACTTAAAATTTCACTTTGGACCGGATTCCATATCCGCTGTGTGTATAAGCACCAAACAGTGGTCCCATATTATCATAATACAGACCGTCAATCGTTACAAAGCCGTGATCACCGGTTGTGGCAATTACATATGGTTCGTAGCCCAGAACTTTGGCACATGCAGCAAACGCACTTGATATGTTGTAACAGTTTCCGGTAAGACCATTATCAAACATATAGATTGCAGACTGATAAGGCCAGGTTTTCGTCTTAAACTGTGCATCCGTAGGACCGATCCATGGCTTAAAATCGTTATACCACAGAATATAATTAAAACATGCCCGAAGTTTCTGGCTCTTCGACATTCTGGAGTTCGTATGCTTCGCTACAAACTTTCTGGCTTTTTTCATACATTCTGCCTTCAGTGCGGATGTTTTCACTGCAACTCCGTCAGAACCAATTTCATACAGTTTACCCTTAATCTTATAACCGGATTTGTTCTTGATCAGAACACCTTTTGAATTGAAATAATATTTCTTTTTCTTGATTGTCTGCAGACCTGTTACACGATAGCCATTCTTGTTAATGTAATATTTCTTACCTTTTAAAGTAAGCCATTTACCTGCCGGTGCTGATGTTCCATCCTTACGGATATAATGATACTGACCATTTATTTTTATCCAACGGCTCTTTGCCATCTGACCATTTGACAGGAAATATCGTTTTTTCTTCTTGTAAGTCTGCCAGCCCTGATAGCGTATCCCACCTTTCTGTAAATAATATTTCTTTCCTTCAATAGTAACCCATCCTGACTTCTTGAGAAATGTCCCATCAGCCTGTCTGTACTGATATCCGTTCTGTACCTTTATCCAGCCGGAAACCACTTCAGACACATTATCACCTGTTCCATCTTTAGAATCCCCATTCGCAGCAGATCCAGGAACAGCAGTTACAGTTTCTGGCGTCTCAGCATGTACCATCTGTATTGGTTCTGCTGCCAGCATTGCCGCCATTAATAATACGAGGATCCGACCTTTCTTCTTCATATTTTCTTTCTCCTTCATACTGTTTTTATTATAACACGTGGTTTTTCCTTCTCTGTAAAAGTAGTTTATATGATTATATCAAAGTCCACTAATTTTTTCTACTTTTCTCGCGTAAGATGTATAAATTTAACTTTTCTGTAAAGACTTTTTTACACAGATAAAGGAGGGCTTTATGATTGGAATTGCAATTTTTTTGATTGTTTTATTTTTTGCTTTACAGCTGTTGGTTCTGTTCTGCTGCCTGGCGGCAGGAAATGACGCTTATTCTCAGTTTCTTTCCGACCAGGAGCAGATGGAATATCTGGCACAATGGAAAAAAGAACATAATTGCAGATAGCAAAACCATTTATATTCTTTTTTACAGCAAAAAGGCAGTCACCATAATGTACTGCCTTTTTGCCGGAATCCTATATAATAATACACACCAGACCACCCTTGCTGTCATTAACAATTTTCTGCATGGTATCCTGAAGCTTTACCTGGCTTTCCTCACTGATCAGGGCAAGCTTGCTTTTAATACCGTCCTGAACCAGCTGTTCAATAGATTTACCAAAAATATTTGTCTCCCAGATACTCTCTCCTCTCGCATCACTCTCACCTATATAAGTGATCAAGTCTTTTGCCTGTTGTTCTGTTCCCACAATTGGAGCAATCTCGGTTTCAATGTTTGCTTTGATCATATGAACAGAAGGGCTTTTTGATTTAATTTTTACTCCATATTTATTTCCCTGGCGTATCACTGCAGGCTCCTCCAGCTGAATCTGGGAAAGTTCAGGTACAACTACACCATAGCCGCTGCTGTTTACCGCATCAAGTGCATCCTTTACCTTTATATATTTCTTCTTCATGGCTGCAAGATCTTTTATGGTATGAATCAGTTCATACTCACCTTCCATTGGAATCCCACTCATATCGCTAAGCATTTTGTAATAATATTTATCCTCTATCTGTATCCGTATCTGAACCGTTCCGTCGGACAGGCTTACGTGATCCAGAAGTGTATTCTGCACATATGGTCCCTCCAGTTTTACAGAATCTCTGGTAATATCCCTGATATGAAGAAGCTTTTTCATGCAGGACTTTATCTGGGAAAGTATCTGACCTTTCAGCTCACTGGCTGCCGGCAGCATTTCCACCCACTTCGGAATAAAGAACTGTAACTGGGTAACAGGAAACTCATAAAGTATTTTTTCCAGAATTTGTGCTACATCCTCTTTTTTCAGCTGCTCACAATTTACAGCAAGTACCGGAACCTGGTACTTCTCCTGAAGTTCATTCACAAGCCTGTGGGTTTCTTCTTTGTGAGGGAGCTGTGAATTTAGTACTATGAGAAAAGGTTTGCTCTGAGTTTTCAATTCTGCTACTGTCTGTTCCTCAGCCTTGATAAAATTTTCTCTTGGAATTTCACCAAAGCTTCCATCTGTTGTAATCACAAGGCCAATCGTAGAATGCTCTGAAATAACCTTTTTAGTTCCTTCCTTTGCCGCTTCACAGAAAGGAACCGCCTTGGAAAACCAGGGTGTTTTTACCATTCGCTCTTTTCCATCCTCTATATTTCCGGCTGCATCTTTTACCAGAAAACCAACGCAATCAATGAGGCGTACCTTAACGTTCAGATCTTCTCCAAGAGCAACCGGTACTGCTTCTTTAGGGATAAATTTAGGTTCCACAGTTGTGATCATTTTCCCGGAACCGCTTAACGGAAGCTGATCACGCACTTCTTTCTGTGTCTTTTCATCCATTCCAGGCAAAGCGACAAGTTCCATGAACCTGCGGATAAAGGTTGACTTCCCGGTACGAACAGGACCTACTACACCTATGTATATATCGCCCCCGGTTCTGGCCTGTATATCCCGGTAAATCTGAAAATTTTCCATATAAAAAAGCCCTCCTGCATAATGATTAAAAGGATCTGCCAGATCATCTTCTCAGAGCATGTTTGAAAAAGGCTCCAGCATAAGCATATACGCTTCCTCTAAATATTATGCAGTCGGGCTTTTTATTATGTTAGTAATTAATAAAATTCATTATGCAGCAATTTATGCTCTTTTCCTTTAAGAAGTCCATTGTAAAGCTCCTGAACCATTGGGTTCTCATCGGATTTCTTAATCAGCATGGTGCTGTCTGCATTGTACAGACCTTTGGCTCTTGCAGCTTTAGTTCTGTCACCGGCACGTACCGGCTGACCTCCACCCATAATACATCCACGGCGGCAAGCCATAACCTCGATCAAATGATAGTTCGCTTCACCATTCTTAACACGTTCCATAACAGTTCTCGCATTGGCAAGACCACTGGCTACGCATACATTGATCTCCATTCCCTTATATGGAATAGTGAACTCCTTAATTCCTTCGTCTCCACGGACACCACATTCTGAAATCTCACGCATGGTTTCCTTGGAGTGATCCGGACTTAAGCGGCGAAGAACTGCCTCTGTAACACCACCAGTAACACCAAAAATAACGCCACCACCGGAACCAAATCCAAATGGCATATCGCAGGCCTCCGGCTCAAGCTGGGCAAAATCAATTCCAAAGTTGTCGATCATGCGGATCAGCTCTGTAGTTGTAATAACAATATCAGTATCCTTTACGCCTTCTGTAAAGCTGTTTGGACGGATTGCCTCTGCCTTCTTGGCTGTACATGGCATAATCGATACCATAACTGTCTTTTTGCCCTTGGCATTCTCTGGATCACGGAAATATTCTTTAATAACTGCAGACATCATACCCTGCGGTGATCTGCATGTAGAAAGATTCGGAATATAATCTTTATACTGATCCGTGATAAATTTTACCCATGCCGGACAGCAGGATGTAAGAAGGGGAAGATTTTCTCCCTTTTCCACTCTGTTCAGGAACTCAGCAGTTTCTTCCATAATGGTTAAATCTGCACTGAATGTAGTATCGTAAATCTCGTCAAATCCCATTCTGTGAAGCGCATTGACAATCTTGCCCATCACGCTGCGTCCCTTGGTAAGGCTGTAATGATCGCCAACAGCAACACGAACTGCCGGTGCGATCTGAGCTACCACACGAACTTCCGGATCTGCAAGAGCCTCCCACACTTCATCCATATGTGTCTTAATGGAGATCGCACCTGTGGGACAGAATACACGGCACTGTCCACAGTTTACGCACTGGGTTTCTGCGATCTTTTTATTGAATGCAGGAATTACGATTGCTTCTGTTCCACGATATGCGAAGTTCAACGCGCCGATTCCCTGAAGTTCCTCACAGGCACGTACACAATCGCCGCAAAGAATACATTTATTTGGATCACGGATCAGTGATGGAGAACTGTCATCGATCTCATAATGCTCTCTCGTATTCTGGAAACGGATGTTATGTACGCCAAGGCGGTGAGCCAGCTCCTGAAGAACGCACTCTCCACTCTTTATACAAGTTGTGCAGTCACGACAGTGAGCTGCAAGAAGAAGCTCTACAACCAGTTTTCTGTATTTTTTGATTTTGCCTGAGTTTGTATAAATTACCATTCCATCCCTTGGCTCCTCAGAGCAGGAAGCGAAGGTTCTTCCTCTGTCATCCTCTACCGTACACAGACGACAGGCTCCAAATGTGGAAACCTCTGAGTGATAACAAAGTGTGGGAATATTAATGCCTGCCTTGCGGATTACGGTCAGGACATTTTTTTCATCTGTAAATTCGACTTTTCTGCCGTCAATTGTCATTGTACCCATAATCTGTCCTCCCTCTACATTTCCACATATATTGCATCAAAGTTACAGTT